>CAZIQL010000030.1:0-26820 GCA_964541485.1 uncultured Lachnospiraceae bacterium
TTAATGCAGGAATCTGTCCTGCCATATAAGCAACTGCAATGACAAGAATCAACAGACAGTTCGGAACAACACCCGAGATACGCAGGAAAGAAAATAATGAAGTCTGCAACAGGAAGCAGAAAACAATTTCAATTAAGGTTACAATAACTCGTACCACTTTTTACTTCCTTTCCTCTTACTCGTCCAATTCAAACGATTCTTTTAACTTTGTAATTATCAGCACTTCGTCCAGATGTTCAAAATCAACAACAGGTGTCAGATATGCTGTTTTTGTCATATTACTGGAATCTATTCTGATTTCGGAAATATATCCAATCAGTATTCCCTGCTGGTATTTGTCACTGATATGTGACGTTACCACTTCTTCATTCTCTCTTACTGTAGAATTAAGAGGAATCATGGTAATCCGGATTCTGCCGTCTGTCATCATCAGGGTTAAGTCTCCGGAAACGATGCAGGTATCAGAAGTTCTAAGCACCATACCGCTGACATTGCTGCTGTCATCAATAATCGAACGTACTGTAGCAGAATTTTTACGTACAGCAGTTACAATACCAACCAGTCCGTTACCTGCCATTACATTCATATTTACAGCAATTCCGTCCTCATATCCTTTATCAATAGTAAAGATATTGTACCAGCCGTTGCTTTCCCTTGCAATAATACGGGCAGCCACTTTTTCATAGTCCGGATATTTCTGATCCAGCTCAAAAAGTTCCTTTAGGGCATCCAATTCGTATTTTTCACTGGCAACAATCTGCGCTTCCTGACGTAATACCTCCAGTTCAGCTTTCAGTCTTGCATTTTCTTCCTGCAAATCTTCAATGTTTTCCAGCACTTCCATACGGTCTGAAATGGAACGTCCGACAACATTGATTCCCCTTTGCATCGGAAGTACCACAGAATCTACTGCATTTCTGACAGGCAATAATAAATTAGGAAACCTGTAAGAAAGAAACATGATGACTGCTGTCAAAAAAATCAGTAAAAAAAACACATGCTTTGGCAGAATCGTTATTATTTTTTTTTCATCTCGTCTACGTCTTCTGCGTCGTCTTGGCATATCAGCCTCCGTAATAAGTCTGCTTTAAGGAAAATGCAAGGCAATCGTACTTGGAGCTTTCTTCTAAAATCTTTCCAAGACCGTTTACAACGGTGTTGGCCGGATCATTGGATACATAAATCGGAAGCTCTGTTTCCTGTGCAAATAATTCATCAATTTTCTTGATATTTGCTGAACCACCGGTAATGTAGATTCCGGAATCAATAATATCCGAAGAAATTTCCGGTGGAGTCTTCTCCAGAATGATTCGTACTGCATCTACAATAGAGTGCAGGCTTTCATTTATGGTTTCATATACAAATTCCGAATCGATTTCAGCTTCGGTCGGAAGTCCGTTCATAACATCACGACCATAAACTTTGATGGTCTCATGTTCCGGATTGATGGCATATGCCAATTTCTTCTTGATTAATTCTGCTGTTTTGTTGCCGATTACAAGATTATATTTCTTTCGTACATTGCTGATGATGATATCATCAAACTTGTTTCCGCCGATAGTAACCAGTTTACTCAGTACAATACCACCAAGAGACATAATGGAAATCTCTGTGGTATCTGCACCAATATCAACTACCATAACACCGCTGGCATTCATCACATCAAGACCTGCACCAAGTGCATCTGCAATTGGTTTTTCTACAACGCGGACTTTCTTTGGCTTTGCAATGGAATTTGCGGCAAGGTCAAAGAAGGCTCTCTTTTCTACTTCTGTAATATCGGTTGGAGAAGCAACAATAATATCAGCGCCTGTGATTTTTCCGCTCTTATCCGCAATCTGTTTGAACGCCTTATTAAGCAAGGCAAGCATATTTGCAATATCTGCAATAACACCATTCTTTACCGGATAGGTCACCAGAAAATTGTCCGGAGCCTTTCCGAGCATTTCGAATGCATCATCCCCAATTGCCATAACTTCATTATTACATAAAGCAATAATGTTTTTCTTATCGAAAATAACACCGTCATGCTTACGATATATTTTAATTGTACTTGTACCAAAATCAATACCAAACACTTTTGTATTCATTTGAACTTCCTCCCATTTTCATAGTTGTGCAATCTATCTAATTCTAACACTTTTGTCTTCTGTTTTCAATCCAATTCAAAAAATAAACCGCTTAAAATTCAAGATATTTTTCTCCTCTTAAACTGACATAGGAATTCTGCCCGATAATAATATGGTCATTTAAAGGAATTCCTATTATTTTTCCTGCTTCCAGAATACGTTTTGTGGAAATAATGTCTTCTGTACTCGGAAGCGGGTCTCCGCTCGGATGATTATGAATTAAAATAATCGAAACGGCATTCTTTTTCAGTGCCGTAAAAAAGATTTCGCGCGGATCCGCAATCGCTGCATTTATTGTCCCTATGGATAATATTTCTTCTGACAGAATTCTGTTTTTACCGTCAAGAACCAGTAAAATCAAATGTTCTTTTTCTTGAAATTTCAGATGCACATTATAGTATGAAACGATATCTTCCGGCGAAGACACCCTTGTGCCAAGAATACGTTTTCCACGTGCCAGCCTTTTTGCAAGTTCACAGACACATAATATCTGAATTGCTTTTACTCTTCCTATTCCCGGAATCTTACGCAGCTGTTCAATATCCATGTTCCATAATGCCTGTAAACCGTCTGCTCCACAGTAATCAAGTATCTTTAGGGCAACCTGGTCTGCACGTTCTTTTTTTGTCCCGGTACGGATAATTACCGAAAGAAGTTCTTTTTCCGATAATTTCTCCGCACCCTCTGTTTCAAATTTTTCGTAAGGCCGTTCTGAGAACGGCAGTTCTTTCATTGTTTTCGTTTTTTCCATGAATTCCTCTTTCACCGTCTCTCCCGAAAAGAAGAATTTTTTTTACTTAAAGCTTGTGATAAATAAAAAATGCAAGAACGATTCCTATAATGCTGGCAATTGTTATTTTAATCTGCAGACCGAACTGGAGAACCAATACACCGAGGTCTAATACAAGAGCGGAACCTCCACTTCCGGTAAATCCGAAGGTTTGTCCGTAATTTAACCAGGCAAGCCAGGAAATATCTCGTGCAAGATGCCCGATGAAACCACCCAGAACAACGCCTGCCAATATGAGAATTAAGAGTACAATGGAATTTTTCTTCATAGGAATTTCCTCCTTTGTTTTCTTGTTTTTATTATAACTGAATCAATCCGGCTTCTTTCATTTTTTGTACAGACATCATAATACCAAGCTTTGCATGATACCATGTCAGTCCCCCCTGGAAATATACTGCATATGGCGGAGCAATGGGACCATCAGCAGACAATTCGATGGAAGAGCCCTGAACAAACGCTCCTGCCGCCATAATAACGTCAGAATGATATCCCGGCATTTCCCAAGGTTCCGGAGTAACATGACTGTCAACCGGTGCTGCTGCCTGAATCCCCTGACAAAATGCAATAACAGCTTCCGGACTCTTTAAGGTCACGGCCTGAATAATATCATAACGAGGTTCTGTGCCGTTTGGAATTACCGGATATCCAAGCTTCTCATAAATATTTGCAGCAAAAATAGCCCCCTTTAATGCGCCTGCAACTACGGTCGGAGCAAGGAATAACCCCTGGAAAAACTGTTGATTTAATCCGAGTGTCGCTCCTACCTCTTTTCCAAGTCCCGGTGCATTCAAACGATACGCGCACATTTCAACATATTCTTCCCTGCCTACAATATATCCGCCAATCGGTGCCAGACCACCACCCGGATTTTTAATCAGGGAACCGACACAAAGGTCTGCTCCTACTTCCGTCGGCTCTATTGTTTGGACAAACTCTCCGTAGCAGTTGTCCACCATGCAGATGACATCCGGCTTGATAGCTTTGATAAAGGCAATCACTTCACCAATCTGTTCTACCGATAATGTCGGTCTGGTCTGATATCCCTTAGAGCGCTGAATGGTAATCAGTTTCGTGCGCTCATTGATAGCCGCCCGGATTCCGTCAAAGTCAAAACTGCCATCTTCTTTTAAATCCACCTGTGAATACGTAATTCCAAACTCAGCAAGAGAACCTTTGGATTCCTGAATGCCAATGACGCCCTCCAGCGTATCATACGGTTTTCCTACCGGTGATAAGATTTCATCTCCCGGGCGAAGATTAGCTGAAAGTGCAATTGTAAGCGCATGTGTACCGCACGTCAGCGAAGGTCGCACCAAAGCAGATTCTGCTTTAAAAATATCAGCATATACGGCTTCTAAAACATCCCGTCCCAAATCGTTATAGCCATAGCCGGTTGTAGCCGCAAAATGAATATCACTTAATTTGTTCTTCTGCATGGCTGCAATGACTTTCATCTGGTTATATTCTGCTACTTCATCAATCGCTTGAAAACGCTCTTTTAACTGTTCCTCTATTTCTGTGCAATAATTCAGTACCGGCCATGAAATATGAAGCTCACGATACATTTCATTGATTTTGTCTTTCATACTATTCTCCTGCAATGATTTCTTTTTCTTTTAGTATTCCCAACATTTTGTCTAAAATCGCAGCCTCATCCTGATGAAACTCCGAACGGTTCAAAAAAATTGCTTCCGCTTCCCGTTTAAACCATGTCAGCTGGCGTTTCGCAAAATGTCTGGTGTCTCGCTTTAGGATATAGACAGCTTCGTCATAGGAATATTCTCCATACAGATAGGCTGCCATCTCTTTATAGCCAAGTCCCTGCATGGAAACTGTATTACGTTGTATTCCGGTGTTTAAGAGATTTCCGACTTCCTCTGTAAGTCCGTCCTCAAGCATAGTATCTACCCTGTGATTAATTCTGTCATATAACAGTGCTCTTTCATCGGTCAGCACAAAATATGCATACTCATACGGAGACTGCTTTTTTTGTTGTTCTTCATTGTGCTCAGAAATTTTCTGACCGCTTTTTTCATAAAATTCAAGAGCACGGATAACCCGTTTCCGATTGTTCGGATGAATACTTTCTGCTGCTTTTGCATCTATGGTTTTTAGCATTTCATGCAGATATTCATTTCCCATTTCATCAGCAAGCTGTTCCAAATTATTCCGGTAGGATTTGTCATCATCATTCTCTGTAAAATCAATATCATATAAAAGAGCCTGAATATAAAATCCGGTTCCTCCGACCAAAATAGGAATTTTCCCTTTGGAATAACATTCTTCACATGCCTTTTTTGCATATTCTGCAAATAAAACCACATTAAATTCCTCTTCCGGCTCTAAAATATCAATTAAATGATGCAAAACTCCCTGCATCTCTTCCGGCCGGATTTTAGCTGTTCCTATATTCATTTTTTTGTAAACCTGCATGGAATCTGCGGATATTACTTCTCCATTCACTGCCTTGGCAAGTGAAATGGAAAGCTTTGTTTTTCCGACTCCGGTGGGTCCAGCAAGAATAATCAACGGCTTTTTCATAGTTATACAATCCTTTTAAATTTTCGCTCCAGCTCATATTTTGACATAGAAATCGTGGTTGGTCTTCCATGCGGGCAATGATATGGATTATCCAGTGTCAGCATATCAGAAATCAGATTTCTTGCCTCTGCCTCTGACATGACATGATTTCCTTTCACTGCGGCTTTACAGGAAAGGGAAGCCACTTTTTCAAGCAGCAAATCGGCATTTTTGTACTCACGTTCCGAAAGCAGCGTATTCAGTACTTCGGATAAGAGTTCCTTGCTGTCAACCGTAACCAAATCTGCCGGTACTTCCGTAATCTTATATTCCAGTCCGCCAAACTCCTCGATTGCAAAGCCTAACTGCTCAAACACTGCCATATTCTGCTTTAAACACTCTGCCTCACGCATGGTAAGAGAAATAATCATCGGAGGCATCAGCGACTGCGTGATTATCTCCGTTTTATCTCTTAATTTTTTCATAGTACGTTCAAATAACACTTTTTCATGTGCTGCATGCTGGTCAATAATAAATAACTGTTGTTCCATTTCAATCAGCCAGTAGGTTGCAAACAACTGTCCAATCAGACGAAACTCTTTTTTATTCTCCTTAGAAAGCAAATCAACCGGAAGTTCTATCTGTTGCGGTTTTTCTTCTGCAACAAACGGCATTGTAATTACCGCTTTTTCTTCTTTTCTCTGCTCCGGAGGCTGTTTTTTAGGTGCCGCTGTATAGACAGGAGAAGCTTCTTTTATCAGGCACGGTTGTACCGGTACAGGCTTTTCCTGAACGGTTACCGGCTGTAACAGTTCTTTACGTTTGATTTCAAACGGTTCCGGCACCGTAACCTTCTGTTGCATCTGAAACTGCTCTTTTTGTTCTCGTTTCTCTTCTTTTTCTGATAGCGAGACAGGAACAATCATATTTTTTCCGGATAATGCATCCTGCACTGTTTTGAAAACAGCATGATATATGGCTTCATTGTCGGCAAAACGAAGTTCCATCTTGGCAGGGTGGACATTAACATCAATAAAATCGGAAGGAACTCGGATATGAATTGCAGTGAACGGATATTTATGTCCCATCATAAACGATTTATAGGCATCCTCAATTGCTTTGCTGACAATGGCACACTTAATATATCTTCCATTAATAAAATAATTTTCCTGTGTGCGGTTTCCTCTTGCAATTAGTGGTTTCCCGACGTATCCGGAAATAGCAATGCCCTTGTCATCCTGTGGATAATTGACGGGAAGTACTGACATGGCGACATCTCTGCCGTAAACGTGATAAATGATGTCTTTTAATTCGTTTCCGCCGGTAGTATGAAGTGCCACTTTTCCGTTATTCATATATTTGAATGAAATATCCGGTCTGGACAGCGCCATACGTTCCATTAACTCATTGATATAGCCACCCTCTGTCATTGCAGTTTTTAAAAATTTTCTTCTTGCAGGTGTATTATAAAATAAATTGCGTACAAGGAAGGTGGTGCCCTGAGGACAGCCGGCTTCTTCAAAAATCTTTTCTTCACCACCCTCAATGACATATCTGGAACCGACAAATGCTTCTTTTGTTTTCGTCAGCAGTTCAACCTGCGCAACTGCGGCAATACTTGACAACGCTTCTCCACGGAATCCAAGACTTCCGACAGTCAGTAGGTCAATTGCACTTTTTATTTTACTGGTTGCATGACGCAGGAATGCCGTACGTATTTCCTCCTGATCAATGCCAGAACCGTTGTCCGTTACACGTAAAAGCGAAATACCGCCTTCTTTAATCTCTACCGTAACCGCACTTGCCCCTGCGTCTATGGCGTTTTCTACCAATTCCTTTGCAACAGATGCAGGACGCTCGACCACTTCCCCTGCTGCAATCTGATTGATTGTCTGCTGATCTAAAACATTTATTTTTCCCATACCTTTTCCTTACCCTGCGCGTTCTTCCGCTACTGTTTTAATTTTTTCTGTAATGAATACAATGTATTTAACGCATCAATCGGAGTTACCTTTGAGATATCCAGCGTTTTGATTTCTTCAATAACCTCAGAATAATCATGACTGTCAAACAAGCTGAGCTGGCCAATTGTTTCCTTCTGTTTCACAGGTTTTGGTTCTTTTACCGGAAAAACAGGTGCTTTTACATTGATATCATGCTCGGACAACTGGCTGGCAATTTCCTTTGCGCGCTTTAAAACCTCCTCCGGTACCCCGGCAAGTCTTGCTACCTGAATGCCATAGCTCTTATCCGCACCGCCTTTAATAATCTTTCTAAGGAAAAGAATATCTTCTCCCTGCTCCTTTACAGCAATGCAATAGTTGTTTACTCCCGGAAGATGCCCTTCTAATTCCGTCAGTTCATGATAATGCGTTGCAAACAGTGTCTTTGCTCCAAGTTTTTTTGCATCAGCAATATGTTCCACCACAGCCCATGCTATGCTGAGTCCATCATAGGTGCTGGTACCTCGGCCGATTTCGTCCAGAATAAGCAGACTGTTTCTCGTTGCATTCCGCAAAATATTGGCTACCTCGGTCATTTCTACCATAAAAGTACTCTGACCGGATGCCAAATCATCACTGGCACCTACTCTTGTAAAAATACGGTCCACAATTCCGATTTCTGCACTTTCAGCCGGAACAAAGCTTCCCATCTGTGCCATTAGAACGATCAAAGCCGTCTGACGCATATATGTGGACTTGCCCGCCATATTCGGACCGGTAATGATAGAAATTCTCTTTTCATCATTATCAAGTAATGTATCGTTTTCCACAAACATATCATTGGATATCATAAGTTCCACTACCGGATGTCTGCCTGATTTGATAAAGATTTTACCGTTTTCATTAATTTTTGGCCTGACATAACGGTTTCTTTCTGCCACAAGTGCCATAGAAGCAAAAGCATCTGCTTTTGCAATGGCTTTTGCCGTCTTCTGGATACGAAGTACCTCTTCCGCTATTGTTTCACGCACTTCCGTAAACAAATCGTACTCTAAAGAAAACAGTTTGTCTTCTGCACCAAGAATATCCTCCTCCATCTTCTTAAGCTCCGGAGTTGTATACCGCTCGGCATTTGTTAAGGTCTGTTTACGAATCCAGTCTTCCGGAACCAGATCCTTATAGGAATTTGTTACCTCCAGATAATAACCGAATACACGGTTAAATTTTATACGTAAATTCTTAATTCCTGTACGGTCTCTCTCTTCCTGCTCAAGTGCAGCCAACCAGTTTTTGCCTTCGGTCTTTGCCAGACGCAACCGGTCTACTTCATCATTATACCCCTCTTTGATAATTCCACCTTCTTTGATGGTAAGAGGCGGTTCTTCATCAATAGCTGCTTCAATCAAGGCTGCTAAATCTTCTAAACTGTCCAGATTTTCATAAATCTGTTTCCATTCTGAGGATTCCAGTTCATGAATCAGAAAGCGGATATGCGGAAGCATTTGCAAAGAGCTCTTTAATGCAATCAAATCTCTTGGATTGGCTGATTTGTAGCTGATTTTGCCCATCAGACGTTCCAAGTCATAAATTGCATCCAGATACTCTCTCATTTCTTCTCTTGTAATTACATTTTGATTCAATTCTTCAATTGCATCCAGACGTTCTTCAATATCCGGACGTTTTATTAATGGTTGTTCAATAAAACTACGAAGCATTCTGGCTCCCATAGCAGTTTTTGTTTTATCAAGCACCCAAAGGAGTGAGCCTCTCTTCTGCTTTTCCCGCAGTGTCTCGGTTAATTCAAGATTTCTTCTCGTAGAACTGTCAATTACCATATATTTTCCGGTAGAATACGGAAGCAATCTTGTAATATGTCCCAAAGAATTTTTCTGTGTTTCGTATAGGTAACGTAACACAGACCCTGCCGCAATTGTACCGATCTCATAATCTTTTAATCCGAGCCCGTCAATGGAACCGATTCTAAAATGCTGCTTTAGCTCTGTTTTACAGATTTCCTCATCAAAATACCAATCATCCAGTGTTCCGATGGAAATATTCAGCCGGTTTTTAAAATCCTCTAAATCCATTCCGCTAAGTACAAGTGATGCATTGCAAATCAGCTCTGAGGGCATGAATTTAATTACTTCATCTATCGCCTGCCGAAGCTCTGTTACCTGAGTTACGTAGTAATCTCCGGTTGTAACGTCTACTGTCGAAATCCCGAATATTTCATCCAAATAACATACACACATCAGATAATTGTTTTTGCTCTCATCAAGCGTCTGAGTATTCGTATTTGTACCCGGTGTTACAATACGAACCACTTCACGCTTTACCAGTCCTTTGGCCGCCTTCGGATCCTCTACCTGCTCACAAATTGCCACGCGATATCCTTTATTGACCAGTCTGGTCAGGTATGTTTCCGCTGCATGATACGGCACACCACACATCGGTGCGCGTTCTTCCTGTCCACAGCTCTTTCCGGTCAACGTAAGCTCTAACTCTCTTGAAACAGTAATCGCATCTTCAAAAAACATCTCATAAAAATCTCCGAGACGATAAAATAAAATACAATCCTTATACTGCTCTTTTGTTTCTAAATATTGCATCATCATTGGCGTAAATTCTGCCATGGTTTCTTCCTCTGCTTTCTTTTCAGTTTAAATTTCTGTTCCGTTGACATCATCTAATAACTGATCTGAATCAGCCGCTGTGGTTGCCAGCTGGTCGCAGCGTTCGTTCTGTGGATGACCGTTATGTCCTTTTACCCAGCAAAATTCCACCTTATGCGGCTCCATTGCTCTAAGTAACCTCTTCCATAAATCAACATTCTTTACAGGATCGTTTTTTCCACGTTTCCATCCTTTTTTAATCCAGCTGTCAATCCATCCTTCCGTGAAAGCTTTTACAAGATACTGGGAATCTGAATATAATGTCACTTCACACGGACGTATCAGATTTTCAAGACCAATAATTGCAGCTAAAAGCTCCATCCGGTTGTTTGTCGTTAATTTATAGCCACCGGAATATTCCCTTATATGTTCTTTTCCTGACTGATCGATATAGCTGAGTATGGTTCCGTATCCGCCCGGTCCGGGATTTCCTCTTGCCGAGCCATCGGTATAAATTGTGACTTTCATCTATCTTATCTTCCTCCATTCACCGCTTTTCATAAAATAAGCTGCGGTTTCCCTGGCATCTGCAACAATTTCATCCGGATAACCTAACATGGATAACAGACGAATCGCATTCTGTGTCGTTGCTCTGCCTTCTTTTAATTTATAATCAAAGAAAATCGCATCTTCCTTAATCTGCTCCTCAAAATGATAGTTTGCAACAACATTCTCCAGCATATATGTCAGTTCAATATCATGTGTTGCCGCAAAAATCAAAGCATTGTTTTGTGCAATGGAAGACAGAATTCGTGACGATGCCGCAATCCGTTCTACTGTATTGGTACCACGCAAAACTTCATCCACAAAACACAATACAGGCGCGCCTTCTTTTTCCGTAGCCGCAAGAATTCTCTTTAATGAGCGAATCTCCACAATATAATAGCTCTCACCGCCTAAAATATCATCGGTCAATGCCATACTGGACATAACATAAAAATACGCAGCCTGATAAGTCCTTGCACATACCGTATGAATGGTCTGAGCCAAAATTGCATTGATGGCCACTGCTTTTAAAAAGGTTGATTTGCCGGAGGCATTGGAACCGGTAATCAGCACAGAACGTTCTGTTGCAATGTCGGACGGAACCGGCTCTGAAAGAAACGGATGATATAATTCCTCAGCGATAAGTTTTCTGTCATCGCAAAATTCAGGAACCGAAGAATACGGCAGCATTTCGCGAAAAGACGCAATTGCACACATTGCATCTAAAAAACCTACTGTTTCAAAAATCGAAAAAATAGCGTCTTTTTCTGCTATATATTTTTTTATCATCTGATTAAATCGAATCAAATCCGTATGAAACATAATACGGACATAATCAAGAAACATAGAGAGCATATCTCCTGTCACATTTTGTGGGGCAACAACCGGAGCCCCCTTTAAGAGTGTTTCCAGACGGCTCATATTTTTTGACAAAACGAAGGTATACGCCTGCAACTCGGTAATCTCTTCCTTTGCAATTTTCTTTGCATATTCCAGCATACGTATCACATAGGATAATGCGGTAAAATATGGCGCAGTTTCTCCTTTGCGCTTATAATATGTGATAATATTAAAAACAACACAGGCAATCAGTATTCCACCACCGATTGCTCCTGAAAACGGAAGTACTGCTATTCCTGCAAGCATCGCAAACAACACCAGATAATGAATCAGATTTTGTTCCTGCTTTACCTGCTCAATTTGTGACATGTATTCATAGACCGAATTCTTTTTGTTACGTCCAATCATGGCAAACGCCGTTTGCAGGCGCAGCCTTTCTTCGGGATGCTCTTTAAAGAATGTAATCAGACGTTCTCTTTCTAAAAGTTCTTCCGGAGAAAACTTTAACTCGTGTAACAACGCAAAAAGATATTCTTCTCCCATGGATGAATTTGTGGCATTTAATATGGAAAACAAATAATCCATATCCAAATCATGCCACGTAATCTCATCTAACAAAGTCCGGCTGTCCTTTTCCGGTACAATTTTGGTTTTGTAATAGTATTGCAACGACCGATACTTTTCTTCAGAATATTCGTTTTCGGGAAGTCTTCCCCAATTTCTCTTTAATTTTTCTGTTAAACGTAATTTTGCATTCTTTCTGTCAAAGAACCCCTTAATCACAAGAATAAGAAATAATCCTAAAAAAACAATAATAATTTCCATACGTATTCTCCTATCATGATACTTTCTTATAGTATCACAAAAAAAAGCAATTGCCAAGATTGACAACTGCTTTTTTCTCTCATTATCAGATTCATTTATTGATCCTTATCCAGAATTCGACAGCATTTTAAAATGCTCAAATTAGACGAAAAATACATGCTGGAAATAGCAACTCCTTCATAGTTCGTGCTGGAATGGATAATCTTATTATTTCCGATATAAATTCCTACATGATTGATATAATTATCTGCCTTTATACCGTAAAAAATCAGGTCGCCCGGCTGTAATTCGGAAATAGAAATACTTTCGTATTTTTTTGCCATATCCCTTGTTACTCTAGGTGTGGTATATCCAAAATACTTATAGACCTGCTTTACAAAACCGGAACAGTCAACACCCTTTGTCAGACTATTGCCGCCCCAAACATATTTTGTTCCAATGAACTGGGAAGCATAATCACAAATGCTGACACGTAAATCAGATACCCCCGGACCATATGGAGTGTATTCTGTTGCCCAGACAAGCTCATAAGAGAATGTCACATAATCGGAACACACATAAGCAACCTGTGTGTCATCTTCATTATCTTTTAAGAATACCTCAACCCAGACTTTTGCAGTGGCATCGTCTTTGTTTATAACAACTTCTTGTGATACTAAAAATCTTTCGTTTGCTACAGCACGTGCAATTTTCCGGCTGCTTGTGCTTGGCTGCTTACGTACATTTAAAGCACTGACATCTGAATTAACAACCGCATACAGCGATGCAATTTCCTTAGCAATCTTAGCTGCCTCTTCTCCCATAATCAGATAAGAAGCATCCACATAACCGCTTACTCCACCGGAAGTAATCTTCGCCCATCCATTTTCCACAGATTCCACGATACATGCTCCATACGGAGGAAGAATTCCAACCTTTCCGGAAGATGCGCTTGGTGTTCTGCGAATATTTAATACACTTGTAACATTCGCAAGTGCTAAATTTTCCGGAGCAACAAACAAAACAGAAAAAAGCTCTGTCGTATCTGTGCCTGTTTCACTGACAGATTCATAATATCTGTTCAGTGCTGCTGTTATTCCTCCCAAAGAAACTTCACCGTCTACTACAGCCGCATTTGCAACCGTAAGCGGTGTCTGTATAATGAATAATCCGGCAATAAATAATGCAACCAGATTCCTCCACGTTTTTTTCATCAGTGCCTCCACAATCAATCACATTATGTGTTACAAAATGTTACATAAATGTTAAATTTTATAACCGTGTAAATTATAACAAACTAACTAAATTATGTCAACTCTCATATTGTTTTTTGTGTAATATTTCATAAAATTATCATAAAATAATGCAGATAATGCCTCGGTTGCTTTCATTCACAATTTTTTGCATTGTATTCTGCAGTTTTCCTCTGCTCTCCTGTGTTATATTGTTTATCTTTGTATCAATTCCGTCTTCAATCAGCTGGCGAACCGTTTTCCCGAAAATGTTTGTTTCAAAAATAGCATTCTGACCCTCATCAGCCTGTTGTTTCATGTATGCAATCAAATCATTGGCCTGTTCCATCGTTCCTACAATCGGAGCTATTTCAATTTCAATATCCGCACGGATTAACTGGGTTGACGGAGCAGTTGCTTTTAATTTCACGCCATACTTATTTCCGTGTTTTACCAGTTCGGGATCGGATACCGTTATTTCAGAGGCTTGTGGTTTTACAACACCGTATCCTTCTTCTTTTACTTCTTTCCATGCATCAAGAACACCTTCACATTCGTTGCGTCCATCTGAAAGCGCCTTTATTGTCTTAATCAGTTCCGATTCATTTGATATTTGACATCCTGTCATTCTGCTTAACATTTCATAATAATGTTTCTCCTTCATCTGTACATCAATCATTACTTCGCCATTTTCCCTGTGAAGTCTATCTATCTCAAGCTTCTCTACATACTCTCCTTCTGGTTTGATTTTTTTCTGCAAATCCTTCATACTGTAGATTTGTTGCAGATATTCCCTGACACATTTTATTGTACCGCTTTTTACAGGATCATTTTCGTCCAAAAGCTCTACCCACTTCGGAAGAGAAAAATATATGATTTTTACAGGAAAAGAAGATAAAATTCGGTCCATGATATATGTAATATCTTCTTTTCCCAGCTGTAAACAATTGACCGGTATTACTGAGGTATGATATTTTTCTTCCAGCTCCCCGGCAAGCATTCGAGTCTCATCTGCATCCGGATTCGATGAATTTAATAGAACAATAAAAGGCTTTCCGATTTTTTGCAGCTCACGGACAGTTTCTTCCTCCGGAGGAAGGTAATTTTCTCTCGGAATATTACTAAAACTTCCATCTGTAGTAACTACAATCCCAATGGTAGAATGATCCTCAATTACTTTTCTTGTTCCTATTTCAGCAGCTTTAGAAAATGGGATTTCTTCTTTACTCCATGGTGTCTTTACCATACGGTCGCTATTTTCCTCCATATGTCCAAGTGCACCCTCCGTCATAAAACCAACACAGTCAATAAAACGAAGTTTTATCTCGGAATCGTCCATGAGCCGGATGCTGGCAGGATTCATCGGAATAAACTTAGGTTCGGTTGTTGTAATTGTCTTTCCGTTTCCACTCTGCGGAAGTTCATCTGTAATCTGACGCTTTAAATTTAGATTATCAATTTCAGGAAGAACAAGAACATCCATAAAGCGTTTAATAAATGTGGATTTTCCTGTTCTAACCGGTCCAACCACACCTAAATATAATGCTCCGTTTGTTCTTGTCTGTATATCTTTATATACGTTAAATGTATTTTCCTGATAGCTTCCCATTTCGTTCCCTCCTGCGAATGACATTTCCACTTGCTTCCATTATGTTTATACCACTATATGCTTATTCAGAACGAAAAATGCAAAAAAAGAGATTCTCATCCATGGCTAGGATAAGAATCCCTTTATTTTTTTATTCTGTCCACTGACAAGAAGAATGCTCTTCTGTTTTTTCTCGCATCAGAAGATTAAAAACAGCCTCTCTTGCAGGTTTATCATAGAACAATACCTCATTCACCTGTGCCACAATCGGAAGTTCAATACCATATTTTTGTCCGAGCAACATAGCAGCTTTAGCAGAATGCACACCTTCCACAACCTGATTTACTTCTTCCATGGCTTCTTTGGAAGACTTGCCCTGTCCGATTAAAAAACCGGCATTGCGATTACGGCTATGTTTACTGGTACATGTAACAAACAAATCTCCCATCCCGGACAAACCGGCAAAGGTTTCGTATTTACCTCCCATTTTCATGCCAAGTCTTGAAATCTCAAAAATTCCCCTGGTCATCAAGGCAGCTTTTGTATTATCTCCATATCCAAGTCCATCTACAATGCCCGCCGCAAGAGCAATGACATTTTTTAATGAGCCTCCCAGTTCAATTCCAATGACATCAGGGCTTGTATAGACACGGAAAAAATCTGTCATAAAAACATCCTGAATCTGCGCTGCCACTGCTTTTTTCTTTGCACCGGCAACAATAGTTGTCGGAAGCTTCCGGCTTACCTCTTCTGCATGACTCGGACCGGATAACACTGCCACCTGTGCTTGCGGAATTTCATCCTCTATGACCTCTGTCAACGTCATTAAGGTAGCTTCCTCAATTCCTTTTGCTACATTTACAATAATTAGATTTTCCGGAATACGTGCGGAAATCTTCTTTGCTGTCTCTCTGACATAAATAGATGCCACAGCAAATACAATCATCTCCGGCTCTTTTAAGGCAACATCTAAATCATCTGTCACACAAACAGACTCCTGAAGCACTGCTCCGGGAAGATTTTTAATTTCATTTCGATGCGCAGACAATTCATCCACTTCTCGTTTTAATGCTGACCAGATGGTTACTTCGTGTTTATTCTCGGTAAGTAAAATAGCTAATGCCGTTCCCCATGTTCCGGCACCCAATATGGTTATTTTCATCTTAGTTTCCCTCGTTTTCCTCTTTCTTTTTCTGCCCGATTTTATTTTCAGTACCCCGAATCAGGCGAACAATATTAGACCGGTGCATAAAAATTACAAGGACCGGAAATAACGCCGTAACAAAAATCATATGAAGGTCCGAATCCGTTACAAAGATTACCCAAAGAAGGAACATAACCGACGCAACCATGGAACCAAGTGATACATATTTTGTAACAGCAACAATCAGGCAAAAAGCAAGAAATGCAACAATTGCCAGACGCCAGTCAAACATGAGAATCGTAGCCGCCATACAGGCAACGCCTTTTCCTCCATGAAACTCCAGTCCCAATGGAAAATTGTGTCCGACTACTGTGCCAAACGCCAGATAAAGTACCATTAACTGGCTCTCATAAGAAAACGGCTCATATTCAGGAAACAACAGATATCTTACAATCAAAATCGGAACAATTACTTTTCCCAAGTCAATAAGCAAGGTCAATGCACCTGCTTTTTTTCCCAACACACGAAGTACATTGGTTGCACCAAGATTACCGCTTCCATGCTGTCTTACATCAACATGGTACAATTTCCCTGTAATGTGTCCCCCTGAGAGCCCACCAAAATAATATCCTGTTAAAATACATAACAAAATGTCCCGAAACATAACGATTATTCTCCTTTGACGAAATTATTACATCATGTTGTCTTTTTCAGAACGCTCCCTGATAATAAATTTCAAGGAAGTTCCTGCAAAACCAAATGCCTCACGAATCTTGTTTTCGATATATCTGGTGTATGAAAAATGCATCAATTCTTTATTATTAACAAAAATTACAAATGTCGGTGGTTTTACCGAAACCTGCGTAATATAGTAAAGCTTCAATCTCTTACCCTTATCAGATGGTGGCTGCTGCAAAGAAACTGCCTCCATCATGATTTCATTTAATACGCCGGTTCCGATACGTAAATTCTGGTTTTGAATTACCGTTTCAATATGCTCAAACAGCTTTGGCATACGTTGACCGGTCAGTGCAGAAATAAATACGATATCTGCATACGGAACAAAGGATAATACCTCGCGGATCTTCTCCTGGTGACGGTAAATTGTCTTATCGTCCTTATTTTCAACAGCATCCCATTTGTTTACTGCAATAATGACACCCTTTCCGTTATCATGGGCAATTCCTGCAATTTTTGCATCCTGCTCGGTAATGCCTTCCGTTGCGTCAATTACTACAATAACAACATCAGCACGTTCTACAGCCGTTACCGTACGTACAATACTGAACCGTTCAATTTCTTCTTTGATTTTACTCTTTCTTCTAAGACCTGCCGTATCAATAAAAACATACTCTTTTTTATTGAATTTCACTACGGTATCAATGGCATCTCTCGTGGTTCCTGCCACATCAGACACAATTACACGGTCCTCACCCAGAAGCTTATTGATAATGGAAGACTTACCCACATTCGGTTTACCTACAATAGCAATACGCGGACGCTCGTCTTCTTCTTCCTTTATGGAATCTTCGTTGAAGTGTTTTACCACTTCATCCAGCAAATCACCAAAGCCAAGCATATTGACAGCAGAAACAGGCATTGGGTCACTGATACCAAGATTATAAAACTCATAGACATCTGCCATGTACTTGTTAAAATCATCTACCTTGTTTACGCAAAGAAGTACCGGCTTATTGGCACGACGAAGCATGTCCGCCACCTTAAAGTCTGCATCCACCAGCCCCTGCTTTACGTCTACAACAAAAATAATAATATCTGCTGTATCAATTGCAGTCTGAGCCTGTTGTCTCATGTAAGTTAACATCATATCCTTGCTTTCCGGTTCGATACCACCGGTATCAATCATGGTAAACTGATAATTTAACCAGCTCACCTCCGCATATATGCGGTCTCTGGTAACTCCCGGGAAATCCTTTACTATAGAAATCCGTTCTCCCGCAAGAGCATTAAATAACGTAGATTTTCCAACATTCGGTCTTCCTACAATAGCTACAATCGGTTTACTCATCTATATTACTCCTTTTTCTTTCATCTATAAAAGCCTTAGTACAAATTGTACAATACGGAAATCTTTATGTCAAACAGAATGCGTTTTCTATCCAGATAATTTCTTCTCCGCAGACAGAAATCACATCAAATCTGCATGGCGTTTCATCAGATATCCTGCGCTCATACAGATATCTCTTTGCTCCAAGAACCAGTTTTTTCTGTTTTCCGGAGGTTACTGCCTCTTCCGGAAACCCATATGCTGTATTTTTTCTGTATTTTACTTCAATAAATACAAGATACTCTCCATCCCGCCCAATTACATCCAGTTCTCCACCGGGAAAATAATAATTGCGTTCTATAATCTTAAGCCCTTTTTCTGCCAGGAATTTAACTGCCTGCTCTTCTTTTTCTGTTCCGATTTTCCGTTTATTTTCCATTACGTTTTATTCCTTCAACTCTGTCAACAAAAACAAGAATCTCAGCCACAACACCATAGAGTTCCTTTGGAATATAATCCCCGATTTCAAGCTTTGACAATGTTTTTGTAAGCTTTTCATCCTTATGTACCGGGACATCCTCTTCTCTTGCACGTTCTATTATCTTTTCTGCAACATAGCCTTTTCCGCTTGCTAAAATCTTTGGAGCTTCATCAGCTATGTCATAGGATAAGGCTACAGCAGTTTTTAAATTCTTTTCCTTGCTTTCCATCGCCTTCTCCTTTCGCACAGACTAAATAAAATTTTTAATAAAACTTCTTCTGTGAATCTTACATGGTCCGATTGTCTTTAACGCCTCGATATGGGTTGCAGAACCATAGCCTTTGTTTCCTGCAAAACCATACTCCGGATAAAAATGGTCAAGTTCGACCATCATGCGGTCTCTTGTAACCTTTGCAACAATACTGGCAGCCGCAATGGAAATACTTTTTGCATCACCTTTAATAATCGGTACTTGTTTCATCGGAAGCTCCGGAATGGTCACAGCATCGTTTAAAAGCAGGTCCGGTTGCATCGGCAGCTTTCCTACTGCCTGTCGCATTGCTTCATACGTAGCCTGCAAAATATTGATTTCATCAATCCGCTCATGTGAAACCACGCCAATGCCGACACCGACTGCTTTTTCCATAATTTCCTCATATAATGCTTCCCTTTTTTCTTCCGAAAGCTGCTTGGAATCATTGATATATAAAATGTCACAATCCTTTGGTAAAATCACTGCTGCGGCAACAACCGGACCGGCAAGAGGACCTCTTCCTACTTCATCTATCCCACAGATATAGGAAAAATCACTATATTTGCGCTCATATATTTTCATGTTTTCTGTACGGGCAACTTCCTTTTCATATGCATCCATTTTTTTCCGGGCCCGGAGAAGAAGCTTCTTTACGCCTTCTCTTTCATCCGATGCAAACTGAGCCACGACTCCCGGCAGCTCCTCGATGGCTGCCTGCTCCAATATAGCCTTTATCTCTGATATTTTGTTCATGTTTTCCTCACCCTATTCTGTAATGTCTTCCGGACGCTCTAAGGTAATTCTTCCGATACGCCCACCTCTGAAATCATCCACTACAAAGGATGCCATTTTTTCTAAATCCAGCTCGCCACCTTTTTTCTTGCAGGCACGCTTGTCCGCAATTTTAGATAGCATCACTTCGCCGGTGCCTTCCTCCGGTACATTGTAACGTGCGGCAACCGCCCCCGGATAATGTGCCATAATATAATCCATCAGTTTGATTGCCAACTCAACCTGATCAAGAATGTCTTCATTGATTGAACCAATCATTGCAATTCGTATGCCTACTCGCTGATCCTCAAATTTCGGCCACAAAATACCCGGTGTATCTAAAAGTTCCAGCTCCTTATTCAGACGAATCCACTGTTTTCCTTTGGTAACACCCGGTTTATTTCCGGTCTTTGCACATGCTTTTCCTGCAAATGAATTAATAAATGTGGATTTCCCGACATTCGGAATACCCACAATCATCGCACGGATTGGTCTGCCGATGATTCCTCTGGCACGATCCTTTTCTATTTTTTCTTTACAGGCGGTACGAACGGTATTCATTACATTTTTTACACCGTTTCCGCCTTTTGAGTTTACTGTACAGACATGGAACCCTTTGGCTTCATAAAAACGTCGAAACGAAGCCGTGACCGCTTCATCTGCAAGGTCTGCCTTGTTCAGAAGAATCACTCTGTCTTTCCCCTTTGCAATATAATCAATGTCCGGATTTTTTGAACTGTAAGGTATTCTCGCATCTACAAGCTCAATCACGACATCAATGAGTTTCATATCTTCCTGCATCTGTCTTTTTGCCTTTGACATATGTCCCGGATACCACTGATAATGCATAATCTAATCCTCCCTATTGATTTTATCTATAATGGAAAACGGTTTCAGTCGAATCCACGCTTTTCCGATAATGTCCTTTTTTACAACAATCCCAACATTGGCAAAACGGCTGTCTTCGCTGGAATTTCGGTTATCTCCCAGAACAAAAAACTCATTTTCCTGTAACTCTACCGGTTCTTGCGCAATTCCTGCCACTCGCATTGCCTCAACATCGATTACCTCTTCTAATTTTTCCCCGTTGATAAAAACATATCCCTCTATAATTTCAATGACATCTCCCGGCAAACCGATGACACGCTTTATATTGTAATAGCTGTGTTCGTTATTGCTCTGTTTAAATACTATGACATCAAAACGCTCCGGATCTTTTCTGAGATACGCCAGTTTGTTGACAATAATTTTTTCTTCATCCTCCAGTGTTGAACTCATGGAGCTTCCCATCATAGTTGTCTTTTCCATAGCATATTCAATAATCAGATAAGCAGCAGCAATCACCAGTGCAATCTCTATTATCCATAT
This sequence comes from uncultured Lachnospiraceae bacterium, assembly GCA_964541485.1. Lineage (GTDB taxonomy): Bacteria > Bacillota > Clostridia > Lachnospirales > Lachnospiraceae > SIG299. The sequence continues at coordinate 21,030 of CAZIQL010000030.1, forward strand.
AATAATAGATTTTACAATCTGTTTGATTTTTGGTTTTTTACTATATAAATACATATCCATGGGAGATTGTCTTCCTTTCTGTTTATCTAATTAAATATACCATGAAACCATGTTATTTTCAACAAAAAAGGCTCCAGGAAATCCTGAAGCCATGTTTGCTCGGTAAATTATCTAACAAGCTCTTTAACCTTAGCGCTCTTACCTGTTCTCTGACGGAGATAAGTTAACTTAGCACGTCTAACCTTACCACGACGAACTACTTCAATTCTCTCAACGTGTGGAGAATGTAATGGCCAAGTCTTTTCAACACCAACACCGTTAGAATTCTTTCTAACTGTGAATGTTTCTCTTGCGCCACCGTTCTGTCTCTTGATTACGATGCCTTCAAACATCTGAGTTCTTTCACGGTTTCCTTCCTTTACCTTAGCGTATACCTTAACAGTATCACCAACGTGGAATTCTGCAACTTCAGCCTTAATCTGAGCTGCTTCAATGTTCTTGATAATGTCGTTCATTTTGTGACCTCCTTATATTTGCAGACATTCTTACTATCAGCCTATCTGATACAGCGGAACATCTTGTCTCACGAAGAAATATTATACAACATTTTTTTTATATTTGCAAGCTTTTTATTTGCAAATTTTATCTTTTTTTGAAACTATTCCATCTTTTCAAGCAAATCAGGACGGTATTTCCGGGTCCTTTCTATGGACTGCTCCTTTCTCCATGCCTCTATTTTGGCATGATGCCCGGACAAAAGTACATCAGGAACTCTTTTTCCGTTATATTCTTCCGGTCTGGTATATTGCGGATGCTCCAGGAGATTTCCTGTAAAACTTTCGTATTCTGCGGAATCCTCATTATTTAACACCCCCGGTATCAGCCTTGCAATCGCATCAATCATTACCATCGCCGGCAATTCACCACCGGTTAAAACATAATCTCCGATAGAAACGAAATCTGTAGCCACTTCTTCCAGTGCACGTTCATCAATTCCTTCATAATGGCCGCACAAAAAGACAAGATTTTCTTCCTTTGCAAGCTCCCTTGCCATTCCCTGTGTAAAGGTATGCCCCCATGGTGTCAGATAAATCACGCGTGGTCGCTCTTTACTTCCGGTCTTTTCTTCAATATCTGCACGGACAGCCTCGTACGTACGAAGTACCGGCTCCACTGTCATTAACATTCCTGCACCACCGCCATACGGATAATCATCCACTCTTTTATGCTTATCAAGTGTATAATCCCTGATATTGATTGCTTTTAAGGACAACAAATCCTTTTCCATGGCTCGTCCGATAATACTTGTATTTAAGCCCTGTTCAATCATCTCAGGAAACAATGTCATTACGTAGAAATTCATGATTTCCTCCTAATGTCTGTTTCAAAACATATTTTCCGGCTTCCGATTAATCTGTCATCCCCGGGAGCAGCTTAACAGTTACCTTCTTTTCTTCCATAGAAACATTCAAAACACAGTCATTAATATATGGTACTAAGATCTCTTTTTTTTCTATGCCTTCTACCACAAACACATCATTGGCTGCGGTCTGTAATACCTCGGTCAGTTCTCCGACCTCTGTGCCATCCTCTGTCACCACCTGACAACCGATTAAATCACAGATAAAATATTCATCCTTTTTTAAAGGTACTGCCTGTTCTCTTGTGATTAACAGATCTTTTCCCTTATATTTTTCAATATCATTTATATTATCGATTCCCTTGAACTTTAAAATCGCAAGATTCTTAAAAAACTTTACACTTGCAATCTCTAAGGTTCTCTGCTCTTTTCCTGTATCCAAAATTACCTGTTTTAACTTTTTAAAGCGTGCCATATCGTCTGTGGTCGGATAAACCTTGACTTCTCCGTGTACCCCGTGTGTATTTGCAATCACACCCACTCTAAGCAAATCCTGTTCCATGTTAGTTTCTTTCCCTTCTGAATAAAAAGCGCAAGGCAAATTTACCTTGCGCTTAACCTTACTCATCCAATCAGTAAATCCTACTGAAGGATTTCTACAACTACCTTTTTATCGTCCTTTGTGGAAGCTGCCTTTACAACGGTACGAATGGACTTTGCAATACGGCCCTGCTTGCCGATTACCTTACCCATATCTTCCGGAGCCACCTTTAACTCCACAAGAATTGTCTTATCGTTTTCTGTCTCAGTAACAACAACCTCTTCCGGATGATCTACCAGTGCCATAGCGATAACTTTTACTAATTCCTTCATATCTTTACGCACCTTTCTGAAAGCTAATTTGTTATTTAAAGACTACTTAATACCAGCCTTCTTGAATAACTTAGCAACAGTTTCCGTTGGCTGAGCGCCGTTAGCAAGCCACTTCTTAGCTTCTTCTTCATTAATGTTGAATGCGCTAGGTGTCTTAGTTGGATCATAAGTACCAACTTCTGCGATGAACTTACCATCTCTTGGGGAACGAGAATCAGCTACGATAATTCTATAAAAAGGTGCCTTCTTCTGTCCCATTCTCTTTAATCTGATCTTTACTGCCATTGTTAATTTCCTCCTAGAAATAAAATAATATATTGTTTTTGTGTTTTTATATGAATTATCGGTACGTAGTACGATAAAACACTTCATTAAATTTTAGAACGGGAATCTGCCGCCCATTCCGCCAGGAAATCCACCAAACCGGCGTTTTCCTTTGCCTCCCATCATACCGGAAAGCTGCTTCATCATTTTTTTCTGCTGTTCCATCTGTTTTACCAGACGGTTTACTTCACTGATGTCTACACCAGCTCCTGCCGCAATTCTACGTTTGCGGGAAGGATTAAGGAGCGATGGATTGGAACGCTCTGCCGGTGTCATGGAATAAATAATTGCCTGAACACCCTTAAACATATCGTCATCGAGTTCCACATCCTTTAACTGATTGCCCATGCCCGGCATCATACTCATAATCTGGTTAATGCCGCCCATTTTCTTCATCTGATCAAACTGCTCTAGCATATCGTTAAAGTCAAACTCCGCTTTCTTCATCTTGCGGGTCATTTCTTTTGCTTTTTCTTCATCGAAATCTGCCTGAGCCTTGTCAATCAGTGTTAAAATATCGCCCATGCCAAGGATTCTGCTTGCCATTCGGTCCGGGTAAAAAGGCTCTAAATCCGAAAGCTTTTCTCCCATACCGACATAGAGAATCGGAAGTCCTGTCACGGAACGAATGGATAATGCCGCACCACCACGGGTATCACTGTCCATCTTGGTTAAAATCACACCGGTCAGTGGTAACTTTTCGTGGAAGGTCTGTGCTACGTTTACGGCATCCTGACCTGTCATGGCGTCTACCGTAAGCAATGTATTGGTAATCGGAATTTCGTTTGATATTTCTATCAACTCATCCATCATTGCCTCATCAATGTGGAGCCGGCCGGCGGTATCGATAATCACGACGTTGTTGCCGTTCTTTGCCGCATGCTCCATACCTGCTTTGGCAATATTCACCGGGCTGATGTTAGTTCCCATGGAAAACGCATCCACACCCTGCTTCTCTGCATTGATTTTTAACTGTTCAATGGCAGCAGGTCTGTAAATATCACAAGCTACCAAAAGCGGTTTCTTGCCCTTACTCTTTAACTGTCCGGCAATCTTTGCTGCCGTCGTTGTTTTACCGGCACCCTGCAGACCGCACATCATAATGACAGTAATCTGGTTGCTCTGCAAAATCTTAAGTTCTGCTTTCTCCTCGCCCATCAAACGAACCAGCTCTTCATTTACGATTTTGATTACCATCTGGCCCGGTGTTAAGCTGTTTAACACATCCTGACCAACGGCTCTCTCCTGTACGGCAGAGATAAAGCTTTTTACCACCTTGAAGTTAACATCCGCTTCTAAGAGCGCCATCTTAACTTCTTTCATAGCAATTTTTACATCTTCTTCTGTCAAACGTCCCTTACCGCGAAGGTTTTTAAACACGTTTTGCAGTTTTTCGGAAAGACTGTCAAATGCCATCCCAAGTTACTCCTTTATACAAATGCTACAGCTCCGCAATCACTTCATCTAATAACTGCTTTGCCTTCTGAATGTCTGTGCTACTGTCGGTTACGGCTTCCTTATTTAAAAGTTCCGTAACCTCCGTGAGTTTTTCCTTCATGTTCTGGAACTTTTCCACCAGATGAAGTGCTGACTCATATTCTTTTAATTTCTTTGTACAACGTTTTACAATATCGTGTACACCCTGTCTTGAAATGCCCTCTTCATCCGCAATCTCTGCAAGTGATAAATCATTTAAGACATAATCTTCGAATATTTTCTTTTTATGATCATCGAGCAGCTCTCCGTAAAAATCATATAATAAAGAAAGCTCTACGATTTCTTCCACGAATTCTACCATAAAAAATACCACCTGTAAAGTGTTTTTCTTTACACACAGGTGGTATTGTACTACATGTTTTGTTTGGTGTCAAGCAAAATATTTGACAGAATGAAATTATTTATACACTAAAATTCCATCTGAGCAACTTACAATACATCCGCTTGATAAATCATCATCTCCATAAATGGTTTCCCATTCATCGCTTGTTCCGGCATAATCTATTTTTTTAAGCGATGAACAGTTATAGAAAGCATAGTTTCCGATGTTTGTGATACTGTCCGGTATCTCACAAAGTTACTTAAGAGATATAGAATTAGGAAATAAAAATCCTACTGTAGAAATTTTGTCCATTATCTGCAGTGCATTGGAAATAACATTACAGGATTTTTTTCATGAAGATGACATAGCTTTAAATATTTTAGCATATTCTTTGATTTAAAACAACCTTGCGCTATAAAAATCCTAAATATTTTTATGATTTATTTCTTTATAAATGTAATCTTCTAATGATATCTTCTCCCCCACCTCTGCAGGTATTTTTAGATTATTTAAGTTTAATCCTTTCGTCACATATCGAATTCTTTTATATTTTATTTCTTCCTTTTCTTTTGAAATAATAGCTAAAACCTGCGATGGTGCAATTGTTAATTTCTTAATGTCTTCTAACAGTGTTGATACAGGAATATAATATCCTTTGTCATCTGCTTTTTGTAATCCGAGACAAAAATTTACATTTCCAATTATTTTATCTGCAACAAGATATGGTCGATAATTATTATAATCCCCTTCTATTTTGGTTACCTTCTGGATATCCATCATTACAGGCAACGCTGCTAATTTCAAATTAGTTGTTCCATCAGTCCGGACTTTAATCTCGTCTTTTCGTAATTTGTTGTTCAAACATTTATTATAAAATAATTCTGCAACATGCATTCTTACATTTCCCTGTCTATCTAAAAGTTCGACACCAGTTAAGTGTTGAAAATTCTCTTTCCCAAAGAAGATTTCTATATATTTTATTTGATTATCTTTCTTATCTCGATAAATAATCAAAAAAAGTTGATTTAAAAGATTTTTATCATACTGCTTTGCACATCTCATTACAATTTGTCTTGCTTCTTCTAACGTATACGAACGCATTTACTTCCTCCATATAAAATAAAAGAGAGGTTAATCATACCATTGCATGACATAACCTCTCTTTTTGGCTAATTTTAGTGTTGTCTGCCAACATCCACTTGCGTGGTCGTAATGTCGGATTTTAGTGTTGTCCGCCAACATCCACTGACGTGGTCGTAATATCAGATTCCGGTGTTAGCCCACCTAGAAAAGCACGCTTTTCTATTTACTATTATTATACTGATTTTCATATTTTATGTCAATGCTTTATGTATAAGTAGATAGTGTAAACTTTTATTCGGATTTAATAGGACAGAGTCATCCCTGAAATAAAG
>CAZIQL010000031.1:0-26815 GCA_964541485.1 uncultured Lachnospiraceae bacterium
TCGGTGACGTTAAGGGCAAGAAGGTTATTGTTTACAAGTACAAGAGAAAGACCGGTTATCACAATAAGAACGGTCACAGACAGTCTTACACAAAGGTTAAGATTGAAAAGATTAACGCTTAATTATGATTCTAGCAGTAAGAATTAAGAATGAACATGGTGAGAATGTAGGTTTTCGTATCAGCGGACATGCAGGATTTGCAAGACGCGGACGTGATATTATATGTGCAGGAGTATCTGCCATTGTACTTAACACCATGAATTCAATTGAAAAATTCACTGAGGATAAGTTTTCCTGTAAACAGGAAGAAAAAAGTGGATTAATTGAATTTATCATTGTTTCCGAAGTCAGTAAAGAATCTGCTTTGTTGATGGATTCTATGTTCCTTGGCTTACAGGGAATTGAAGAGGACTGCGGAGGACGATTTATTAACGTAAAAGCATAAATCAGACTTGCGTCTGGAATATGCCAGGATTTTCATAAGGAGGTATAGGTCATGTTTAAGATGAACCTTCAGTTTTTTGCTCATAAAAAGGGCGTTGGTTCTACTAAGAACGGTAGAGATTCTGAGTCCAAGAGACTTGGTGCGAAGAGAGCCGATGGTCAGTTTGTTTTAGCTGGTAACATTCTTTACAGACAGCGTGGAACAAAGATTCATCCGGGTGTGAATGTAGGCCGCGGTGGCGATGATACATTATATGCTTTGGTTGACGGCGTATTAAGATTTGAGAGAAAAGGCAGAGACAAGAAGCAGGCTTCTGTTTATCCTGTTGAAGCTGAATAATGTAACCAACGAAACCCTGAATTCAAGAGCTATCCTGGATTTGGGGTTTTTTATTCATGATGATAGAAAGATAGAGGTTTGTTATGTTTGCTGATAGAGCAGAAATATATATTCGCTCCGGAAAAGGCGGAGACGGACATGTAAGCTTCCGTAGAGAATTATTCGTAGCTGCCGGTGGTCCAAACGGTGGGGACGGCGGACGTGGCGGAGATGTTATTTTTGAAGTGGATACCGGTATGAATACACTTGCTGAGTATCGATATGTACGGAAGTATTGTGCAGAAGACGGCGAAAACGGCGGAAAGAATAACTGTACCGGCAAAGACGGTAAAGATATTGTTTTAAAGGTGCCGGAGGGAACTGTAATACGTGATGCCGCATCAGGAAAAGTAATTGCGGATATGTCACATGGCAATAAAAGAGAGCTTGTTCTAAGAGGTGGTCGTGGCGGAAAGGGAAATCAGCATTATGCAACAGCAACCATGCAGGTTCCGATGTATGCACAGCCGGGGCAGAGTTATCTTGAGTTAAATGTATTGCTGGAGCTGAAGGTAATTGCAGACGTAGGTCTGGTTGGTTTTCCGAATGTAGGTAAGTCAACTTTCTTAAGCCGTGTATCCAACGCAAAGCCAAAGATTGCAAATTATCATTTTACGACTTTGAATCCAAATCTCGGTGTAGTGGATTTAAAGAATGGTGAAGGTGGTTTTGTTATTGCAGATATTCCGGGACTCATCGAAGGCGCTTCGGAAGGGGTAGGCTTGGGACATGAATTTTTACGACATATCGAAAGAACCAAGGTGCTGATTCATGTTGTAGATGCAGCCGGAACAGAAGGACGGGATCCGGTAGAGGACATTCGGGCTATTAATAAAGAGTTATTTGCTTATAATGATACTTTGTCGAAGAAACCACAGGTCATTGCAGCAAATAAGCTGGATGTCTTATATGGTGAAGAAAAAGACATTGCCATGGAATTGTTAAAGACTGAGCTTGAACCGGAAGGAATGAAAATTTTTCCGATTTCTGCAGCTACCGGTGAAGGAATTGATGAGCTTTTATACTATGTCCATGATTTGCTCAAGGATACAGACGAAGAACCTATCGTATTTGCAAAGGAATTCTTCCCGGAATCTTTAGAAGTTTCTAGCGAACCATATTTTGTTGAGTATGATGAAGAGGAAGATGTCTATGTTGTAGAAGGACCTCGAATTGAAAAAATGCTTGGTTATACCAATATTGATTCGGAAAAGGGATTTGAATTCTTCCAGAAGTTCTTAAAGACAAATGGTATATTGGATGAGCTGGAAGCGTTGGGCATTCAAGATGGTGATACTGTAAGAATGTATGGATTGCAGTTCGATTATTATAAATAAGGAGGAACGAAAATGACAAGTAAACAGCGTTCATATTTAAAAGGCCTTGCTATGAATATTGATTCCATTTTTCAGATTGGAAAAGCAAGCCTTACTCCGGAGTTTACCGAAAGTATTATCGAGGCATTAGAAGCACGGGAACTAATTAAGATAACCGTATTAAAAAATTGCCAGGATGATCCAAAGGAGTTGGCGGCAGTTTTAGCTGAACGTACACATTCGGAAGTTGTACAGGTAATCGGAAAAAAAATTGTTCTTTACAAGGAGTCTAAAACAAAAAAGAAAATAGAACTTCCTAAATAGAGATAAGTTAAGGGAGTGCTGATATGGAAATAACATCGGAATCTGTATTAGAATTACAAGGGAAATTAAAAGATGCATTGAGTGAAAAAAGATATCTTCATACACTTGGTGTTGCATATTTATCGGCTTCACTTGCCATGTGCCATGGAGTATCCCATAGAGATGCATTGGTTGCCGGCTTATTGCATGACTGTGCGAAGCATTATTCTGATGACGATTTGAAGGTCAAGTGCGAAAATTTGGGCCTTTCGGTGTCTGAACATGAAATGCGGCTTCCTCAATTGCTTCATGCGGCATATGGGGCGTATCTTGCTGAAAAAGAATACGGAATTGAAAATGAGGAAATTCTTCTTGCTATCCGTAATCATACGGTAGGTCGTCCGGAAATGACAAAATTGGAGCAGATTGTTTTTTTGGCAGATTATCTGGAACCGGAAAGAAAGCAACTAACAGTTCCATCGTTAGATGAACTTCGAAAAACTGCGTTTGAAAATCTGGATGAGGCAACGTACCTGGTACTTCAAAATACCATTCATTATCTTGAATCAACAAATCAAGATATGGCACCGGAAACCATGGAGACTTACCGGTATTATGTAAACAGGAGAGTGAAATAACATGGAAAGAGCAAATTTAATTGTAAAGACAGCAGTTCGTGCATTAAATGATAAAAAAGGTGAAGATATCAAAGTAATAGACATCAGTAAAATTTCTACGGTTGCTGACTATTTTATCATTGCTAACGGCACAAATACACCACAGGTAGAAGCATTGGTTGACAATGTGACAGAAGAATTATTAAAGGAAAAGATTCATGCAGAGCGTGTAGAAGGTGTTCGTAGTTCCGGATGGGTTTTGATGGATTACAATGATGTTGTGATTCATGTTTTCTCGAAGGAAGACCGTTTGTTTTATGATTTGGAACGAATTTGGAGAGATGGAAAAGAAGTAAATATTAAAGAGTTATAAAATAAACTGCCGAAGAATTTTATACCCTTCGGCAGTTTTAATTTTATGTAGTATTAACGGAACATACGGAACAAGCCAATGACCTTACCTAAAATATCTACTTCAGGAACAATAATCGGATCCATGTAATCATTTTCCGGCTGCAGACGATAATAATCCTTTTCCTTATAGAATGTTTTAACCGTAACAGAATCATCAATCAGGGCAACGACAAAATCACCGTTTTTGGCATGGGATTGTTTTTGCACGAGAATGTGGTCACCGTCAAATATACCGGCATTAATCATGCTGTCACCCTTTACTTTTAACATAAAAGTTTCTACATTCGGCATATATTCCATAGGAATAGGGAAGTAGCTTTCAATATTTTCTACAGCAAGAATCGGCTGACCTGCTGTAACAGTACCGACAATAGGAACATTAACAATCTCACGACGGGTTAAATTAAAATTATCATCCACAATTTCAATTGCACGAGGCTTAGCCGGGTCGCGGCGGATATAACCGTTTTTCTCCAGAGTCTCTAAATGGGCATGAACACTGGAAGTAGATTTTAAGTCAACTGCTTCACAGATTTCACGGACTGCAGGAGGATAGCCTTTGCTGAGGATTTCATTTTTCATAAATTCTAAAATTTCTTTTTGTTTTGAGGAAATTTTTCCGTAAGCCATAAGTAAACCTCCATTCTTATTTTCTATAGTTATATTAAAACATAAGAACATACATTTGTCAAACAAAAGTTCGATTTTTCTGTAAAAACCTATTGACAAACAAATGTTTGGTGATATAATAAGAACATAGATTCGAGAACAAAAGTTCGCATACAAAGGTTAAAACAGGAGGTAGTAGATATGGAAACTTATAGAGCACGTAGCGCACAGCGCAGACAGATTGAGATTATGAAACGATGGATTATTTTATCTGTTATTCTATTCCTTGTGGTTTTATTTGTTATCTTTCTTTTACCTAAGAGAACTGCTGCTGCAAAAAATGACCCAACAGGAACTTATTGTATCATTTCCGTTGAAATTGAAGGAGGAGACTCTCTTTGGAGTATTGCAACGGAGTATTTTACTGATGATTTTGGTTCATTGCAGTCATATATTAATGAAATTAAACGTATGAACGGACTTTCTTCTGAAACTTTATACGCAGGAGCGTATCTTTTAGTGCCTTGTTACAAATAAGGATTATTGTGTTTCGGTGCTTTTTATATTATAATATATCCGGATTATATATTTGGAGGTACCCGGGATTGTTAAAAAAGATATTACATATTCTGCGCTTTTTATTAATGGTTTTTTTGATTTTTTTGATGGTAGTTCTTTGCTTTGTGTTTAACAAGGCTTTAGATGCAAAGATACAGGCTTCCCAGGAAGAAGCATTAAATAATATTAAGCCAACAGAAGCTATATTGGAAGAATAGTTTTGTCTTTAAAAGATAAGGTAGCCCGTCATTTTATTTTTGATGTAATAAATTAGGGCTACCTATTTTTATTTATCTGTGAATGTATCATTTGTTTTATTCCATGACGGAAGAGGACCATCGGTGATGGCATGAAATAAGCGTTCCGCCACACCCGGACTGTCAGCATTAAGCTGTCTGATTAAATCTTTTGCGTACTCACGCTTTGTATAGCCGTCTGCAGGACAAGGATTCTTTTGAATTGGTAAATTGTAAAGATTCTTAAACCCAATGATATCGGCTTCGTTTACATAAAGGAGCGGACGAATGAGAGTAATATCCATCCGATCCAAATAAGTAACCGGAGAGAATGTATGAAAACGTCCTTCATAAATAAGCGACATTAGCATAGTCTCAATAACATCATCTTTATGATGAGCATAGGCGGATTTGTTGCAACCCAAACGTTTTGCTTCTTCATTAAATGCGCCTTTTCGCATCTTGGCACACAAGGAGCACGGATTCGTTTCTTCTCGTGTATTAAAAATTACTTCGCTGATATCTGTTTTTACAACCGTATATGGAACATCAAGTTCTTTACATAATTCTTGAACGCCGGTTAAATGAAAGCCTTCAAAGCCTAAATCAACAGTAATTGCCTCTAATGTAAATTTCTTTGGATAAAATTTTCTTAGACCGGCCAAAGAATAGAGCAGTGCGAGACTGTCTTTTCCGCCGGATATACCAATGGCAATTTTGTCGCCATCTTCAATCATGTGATAATCATCAAGAGCCTTTCGAGTCAGACTCATCAAACGTTGTAATTTCATATTTCCTCCATATACATTTATTTCTGTTCTTTTGACACAATTATACCATGATTCTTTTGTATTTTTAAGATATAAATTTATGTTTTTAGGTTATTGGAGAAAAGAATGAGAAATTGGTTTCATTTAAATAAAAAATATATTCTTTGTTTGGTGTTTTTTTTGGTATTATTTGCTGTTTTTCCGCTGTCTTCTGCAGTTGCCTCCGGTTTATCCTATTATGATTATAACACTGGCTCTGATAAACAGTATGACGGACGTCAGGTGACCTATATTTATAATAACAGAACATTGAATCTGGAATATCCGGGAATCATAATAAATGATATTGCATTGGCTGATGCTGAGGCATTGTTTGGAGAGCAGCTGGGACTTGCTGTTTCATACAATAAAAGTCTGAACCAAATTGCAATTTCTGATGGAAAAAATACAATTCTGATGGAACCGGGAAGCAAAACAGCATACGTGAACGGTGTGATGCAAACCATGAGTGAGGCACCGGTGCGTCTTCGTTTTTCCGGCTCAAACAGAGATAAATTATACGTGCCAACACGTTTTGCATGTCAGAATCTGGGATATACTTATTTGTGGACAAGCAGCACTAATACGGTAAAAATTACAAAAACATTAAAGTTATCGATAAATTCTAAAGAAGTGAATTATATCGGTACTTTGTATTCCATTAATTATATGAATCAGGCTGTAGATTTTGGACAGATGCCAATTTTAGTTTATAATGGCGCGTTGCTTGTACGTGCCCAGAAGCTTTGCGAGGTTGCTGATTGTAAATTCACTCAGGTGGAGGATGAAATTTCAATTACAAAAGGAAATATCACGATTTTATTCACTTTAAATCAGAATATTGCTTATGTAAACGGCAAAAAAATAGATATGCAGACAAGTGTTCCATATAATATTACAAATTTGGATTCCGGCATAACTTATGTGTATATTCCGCTTGATATATTTGCAGAATACCTGGGATTTGATTTGCAATATAACGATACACATAAACAATATACATTATTAGAAAGTGAGAGGACAGGAAAACCGGAAAAAATAGAAGCGTTGCAAAATTATGATGAATATGAATATAATGCCGGAGGGCAGACAAACGTTTCTGTCACAGATGTTTATTTTTCATGGAAGTGCTTAAATGAATATGAGGCAATGTTGGAAAACAAATCAAACGCAATTCATAATATTTATACCGGTACATCTTCAGAGGCACCCGGTACGGTATATTTATTGTACAACCAAGCTTCCGATACTGATAATGTAGAAACTTTTCGATTTGGTACAACAGATTCGTTTCAATCCATTGATACAAAGAAAACAGAAAATGGATTACGTGTGATTATTTCACATGCAGAAACAGCAACCAACGGACAAATTCCTTTGGATTATGCTATTGTTGAAAAGTATTTGATTTCTGGAGATAGTGAAAATACTCAGGTTATACTTGATTTTATTTTTCGTCAAGGAATCGATGCCTATGAATATTCCATTGAATTATCAGATGATGGGAGAGAGCTTTGCGTTTCTGTTTTTCCAAAGTATTTAACCAAAGTGGTTGCATATCCTTCCGGATATTCTGATGTTTTGGAACTACACGGTGTTCAGCGTGCGGATATCACTGTATTTGACGATCAGGGATTTTTGTTCTTTGAATTACCGGCAACCTATAATTGTGTTGGGACACAGTATTATAGCAATGAAACAGGTGCCTATTTAAATTATTGTCTGTTAAAAGAGGTAGCCGGAAAAACAAAGCTTCAGATTAGGCTGGCAGAGGACACTGCTTACCATCTTGTAGAAAAAGACGATGCCGTATATGTCTATTTTACAGATGAGGATATTACAATGGACGAGCTGTTTAACCTGATTGAAAGTCCGAGTGTGGAGTTGCCGGAGGATAAATTGATTATTCCGTTACCAAGTGGTTGTTCTGTGGCCAATATTACGGATCAGGATGATTATTTGGATAAGAAGTTCAAAATAATGATTAAAGGTGATCAAAGGTCCCTGATCAATACAAAAGGAATCAGTAATCCTTATTCAATGATAAAGAATTACGTAATTTCCTATGATGATACAACAAATTATACAACAGTAACCTTTGAAACCAGCAATGTATGCGGCTACAAATACGATATTTTCGAAAATTATTTAATTGTTACTGTCGGAAAACCAAGCGACATATTTTCGAAAATTGTAGTTCTGGACCCGGGGCATGGAGGCATTGATCCAGGTGCAAATTATAATAACGTATATGAAAAAACATTAAATTATAAGATTTTATATACTTACGCCAAGGATTATTTTGCGGATTCAGATATAAAAGTCTATTATACCAGGGAAACCGATGTGTTGATTGATCTTTATAAACGCGCTGAATTTGCAGCAGAGGTTGAAGCTGATTTATTTGTCAGTCTACATATGAATGCAAATACATCATCATCAGCAAAAGGAACACAGGTGTTTTACTCGACATCAAATAACACCAAACAATCAAATGGATTGACCAGCCAAGCAATGGCTCAGTTATTTGCAAATAATCTGAGTACTGTAATGAATACGAAAAACAGAGGTGTCGGTTCAGCTGAATATGTTGTTGTGAAATACAACACGGTTCCTGCAATTTTAATTGAACTTGGTTTTATGTCAAATTCATCGGATTTTTCTAAACTGACAGATGCAACATATCAAAAGAAAGCTGCAAAAGAAATTTACGAGACGATTGAAGAAATATTTGCAACATATCCAACAGGTCGTTAAAAAGAATGAATTCCGGGTCAAATCCCAATAATCATGGGAAGTGGCCCGGAATACCTTATTACATGGCGTATTTATTTCGTTAAACTCGTGTTTAGCGAAATAATGGCTACCTTTGTAAGAGTTAGTTACATCTCTTCTTCTCAAACGATTCACAATCTGTACACTGCTTATTTGTTGGATTTTCTTCGTGTGTTCCTACTAAAATATGGTCTAAACTACAATAGTTTGCATCTGCTGCATGATGTTCACAGCTTTTAATTGTACACTGGATACTTTCATTCTTTCCATTCATCATCATATTATTTTCTCCTTTATTTTAAAAATTTTTGTAACACCTAAAGTATGTCCCTATGCGAATTCTTTTATTCAGATTATATTGATTTTCCTCATCTTTTAAGATAAACTATATAACGATAGAGATTTCTATTTTAGGAGTTAACTTTATGAAAGAACGTACGTATTATGAAGAAAAAAATATAGAGAATATAAAAAAATTACGTGAGCTTGAAAAGGAACTTCCGCCATATGTTACTACTTTTTTTCGTGGTATCGAACCATATACTGCTTCCAGAACAAGAATCGCCTATGCAATTGATTTAAAAGTTTTTTTTGAATACATAAAAGAGGCAAATCCATTATATCGTGATAAAGAAATTCGTGATATTGGATTTGAAGTTTTGACGCAGTTAAAGGCAAGTGATATTGAAGAATTTCTTGAGCATTTAAAGTATTATGTTACACCGGATGGAAAAGAAATTACAAATTCAGAGGCAGGAATAAAGAGAAAGCTATCTTCTCTTCGTTCGTTTTATAATTATTTTCATACACATCAGATTATTAATGAAAACCCTACCTTACAGGTAAAAATGCCGAAAATGCACGAGAAAAATATTATCCGGATGGATTCGGACGAGGTTGTCGATTTTTTGGATACGGTGGAAACAGGAAATAGATTAACAAAGAATCAACAGATTTTTCATAAAAAAACAAAGGTACGTGATTTAGCATTGACTACTCTCTTATTGGGCACTGGAATTCGTGTTTCGGAATGTGTCGGCTTAAATATTAAAGATGTTGATTTTAATAATGACCGTATCAATATTATCCGTAAAGGTGGATATGAATCATTTGTTTATTTTGGAGAGGAAGTAAAGGAAGCATTGCTTTCCTACATGGAGGAACGCAAAAAGTTAATTCCTGCAGATGGTCATGAAAATGCATTGTTTCTTTCGAATCGGCTGCAACGTATCAGTGTACGTAATGTCGAAATTTTAGTAAAAAAATATGCTATTACATCAGGAACCAGCAAAAAAATTACTCCGCATAAATTACGAAGTACTTATGGAACACAATTATATAAAGAAACTGGCGATATTTACCTGGTTGCAGATGTCTTAGGGCATAAAGATGTAAATACTACCAAAAGGCACTATGCTGCTCTTGAAGAAGAACGCAGACGAAGCGCTAAGGATGCTGTTACCTTGCGTGAAAATAAAGAATAAAAAAGAAAGCTATCAAATGATTGGTAGCTTTCTTTATTTATAAGACCCATATATTATTTTAAAAACTATGCTCTTTTACTTTCACTTACAATACGTTCCAGCTCCATGATATCTGCAGGCTTTAATGTCTGAGTACGCAGATATTCCACAAGGAAATTGCTTAAGGAACCATTAAATACTTTGTCAAGCAAAGCCTTTGTTTCAATCTGCTGCACCATTTTTTTAGAAATAGTTGCGCGACAGAAAAAACCAGGCTCTTCTCGTTTGATAGCACCCTTATCTATTAAACGATTGATTACAGTATATGTGGTATTTTTTTCCCAACCGATATACTCCTTAATAATTTTAGCAATATCCTTTGCTGCCAAAACCTTGTTGGACCATAACAGTTCCATAATGTTTAATTCGCCTTCATGTAAACGAATATCTTCTCCCATAGTAAACACCTCTTAACAAACAATCTACATTAGTAGATAATCAATGTAACAATATACTACCACACTAGAATTATGTTTGTCAATCACCATTTTTCAAACAAAACACAGAATACAAAGGTAGAATAAAAAGTTCATCATTTTCTACAAAATTAGACGATGAAATTCGTATACTTTTACCAACAGGATATTGAGTTGCAAAGGATTGAATACTCTTTGATTTTGACTTTCCTTCCAGCTTCAATTCTATCGGATGGTACGCATCCCCGGACTTTATTACAAAATCAATGGTTGCCTGGCTCTTTGATTCCCAAAAATAACATTCCAGCTTGTTTTGCATCAACGTCTGACAAAGATAATTTTGCAAACGGTTTTGGTGTTCTACAACTGTAAGCTCATCGTTTCTTGTGGCTGTTATAAAAGAAAAGTCAGTAAAATAAGCTTTAAACTGCTGCTCTTTCTCCAAATGATTCAAGCGATGTAAAATATGATGTAACGTCAGGCAGTCCAATGCATCCTTATACATCTGATACGTAGTTCCTTTTCGAATCAAATTAAATTGAAATTTTTGATTTGTCTTTTTTAACTGTTCTTCTGCTGTAGAAAATATCTGGTTGCATTTGTATATTGTTTTTTCATCTGTTACATTTTTCATGCCAAGTGTAATCAGCTGTTTTTGGATGAATTGACGTTCCGGAACATTAATGGAAGACTCCATTGTCAGATATTCATTTATTACATCCGGCATTCCACCTATCCACAAGTATTCATCAAAGGTAGATAAAAGTTCCTGATGTACAATATCCGGTATTTTCTTTCGACTATTATAATGTGCCTGGATGACTTCGACATACCAATCTTTTCCTATGGCAACCAGAAATTCATCAAATTGGACAGGATGTAAAGTATAGCAGCACAGCTGCTCTTTTATATCCTGTGGCAACATGTCATAACTGGAAATAAAAATCCAATACAATTGTCTTCTGTCTTTCATAACATTCCACAATGCACGGATAAAATTTGGGCACAGATAAATCTCGTCAAAAATAAAAGGTGTTGTATATAAAAGTTCTTCCGGAACAGCGAAATAATCACATAGGGTTACTATTACTGTCGATTCTGTAACGGTTTCAAATTTATCAAGCAATTCTTTATTGTGTTCAAAGTTCAAATAAAGATAGGAATCAAAAAAATCATTTGCAAAATCATATGCCAAGTAGGTTTTGCCGACTCCTTTGATTCCGGTCAGATAAAACGGTGTTCTCTCATTTTCATTTTTCCACTTTTGTAAAACGTGAATCGCGTTACGTTTCATTCCGGATATTCCTTTCTGAAATTAAATTATTTCAATTTTTGAAGCAACTTTAAAAAATAATCAGGGGTTGGTGCTTCAAATTCCATATATTCTTTTTTTGTGGGATGGATAAAGCCAAGTATTTTTGCATGAAGTGTCTGACCGTCCAGGGAAAACGGATCTTTAGAAGGTCCATATATGGTGTCTCCCAATAACGGATGATGGATACTTGACATATGCACACGAATTTGATGGGTTCGTCCGGTTTCCAGACGACATTCAATATGTGCGTATTTACCTCCCAGATTTTCTAAGACAGAATAATTGGTAATCGCATCTTTGCCGTTTTTATAGTTGATTGCCATTTTGGTTCTTTCCTGGGGATGTCGCCCGATCGGCCCCTCAATTCGTCCGGAAAGTTCCTGAAACGGATGATAACAGATGGCTTCATATCTTCGCGTAATGGAATGTTCCTTTAACTGTGCTGCTACATGCTGATGTGCCACATCGTTTTTGCAGACAACCAATGCACCGGTCGTGTCTTTATCGATGCGATGTACAATTCCCGGGCGCATTATACCGTTGATACCGGAAAGAGTGTCCTTACAATGATAAAGCAGTGCATTTACCAACGTACCGGTATAATGCCCTGCTGCAGGATGCACCACCATATTTTTTGGTTTATTTACCACAATTACATCTGCATCTTCATATAAAATATCAAGAGGAATATTTTCCGGTCTTACCTGAAGCGTTTCCGGCTCCGGTAAATCAACAGTAACCTCTTCGCCTAAAGACACTTTATAATTGGCTTTTGGGACGGAATTACTGATGGTAACTCTTCCATCGGCAATCAGCTTCTGTATATAAGTTCTTGATAAATCAGACAAATAGGATGAAAGCACCCGGTCAATACGTATGTCATCAAACTCTTCTTCAATTTCAAATTTCATCAGATTTTGTGTCTGCATTTGCGGTATCCTTTCGACGAAGTGATAAGAAAGAAAAATCTTCCTCCTTATATTTTGTAAACATAAGAAGAATCGTTAAAAAAGCACAAACCGTAATATAGCAATCTGCTATATTAAAAATCGGGAAATTAATCAACTCGAAATAAAGGAAATCCGTAACGTAACCAAAGAATAAACGGTCAATGGTATTTCCTGCTGCTCCTGCTATTAAAAAGACAAGAATCCAAAACAAAGGATAATATTGTTTCTGCTTTGGCATTTTTATGTAGACATAAATTAAAATAGCAAATAAAATAACAGAAACAATCAGAAGAAAATCCACCTTGCCTTGTAAGATTCCCCATACAGAGCCTCTGTTTTCATGGTAGTACAAAGAAAATACATCTTTAATCACCGTAAAAGGATTTCCTTTCAGATATAGGCGCACAAAATATTTTGAAATCTGATCAATTAAAACCAGAACAATCAGGACAATCGTATGATAAATATATGGAAAACGTTTCATATCAGCAAATTCCTTCTTTCAGATAATTAATGGCCCGGTTCATTTCATCAGCGGTAACATCAGTAGCGATATAACAACGACCAAGCTCGTTTAGTAAAATAAATTTAATAACAGCACCATCTTTTTTCTTGTCATGCCTGCAGTTGTCAACAACAGAAGTATTGTTCAGATCATTAAAACGCACAGGAAGCCCATATAAAGCAATTGTCTTTTCAATGTGGTGCAAGTCGTCTTCACATAAATTTTCTCTTAAAAACGAAATATAAGCTGCTGCAACCATGCCAAGGGCAACACACTCTCCATGGAGCAAAGAAAAATCCAATGCTTTTTCAATGGCATGTCCGATGGTATGTCCAAAATTTAAATGAGCACGTTCTCCTTTTTCTTTTGGATCTGCCTCCACTACTTGTTTTTTAATCTTCTGACTTTCAAAAATCATGTGCTTTAAAGCGGTTGGCTCAAGTGCCAAAACATCATTGACATGCGTGGTTAACCAACGAAAATACGACTCATCACGAATCAGTCCGTGTTTAATTATCTCACCCATGCCGGAAGAAAGCTGACGCTTTTCAAGGGAAGACAATACCGATGTATTTACGTAAACAAGGGAAGGCTGATGAAATGCACCAACCATATTCTTGTAGCCCTTAAAGTCCACTCCTGTCTTTCCGCCAATGCTGGAATCCACCATGGAAAGAAGCGAAGTAGGAATCTGCACAAATCTTATTCCACGTAAATAGGTAGCTGCAGCATAGCCGGTCATGTCACCTGTGACACCGCCGCCAAGCGCTATCAGTACATCAGACCGGTCAAACCCATGAACAATCAGATATTCGTAAATGTTTTCTATTACAGCCAGGGTTTTGTTTTCCTCTCCCGCCGGAAAGACATATTTGTACACAAAAGGGCAGCCGTTTTCCTGTAAAGTCTGTTTCACCAAATCGCCATATAAAACATCAACATTGGAGTCTGCAATAATGCAAAGTCGTTTCTTTTCCAGGGACAAAGCAGCAAGAGCATCATAAAGTCCTTCAAAGGAATTTGTCAGCTCAATATTATAGCAATGTGTTCCGTTGTATAAAATCGGAAGTGTTGTATGCATATCCATAGAAAACTATACTCCTGTCTTGTTTATTTGTTCTCAGAAGCAACATTAATAAAATTGAAATCAATTTGCGGAGTCTCTTCTGCTACAGCTGCTTCTTCTACTTCTTCGGAAGATTCCGGCATGGTAACCTGCGGAACATCCATAATGTGAATCTGATAACTTTCTGTTTCTAATAATTCAATCTGAGCAGCTGCTAAATTTTTAAACTGAAGTTTGTATTTTTCATACTGCTGTGCAAGTTGAACCGTCTTTTGATGAATCATTTCGAGCTCGCGTCTTGCATCGCTGATTAAAATTTCAGCCTTGGTTAAGGCTTCTTTTTCAATATTATGCGCAGTACGCATAGCATTTTCCTGAGTTTCCTCGGCGGTTTTTTGTGCAAGAAGCAAGGCTTTCTGCATGGTTTTCTCGATTGATTTATAATACTGTAAACCTTCGTTCAACACATTTACTTTATCGCTTAATTCCATTTTCTCGCGATATAATGCTTCGTAGCTGTCGATAATCTCCTTCATAAAGACATCAACATCCTTCTTATCATAACCTAGTCCGCCGGATTTAAACATTCTGTTCTGGATTTCAACCGGTGTTAACATAATATTGCTCCTCCTCTATGAGATATATTTTTTTATTGTTATTGCAATACGTCCTTTTTTTGTTTTATGATTGATTTCAGCTACCAGAAAACGGCCTTTTCCGCGGACAGAAACCACGTCTCCTGCTTCTAACTGTTCTCCGGGCTTTACAGACAGCCTTCCGTTGATGTAGGTTTTTCCTCCTTCAATATAGGCCGTCAGCGAACTGCGAGAACCCTGAAATGCAAGGGCAACCAGTGCATCCAGGCGCAAAGATGCAACAGTCCCTGAGATTTCTTTCAGAACCGGTGCAAGTAATGCAGGTTCCGGTTGTGTAAGCTCGCAATGAACCTGGGTGTGCTTTACGGTAATCAGTTCGTTACATAAAAAATCGGCAATGGTATCCATGCAAAATACATAAGCATTTTGTTCCGTAATATAAATGTCACCAATCTTCGAACGTGAAATTCCTAAATGTAAAATAGCTCCCAGATAGTCTCTGTGCGATAACGCTCCGCTGTATTTTAATCCGGAAGCTGATATTTTTACACAGGAAATCGGAAAACTCTCCGGAAATTCAGGCTCCTGCTTCTGAAGCCCCGAAACAGTCTGTGTTCCATCAAAACAGATACAGTAGCGCTCGGTATCTTCTTTTCCGCCATAAACCGAATAGGAAACCGGCGGATAATCCCGGATATGTTCCAAAAATAAATTCTGCTCAGCCAGGCCCAGAAAGTCGGTATACACCGGAATTCCTTTTTGGAACGCTAACTGAGCGGATTCCATAAGTCGTTTTTGAAAAAATAATTCTTCTTTTTCTGTCTTCATGTTATTTCATCAGATTTGGAATTTGAAAACCATTACTTTCAGAAATCATATTTATGTAGTCTCCGCTGATATCAACCTTTGCAGGAGAAATGCAGAAAACAAAACCGGAAATCTGATGAATCTTGGCATCCAGGGAATAGATAGCTCCGGACATAAAATCCATCATGCGCTGCGCTTGTTCCGGTTCGATTCCTTCTAAGTTTATGATAATGGCACGTTCGTCCTTCAGCATATCACAAATTTCCTTGGAATCATCAAACGTAGTTGGTTTCATGATGCTGACTTCAAGACCATGAGTTGCCGAACGCATCGGTACCGGCTGACGTTCCGGACGTACTGTCGTACGACGTGGCTGTTCATAAGTTTCTTCTTCCTCTTTATAAGGATTTTGTATCTGCGTAGAACGCATCGGACGGGATTCAAAACGTCTCGGTGGCTGTGCTTGCGAACGTTCCTGCGGTATTTCTTTCCTTACGGTCCCTTTTGTATTTTCCATGATTTCGTCATCATCATCAAAATCATCCTCATCCGTTAACTTCATAGAATTTAACATTTTTTCAATCCAAGTTGCCATATTCTCACCCTTGATTATCCCTTCTGTGGATATATCCTTTCGCCAAATATTCCTGTACCTACCCGAACCATGGTGGCCCCCTCTTCTATAGCCACTTCATAATCGGAAGACATTCCCATGGACAAAACATCCATAGAAATATTATCAATGTTTTTATTCTTTATGTCAATAAGTAATTCTTTCATTTTACGAAAATAGCCTCTATTATCTTCTGCATTTTCTGTGTAAGGAGCTACCGTCATCAATCCGCATAAATGAATATTTTTTAATGTAGAAAGGCATTCCACCTGCTGTAAGAGCTCTTCCGGCGAAAAACCGTGTTTTGATTCTTCTGCCGCAACATTGACTTCCAACAAAATATTGCAGACAATTCCACGTTTTTCTGCTTCTTTGTTGATTGCCTCCGCAAGTTCCATAGAATCCACCGAGTGAATCATACACGCCGTTTCTACTACATATTTTATTTTATTTTTCTGGAGAGTTCCAATCATATGCCAGCGTATCGGCTTTGAAATAATACTTGATTTGTCTCTTAATTCCTGCGGCTTGTTTTCTCCAAAATCCCGCATGCCTGCTTCGTAGGCTTCAAGCAACATTTCAACCGGTTTTGTTTTACTTACGGCAATCAGTGTCACTTCCGAACGCTCCCTGCCGGCACGTTCACAGGCAAGGGAAATATTCTTTTGCACAGTTATAATGTTTTCTTTAATCACAAGGTTCCTCCATTTTTTATTTAATAAATCACAGCATCTTCAACTACTTCAGCAGCATTTAATGCAATATGGTCATATGCAGAAAGCCCGGAAACACTGCCTTTTTTAACAATAACATATCCGTTTTCTGTTTTTAAGCGTTCAATTCGTTTAAAAACAGCATAGCCTTTATTAATATTATAAGCCCCTTCCAGTTTTGTAATAAAGGTATACAGCATCACTCTGGAAGCAGATTCACTTTCATAGATATAGGTTTCTTTGGTAAAGTCCTTGCAATCCACATAAACAAACCCATTTTCGGTATAAAAAACAGTGATTGGATAAAAAGTGTACTGAAGTGTTCCTGTTTCTGTGTTATATTCTTCTACCATCAGTCCCTTTTCGGTGGAATTTCCACCAAGTACAACATACTTTTCCGGAATACGGTAATAATCCTTTAACGTAATGGCTGTTTCCGGGATTTTCAGTCCGGTGGTTTCTTCCAGCTCAAATTTAATAGTCACAAAACGCTCAGAAGAATAATTGGATAAATATTTGTCCATGGAAATCTGAGCAAAATATACGTCATCTTTTCTAAAACATGAAATCGGAGCGGTTACTCTGATTTCGTTATTGATGTAAAAAGTAACCGATTCCTTACCAAGTAATGCACCGTATAAAGATTCATCTAACATAACGACAATGCTCCATTCATCACCGGTAATGATTTTATAAACCGGTGAATTGGCTGTAATCAATTCCATGCTATATAAGGAGCTGGAGGTATATTCCTCCGAAAAACAATATTTTGATACATCCTGAATGGTATAATTGGTATAGTCATCGTATACATAAGAAATAATACCGCTTGCCAAAGACGGAACCACATGGAAATTGGAGGTAATTCCGGTTTGCGTCACAATTTCCGTCAGCTGTGCCATCAGTGTTTCGTCAATCATACGTTGGTATCCGGTAGTAATCTTTGATTTGGTTTCTGAAACATCGCCGGCGCTTACATTAATAATGGTTGTCTGAAGCAGTTCCTTTAATTCCAGCAAGTTTTGACCGGATAATTTAATTTCAGAAGGATTTCCTGCCAGCAGATCATACATATTCCGATTGCTGTCAATGGAATATACGGTAGTGTTCTTAGAAATTCGTGTTCCTTCACTGAAATAATAGTTGATATATCCGGCAATTTCGGTTGTAACCAAAAGCTCGTCCCGTAAAATCATCCCCTCTTTTTGCGAGACTGTATAAATCGATCCGGGCTGCACTTCATAAAGAGGGATTTCAACTTTTGTTAAAAAGGTGTAAATATGAAAAAAAACATAAATCATAATTACAGCTGCAATCAGTAATCCAATTCTAAGCTCTCTGTTTTTCTTTAATGATACCAGATTATTTGTCAATGGTATAATCCTCACTACTCTTCAAAATTAATATAATTATAACTGTTTTGTATGAATATATCAAATAAAAAATGTAATACTAACATTAGCAATTAAAAACAATTGAAAGGAGTTTTGTTATGAAGATTATAGACTATACCGCACTTAGTTTGGTGATTATCGGTGCTATCAACTGGGCTCTGATTGCTTTTTTCAGCTTTGATTTAGTCAGAGTATTATTTGGTGATATGAGCCTTGTATCAAGAATTGTTTATGCATTGGTTGGAATCTCCGGATTATATGCATTATCCTATTTTGGAAGGTTAAAGAACGAGATGTAATAAAAAACCTGCAGCATATCATAATCTGACATGCTGCAGGTGATTTTATTATATTTTAGAGAGCGACTATAACACAAGGCTTTGCATTTTCCGGTAAATCTTTTTCGTCCTTGGAAATGCTGATTACAAAGTCAACTTCAAATGCATTGGATAACATGGAAAGCTTATCCACCATTAATGCAATATCGTCATTCTCCATTGGCGCGATGGATAAGAAACCATCTAAGTAAACCTTTGCAAGGTCGTTATCCTGAGAAACGATACCTGCAATAAAACCTGTAAATTCTTTTGCATCATTAACAAAATAATCTTTTGCGCAGATTAAACGAATCTTGTTGTTTAATTCATACATGTGACGATTGTTTTTGTCGATAAAAGCTAAAGATCCTTTGGTTGTAAGTACTTCTGCATTGGCCTTATCCAGCAGAATTTTTGTTTTTCCTTTTCCTTTTTCACCCGCAATAATCTGAATCATATAGCCGTCCTCCTTAAATGTGTTAATATTAGTCTGAAATTACTTCAAGCAGAGTATTCATGTCAGAATACAGCTCCGGTCTGGAATCTGCACCGAAGATTTCAGCAATATAGCAGTCTCCTGCCTCGTCCTGTACATAAATACAAAGGCAATAGCCTGCTTTATTTGTAGTGCCTGTTTTTCCACCAATCATCTTGATACCTTCCGGCACATCAAATATACCGAGCAAAAAGAAGTTTGTTGAAGAAACTGTGAGTTCTTTTGAGACACCGTTTTTATTTGTATAAGGTGCCGTATAAGAACTTAATCCTATTATACCAAGAAATTCGTCAGAACAAAAGAGTTTTTCCATAATTAAATAAATATTATATGCACTTGTTACATGTGCATCATTCGGGAGCCCGTGGGAGTTACAAAAAAACGTATCTTTCATCCCCAATTCAGCAGCCGTCTGATTCATCAGAGTAACAAACTCTTCTTCCGAACCGGAAATATGTTCTGCAACCGCTACTGCTGTATCATTTCCTGAATAAAGCAGCATACAGGTTAATAAATCTCTTAATTTTATCTGATCTCCCGCCTTAAAACCACACATCATAGCATCCGGCAGGACTCTGGTTACTGCATTTTGACTGAACGTAACCGTAGAATCCAAATCACCATACATTAATGCAAGATATGCAGTCATAAGCTTTGTAATGCTTGCAGGATAAATAATCTCAGATGCGTTATAAGAATATAATACATCATCTTTGGATATATTGACAAGCAAAAAAGCATTTGCCGTCATAATATTCTGTAAATTACCCTCTGCCTTCTCAAATTCGTCCATTTTTTCCAGTATAGTCATGGTCGGAGAAGGTGTAGGGGTATTGGTCGCCGTCGGCGTTGGTGTATTCGTACTCGTCGGCGTCGGCGTGAATGTCTCCTTCGGAGTCGTGGTTGCTGTCGGACTTGGTGTCGGACTTGACGTAGGTGTCAGTGTGCAAGTAGGACTTGGCACCGGTGACGGTGTTGGTGTAACCAGCTCCGTAGGTGTCGGCGAAAGAAAATCACCGTTCTCCTCTGCTCCGGTGTTTCCACATCCGGCAAGAAATACCAGCAAAACAAAAACACAAAATATTATTCGATGATTACTTTTTATATAATTCACGCCAATCAAGATCTCCTCTGTCCAGTGCACGAATTAAAAGCTCCGCGGTCGCAAGATTTGTTGCAATCGGAATATTATGTACATCACATAAATGCACAACACTATTTACGTCAGGCTCATGTTCCTTTGGAGAAAGAGGATCCCGTAAATAAATGACCATATCCATCTCATTATTTTCAATTTGAGCACCCATCTGCTGCTGACCTCCCAAATGGCCTGCAAGATACTTATGAATGTTTAAATTGGTTACTTCTTCTACAAGACGTCCTGTTGTTCCGGTTGCATATACCTCGTGTTTTGATAAAATACCACGGTATGCGATGCAGAAACTCTGCATTAATTTCTTTTTGGCATCATGTGCGATTAATCCGATAATCATTCGTGATACCCCCTCCTTATTTCTTTGTGTGAATTAATCGAAATGTTAAGTACCAGCCCCAACATTGTGTAGCTTCCAACCACTGAACTCAAACCATTGCTGACGAACGGCAACGGGATGCCGGTGTTTGGAAGAATCCAGGAAACAACCCCAATATTTATAAAAGACTGTACCATAATAATGGAAGAACAGCCTGCTGCAATAATACGTCCCATCTGATCAGGAGCATTTTTTGCAATCATCATTATTTTAAAAGAGAGCAACGTCAATAACAAAATTACCGCTGCGGCTCCAATAAAACCAAGCTCTTCACCGATACCGGTAAAAATAAAATCGCTTTCTACAACCGGCACATAGGTAGTTCCCCTCACTCCCGTATCACCGGTAAACAATTTTCCGAGCAATCCACCGGAACTCATTGCTTTTGTTGCATTCTGCTGCTGATAGATCAGTTCAGGATAAGCATCCGGATTCATCAGGGATAGAATTCTTTCCTGCTGATAGGTCTTCAAAATCTTTAATTCAATTAAAAGATTGTCCGGCTGGAGAATATACCAGAATAATCCACCCACAAGCGGCACTGCAACGGCAATGATTCCGCCAAAAATTTTAATGGAGTACCCTGAAACAAAAACCATAACAACAAAACAGGCAAATAAAACAATACTGGTAGATAAGTCAGTCTGTATCAGTATTAAAAAGGTAGGTATTGCCATAACGATTCCGGTAATAAAAAGTGTACTGAATTTGTTCATACGATCTTTTAGTATGTCAAACAGCTTTGCGATTACCACAATCATAATAACCTTGGTTAATTCAGATGGCTGGAATGAAAATACTTCTTCGATTCCAAGCCATCGTTTTGCACCATAAACGTCAATACCAAACCTGGTAAATTTAACCATCAATAGCATTACGAGGTTAACTAAATACATAATAACATAAAATTTTGCCACAAAATGATAGTCAAACAAAGATACAAAAATAGCAAGAACTACACCTGAAGCAATACCTGCCAACTGTTTAATGTATCTGCTTTCAGCGTTGAGTACACCAGGAATTATCTTTAACATATAAGCCCCGATAACGCCAAGGATAATGGCAATTACCAGAATACTTACACTATATTTTCTGAAATCATATTGTCTGAGCTTTTTAATCATCTGCAACTATCCTTATGTTATTTTTTTGATTTCATATCCTTAATCGGAATATTTGCAAACAAGGCCGGACCGTTTGTAGTGCCGTCCTGTGTCTGCTGAATCTTAATATCAAGACCATCCAGATCAATTTCTATGTACTTGGAAATTACTGCAATGATATCATTTTTTATTTTTTCCATTACTTCCGGCGAGCATCCGGAACGGTCAGATACCAAAACCAGTTTTAAACGGTCTTTTGCAACCGAACTGGACTGTTTTTTCTTAAAAAAATCAGCAAATGTCATGAACATATCCCCCAATTATTATTTTTTAAACAGCTTACTGAAGAAACCACCTTTGTTTAAATCAAGATATGGAACTTCTTCGCCAAGAATTCGATGACAGATATTCATGTATGCCTTACCTGCCATAGTGTTGTTTCCAACCAACGGAACACCCTGGTTTGTGGAAATAACGATATTCTCATCATCCGGAACAACACCGATTAAATCAACGGATAAAATTTCAACTACATCTGCCGCAGACATCATATCACCACGTTTTACCATGTCCATACGAAGTCTGTTTACAATAAGATTTGTCTGTCTGATTTCGTTTGCTTCCAAAAGACCAATGATACGATCTGCATCACGTACTGCGGAAACTTCAGGAGTTGTTACAACCAATGCTCTGTCTGCACCGGCAATCGCATTCTTAAAGCCCTGTTCGATACCTGCAGGACAGTCAATAAGAACATAATCAAAGCTTTCTTTTAAACGGTCGGTTAACTCTTTCATCTGCTCCGGTGTTACAGAAGTTTTATCTCTTGTCTGTGCAGAAGGCAGTAAATAAAAGTTATTAAAGCCCTTTACCTTAATGAAAGCCTGATTGATTTTACAACTTCCTTCAATTACGTCTACCAGATTGTAAACAATACGGTTTTCAAGTCCCATAACAACGTCTAAGTTACGAAGACCGATATCTGTATCGATAAGTACAACCTTTTTTTCTAATTTGGCAAGACCGGTACCCACATTTGCTGTTGTTGTGGTTTTACCTACGCCGCCTTTTCCTGATGTAACAACAATTACTTCACCCATTACATGAATTCCTCCACTTATTTAAAGTTTTATATCATTAAGAACCGATTTGTTTAAAGGTTCAATATAAATATTACCTTCTTCTGAAAATGCGATTTTCGGTTCCTGATTTTCTTTTCCTGACGGACGGTCAGGTGATCTTGCAATACTGTCAGCAATCCGAATCTGCATCGGCTGCATTGACATTGCAACGACAAAACAATTCGGATTACCGGATGCGCCGGCAAAGGCGGTTCCCTTCAGGGCACCAAGAACAACAATATTTCCTTTGGAAACAACACTTGCTCCCGGATTTACATCACCGATGATAATCACGCTTTTGTCCACCTCAAGCACCTGTCCGGAACGCAGGTTTCCTTTATGAAACTGACCGGTAGACGCATCAAACTCTGCCATTGCCTGTGTAACACCTTGCTGGAACCGTTGTTCCTGCACCGGATCATTCTCCATAATACAGACAATATTTACCTTGCAGTTTTCATGAATAATACCAATCAGTTCTTCCTGCTGACGGTCTGTCAATAAACGTCCCTCAAAACTGATTGCCATTTTTCCGTCACCAAAGAAATTTTCCATCTCTTTGAATTTTACAGCCACTTCATCTTTGATTTCATCATAAGTTCCTAAAGGTGATAATAAGACGCGGATACCATATTTATTTCCTTTGATTGTTACTGCAGATGTCATTGTATTTCACCTTCCTCATTGGAAATATCGAGATATTCTCTAAACTCTCCATTATAATAATAACCGTAAATATCACGGCATAATAAACCGGAATAATTACCGGAATAACCATTTGCAATTACCGCTGTTACACTGATTTCCGGATCTTCAATTGGTGCAAACGAAACAAATACCGAATGCGGAGGAATATTCGCACTAACCTGTGCAGAACCTGTCTTGCCGGCAACCGAAACAGGAATATCTGCGTATGCTTTACGCAAGGTCGAGGAATATTTTAAAATCACATCTCGCATACCTTCATGGATTTTGTTCCATTCGTTATCTGTTAATCCGGTAATCTGATTGTCAATTACCGGTGTCATTTCATAAATTGTATTATTGTCCTTATCTACAATTTTCTGAATAATAGTATAATTGTACAAAGTTCCCTTTGTTGCAACCGTTGTAACATATCTTGAAATTTGTAACGGTGTAAAATTATATCCATAACCGATAGATGCACGGACAGCATCGGTGCTTGCAAATTCCGGCGAAGCTTCACCGAGTTCCACACCGGAGACACTGTCAAATCCATATAACGCTCCGGTCTCCTTCAGTCTTGACAGACCAAGACTATCGGAATATTTTCCGCTGATATCTGTTGCAAGACGGAAACCGACTTCATAGAAGAAATAGTTACAGGAGTTCATGATGGCATTCGCAATATCCTGATCGCCGTGACCTCTGGAAGACCAGCAGCTTGGTGAAGGATCAATTTTTGTAAAGGTTACTTCGTCATAGATTTTCTCTGAAATGGTTACCTTATTGTTCAGAAGTCCTGCTGTAGCAGTCAACATTTTTATAGTAGAACCGGTTGTTGTTCTCTGCTGAGTGGCACGGTTATAAAGCGGATTTGAATTATCTGCCAAAAGTTTGGAATAATATGACCACTCAATCTTGTTGGCAAGACGATTAATATCGTAACTTGGATAAGTAACCAATGCCGTAACCGCTCCTGTTTTGGTATCTGTCTGAATTACAGAACCGCTACATGGCTCCAAAGCCAGCTGCGATGGTGTAATCTCCACATTTTCAATTTTTTTCAGAATAAAATCATAGGCAGAAATTGTTTTCTTCTTTAATGCATTGACATCTTCTTCATTGTATTCTATCACATTTTGCTCAAATAATAAAAGACAAATTTCTCTTCCGGATATCTCCTCGTTAAAAATAAGGTTCCGGAAAATTTTTAAATTCAATTCTTCGTTATCATACAAAGAATCCATTGTTTTATCAAGCAAAATCTCATAAATTTCATCCGTACTGTAATAGGTTTCATTAATGCCAAGTGCTTCAAGATCAACCCACTGATTATTAATGCAATAGGTAAGGTATTCCGCTGTACTGATTTCTCCTTGCGAATAAGCTTTATAGGTTTTATCCGAAGCGATAATATTTGCCTTTGGCAACAGACCTAATGATTGCATCTTTGACATAAAATAGGACAAATATCCCTGCATGGTCTCATCCAGTTCACTCTTTTTTGCTTTGCTTCCAAACGCAAGATGTTCATATATACCGGTAACCAAAGAATCCATTTCTTTTTCGTAGTAACTGAATACCTTTCGTTCATAGGCACCCGCTTCATCTGTACTTAAATGATCCATACTGAGTACATGATTCTTAAACAAAGCATAATATACTTCAAAAACCGGAATCGTAATATCTTCACTGGATTCTCCTTTTGTACCGTAATCCAGATCTTCAACGATAACCTTACAGAGAATTTCTGCAAGATTCTGCTCCAGGATATAATAATATGCTTTTTGGGTTTCAATATCCAATGTCAAATAAATGCTGTTTCCCGGAACAGGTTCTTCAATAACCTCTGTACTGATGACCTTGCCCGAACTGTTTAATGTGATAAGCTCCTTGCCTTTTGTGCCTGCAAGAACACTTTCCAGTTCTCTTTCCAAACCGGTTTTTCCGACATAATCGGACGTCTCATATCTGCCGCTACCGTCTTCTCCGTTTAGAGTATCTAAATCACTTTCCGTAGCCAGACCGGTATATCCGATAATATGTGCAAAGTAAAATCCATGGTTGTAAACGCGCTGCGTTCTCTGAACAACAGAAACCCCGGGAACCTCACCTTTGGCTTCTAACACAGCAGCTATCATTACATCATCTACATTGGTTGCGATGGTCAATTGGGAAGATTTATCTACCATGGTAAAGAAATGATAACGTACCGTTACAATTTCAAGAGCTTCTTCCAAGGTATATTCATCCGACACCTGAAACATGGAGCTCGATTTGTTTCCGTACCTTAAAAAAGCAAACACCTCTTCTGCCGTTGCTTCTCTCTCCGAATCAGAAAGTGCACTGATAGAACGTCTTCCGTAAGCGTTTTTCTTAAATCTTAATAAAGCATTTCCCGACTCGTTGAATACAAGATTCCCATTCTCATCCAATTCAATGCTAAAATCCAGTTCTAGTTCATACCCATGTTCTTTTAAGATAGTAAGAAGTGTATGAATCGACGCATTTTTCTGGGCATTTGTCGTCAAAGAAGCGCTGTCTTCAAGCATAACGGAATAAGAAAGCTCATTATATGCAAGCAAAACTCCGTTCTTGTCATAGATTAAGCCTCTCGTACTCGGAATATAGCGTTCAACAACATTTAAGTACTCATCCTGAACAGTGTTCTCCTCCTGTTCCACAATCTGTAGTTCAAACATTCGCTGCAATAAAATAAATGCAAGAACACTATACACAATGGATAACCAGAATAATCTGGAACTAATGATTTCTTTCAATTTATCCAAAACATATTTAATCATCGTCTCTTCCTTCCAGTTTCAATAAAAGCCGATGAATGCCGTGAAACAGCGGATACAACACCAGCATAAGAAGAACCGTATATAACACTCTTGGTAAAATGGTATATACAAAATAGGTTGGGAGCTCCAGACGTCCTCTGAGCAGGAAAAAAATAACATAATATAAAAATGAATATATGAGTTCTCCCACAAACGTCAAAACTCCGGGAATAATATAATCCCGCTTATAATAAAACCGATGGGTGTAACCCGCCAAAAAAGCAATCAGCATATACAGAATGCAACAAAAACCAACCGTCTCCGAAAAACACAAGTCAAGCAATAAACCCGAAACAAAGCCTGTTATTAATGCAGGAATCTGTCCTGCCATATAAGCAACTGCAATGACAAGAATCAACAG
>CAZIQL010000032.1:0-26605 GCA_964541485.1 uncultured Lachnospiraceae bacterium
CAGTCACGGCTTACCGCTACGATTCCCACTTTCATGTTTGGTACGTTGTTCATAGTAAATTCCTCTCTTTAATAAATTTTATAATTTCCACTCAATGCAAGGAATGCAAAGAAGTACAGACAATTATCGTAATATCTTCTGTCTCCGGTACGAAGCGGTGTTTCCCAAAACTTGCGTACACATTCCACTGCATAATTACCTTTTGCTGCGAGACTGGCCTGCGCATTCACGGCAATGATTGCCACCGGATGAAGTGCCTTCCCCGGAATGATTCTGCCGTCAATCTCATAAATGCCGTCTCTGTCTTCTTCCGGCAGGGTCTCACAGAAAAATTTCTGTAAACGTTCCGCCTCACCTACCTGCCATTCGTCCTTATGGAACCATTCATAATCCAGAGCAATATTGGCTATCGTGCGGTAGGCATCGCTGTAATACCAGTCATGTCTGCTGCCCCAGAACTCTTTTCCCGGACACCATGGCTCTCCTGCAAAGGTCGCATACTCTGCACAAAGTCCGGTCACCGGGTGACATGCCTTCTTTAAATACTCTCTGCTGACTTTAGCCGCTTCCTTCCAGAATTCTTTATCTTCTTCCGGTCCGCGTTCCGCAAACAGCTCATAAAAATGCGGCAAATGGTACGACGGGTCTGTAAAATCCACATCCACCACAAAACGGATCATTTTATTCTCCGGGTCAAACATTGCGCGTCCCGGTTCTCCGTTTTCTCCTTTATGTACCATGGTGTGTAACAGCTCGTTTGCCTCTTTACTGTAATTAAAGATGCCTTCGCCATCGCCCCAGCGGCTTGACGCAAACAAAAGTGCCATCGCATAAAATTCTTCACCGTCCGGTGCCGCGCCTTGTGCATTCTTCGAGCCATCCAATGCACAAGACCAACAGAAATATCCTTTATTATTGCCCTCATTCAGGTACATATAAGTTCTGGACCACTTCCACAAACGGTCGAATTCTTCTTTCTTATTCATCTGGACACACATCATCATACCGTATGACATACCCTCTGTCCTGGCATCATGATTTCCCGTGTCCTCCATATACGCCATATCCTCTCCGACCGGATGATAAATTCTTTCCTCCTCGGACCCGTAAAACAATGTTTCAAAAATCTTCTCCTTGCGCCGCTCTATCTCCTCCGGCGCATATCCTGCCTCCGCAAATACATTGCGGTAACTCTTTGATTTGTAAAAACTTTTCTGCATGTGTCCCCCATATTTTACTTTGTATTTTCCAAAAGCTACACTTTAAATATAGCAACACACACCGTTCTTCTCTACTCAATTCTTGCGTTTTTCTTCCGCAATTTTGCTTAAATTTTCTGTATTTTTTTTAGTTTACCGTCAATTCCTCCATCAAACGGTCCATTGCACATAAATTCTCATCTGAGTGCTCCAGTTCTCTTGAATAACGGTATGTCATACGAATGACATCATGAAGCTCTAACTGTTTTCCCTGTTTCAGCCACTGTGCCGTCAGCATCTCTTCAATGAAAAACACACTGAGCACCGACATTTTCACCTTTGATGCCACGTATTCATCGTATACTGCTCCACAGAAGTAGGTGTATAAAAAGTATACCATCAGCTGCTCTGCCATAATGTCCCAGTCCGGGAAATTCTTTTTTCGCCAGCTCACATATTCTTCTTTTATTTTTGTATAACTTTCAGCATCCCCTTGATACAACCATTTTTCCGCCTCGATCAAATCCTCTTCCCATTCCTCCGCAAGAAATTCCAATTGCCAAAGTTTCTCAAACTGTTCCTTTGATTTTTCAAAAACCTCCTCTTTCTTTGCCAAAAACTGTTGAAGATGTTCTTTGATTTCTTCTTTTCGTCTGTTATCTTCGCAGACAGCATACAGTTCGTCTATGTACAAAGTTCCTTCATCCATCTTCTCCTGAAATTTCGTAATAAAATTCCAAAGGATTGCCGCACGAAGTTCAATAGACAAGGTTCTGTTCTGCAACACCTTTAACATTTCTTCTCTTGCTTCGACCAACACCTCATAAAGCATCGGGTCAAATTCATCGAATACTTCCTCTTCTGACTCTTCTTCCGTTTCAATAAACCGCACCGGCTCCTTTGTTTCAAGCAACATTTTTGCTACCACCGGACACGAGACTGAAAGCGTATATTCCCTGACATTTTCAAACTCCTCAATATGCCTTGGATATCGGGTACAGGTTTCACAAAGCGACTCCTCGCCAAGTGCCGTATACATATCACACAGGTTATTGTCATTTAAGAAAGCACAGCGTTTCTTTCCCTTCTGGCAAAAAACTCCTTCCTCAAAATCCACGCCTTCCCGGATACGGTCCGAGAATTCATTATTCACCTTTGCATACTTCTTTAAAGACTCCTCATCCACCACAATCTGCCAGCCGGCACAACACGTCGCCTCACACTCTCCCGCTATACAGGAAAATTTATGATAATAATCAGGATAAGTAATTTTCATAATTGTCTTCTCCTTTTTTTGCATCAAACCACTTTACAAATCCATTTTATCTAAGTATACTGTCTGAGTAAAGTAGTAAAGTTGTATGATTTCTACATGACTTTTTCTACATTTACACCAAAAATAATTGCAGAGTAGAATCTTGCGCGTTAAGTGCTGCGTGAACAGGGAGTTGTCATGCGGACGAAAAGCTGAATGTGCTTGCGGTGCAGGGTTCGCATCCCGCTGCTACATATTGGAGCATGCAAACTCGTGCCACCTGCACATGCTTGCCATTTTTCCTCTTCCATTATGTAGGTAACCGATATGGAATTGCCATATCGCTCGGAAAACTGCGTAAAGGAGGAGATTTTTTATGTCAGATTACAACGAAACAGAAAAAAAGAAATCCTGCATCCGCCGTTTCTTCGGCATGTATGCGGATTCCGCAAAGGAGATGCGATATCTCCTGACCATTGTGGTCTGCGGTATGATGGCAGCACTTGCCATTGTCCTTAGCGCCACTACTTCGGTCTATATCCCGGGAACCACAATGAAAGTGGGTTTCTCCGGACTTCCGAACCGCGCCGTAGACTTTTTGTACGGTCCGGTGGTCGGATGCATCTTTGGCGGCGTCATGGATATTGTAAAGTTCTTTATTAAACCGGACGGGGCATTTTTCCCGGGTTATACTTTAACAGCAATGCTTGGCGGCTTAATTTACGGTACATTCTTTTACAGACTACATATCAAACAGCCGACCGACGGAAGCGTCCGCGGCTGGATAAAAGCAAACTTAAAGTCTCTTTTTCTCATTTTTATAGCAGAGATTTTAGTAAAAGTATTTTGTAATATGGGACTTAACACCCTGTGGAGTGCAATGTTTACCGGCAAAGCTTATCTTGCCCTACTTCCTTCCAGAGCGCTGAAAAACCTGATTCAGATTCCGATAGACACTGTACTGCACTTTGTACTCATCAAAATGGTACAGCAAATGAAACGTTATTTGTTCCCGAACGTGAAGAGTCGGTCACTTGTACACAAGAGAAAATAATTTAAAACCTGCATATTTTAACAAATAGCCAATGCAATTACTTATAAAATGCATTGGCTATAATATTATATAAACTGAAATATTGCGTTATATTTATATAGTACTAATTGCATCAAAATCTCGTTCAAATGCATCATAATCAAACTTGCCTTTCGACTTTATCTTCTTAACTGCTTTTAGGATCATCTTTTTCGTTAAAAGAATTTTCTCAATACTATCTGCATTATAATACTCTCGAAAATCCATTCGTATGGAAATAATTGCACAACTTTTGTTGCTAATCAATTTTACTGACTCTTTCCATACCCCATTATCATATAATTCCTGTGGCGCAGCAACTGGTGTAATTCCAATAGTATGTAAAGTATCACTATATTCTTTGTCCTTGAAATACCTATATGCATTCTGACAAAACCGATACACTTCATCATCAATGCCATAATGCTGATTAAAATAAGCAGGTGTATTGACATTTAGCTCCATAAGAATATCCAATTCTTCTATTTTACTATGGGCTAAACATCCAAAATCGTTATCTTGGACTTTATTACCACTCCAAGAGAAATGTCTTATGTTAGTATTCACTATTGGTTTAAACGATTCAATCTCCATTCTGGCTTCTACTCGATTGCCTATATCAAAATATTCTAAATTGCTACCCTTTTCTATTCCATCTAATGAGCGGAGTTTAGAAAAATCCGTAAGACTCAAACCTATAAGTTTCTTATTATTTGTCATATCCCAGAGTTTGCTTGCTTTCTGATTAAAAAAATAGCTAATATACTCAATATCACTTAGCAAAGATAGAGCTGACAAATCCGAAACACCTTTATTTTTCCAAAATGTTATAGCTTGAAATTGCTTTCCATAAGTATTTACAAAATACTCAAACGTATCTTGCTTTAATCCAGATATTATAATAGACTTTGAATCAGGGAAATCTTTAATAGTATCAATTTGTTCAAATGAGATTACTCCACCACCTACTTCTTTTTGAATTAAATTAATATCATATATATCAAAAGATGATGAGTCAAAATTATCCATGGTTACCATGTCAATCACCCCTACAAATTCAAATCATCACCTGTGTTCGACCTTCCAGGGATTGAACACAGGCATTAAAATATAATAAATAATTACGCTTGATGCTCCAAAACCCACTTAAGCATACCTTCATACTCTAAACTACCATCTGCTACTGCAAGAACCATTTCATATAATTCTTTCTGTGTATATTGTAATTCTATCCCATTCAATACAAAGAACACAAGCATAGCATGAGTACCAATGCGTTTATTTCCATCCAACATACAATGATTTTTTATTAAACCATAGTCAAGGCGTGTACCTTTCGCTTGTATCGTTGGATATAACTCTTCTCCTCCAAACACTTGAAACGGTGTCTCAATAGCCGACTCCAGCAAATTGAAGTCTCTTACGCCATCAATTCCTCCTGTCTGCTCAATAAGCTGTGAATGGAGCATGAAAATCTGCTCTTTACTCAGTCTTTTCATTTAGCAAGCACCTCGTAAGCCTCTTTATTCTGTGCAAGCAGTCTCTTTGAAATTTCAAGCACATCCTCATCCTTAGCTACTGCACTTTCATCCGCTTTGCTAAAATCAATTACCAAATATCTTGGTGCATTATTCTTAAGTATAACAACTGAGCCAAGCTCATCTACTAATCTTGCAACTTTTGAAAAGTTCTGATTTGCTTCTGTAATTGAAACCATTGTGTTTGTATCTATTGTCATGTGAACACCTCCATAATCTTATATAGATAGTATATCACTTTTCCTAGGATAAATTCAACCTATTTTTCTTCTTATCATCAGTTCATCTTCCAATCTCATATAAGCTTGCGAAATTTTACGATATGTGTTTTCTATTTGACAACTACATAATACAAGATTTAACAGAAAGAACTCTCCTGTTTTGTTATTTTATAATCGATTATCCTTTTATTTTCCGCTAGAACACCACAAAGGTCTCCGGACACGCTCCCAAATCTCTCGGATGAATCCCTTGTTTGATTGCCTCAAATACAAACATCATGGCATTCGGTTCGTATGGCATCGTCAGCTTCTGATC
This sequence comes from uncultured Lachnospiraceae bacterium, assembly GCA_964541485.1. GTDB lineage: Bacteria > Bacillota > Clostridia > Lachnospirales > Lachnospiraceae > SIG299. The sequence continues at coordinate 5,602 of CAZIQL010000032.1, forward strand.
CGGTACACTTTTTAAATGGGACGGAACCCTCTTCTTGTGTGTCTCGCAATATGCCGCGAGTGCCTCTTTAATTCCCGCAGCAAATTCTTCCGTTGCATGGTTGGCTATAGCAAAGAACTCTCTTTCCTCCTCATGCGTCAGACAAGGAATTGCCACTGTAAACTCCCCACCCTGCTCTTTCAAAAAGCCGCGTTCTTTTAAGAGCGGAATCCCCTTCACCATTCTGGTATCCAGATCCACGGTTTCCGGCGCAATTCCGTTCTGAATCAGATAAAACAGCTTCAACATATTCACCTCTACATCCTGCAGCATGTTAAAGTTATAGCCGGAATGTTTTTCCCAACCATGCGGATCTAACGCGGTCTCATAATTATATATTCTGAGTTCTTCTGCCTGCAAATACTTATCTAATTTTGTGCATCTACAGCCTGCCAAACCATACTCTTCCTCACCGCGCTTCCCTTCAAAAATCGAAGGATCATCCTCTAAAATAATGCCGAACGCAATCCAGTTTCCGCCGTTTGGACGCTCCGGAAAGACCTGTGGCTTTCTGACATTCTCCAAACTGTGATAAAGCCCGTCCGATGCCACATGAATCATCATAAAACGCTCCAGTCTCTGACTGTAAAAAGAGGTCTTCTTTAACTCCTCTATCGCCTTTTTTACCGCTGATGTGTAAACCGCCGCATGTTCCTTTGCAAATGCCTCACGCTCTTTCATGTACTTTACAAAGTCCAGTCCCCTATAAATAATAAAGTCAGTGTAAACCTTGCCGTCTCCCATGCGCTTCATCAACTCGCTATCTACCAGTTTATTCACCACCGGCTCCACATACGCACTTGCCACACCGATTGCTTTGGAAAGCTCCGTAATCGTTACCGGCTTTTCATAGGCAAGAATCAATAGATTCTGTGCAAGTGCATCTCCTTCCACCAACGTCCGTGGCTCCTCATCCATTCCCATCGTTCCGCTCCAGCTTATATTAAGTCTCTTTGGCATGTAGCTGTTTTCTGTATACTGTTCCATTTTCTCAAACCCTTTCTTTAACTGTTTTCTGCCGAAATCCATCCGGCTTTTCACGGTTCCTTCCGGGATTCCTGCTTCCTCCGCAATTTCCTTCACACTCATTCCATGGAAATAATGCTTTGCAATCAGTGTCCGATAGGACTCTGCAAGATATGCCACTTCGCGCCGGACATGCTCTGCCTCTTCCTTGTGAATCCATTCTTTTTCTAGGTCTTTGCCATCCGTTATCTCCATATCTTCTCCGGTCACCACCGTTGGAAGCTGGTATTTTCTGCGAAGCATATCATAATACTTCCGGTTCATGACCGACAAAAGCCACGCTTGCGGATTCTCCATGGTTCCACCTTTGTCCAAATAAAGCAAAGCTGCCAACATCGTCTCCTGCGTAATGTCCTGGGCATCCGATAGGTTTCCGCATTTATGCAGTGCCGCCCCAAGCAGATATTCAACATGATTTTGTATTTCTTGTTTTTGCATATTAGGAATTCCTCTCTTTTGAAAGCTTTCATCCGTAAAGTCGTGATTTTTCAAAATAGGTTTGATGATTTTTGATCTTTTTTATTCTTTTTGCTTTTTTGCCTTTTGACTCTGTGATAACAGATAAAATATGACGTTTTCTTTTCAAAAAATAACGCGGCGGTTGTTTTGTACGAAAACGATTTTTAAATTTCGCTATCCGATGTACGACATCTCTGAGACAATGTACGGACGGAAACGGACAATTTGTGTCCGTTTCAGACGTACTTTGTCGGAAGAGTCAGGCGTACATGGATACGAAATCTTAAAAATCAACGTACAAAACAACCGCCTCAATAATTTAATATAAATGTACTATTTTATCTATAGAACACGCTGTTCCACATCAGTTCATTCTTGAACTGACGGATTGTAGTATCCTTATCAATATACACAGCTTCAATACCCATAGCTGCTGCCCAATCACCCATCTGCTCAGCAGTGAGGTCATAGGAGAACGCGGTATGATGAGCACCACCGGCTAAAATCCAAGCTTCTGCGCCTGTATAAAGATCAGGCTGCGGTACCCAGAAGTTGGTTGCTACCGGAAGCTTTGGCATTGGCTTTTCTACCTTCTTACAATCTACATCGTTGATGATAAGACGGAAACGGTTGCCAAGGTCAATTAAGGAAGCTGCCACACCATGGCCTTCCTTGGATGTAAACACAAGTCTTGCCGGATCTTCTCTGTCACCCATGGAAAGTGGCTGGCACTTGATGCTGATCGGACCGTCTGCAATCGTCGGACAAACCTCAAGCATGTGAGCCTGTAAGATGCCTTCCTTACCCTTTACAAAATTATAAGTATAATCTTCCATGAAGGAGGTACCCTTAGCATCCTTGACACCCTGCGTCATAATCTTCATAAGACGAACCATAGCTGCTGTCTTCCAGTCACCTTCGCCGCCGAAGCCGTAGCCCTTTTCCATGAGTCTCTGGATAGCAAGACCAGGAAGCTGCTGCAAGGAACCAAGGTCACCAAAGTGGGTAACGATGGCATGATAGTTCTTTTCTTCTAAGAAGCGTTCAAAACCAAGCTCAATCTTTGCCTGAACCGCAACGTGCTTCTTAAATTCTTCAGGATCTCTGCCCTCTAATAAAATGTCATACTTAGAGTAATATTCTTCTACAAGTGCATTTGTATCTGCATCGGAAACTGCTGCAACGCTCTCTGCAATTTCATTTACCGGATATGCATCAATTTCCCAGCCGAACTTCAAATGAGCTTCTACCTTATCACCTTCGGTAACTGCTACGTTTCTCATGTTATCCGCCACTCTCATCACGCGGATATGGCTGCTTTCAATGACACCGATGGCTGTTCTCATCCAGGAAGCAATTCTCTCCTGCACTACCTTGTCAGACCAGTGGCCTACGATAACCTTACGCTCAATGCCCATTCTTGTCACAATATGACCATACTCTCTGTCACCGTGTGCAGACTGGTTCTCATTCATGAAATCCATATCGATGGTATCGTAAGGGATTTCTTCATTAAACTGTGTATGTAAGTGAAGCAATGGCTTTCTGAACTCCTGTAAGCCTAAAATCCAGGACTTTGCAGGGGAGAACGTATGCATCCAGGTGATAACACCGGCACATTCTTCATCATTATTTGCCTCATTGAATGTCTTACGGATTAATTCATTTGTAATCAAAGTAGGTTTCCAAACCACTTCAAACGGAAGCACGCCGGACTCGTTTAACTTTGCTACAATAATCTTGGAATGCTCTGCTACATGCTCTAAGCATTCATCACCGTACAGATCCTGGGAACCTGTACAAAACCAAAACTTATAGTTTTTTGTCGCTAACATGGTAATACCCTCCTTGTTTCTCCGAAGAAAGTGTCTGCATTTCCTGCTTGGCATGGCCCCTTTTCCCGGATTTTCTTTATAATCTCTTGTAATGCCATTGTATCACAAACCATCTAAAATTCCAACAATAAGTTTCACAAAAAAGTAAAAAGTTTCAGTTTTTACTTAAGCTTTGTTTAAGTCAAAACTGAAACTTTTATTTTACTTCACAATCAACGCATATCCCAAAATCACTACACCAAGCACAATCCGATACCATCCGAATGCGGTAAAATCTTTTTTCTTGATATAGCTCATTAAAAACTTAATGACAAGCACAGATACCACAAAAGCCGTTGCCATACCAAGTACTAATACTGCTATCTCTGTTCCGGTAAAATCAAAACCGAACTTTAAAATCTTTAACGCACTCATACCAAGCATGACCGGCACCGCAAGGAAAAAGGTAAATTCCGCTGCTGCCACACGGGAAACTCCAATTAACAAAGCCCCGATAATCGTTGCACCCGAGCGTGAAGTCCCCGGCACGATGGACAACACCTGAAACAGGCCGATAAGAAATGCCGTCTTATACGTAATATCGGTAAGCGTTTCTATCTTTGGTGTCTTTGTCTTATTCCACCTTTCAATCACGATAAATGCAATACCATAAAGAATCAGTGTTGCCGCAATTACAGGAGCTGTATGAAAATGCGCTTCCACATAATCATCAAACAAAATCGTTACAATGGCACCCGGAATGCAGGCTACTACCACTTTAAACCAGATGGAAAACGTCTCTTTCACAATGACCGGTTTTGACTTATCCTTTAACTGAAACGGCCACATTTTCTTCCAGAACAAAAGAATTACCGCAAGAATCGCCCCAAGCTGAATTAAAATAAAAAACATCTCTTTAAATTCATCCGTCATGTCGAGTTGAATAAACTCATCCACCAAAAGCATGTGTCCCGTACTGCTGATAGGCAGCCACTCAGTCACTCCCTCCACGATGCCTAAAAAAATGACTTTTAATATTTCTAAAATTTCCATACACTTCGTCCTTTCTTCTCACAGGGAATTTGCAAGCAGTTTTCATTCTATAAAAATCTATATCCGGTCTTCCTAATTTACAGCAACCTTGCTCTCAAATCCTCTGCACTGATATTACAAAGGTATGCCGGAGGAATATCAAAAATCGTCTTACAGCCGGTCATTCCCTCGCAGCTCATGCGGGCAGCCGCTCTCACACAGGCAACTAATACCGATGCCGTAAATTCCGGATTAGAATCCAGTTTTAAGCTATACTCAATAATATGCGTGTTTTCAAGCTCCCATCCCGTTTTTCCGCTGCGGATAACAAAGCCGCCATGCGGAATACCTGCATGGTTATTCTTAAGCTCTTCTTCAGTAATAAACGTTACCGTTGTATCATAGTCTGCAAAATAATTCGGCATGGACTTAATCTCTGCTTCAATTCTTGCAAGGTCAGCACCCGGCTCGGCCACAACAAAACACTCTCTTGTATGCTTTTCTCTGGTGGATAACTCAGGATTTGCTCCGGACCTTACTGCCTCCAGTGCTTCCGGAACCGGCACTGTGTACTGCTTTCCGTTTAATACGCCCTCTACGCGGCGAATTGCATCCGAATGCCCCTGACTGACACCCTTGCCCCAGAAGGTATAGTCCTTACCATCCGGCAAAATCGCATTGGCATACAGACGGTTTAAAGAAAACATTCCAGGGTCCCAGCCCGCAGAAATCACAGCTACATTGCCGTTTTCCTTTGCCACTGCATCTACCTTTGCAAAGTGCTCCGGAATTCTTGCATGGGTATCAAAGCTGTCTACCACACTAAAGTACTTTGCATACTCCGGTGTCTGCACAGGAAGGTCTGTTGCACTGCCACCGCAAAGCACCAGGACATCAATCTCATCCTTCATTTTCACCGCATCCTCTGCCGGATACACCTTGACACCTTCCGTTAAAATCTTTACGCTGTCCGGATTTCTTCTTGAAAAAACCGCAACCAGTTCCATATCTGTATTCTGCTTCAGTGCACATTCAATTCCTCTTCCTAAGTTACCATAACCCATAATACCGACTCTGATACTCATGGCAATCCTCCTTATATCCCTTTTATAAACGGATCCTCTAAAGCATCCTTTTTAAACACTGTTTCATTATACTACCCTGCATTTTCCCGTGCAAGAATTTTATTTTCTAATGAGAAAAAATGAGGGTATTGTAAAGGATTTCACCTCTACAATACCCTCTCGTTTTAAATTTTACTCTTCAATAAACAATACGCCCAACGTACCCGGACCGCAATGGCTGGAAATTACACCACCTGCACGGGTCTCTAAAATCTCATCGAAATGATTCAGCCCCTCCAGATACTCTCTGACCTTTTCAATCACTTCAGGCGCACAGCCGGAATGTGTAATAAATACACGGTCCTTCTTGGCATGCTTTAAGCTTTCTTCCAGATCCTTTGTGTAATCCAGAATTACAGAGCCCAACTTTCCTCTGTACTTCTTGTCCGGACGCATCTTGCCGTCTTCCACGATAATGCATGGATGAAGCTTTAACATACCACCAGCCAATGCTGCTACTGCGCTGCATCTTCCGCCCCGGTGCAAATAAGTAAGGATATCTACCACAAAGCTCGCACGAACCTTTGGCTTAATCACCTCGATGGCTTCTTTAATTTCTGCCGCGCTCTTACCTTCCTGTGCCATAATCGCTGCTTCAATTACCTGTAAGCCGATACCGGTAGACAGGCTTTCCGAATTGATTACAGCAACTTTGTCCTGTGCTTCCAGTTCCTCTGCTGCCATACGTGCCACATTAAACGCCGCAGACATATCCGCAGAAATAATAAAGCACACAATCTCTCTACCTTCATCCAAAAATGGCTGAAACATGTCCATCGCCTCATCAATCGACATGGCTGAAGTCTTCGGTGTCGTATTGTTCGCATCCGACCACTGATAAATGTCATCCGGGAAGATGTTTACACCATCCTCATACTCATCATCCCCTAAATGAATATGCAGCGGCAAAATAGAAATATCATATCTTTCAATTAAATCCTTCGATAAATCACAAGTACTATCTGCAATAATTTTAACCATAACAGACGCCCCCTTTTTTTATGAACAATGTAATAATAATACATAAAAACGTAAGAAAGTGCAAGAAAAAGACGAAAGATTTAATGATTTCTTAATAAAAGGAGGTGCATTCTGACCCCTGGTCTTCCTGCACCCCTTACGCTTTACTTTACTTTCTCTTCACTCACTGCAATACGGTCAATATCCGGTGCGTAATACGTCGGATTGGAAAATTCCAGGCGGTTTTCCCCTGCCTTTAATTCTACCGTAACCTCTGCAATTGCCGTATGCACATAGTCACCGCTGTTTAAACCGGTCAGCGTATACTCCGTCTCACCATTTACCTTTAAGATTACCCTTCTGTTTTCTCCGCTGCAATAATACAACAACAGCTTATAAGTACCATCCTCCGGTACTGTAACCTTGGTAAAGGTCAGTGTGTTTCCTGCATAGCCGATGTAGCCGACCTTCTGACCACCTGCGCAGAATGCAGAGCTTGCCTTTACTGCCGCACCCGCTAAAATATTATCAGCAGACTCTGCTTCATAATAAGTATAACCGGATGGATTAACCTCTTCATTGACGCCAACACTCGTATCAATTGTTCCCTTGGTAATCATAATCGCAGCACCATCGCCTTCGGCAAGAACAAGTACCAGCTTATCCGTAGGATTAACCACCTTTTCACAAAGCTCCAATCCCGAGCCTCCATTCACATAAATGTAGGCATTATAAACACCATCCTCCAGGAAGTCAAGCGAAATCTCCACCGTTCTTTCCTCTGCAGTCATGGTGCCGATAAACCAATCCTCACCGTTTCTTCTTGCCATCGTCACATATTCCCCCGGATAACCATCCAAAAGAATGGTCTCATCCCATTCGGTCGGAATATGATTCAAAAGCGCAAGTCCGTTATAATTTTTATAAGAAGCTGCCGCATAAGCAAAATGCTGTAATGCAGACTCATATACTATCGTCTGTGCCAGACAGAATCCATAGGTTGCCTCACTGTCTACCTTGGTTCCTGCCGGTGTGTAATCCATGGAACCGCAAATATTTCTGGTAAACGGATATAACAGACAGTTTTCGATGGACGGATCTTCCGACCACTTATGGTTCTCTTCTCCGTACACTGCCTCTGTCGAGAGGATATTCGGATAAGTTCTGCATTCACCGCCAGGTCTTACGCAACCATGATACAGTACCATCAGCTGATTTCTTGCACAGCACTCAGCAATATTCTGCATTACCATGAGTACATCGGTGTCATCACTTTCAAAATAGTCTGTCTTGAGTCCGACAACTCCTGCCGCTTTCCACTTTGCAAACAACGTTTCCATTGTTTCGGTATCCTTGATATCCCTGTAATTTACCCAGACAAAGATACCAACACCTTTTTCTCTTGCATAATCGCACAAATCAGAAAGTTTTCTCTCAAAGTTTCTCCAACCCACATCCAGACATACATATTCCCAGCCGTTTTCTGCCGCAAAATCAATGTATTCCACGTGTTTTGCATACGTTCCCTGATAAGCCTCTTCCGACCACCAGCTCCATGCCACCTTACCCGGCTTGATGTAACTGGTATCTGCGTATAACGTTTCATCCGCTGCCGGATTTAAGTCTGTAATCAAAGAACTGTTTACAAATTCATTCAAATCATCCGAAACCACAAACGCTCTCCACGGAGTTGTAAAGCCATTTACGGTATTTACCTCTGTAATCGGAAGCATACCTGGGAAATCAAGGTCTCCCTTTGCCTCATTATCCGGATCTCTTCTCTGCCCAAACGCCCAGTTAAGCACGGCACTGCCGCGCAGTGTCTGAAGCGCGCTCGTACAGAATTCACCATCATTATTGATGGCAGATGCTTCTGTAATCAGCATCCAGTATTCTCCGTTCTTTACAAGCATCGGTGTACTTAATTTCTGGGAAAGGGACTCCAACTGACTGTAATTTCTCTCAATGTAGGTGCCTTCATAATGTCCGTTCAATTCAAACGCCCATGTTGTAGTTGTCCTTGGCAGGATGACCTCCGACTTTTCATCAAGAGCCGTTACGTTTTCTGCTGAGCCTGCTGTAACCTCTGCATAGCGATATGCAAAGCCGTCATCATACACACGCACAACAAACGTAAACTGTCCGCTTTCATTTCCCAAAACAAACGAAGTTTCATTGCAGTGATTTTCCATGACCGCATTATAACCGGTGAACAATTCGTAGCTTTCCTTGATCTCCTGCTTTTCCATACTGCCTGTCCTTACCGAAAGCCCTTCATAAAGGTTGGCTTCAGAAAGCTCCATACCAATCAGAGAGGTTTCTACCAATACCTTTCCCGCATCTGTTACGGAATAATAATAGGAACCCTTTTCATCAAACCAGAACTGTACCACAGTCTCGCCATCCGGGGAGGTAGTTTTTAATTCTGTCGCTTCTGTCAATTTCACCTCTCCCATATACAGGGACAAGTCAATCTCCTCTGCCACCTCGTCTGCTCCTTTGACATCATCCGCATCAAAGGTCCAGTGATATACCGGAAGCTCCATTGCCGCATCCGAAGGCATTCCCAATGATTTATGATAAATCGCAATATCATCGATTTCTCCCTCAAAATTCGGCAAATCACTATAAACCGAATTACCGAAGGAGGTATGTACATACTCAGATAAAATGCTCTTTCCGTCTGTCAGAGTATTCAATAAATAATCAAGCGACGAAGCCAGATTAAAATTCGCATCCGTTTTATTCAGTGTTACTTCTTCTCCGTCATAGAAAATATGCACTTCCGTCGTAGAAACACTGAACATCACTTCATGCCACTCATTTTTCGTAAGTGACTTTGTCTTTGCCTCATAACGTGTCTTATGTCCGCCCGGTTCTGCATAATCCAGGGCATCCACACCACTGATACCGTTATTGTAGGTAGCATATGGCGTGTAAACACCTCCTATGGTTCTGCCACCAACAAACAGACGGAACGTGCCATCCACTGCCAGACTGATTTCCGGTGCATCTCTCCAGAACGTATCACCCACTCCATAGCCGCACAGATTGGTCTGGAACACACTGGCTTTCTCTTCTCCTGCTGTCTTATAACGATAGGACACCGTAAATCCTTCTGTTACTCCTTCAAAAACATCCTTTGGAAGCTCCAGATAACCATCATCTCCACTAAATTTAAGAACATAGCCGCCATTGATATAGCTCACGGTAACACCGTCTCCGACAATCTGTGCCACTGCATCACGGGTTCCGTGACTGTCGATGGTAACACCATTCCATGTGTCAAACACCAATTCTCCCGGTGCCGGACTTGGTTCGGCCGTTGGCTCCGGTGTCACGGTTGGTTCCGGCTCCGTTGTCGGAACAGCTGTCGGCTCACTCGTTGGCTCCGGTGTCAGCGCTGTTGCCTGCGTCGGTGTCGGCGTCCCTGTTTCCATTCCTGTTCCTTCTCCGCACGCAGCAAAGCTTCCGGCAAACAGACAAAGGAGCAATAGCCCCATTCCTACTCGCTTTACTTGTTTTTTCATGCTCTCCTCCTGATTTTAAACTTTCTTACCGCAATATCACAAAGAAACAGTACCAGTGCCGTTATCAGCAGTGGCACCGTGACATCTGTCTCCTGCTCCATATTGCTGCCACGGTATTCCGAAACACCCGATGCCGTATATGCAAAATTACCGCCTGTTTCCCTACAAATCTGTGCAAGCAGTTCTTCCCCATTCTCCTGCCGGAATCGATCATACTCCGCAGAATACGACACCGCCAAATGCTTCACGCTATAATCAAGCATTATACCGTTTTTGTCATATTGCATTGCAGTAACAGTATACACCCCGGGTTCTGAAATATCAATTGTTCCCTGGTAAATTTCCCGGACGCTAAGAGCCATATCCACCGTCTGTTCCGTACCGTCCGGCTGTAAAACCGTTACCTTCATGACATCCTTCTCCGACAGTTCCGCTTCAATTTCAAGTTCTGCCGTAGTGTTGCCCTGTGAAATTTCCATGGAAATTGCCGTAACGGAATCTCTCATCACAGCGGTCACCATATTTTTTACCAGCCGGCAGCCTTCTGCACTTGCAAACAGTTCCTCCGACCATACTCCACTTAAATCACTGGTAAACGAAGCAACCTTACCTGCACCATACTCCCACTGTGCATATAACGGTTCCCCTGTACTCACCGTCAGAAACTGTGTCGCCTCTGCTTTTGGAAATGTTGTCATATATCCGGTCAGTCCCGGAAGATTTTTCGTATCTACTTCATTTAAAAGAGTAGAATAGCTTGCAATATTTATCGAAAAGCTGCCGGTATTCTTATAATCGTCAATTGCCTGCTCAGTTTCTGCCAGCATAATTTCCGGCAAATCCTCAACACTTTCCACCATATAAAAGTTACCGTTTCCGTTCTCTGCAACACGTCGCATAATCGTCGCATTTGCTTCCTGACCGACTGCAATCGCAGACACGGTAATACCGTTTGCCACCATTTTATTGATCGTGTTAAAATACCCGGAATCTCTCGGATTACCATCTGACAGGATAATCACATGCTTATTATCTGCATCAAAATCCTTTAACTGCTCATACGCTTCCAATGTCGCTGCTGCCATATAAGTACCACGTCCCAGCTCCAGACCTTGTACCGCTTTTATGATTTTATCCTTCTGCTTCATGGAAGTCAGGTCATAAATGACATGCACTGTACTGTCAAAGCTCAGAACGCCTACATAGTCAATCTCAGACAACGCTTCAATACAAATAATGGTGCCCTCAATTGCCATCTGATGGTTTAATCCCGACATACTGCTGGAGGAGTCTACCACAAGCATCAGCGCCGTAACCGGTTCCTCTGCATTTTCAAGCTCAAGCGGAAGAAATTCTGCAAATGCCGAGTCTGCCATTGCACCATACGCATACGTATTGGCACCTCCCGTTGTAAGCACACCTCCGCCATACTTTTCCACATATGTCTTAAGCTTTTCATCAAAGCCCTTCGGCAAATCCTCATTGGAAACATTCATCAGAATGACTTCCTTATAGGAAATCAGGTCTTCTGCAAACAGAGCTGCCTCTTCCGGGCCAATCACCGTAATCTGATAATCCTCTGCAAGCAGTGCCGCCAGAAGTGCTGACTCCTGTCCGGTTCCATCTATCAAAAGAATCTGCTCTGCGGTTCCTGCATCAAAGTATGAATAAACCACATTATTTTCCGTGGTTTCATCCCCTTTCGCCACTACCTCAACCGAAATTTCATGTATTCCAAAGGTATCCGGCGTATAGGCAATCTGATACTCATTATACCCCTCAACAAACGACACCGTTCTCGTTGAAAGTAATTTTCCGTTATCCGAGAGCTTTAACTGCGCAGTCCCCTCATAGGTACTTTTCACCGTAACCGAAAGCTCCGTTGTCTCACCTGCCTTGTATTCCTCCGAATGAAGCAGACTGTTTACCTGTACCTCATATCCGACTGCATTGGAAGGCAATGCAACCGCATCCACCACAACACCAAGCTCTGCCAGTGCCTTTGCTGCCTCTGCTGCCGTTCCATCCGTCTCAAATCCGTCAGAAAGCAAAATGATTCTTTGATTTTCTTCATCGGAAAGAAGCTTTTCTGCCTCATAGAGAGCTTCCTCTATGTTGGTGGTCTCTGCTCCGAAGTATACGACCTCGGTCCTCTCTTCACTTTCCGTCCCCTGCATCAGTTCCTGAACATACGCTTCCAGCACCATTCTGGAATCGGATGTACTATGCGAAACATCTGCAAGAATAATTGTGTTCGTGTGGTTGTTCTCCAAATAAACCGATGTCCCCGCCAAAAGCGCCACCAGAATGGTTCCCACAATCAAATGTAATACTAATGAAATCGTCCGGTTCAGTGTAAACCGACGCACCTTCGGAAGCCGCAGTACCGGCCAAAGGCTCAATAACACCACCGGAATCAGAAGAAGCCACAGCCATGGATGTGCAACATAAATTCTAAAACTGCTCACGATACTGTAACCCCCATTCTATCAAAATCAGAACAAGCAGCGCCAGAAACAGCCATTCAGAAATCCCTCTTACATAGCTGATTTCCTCCTCAGGCACCGAAAGAACCGGCAACACGCCTCCCGGCGATACCACATCACTTTCCTCTTCAGAAAGTCTTACATAAAATTCCGATGCTTTCCCCTCTCCGTCTGCAAACACCTGCAAAACAGAGTGTTTTCCCGGTTGTACCGGTACATACTCTGCCGGCATGGATAAGTAACTCTTTGCCTTTCCGTCCGCTCCGGTTACGGTTGTTATCACTGCGCCGCTGATTCCCTCTAACATTACCGGATCTCCAACTTCAAACAGCGTATGCTCCAGAGTTTCGGAAAGAGAATAGTGAACCATATTGTAAATCAGCTCCGGGAACTCAATCTGCACTGTCATATTGGAATTATGCAGGTCAAACAAAATCAACACTGTCTTAACGTAATCCACGGTTCCGGCCAGAATCACCGGATCCCCATTACATAAGAAAATACTTTCGTAGGACTCATAATTTGAAACACGTGTATACTCATTGATATACACATTTTCTGCATCAAGAAATGCACTGAGCGTTGTAAACGTCTCCGTTCCTGAATTTGGGGCCTTCTGCATATATGCATCCGCCGTCACAGCTTTCTCCACCGTAAACAGCGCTCCCTCCGGCACCTCCTCCGGACAAATCAGCCAGACCGCACCATCCTTTGGCATCTGCTCCGGCATCTGTCCGTCATACACATACAGGTCATACCCGGTACTTGGAATGGATTCCGTCATCGCACCATCCTCTGTCACCTCCGGCTCCAAATCCAGTTCTTCCAGGGATGCCACTGCCGTTACCTTCAGCTCATCAAATCTTCCTAATACGGTCTCCAAAAAAACCGACTGCTCGCCTACTAAAAGGACTTCATATTTTGTCTCTTTCTCAGCAAACAGATAAAACTCATTATCTAAAGCAATCGCATCCTTTGCTTCCAGATAAATTTGTGCTGTCTGATACTCTTGTGCTTCTTCCCGGACAAACGACACCGTCGTAACTTCAGAATCAGTAAGAGAAACTATTTGTGCATCCGAAAGTACACCATCCACATAAAGTGCCGTTGTCACATCGCAGGATTTTCCATAAGACGCCAGTTCTGCCGTAAAAATCAGTTTCTTCTCTTCATGTTTTTCTTCCGTAAGAGACAGCACTGCCACATTCCAATCTCCTGTTTCTGACACATCCACAATCTGTATGTTTTCCTGCGCTTCATATTCCTTATCTGTAAACAGATATACCTGTGCTTCCGGATTCTCCAGTAAAATTTCTTCTGCCAGTGCAAAAGCGCCAACGATATCTGCCTCGCCATATCCGCACACCGCCTGCTTCAGCGTTTCTTTTACCACGCGCTCGGAATCTGACTGTTTCAGAAGATAACCCGCTTCCTGTGCAGCACAGATTATTGTCATTTTTCCATGACTCACCATAGCATCCGCCAGTTCTTCTATCTGCGCTACCGCTGATTCAAAATAGGTTCCGTTATCTCCTTCTACCAGCATGCTTGCCGAAGCATCCAGAATCACAATTTTCTCTGCCGCACCGTCCTTTGACTCAATCACCGGTCCGGCAAGCAGAAGGCTTATCACGGTAATAATTAATGCCTGTACCAAAAACAGCAAAGAATTGTTCAGCCACTGCAGCGGAACGCTTTTCTTCTGATATTTCAGACTAAGCTTCCAGATAAAAGTACTGGAAACCAGCTTTTCCTGAAATTTCGGTTTGATAATATAAATTAAAATCAGGATTGGAATACCGATGAGGCCTAACAATCCCAACGGGTGTAAAAAACTCATCGTATTGCCTCCGTTTCATATAAGTGATGCAGTAATTCCGTCTCAATCGGATTCCCCGTATTCACCGTAATGTAAGCCACGTTTCTGGAACGGCAGAATGCCTTCATATCTGCCAGATAATCTGCCAATGCCTCTAAATACGCCTGATAAGCGCCTTTCGTAATTCTCATACGCATATTTCTGTGATCCTCTATGGAAGCTGCTTCTGCATCTACCAGCTGAATCCGTCCGAAATAATCCGGATTTGCCTCCTGCGGTGTCAAAATCTGCACCAGCAGCACCTCTCTCTTACGATAAAGCAGATAATCCACTGCCTGCTTCCAATCCGACTCTGTAAAAAAGTCAGAAACCAGAATCGTAAGTCCGTCATCATATCCGATATCCGGGTTGTTTTTCATTGCCTCGCCGATATCTGCCGACCCCTGAAACCGTATCCTGTCAAATTCGTTTACTACACCATAAAAGGACTCTTTTCCGGAAATGGTACCTCCCACCGATACTAAAGAATTCCCCTGAATCAGCTTTATCGATGTTCGGTCCATCTGCTGTACGGAAAGATAGCCCAGTGCCGCAGCCGTCTGCAAAGCATACCTTGCCTTTTCCATTCCATCATCCATGGATGCGGATGCATCCACAATAATCTGGTTATGCATCTGACGTTCATCGACAAACAGGCGGATAAAATACTTATCAAATCTGCTGTAAAGATTCCAGTCAATCCGTCTGATGTCATCTCCCGGTGTGTACTCCCTGAAATCCGCAAACTCTACCGTATTTCCATATGTAGTTGCTTTATGGTTCCCCCCGAAATATCCGGTCATCTGCGTCCTGATACAAAGAAAAAGCGTCTCCAGCCGGCCGATAAATTCATCATCAATAATTTTTCTTCCCATGTATGTCCCCTACTTTTTCTTTGCATTGATCTCTTTTATAATTCCATCAATCACCTGATCTGCTGTCACCTTTCCGGTTACCGCCTCAAAACTCAGCTTAATACGATGACGAAGCACCGGATATGCAAGTTCATTGATGTCATCATAGGAAACATTATATCTTCCGTTCAGCAACGCCTTCACCTTTGCCGTTGTAATCAATGCCTGCGCTGCTCTTGGCGATGCTCCGTAACGCAAATACTTTGCTGCCGTTGCCGAGGCGTATTCCCCATTCGGCTGTGTTGCCATAACAAGCTTCATCGTGTACCGCATCACATCCTCTGCAACCGGAATTTCCTTTGCTGTCTCGCGCATCAATAGAAGTTCCTTGCCGCTACATGCTGCATTCGCCGTTTCCTCCATTGTTTTCTGTGTGATATTAACAATCTCCATCAATTCTTCCATGCTTGGATAGGTAATCACAAGCTTAAACATAAAGCGGTCCATCTGCGCCTCAGGGAGCGGATAGGTACCATCCTGCTCAATCGGATTCTGTGTCGCAAGTACAAAGAACGGCTCTTCCAGCTTATAAGATTCACCCATAACGGTTACTGTATGCTCCTGCATGGCCTCCAAAAGAGCGGACTGTGTCTTTGGCGTTGCACGGTTAATTTCGTCTGCAAGCAGAATGTTGGTAAACACCGGTCCACGTTGAAAACGGAATTTTGAGTTTCCCTCTTTGTCCTTTTCAATTATATTCGTACCCGTTACGTCTGCCGGCATCAAATCCGGTGTAAACTGGATTCTTGAAAACGGTAAATCAAATACTCTGCCAAGAGATCTTACCAGTCTTGTCTTTCCGACACCCGGCACACCCTCAAGAAGTACGTTGCCGCCTGCAATCATTGCAATCACGCAGCCCTCTACCACTTCCCGCTGACCAATCATATCCTTTCCCAGTTCTTTATAAATCTGTTCACTTCTTTCCTTAAATACCTTTAACATTTCTTCCGTTACCATACTGCTTCTCCTTCTCTATTCCAGCGAATTTGCATATTCTTCAATAATCTTTCTGAGCTCCTCGGAAAACTCTTTCTGCGTCAGTGCCTCCAATATCCGCTCATAATATTCACTATAAACATCATCATATTCTACTTTACCCGATTGTGGGTCATAGATTTCTTCTTTTGGTTCTCCTTCACCCTCCGGGAACTCTCCTCCCTCCGGTGGCTCTCCTCCCTCCGGCGGCTCTTCCCCTTCCGGTGGTTCTTCTCCCTCCGGCGGTTCTTCTCCCTCCGGTGGCTCTTCTCCTTCCGGCGGCTCTTCTCCCTCGGTCGGTTCTTCCCCTTCCTGCATTTCTTCCTGCTCGCTGGTCGGTCCCTGCGGCTCCCATATGGTCACCTGAATGTCATTAATCACATTGATGGCAGTTCCCATCGCTTCCTGCATGTCTTCTATTGTATCTTCAAGAAGCTTCAGCTCTTCTTTCGATTCCGCAATCTCTTCCCGGGTTGCCGTTATGTTCTCCTGCTGTTTCAATGCCAGATACTCTGCATTCTGTTCTGCCTCCAGAAGATCCAGGCGTTTTGACGCAGTGGAAACCTTTGCGGTTCTTGAAAGGGTTGTATCATCTTCGGTAAAGCTAAGAGCCAATGCATCCACAATTTCAGAAAGAGAGGCTTTGTTTTTCTCATTCACTTCCGATGCTTCCACTATTTCGCGAAGTAAAACAACCAGTTCGTCCATCACACTGATTTCCAACGCATTCTGCACATCCTCCGGCACTTCTTCCTCCTTCCGGAACGGTAAAACTGCCAGCAAAACTGCAAGTGCTGTCACTGCAAGCCCCACGAACAATGGTTTTATGTACAGTCGCGGTTTCAGACTCTCCTTTGCAAGTCCGTCAAAGTGCTGTACCGCATCCCTTCGCTGTTTTTCTGCCATCAGGCTCTCTTCCCCGGCAAGCTCGTCCATTGTAATCATGCGCTCCTTTAGCCCCAGAGCATCCATCCTTCTTAAAATTTCTTTCTTCCTCGGCAAAAACAGCACAAAACAGACAATACTGACTATCAAAAGGCCAATCAACGCTATCCGCAGACTTTCCTCCCAAAGTATTGCCTTATACCGCAGCCTTCCGTATAACAAAACCATCGCTGCACCAAGCATTCCAGTGGCAAAGCCTATCTGCGCCGCTCTGCATAACGCCTCTGCATAGAGCACTCTGCGGAATCTGTTCCATTTTTGTTTGTATCTTTTTTCCTCGTTTTCCATTTTTCTCTCCATCATCCGATTTTATGAACATTATACCAGAGCATTTTTCAGAAATTGTGATTATTCCATGAACTTTACTATTTTCAAGTTTCCTGTCTTTGTGTAATTTTCAGAATTATTTGTTTTATTTGTTCACTTTTTCGCATAATTAAAATGTAATTTAAAAATTTAAAAAATAATGCTTGACATTTCTTAATTTGTCAGATATAATGAAGTCAAGAAAAACAAATAAAGAAACTCTTAACAGAATCCTTAAAGAAAGGAAGGTACAGTCCAATGAAAACTTAATCATAAATAATCTAAGAAAAGGAGGTACGGACCACCAGAAACGTTAATTTAGAATTCAAAAGAAGTTACGAAGGACGAGGTTAAAAAGGACAGAAAAACAGAACAAAAGAAAGAGGAACAGTCCAATGGATAGTATAGTTTAAAGGGAGTCATCGAAGAAATCGACCGATGACTCCCTTATTTTTATGCTTCCGTTTTCGCCGTATCAAAGCCCCGGCAGGACAAAAAAGTTATCCTCCATTAACAGCCAGTTTGCCCGGAACCATTGCATCAGCTGCCAATAGGTAGCTCCCCGGATGCCAAACTCTTTGATTAAATCAAACTTTGCCTGCAGGCTTCGGACATCTTCAAACCAAACCACATGCTGGATTCCATTCCGTACATAATAAAAATACGGAGACTTTGCCGTTTCATCAAACTGAATCTCTGCATTGTTCTCAATCGCCCGCTGTACGGCCTCCACATTTCCAATCGATTCCGCCTGTGTCTCACCTGCCACATATGGAAGCTGCCAGTCATATCCGTAGTTTGGTATTCCCATCATAATCTTAGCAGGAGAAATCCTTGATGCAGCATATTCCATCACTTCACGCACCTTATCAAGTGGTGCAACTGCCATCGGCGGACCATAGGTATACCCCCATTCATAGGTCATTAATACCACTGTATCCACAATTTCTCCCAGCGCCTCATAGTCGATGCCTTCATACAATTCTCCCACCTGATTATCGGATGTCTTTGGTGACAACGCAACCGACACCTGATAGCCCTGTTCGTGCAGGCGCTCCGTACAGTTGCGCACAAACTCTGTATAATACTCCCTGTCCTCTGCTTTCACGTATTCAAAATCAAGGTTCACGCCTATGTACCCCTTTTCCAGCATTGTATCTGCCAGATTTTCAAACAACACCCGCTGTGCATCCCGGTTTCTGACAATCTCACTAATCAGATTATTGTCAAAATTTCCGGCTGCCGTTAACGGCGTCAGTGTCAGTACAGATACTACGCCCTGTTCCAATGCAGGAACAATCATCCAACTGTCATCGTATGCCGGCGGAACCAATTTCCCTTCCTTGGTAAATCCGTAGGAAAACACATTCATGGAAGACAAAAAAGGCAATGTCTTGTTCAGTACATCCACATCAATGAACGGATATGCATAACCGCTGCTTCTAAGAACCGCGTTTCTGTTCCCAAGTCCACTCGGAATTAAAAGTGCCTGCCCTACTGCCAACCGATACGGATACAGAATCTGATTATCTGCAGCTAACGTCTCTGCATCAACCGAAAAATCCGCAGCTATGGACTCTACGGTATCTCCCTGCTTTACAACATAAATCTCCATATTCCCACCAAACCTTCTGTTTGTAGCAATATATTCATTAACTGCAAAGATTATCCTCTTTTTTTGTCCGGTTAAGTTTATATCTTTTTTATGGAATGATTCCGGAATTCGTGTTACAATACTATTACCAAATATAGAACAGGAAGGAAGCGAATTATGAGAAACATCATTAATCTGAATGAAAACTGGAAATTTATCCAGAAAAATGTAGGATTACCAACCTCTTATCCTACCGATTGGCAGACCGTTGATTTGCCACACACCTGGAATGCGGTGGACGGTAACGACGGCAACGGAAGCTATGACCGCGGAAATTATTGGTATGCAAAGTCCTTTGAGACTCCAAAGCAGCCACTTGCCGGCGGCAGAACCTTCGTAGAAATTTTGGCAGCAAATTCCGAAGCTACCGTTTATGTTAACGGCAACAAGGTAATCTATCACGAGGGCGGCTATTCCACCTTCCGCGCGGATATTACTGATTACTGCAAGGACGAGGGAGAAAACCTCTTAGTCGTTGAATGCAGTAACATTGCAAACGACTACGTTTACCCACAGAACGCCGACTTTACGTTCTACGGCGGATTGTACCGTGGTGTAAACTTAATCAGTGTACCGAATGCACACTTTGATTTAGAGTATTACGGTGGTCCTGGTATCATGGTAACTCCAAAGCCTACCGATTGCGGCGGTGCTACCTTTGAAATCGAAGCATTTGTAAAGAACGCAGATGAAAACTTCACTGTTCAGTACAGCATCTTTGATGAAGAAGGCAATGAAGTAGGTTATGCAGTTCGTCCGGCGGATGCTGCAAAGACTACTATCTTTGTTCCTGACATTAACCTTTGGGATTTAGATACTCCTTATCTTTATACCGTAATTGCAGAGCTCCAGAGAAGAAATGAGACCTACGATGATATTGAAGTAAATGTCGGTGTCCGCAGCTTCTCCTGCGATCCGGAAAAGGGCTTCATTATCAACGGTGTTCCGACTCCTCTTCGCGGTGTTTCCCGTCACCAGGATATGGTATATCAGGGCAACGCTCTGGATGCAGATGACCACTATGCAGATGCACTTATTATTAAGGAATTGGGTGCAAACACCATCCGTCTGGCACATTATCAGCACTCCCAGGATTTCTACGATGCGTGCGACTTACTCGGCTTTGCTGTATGGGCAGAGATTCCATTCATTTCCGTAATGAGCAAGAATCCAAAGGCTCATCAGAACTGCATCGAGCAGATGAAGGAACTGGTTATCCAGAATTACAACCACCCATCCATCATGTTCTGGGGTATTTCCAACGAAATCCTCATCGGTGGCATTTCCGAGCAGTTAGTTGAGAATCACAAAGAATTGAACGCTCTCGTGAAGGAACTTGACCCGACCCGTCTCACCACCATCGCTCACGTTACGATGACTCCGGTAGACGGTCCGATGCACTATATCACCGACACAGAAAGCTATAACCACTATTTCGGCTGGTACATGGGTAAGATGGAAGACAACGGCCCATGGCTTGACAACTTCCATGCAAAGCATCCTGGCATCTGCCTCGGCGTTTCCGAATATGGTTGTGAAGGTATTATTACTTATCACGGTCCAAATCCAAAATGCAAGGACTACAGTGAAGATTATCAGGCACTCTACCATGAGCATATGGCAAAGGTTCTGGACGAAAGACCTTGGATCTGGTCCAGCCACGTATGGAACATGTTCGACTTCGGCTGTGCAGCCCGTGATGAAGGCGGCGTAGCAGGCCGTAACAATAAGGGTCTTGTGACCATGGATCGAAAGACCAAGAAGGACAGCTACTACATTTACAAGGCATACTGGAATGACGAACCAATGGTTCACCTTTGCGGAAAGCGTTATGCACAGCGTGCCGGTGAAACCACGGAAATCAAGGTTTACACCAACC
>CAZIQL010000033.1:0-24534 GCA_964541485.1 uncultured Lachnospiraceae bacterium
CAATCAATAATCATAAATCTATTGATAACTTTGAAATCAAATATTCAAAGCAGGTGGGAGAACGTTTTCTGCTGTCTCAAAAGGATGTCGGAAAAATTGGTACGTTAAAACTGAAACCGATATATATGATTTTGTTTTTACTAAAAGATTTGAGGTAGAGTAATGGTAGAAATAGAATGATTTTCAGTTGAAAACTCCCCGTATTTGTGCTACTATAACAAAAGAAAAAATTACCGGAAGGATGGTTGAGGAATATGGAAGCTTACAAGCAGGAATTTATTGACTTTATGGTCGAGAGTGATGTTTTAAAATTTGGTGATTTCACATTAAAGAGTGGCAGAAAGTCCCCGTTCTTTATGAATGCAGGTGCGTATGTGACAGGCAGCCAGCTCATGAGACTTGGTGAGTATTATGCAAAGGCAATTCATGACAATTATGGTGATGATTTTGATGTGTTATTCGGACCGGCTTATAAGGGTATTCCGATCAGTGTTGTGACAGCAGTAGCTTATCATACACTCTATGGAAAAGAAGTGCGTTACTGTTCTGACCGTAAGGAAGAGAAGGACCATGGCGCAGATAAGGGAAGCTTCCTTGGAAGTAAGTTAAAAGATGGTGACAGAGTTATCATGATTGAGGACGTTACCACCTCCGGTAAGTCGATGGAAGAGACCGTGCCAAAGGTAAAGGGTGCAGCAGACGTTCAGATTCTTGGTTTAATCGTTTCCTTAAACCGTATGGAAGTTGGTCTTGGCGGAAAGAAGAGTGCTTTGGATGAGATTAAAGAAACCTATGGTTTTGAAGCACGCGCTATCGTTTCCATGGCGGAGGTTGTAGAGCATTTACATAACAATGAGTGTCAGGGAAGAGTTGTCATTGATGACACCATCAAGGCAGCAATCGATGCTTACTATGACCAGTATGGTGTAAAGTAATAGAAAAGAGGAAAATGTATGGAGAAAATCTATCTCACAATGAAGCATGCAGGTATTTTAAATATCGTATTTGGTATTTTGCTTGCGGTAGGCAGTGCGCTGACAGCAGTCGGCAGTGCATTTATGATTATGTACGGAGCACGTTTACTTAAGAAAAAATCTGAGATTATGTTTTAATACTAAAAGGATAAGATAGGATTAAGATGGCAGGGAAGTCGATGTCGCGTTGGCGATATACTTCCCTTCTGTTTTATATATAAGAAAGAGAGAAAGACCATGGCGATAAAAAAGTTCCATGAAGCGTATAAAGAACAAGTGCTGAAACTGGCAGATGAAATGAGATACCAGCCGTTGCCCGAACTGACTGAGGAGTTGTTTGCCCTGTTTGAAGCGACAGGCAACCGCTTAAAATACGAAGAGGTTTATTTTGGACGCAGAAAGTTTTTAGCAGTCTTTGGCATGGCCGCAATCATTTTCGGGCAGGGGGAGGACGTTGCAAAATTAGAAGAAATCCTTCTTTCGGTATGCGACGAAGAGTGCTGGGCATTGCCTGCGCATGTGAACCGGAAGGAGGAGGGCTGGAGAACAACCGTGGATTTGTTTGCGGCAGAGACAGCACAGACATTAGCGGAGATTGTGTCGCTGGTAAACAAAGATGGCGAGAAGCTCTCAAAAGTAATTTGCGAGCGTGTACATACAGAAATTGAGCGCAGGGTATTTACGCCGTTCTTTTCTTCCAAACCGAATTACGGCTGCTGGGAGTGTGCGGGCCATAACTGGAATGCAGTGTGTGCCGGAGGCATCGGCAGTGCCTGCATTTACCTGATGGCAGGAAAGGAAGAAGAGCGTTTGCAGAAGTGCCTTGACAGACTTTGCAATTCTTTAAAGTATTATTTGGATGGCTTTGAAGAAGATGGTGCCTGCATGGAGGGAATCGGATACTTCACTTACGGCATGACCTATTTTGTCGGCTTTGCAGAGCAGTTGTACCGTTACACAAACGGAAAAGCAGATTTGTTTGCTAATGAGAAATTAAAGAAGATTGCGCAGTTCCAGCAGAAGATGTATTTTCAGGGCGGACAGACCATCAGCTTTTCCGATGGGGAAATGAAGGCGAAGTTCCGGATGGGGCTGACGAAGTTTTTATCGGAAAAATATGAAGGGGTGTCTGTGCCGGAAGAAACGCTTGCGGCAGATTTTGAGACAGATACCTGTTACCGTTTTATGGGACTTTGCAGGGATTATCTGTGGACGAAGGATGAGACGGTTTGCGAAGGTGAAACAAATGCAGTCCGCCATGATATCCTTCCATTCGCGCAGTGGAGTATCTGCGGAAGTACAAACGGTGTTGGAATGGCTATCAAGGGTGGTCACAATGCTGAACCGCACAATCACAACGATGTCGGAAGCTTCCTCTACATTGTAGATGGGGAGCAGCTGATTACGGACCTTGGTGCGGGAGAGTATACAAAAGAATATTTTGGCGCAGGACGTTATGAGATTCTTTGTAATTCGTCCATGGGACACAGTGTGCCATTGCCAAACGGAAAGACACAGCAGAGCGGGGAATGGCACCGTGCGACCGCTTTTTCGGTAGATGGAAAGGGAAACACAAATATCAGCTTCTCCGCGGCATATCCGATTGGGAATATCAGACATTTAGAGAGAGAGACGCAGTTTTCCTTAGAGGATGGAACGCTTTTAGTCACAGATACCTTTGAGATGCCGATACGCTCCTCAAGGTTTATTGAGCAGGTGGTAACACAGGGCGAGGTAAAAGTTGAGTGGAATCCGGACGGAGAGAGTGTGGTAAGAATCAGAAAGGGTGATGCAGAATGTATTTTGACATTCCCAAAGGAAATTCACCATCTTTACTGCATGGAACAGGAGCATTCGAATCATGAAGGAGAAAAAGAAATCGTGCGTTTGATTCGTTGGGATGCTTTCTTTAAACGTGGTGAGAAGACAAGCACCTGGTTTAAAATTATGCCGGTGGTGAAATGACTTGATTCAGACATCGAAGCAGAAAGCAGACGAGAAGGATAAGGAAGAAAACTTATGTATGGAGGAACAGAATTATGTTTCATAATCCGGAATTGACAATAGAAGAAGCAAAGGCGGCGCTCGACATTGCGGCTGCGCAGGTGGAAAGGAATCTTTCCGAGTTTTTGGATTTCTGCCAGAATCATTCCAGCATAAACAATAGGTATCCGAAGTGCAACAATGACCAATGGACCTGCGGGTTCTGGCCGGGCGAAGTATGGCTGGCATATGAGCATACAGGACAAGAGCTGTTTAAGGATGCGGCGCTTCATATGGTGGACAGCTTTGACCACCGCATCCGTAATAAAATTGCGGTGGATCATCATGATATGGGCTTTTTGTATACACCGACCTGTGTGGCGGCATATAAGCTGACCGGGGATGAAAAGGCAAAACAGGCGGCAATTCTGGCGGCAGATCAGCTCATTTCCAGATTCCAGCCGCTGGGGGGATTCATTCAGGCCTGGGGCAGTATGGAGGATGTGGGAAACTACCGTTACATCGTGGATTGTCTTTTAAATCTTCCGCTTCTTTATTGGGCAGGAGAAGTGACCGGGGATAAAAAGTACGCAGACATCGCATTAAAGCATATTACGACATGTCTTAAGTACTCCATTCGTGAGGACGGAAGCACCTATCATACCTTTTTCATGGACAAGGAAACGGGTGCACCGCTCCGTGGGGAAACCTGTCAGGGCTATAAGGATGACAGCTGCTGGGCAAGGGGCCAGGCATGGGGAATTTATGGTACGGCAATTTCGTATGCGTACACCAAGCGTCCGGAATATCTTGACGCATTCCGTAAGACAGCGGCATACTATCTGGAAAAATTGCCGGAGGATCTGGTACCTTATTGGGATATGATATTTACCGAAGGCGATGAACCGAGAGATTCCAGTTCGGCATCCATTACGGCGTGCGGCTTTTTGGAGGCGGCGAAGTACATGGGAGAGGAAGAGGCAGCGAAGTACCGTAAGCTTGCGGCGCAGATGTTAAAGAGCCTCGCAGACAATTATGCCGTAAAGGATTTTACAAAGTCAAACGGCCTGGTGCTTCATGGCACCTACAGCAAAAAGAGTCCGTACAATACCTGTAATCCGGAGGGTGTGGACGAATGTGTAAGCTGGGGCGATTATTTTTATATGGAGGCGCTGACCAGATTTTCGAAGGATTGGGAAATGTACTGGTAAGCAGGAAAACAGGAGAAGAATATGGGATTTACAAGTATTTTGTTTGGTGATTATGAACCGAATGTAAGGGAGGATACCCCCGGTTTTTTTAAGGATTTGCAGCTTGATTTTTTATTGGAACAAATCAAAGAGCAGACCCAAGGACATCGGATTTCTCATTTTTATTATACGTTTCCAAAGACGAAGGAGCTGATTGCCTACCGTCAGGAAATCGGAAGGGATATGGAAGCGGATGCACTTTGTGAGGCACTGCAAAACTTTTCGTTGCGGCTTTATAAGTCAAGACAGATGCATAACCTTTCGCTTAGGAGTGAAGGCACAGTCCAGAAGGCCACTTATCATTTGCAGGCGGCAGATTTGTACCGGGAAGCACTGAAGATTTTACAGAAGGATTTGACCGGTGTTTCTTTTTCATCCGAAGGAATGAAGCTTTTTGCAGAATATCTGGATGTACGTGTAACAGAATTTACACAGAATGGTTTTGACGTGGCACTTTCAGAGGCGAAGGGGTTCTTTTCCGAGCTTGAATTCAGACTCTATATGGATACAGACAAGCTGTTGGTGGAAGAGAGTACGGAACCGCCGAAAAATTATTTTGAAGAACTGGCAAAGCTTCTTGGGTATAAGATGCAGGAAAAGGATTATGTGATGACGGAGATTTTTCCGGAGCCGCTGGAATTGTCTTATTTTGAATCGGTGCTGGTGAATCTTTTGAAAAAAAGTAAGCCGCACGTGTTTGAAGGAATTTGTACGTTTTATGAGAAATTTCCGGCGTTTTATTCGGATGTGATTTTGCGTTTTGATGAGGAAATACAGTTTTATTTGGGTTTCCAGAAGTTTCGGAAGAAAACGGAACGGATGGGATATCCGATGACGTTCCCGGAGGTATCGGAGAAACAGGAGTTTGAGGGAAAGGGCGTTTATGACCTTGCTCTTGTGTGGAAACATGCGGACCAAAACTACGAAGTAGTGGACAATGATTTTTGTATGAAGGAAAAACCGTCATTTTTTGTAGTAACAGGTCCGAATCAGGGTGGAAAAACAACGTTTGCCCGTTCTGTGGGACAGGCAGTTTATTTTTCGCTGATGGGACTTGCTGTGAACGCAGAAAGCTTGACTGCACCGATGTTTAACGGCATCTCCACACACTTTGAGACAGAGGAATCCATGCAGTCGAACTCCGGTAAGCTAAAGGAAGAGATTAACCGTCTGCTTCCGATGCTGACGCGGATACAAAACAGAAATCAGTTTGTGATTTTGAACGAGTTGTTCACAACGGCAACCACACATGATGCCATGGTAATGGGCCGCAAGGTGATGGAATATTTTCTTGAAAGAGAATGTTACGGCATTTATGTGACACATATCCGGGAATTGGCAGAGGAAACGGAATCAATTATCAGTCTTGTGGCGCAGTTAGAGCCGGGGCAGGAGAGTAAAAGGACTTACCGGATGCTTCCGATGCCGGCGGAAGGGTATGGGTATTCCGATGCGCTGGTTAAAAAATATGCGCTCACGTATGAGGAGATTGTGAGGAGGCTGCCATGATGGATTCGTATTTGTTATATCGGGATTCTTCCACGGACGGAAAGAAAAGCTATGCATTTCCGCGGGATATCGTGAAGGATTTGAATTTAGAGATTTTATTTAAAAATATGGCACGGGAGGAAGAACTGATTGCGGAGAAGGTCCGCAAGGTAATGCTGATTCCTCTGCTTACTCCGGAAGAGATTATATACCGTCAGGAGGTACTGACGGATTTCAGACGGCAGGATGTACTTTTGGAGGAATTGTATCAGATTGCGGTGCGTCAGCAGAAGGCGCTAAAGCAGTATAAACAGGAGATGAAGAGCAATCGGGCAAAGTCGACCAAAAAGACGGGCGAGCTGTTTGAAACGCTGCATTATCTGAGGCAGGGACAGGAGGAACTTCTTCTAATCACAGAGCTGCTTTGCAGATGGCGTGAGGAATTAAAGTCGGAGGGTGTGCAGGCGTTAATTGCCCGTTTGACAGAGCTTCCGCTTGCCACAATACAGGAAAAACTTTCAGAGGCAGATGCTTTGGTGACCGGCTGTGAGGCGAGCTATACGTTCCGTTTTGGCGGCGGGCTTAAGATGGAGGAAGCCCAGCTTAATCTGTTAAGACCGGATCCGAGCAAAAAGATAGGCGGAATTGAAAGCTTTTATTATCAGTTTATGAGACGGAATGCAATTTTAATCGGTTCTGATGCGGCGTTAAAGGAAGATATTACAAAGGTGACCGAAGCAACCTTAAAGCAGATTATCACTATCTTCCAGCCGTATTTGCAGGATATGATGCGGTTCTTTGAGCATTTTTCAGAGGAGATTGCATTTTATACAGGGGCGGTGCGTTTTTTGAAACGTATGGATGAGGTTTATATTACATTGAAAATGCCAAAGCCATTACCGCAGGGAAGTACGGATACGGAGTTTGAGTATCTGTATGAGCTGTCGCTTGCTCTTTGGACACAGCGCAAACCGGTCGGGAATTCCCTTGTGTTAAAGGATAACCGGATGACGATAGTGACCGGTGCCAACCAAGGTGGAAAATCTACATTTTTGCGGAGCTACGGAATTGCCCAGGTGCTGATGCAGTGCGGCATGCCGGTTCCGGCAAGTAAGTTTTCTGCGCCGGTATATCCACAGATTTTTACCCATTTTACAAGAAGCGAAGATGAGTTGCTTTCCAACGGACGTCTGAGTGAAGAGTTAAACCGTATGAGCAATATGATTGGGAAGGCCGTGCCGGACAGCCTGTTTTTGTTAAACGAGTCCTTTGCAAGTACAACGGAAAAAGAAGGCTCTAAGATTGCCGAAGGAATTTTACGTGCATTCTATGAAAAGAAGATTACCACAATGATGGTAACCCATCTGTATCAACTGGCGAAAAAGCTATTTGATGAGAAGCCGGCGGGGAGCCATTTTCTGGTGGCAGAGCGTACGGAAAACGGAACCAGAACCTTTAAAATGCTTCCGGGTGAGCCGACTTATACAAGCTTTGGAACGGATTTGTTTCAGGTGCTGGAAGGGTAATTCTATGAAAAAAGAGCTACTGTGCGTTGCCGCGCATCTATTCACAAAACCAGCCGGCTGTGCCATCTGACGCTGCGTTGCAGCTTGTGTTTTGTTCATAGAATGGCGGCAACTTTCCGAAAACAAGAAAGGGAGACTGCTATGACAGAAGAAAATCTGTCAGCAGTCTCCCCTTTCTCATTTTACGCACAGTAACTCTGTTGAACTACATCGCCTGGTTTAAAAATCTGGCTGCCAGCTCCGGCCAGCCCTGACATTCTTCTACAATGTAGTCTTCGTTTCCGCTGCTGGTTTCCTCGTTTGCAAGAGCAAGTCCGTGTCCTCCGAACGGGAACATGTGGAATTCTGCCAGAACACCTGCATTGCAAAGTGCTGCAAGATAGAGTAAAGAGTTTTCTACCGGAACGCAGCTGTCTTCATAGGTGTGCCAGAGGAAGGTTGGCGGAACATCTTCGGTAACGTGCCTGTCCAAAGTAACCAGTTCCAAAAGATCCTGCTTGTATTTCTTGGACTTGTCTGCGTCGGTGTGCATACCAAGCAGATTTTCAAAAGAACCCTGATGCCCAAATTCACCGCTGGTAATGACAGGATAGGAGAGAACACAGGCGTTTGGCATGATTTCTTCTGCTGTGGCATCGATGGAACCGAGAAGCCATTCTTTCTTATATCCGGTGCAAAGGCTGGCTGCCAGATGACCGCCTGCGGAAAATCCTGCAACGGCAATACGCTCCGGATTAATTCCCCATTCTTTGGCGTTTTCACGGACTGCACGAACGGCTGTTGCCAGTTCGCAAAGAGCAGTCGGATATTCAAACGGAGCTACATGATAATGCAGCACAAAGGTGGAAAAACCAAGGGAATTGAACTTCTTTGCCACAGGCTTTCCTTCACGGTCAGAAACGTGCTCATAGCCACCGCCCGGACAGATAATCAGTGCAGGATAAGCGCCTTCTTCCGGTTTCGGGCAGTCGGTTTCCTCTAATAAAAATGCATCCATGGTGGCAGGGGAGTATTTGCCCTGCTTTACTAAATCCATCGGAGCAATCATACCTTTTTCAACTTCAATCGTAAATGTTTTCATGGGAGTACCTCTTTCTTTTTAAATTACCACTATTATAATGGTTTTGGAATGAGGTGTAAAGTCTATTCTGATGCTACCTTGAAAAGAAAAAGCAACGGGTGTATACTAGGACTAGCCATAGGAAAACATGGAATACAAGGAGAGTCACATGAAAAAGAAAATCTTAGTTCTTGCTACCGGCGGCACTATCGCATCCGAAGCGGGTGAAAACGGTCTTCAGCCGGCACTCGGAGCGGGCGGCTTGTTGCCTTATCTGGTTGGCGTGGCAGAAAATTATGAAATCACAACAAAGGACATCCTGCATCTGGACAGCTCGAATATTCAGCCGGAGGAATGGGTGGTAATTGCCCGTAGTGTCTTTGAACATCATAAAGAATATGACGGCATCATTATTACACACGGAACGGATACGATGGCATACACGGCATCGATACTTTCCTATATGCTTAAGAACCTGCCAATCCCGGTAGTACTGACCGGTTCCCAGCTTCCGATGAGCCATCCGCTTACCGATGCGGCAGACAATATGCGATATGCATTTGCGATGGCAGCAAGCGGTGCGCCGGGCGTGTTCTTAAGCTTTAACCGGAAGATTATTTTAGGATCCAGAGCGGTGAAAGTGCGTACCACAGGATTTGATGCATTTGAGAGTGTAAATTGCCCGAATGTGGCACAGATTGATTCGAATGGTCTGAATATCAATGAAAAACTGATTCATAGACCGACAGGGGAGTGCGAACTTTTGGATAACCTCTGTCCGGATGTGTTTTTGATTAAACTGACACCGGGACTAAATCCGGAGATTTTTGATGTATTGCTTCAGATGAATTACAAAGGAATTGTCATTGAGGCTTTTGGTGCAGGTGGTTTGCATTTCATTAACCGTGACCTGATTTCAAAACTTGCAAAAATGGTGGAAAATGGCATCTCGGTTGTAGTATCAAGCCAGTGCCTGTATGAGCGCAGTGATTTGTCCATTTATCAGGTGGGGCAGCTTGCTTTGGAAAAAGGCGTCATCAGTGCGTATGACATGACAACGGAGGCCACGGTGACCAAGCTCATCTGGGCACTTGGACAGACGGCTGATCCGGCGGAAATCCGAAAGATTTTTGAAACGAATTATACCGGAGAAATTAAACTGTAGAAGGCAAAAGGAGATAAAAAGGAAGATACAGACATTTTCGGCGGCAGGAGACCAAAACCTGCCGCTGTTTTTGTAAACTTTAATTGGCGAAAAAGAGGCTGGTTTTTGGAAAAACTGTGAAACTAGCCATCAAAAACGGCGAAAGACTCTGAAAGTGCAACCAGAAGTTGCGGAAAAATGTAGACAAAGTTGCTTGAAAGGAGTAAAATCACTTGATATAATAGCTCCATACTTCATATAATAGCTAAGAAAGTAGCAGAAATGAAAGATAAGGAGAAAAACATATGACAATCGGTCAAAAAATCGTACATTTAAGAACAGTTTCCGATATTTCACAGGAGCAGCTGGCAGAAACACTCGGCGTGTCCAGACAGTCTGTATCCAAATGGGAGGTGGATCAGGCATTACCACAGATTGATAAGGTGCTTCAATTGGCTGAGATTTTTGGAGTTACTACCGATGAATTATTGCAGGATAGCATAGAGATTAATCGCAACGAGCCGGAGGGACCAAGAAAGAATAAATATTTTGGGACCGATGGATTCCGTGGAGAGGCAAATGTGAACCTGACATCCATGCAGGCGTATCGCGTGGGTCGTTTCCTTGGTTGGTATTATTCTTCCAAGTTATCCGGCTGTACAAAACCGGGATATCGTCCACGCATTGTCATCGGTAAAGATACCAGACGTTCCAGTTATATGCTGGAGTATTCCATTGTGGCAGGTATTACAGCGAGCGGTGCAGACGCTTATATGCTCCACGTTATTACCACTCCGGGCGTATCTTATGTGACACGCAAGGATGAGTTTGACTGTGGCATTATGATCACGGCATCGCACAATCCGTTTTATGACAACGGCATTAAGGTTATCAATGCCTACGGCGAGAAACTCGACGATGAAACGACGGCACTGATTGAAGCATACATTGATGGTGATTTAAAGACACTTGGTGTGACCGGAGAAGATCTTCCGCTTGCACAGAAAGCAAAGATTGGGTGTATCCATGATTATTCTGCAGGTAGAAACCGTTATATCGGCTATCTGATTTCATTGGCATCCAGTTCTTATAAGAAGCTTCGAATTGGTCTGGATTGTGCCAACGGTGCCTCCTGGAATATTGCCAATGCGGTATTCAGTGCGCTTGGTGCGCAGACCTACGTTATTGGGGATGAACCGGACGGACTGAATGTGAATGAAGGCTGTGGTTCCACGCATACAGAGCAGTTAAAGAAACTGGTCAAGGATAAACATTTGGACCTCGGCTTTGCGTTTGACGGTGATGCAGACCGTTGTATTGCTGTAGATGAAAACGGCAATGAAGTAGACGGTGATGCTATGATTTATATTCTCGGTAAGAGGATGAAGGCAAGAGGAACGTTAAACGATAATACGGTAGTCACGACAATTATGTCAAACAGCGGTTTTGTGGCGAGCCTTGAAGAAATTGGCATCAAATGCGTACAGACAAAGGTCGGTGACCGTTTTGTATACGAGTGTATGCAGGAGAATGATTACAGCATCGGTGGAGAGCAGTCCGGTCATATTATCCTAAAGAAGTATGCAACGACAGGAGATGGAATCCTGACTGCACTGATGATTGCGGAAGAAATTTGTGACTCCAAGACCTCTCTTGCAAAGCTTGCTGAGCCGATTCATTTCTATCCGCAGTATTTAAAGAATGTACGCGTTAAGGATAAGGCTGCGGTACTGGCGGATAAGAATGTTCTTAAGGAAATGGAGAATGTAGAGAAGCTCATTAACAAGAAGGGCAGAGCTCTGCTTCGTCAGAGCGGTACCGAGCCGGTAATTCGTGTAATGATAGAAAGTGAAACACAGGAACAGTGTGTAGCATATGCAGACATGATTGTGAAAGCTATCTTAGAGGGAGGACACGGCGTTGAATAAGTTAGTAAAAACGAAGGAATTATACGCGTCCTGGCCGGACTATATGGCTCCGCTGTTTGAAACGAGCGAGTATCCGTGGGAGATTTTACCGAAGATTAAAGGGTATGTGACAGAACTCATCGAAAAAGGAATTCCGGGATATACTTTGATTGCAGAAGGCGTGCTGATTGGAGAAAATGTAAAGATTTATCCGACTGCTACTATTGAAGCACCTGCTATCATTGGTTCCGGGACAGAGGTTCGTCCGGGGGCATTTATCCGTGGAAGCGTGATTACCGGTGAAAATTGTGTGCTTGGAAATTCTTCCGAGTTTAAAAATTGTGTTTTACTTGACAAGGTACAGGTACCGCATTATAACTATGTTGGTGATTCTATTATGGGAAACAAGGCACATACCGGTGCCGGAACGATTTGTTCTAATTTAAAGTCGGACGGAAAGGCAGTAGTGATTCACGGTGATGTGGACTATGAAACAGGATTACGCAAGATAGGCGGTATTTTGGCAGACGGTGCAGATGTCGGCTGCGGTTCGGTCATCAATCCGGGTACCGTGATTGGTAAAAATACATCTGTGTATCCGCTGACATCCCTTCGTGGAGTTTATCCTGCGGATTGTATTGTAAAAGGAACCAACAATGTGGTAAAAAGAGAGGAGCGCTAAATTATGCGATATATTACAGTAAAGAATTATGACGAACTTAGTACAAAAGCAGCAGCACTGATTTGTGCACAGGTGAATGTAAAGCCAAACAGTGTGCTTGGTCTTGCAACCGGTTCTTCCCCGCTTGGCACTTATGCTAAGATTGCAGAGAAGTGCGCAAACGGTGAAGTGGATTTTTCGGAAGTTTCTTCTATCAATTTGGATGAGTACATCGGACTGGACGGCAGCCATGACCAGAGCTACCGTTACTTCATGAATACGAACCTGTTCAGTAAGATTAACATCGATATCACAAAGACAAATGTACCAAACGGCTGTGCAGTTGACCTTGAGGCAGAGTGTAAGGCATATGATGAACTGATTGCATCACATGGCGGCATTGACCTTCAGCTGCTGGGCATCGGTCTTGACGGGCACATTGGCTTTAACGAGCCGGATAAGTTTTTTGAAAAAGCGACTCATGTGGTAGAGCTTGACCCATCCACTATTGAAGCGAACGCGCGTTTCTTTGCATCGGAGGCAGAGGTTCCGAGAAAGGCAGTTACCATGGGTATGGGCGGCATCATGAGTGCAAAGAAGGTACTCTTAATTGCGAATGGTGCGAACAAGAAGGAAATCATGGAGAAGGCATTCTTTGGACCGATTACACCGGAGGTTCCGGCGTCTATCCTTCAGTTGCATCCGGATTTGACTGTGATTTATAGTGAAAGTTAAGATAATTTTTAAGAGGAATGTGTGTTTGATATGATACCTCCTAAGTAGACATGGTAAATAACCAAAATCTACTTAGGAGGTATCATATCATTGGACACATTCCTCTTCTTATTTCGTGCTATTTTGGTTTTAATATCCTAATTCTTCCCCTACAATAATCACCTTGATTCTGCCACGGATACGTGATTTTCTTGTGATGACGGTCTGGCAGCACATGCAGGACTGGTCAAGGCAGTCTACACAGCGTCCATACTTGGCACAAGGTAAGTTAAGCCCTAAGCGGAGTGCATTTGGCGGTGCGGCACAGTTCTGGACACGGTCAAGGGCAGCGTCTACATCTTTTGTTACCTTATTGATTCCGGCGATGACAACGACATTTTTCGGACCGTGGATTAAAGATGCCACACGGTTTCCAAGACCATCAATATTGACCAGCTGTCCATCCAGTGTGATGGCGTTGGAACTCATAAAATAATAGTCACAGGCAGCCACAGCGGAAAAGAAGGCGTCCTTTTCTTCCGGGGTGTTTGCCGTGGAACGGTCATATACGGTGTAATCGGAATTCTTCAGGGCATCAATCAGGCCGATTTCTGTGAGCGTCATAGAACCACCCCAGGAAACAGAGCAGCCCGGTGTGAGGAAACGCATGGCTGTGGAAAGAGCTTCTTCCTTTGTCTCGCAGTAATAGCCTTCAAAACCGCGGAGATTGAATTTGTCAATGAGTGTATCTGCCAGATTTTCATAATACTGTTGTTTTGGTGTCGACATGAAAATACCCCCTTCGGAATGTGTTATTTGAGTTTAATATACTATAAAGTACTAATGCTTTCAAGGAATTTTGTCGAAACATATAAGTAGAAGGGCATAAGTTTGCCCCGAAATAAGATTTGAAATAAATGCGACAATATATTATACTAAAATTTGAAGGAAAAAATGAGGGGTGTACCCATGAAGAGGACAAATATTATTTTAATTTTAATAGCGATGCTGAGTCTGCTCGGTCTCGGAGCGGTGCTCATTTTTGTAGGGGATTCCGGGCAGGAGACACAGGGAGGAGCGCAGAGCGGTCTGGCAGATTACCAGAATAACTATATGGAGAATCTTGGTGCAAATAAAGAGATTTTGGTTACGGTGCTGGAGGATTTTTCGAAAGTGGGAAAGAATGGAATATATGATTTGGCGTTCCAGGAATCCGTACGGGAAAAAATTGATGGTCTGATTGCGGAAAATGCCTATGATGAGGATATGCCGCTGGTGATTTACAATCCGTTCCTGACCAATTCCCAGTCGCTGTATGTTTATTTTGAGACCCAGCAGCCGTATTCGGTGTCGTATTCGATTCATTTGCCGGAAGAGGAGTATAAGGATTTTAAGGGGAATGTGGTGCCAAACGATCCGACAACCTCCTATGTGCATGAGTTTCAGATTACGGGTCTGATTCCGGACACGACCAATATGATCACGCTTCGTCTGACAGATCAGGACGGCAGAGTGATAATTCGCCGGTTTTATTACTATAATGAAAATACGGTGGAGGCTTCCGCGATTCAGTTGAAGGTGACACAGGGAACAAAGGTTGTGGCAAATGAGGACAAGACGGTCAGTACGGTGCCTGCCAGTGAGGATTCTGTGGCTGGGGGGATGTTTGTGACCTTTCCGGTGGCCAATGAAGTGAGTCCGTACCTGCGGATTTATGACAATGCCGGGGTGCAGAGAGCAGAACTTCCTCTGGAAGAGTTTGGGACAAAGAATATGCTGTTTGCAGACGGCATGATGTATTACAAGGTATCGGAGACGAAGATTGTCGGACTGAATTGCCTGGGTCAGGCGGAAGTGATTTATACGGCAGAGGGATACACGTTTGGCGAGGATTATTGTCTGGATAAGAATGAAGACATTCTTGTAATTGCAGGCAGGCAGTCGCAGAAATCGTCGGATGATATTATCCTGCTGATTGAGAGAGCAACCGGTGAAGTGACCGAGCTGGTGGATATGGGAAATCTGCTTTCTGAGTACAAAGACCTTTGCAGGGCTGCCGGAAAAGAGGCAGAGTGGTTGCACTTAAATTCCATTGATTTGGTGGACGGAAACCGGATTTTAGTGAGTGACGAGGCAACCGGTACCATTATCAAAATCCGCAGACTGTACAATGACCCGAGAATTGCATTTATGGTGGGAGATGCGGAAATTTTTAAAGAAACTTCATATGCCGAGGAGTATTTCCTACGCGTGGATAATGAGTTTGAGATGCATCACAATCTTTCGGTGGTAAAGTATCAGGAATATGACATGATTCGTGAGTCCAGACATTATATTTATCTGTTGAATACAAACGAAGACATGGAATACGGAAAGAAGGAAGAGCCGTACGCGTATTATTATCGCTATCTTGTGGATGAAGCGGAGTTTGGTGTCCGTTTGAAGGACAGCTTTGTGATTCCGGCAGTGGCCGAGGATGGCAGCATACAGTGGTATGGAAATCATCTGCTGGTAAACGGTGATTTGATTCCGGAATTCCATGAATATGACAGTGAATTTCAGTTGATTGCCACATACCGCTATGTGGAGCCTGTGGTAAAAAAGACGGAAGAACAATTAGAGTACGAAGAGGACAATCCTCCGGCAGATGCTACAGTGTTGTTTGCCAGAGTGTTAAAGTTTGACTTTTTGGACTATTATTTCACGGAAGAGCCGGTGATTATTCTGCCGGTGGAAAGTGAGACAGACGTATCGGAGGAGAAGTAGCCTTAGAATGAGTAAAAAGCTTTATATTGCAGAAAAACCAAGCGTTGCGCAGGAATTTGCAAAGGCGCTTAAACAAAATTTCACAAGAAAAGACGGGTATCAGGAATCTGCAGAGAGCGTTGTCACCTGGTGCGTTGGTCACCTCGTGACAATGAGTTATCCGGAAAGTTATGACCCGGCATTAAAAAAATGGGCAGTGGAAACACTGCCGTTTTTGCCGAAGGAATATAAGTATGAGCTGATTCCAGCGGTGGAGAAGCAGTTTCGCATTGTGCAGGGGCTTTTGAACCGGGAAGATGTGGACTGTATCTACATCTGTACCGACTCGGGACGAGAGGGTGAATATATTTACCGTCTGGTTGACCAGATGGCAGGAGTTCCTGCAAATAAAGAACGGCGCAGAGTGTGGATTGACTCACAGACCGAAGAGGAAATCTTACGTGGCATCCGGGAAGCAAAGCTTTGGACCGAGTATGACAATTTGTCTTCCTCGGCTTATTTGCGTGCAAAAGAAGACTATCTGATGGGTATCAATTTCTCGAGAATTTTGACCCTGAAGTATGGATATAATGTGCGGCAGTTCATGAAGTCGGAAAAGAATATCCCGATTTCCGTGGGGCGTGTTATGACCTGCGTCCTTGGCATGGTCGTGCGGCGTGAACGGGAAATCCGTGCGTTTGTAAAGACTCCGTTTTACAGGGTTTTAGCAGCGGTACAGGTGGAAGACGGCAATGAGCGTACCTTTGATGCGGAATTTAAGGCGGTGGAAGGAAGCCGCTATTTTAACCATCCGATGATGTATAAGGAAAACGGCTTTAAGGAAGAAAAGGATGCCAAAGAGCTGATAGAGCATCTGCAAGGACAGCCGGCAAGGGTACATAAGGTCGAGCGGAAGAAAGAGAACCGCAATGCACCGCTGTTATTTAACCTTGCCGAGCTTCAGAACGAGTGCTCGAAGCTCTTTAAAATCAGCCCGGATGAGACGTTAAAAATTACGCAGGAGCTATATGAAAAGAAGCTGGTAACGTATCCGAGAACCGATGCGAGAGTGTTATCGACCGCAGTGGCAAAGGAGATTTATAAAAATATCAGTGGTCTTAGAAATTTCGGACCGGTGGGGGCATTTGCAACAGAGATTGTTAATAATAAGAGCTATCAGGGACTGGCGAAAACCCGTTATGTGAATGACAAACAG
This sequence comes from uncultured Lachnospiraceae bacterium, assembly GCA_964541485.1. Classification (GTDB taxonomy): domain Bacteria; phylum Bacillota; class Clostridia; order Lachnospirales; family Lachnospiraceae; genus SIG299. Next base: position 16,669 of record CAZIQL010000033.1, read on the forward strand.
ATTACGGACCACTACGCAATTATACCGACCGGACAGGGACTTTCTGCGCTGAATTCGGTATCTGCTGTGGCAGGCAAGGTATACGAACTGATTTGCCGCCGTTTCTTAAGTATCTTTTATCCGCCGGCGGTGTATCAGAAGCTGGCGATTGATTTGCTGATTGGTGAGGAACATTTCTTTGCAAATTTCAAGGTTCTTTTGGAGGAAGGCTATTATAAGGTGGCAGGTAATCCGGGAAAGAGAAAGTCTGCGGAGGCCAAGGGTGAGACAAACAGTAAAGACGGAGCGGAAAGCGGTGGCAAGGAGTCTTCGGAGAATGAAGGAGAAGAAGAATTCGGCCTGGATATGCTGGAACTCTTTAAAAATATGAAGTCCGGCATGACGTTGCCGGTCAAGGAGTTTAACATAAAGGAAGGAGAGACCTCTCCGCCAAAACGTTACAATTCCGGTTCCTTGATTCTTGCGATGGAAAACGCGGGTCAGCTGATTGAAGATGAAGAGCTGCGTGCGCAGATTAAGGGCAGCGGTATCGGTACCAGTGCGACCAGAGCCGAGATTTTAAATAAGTTAATTAAGATTACGTATCTGAACTTAAATAAAAAGACACAGATTATTACACCGACTTTGCTTGGAGAGGTGATTTATGATGTGGTGGCAAATTCTATTAAGTCACTCCTTAATGCAGAACTGACGGCAAGCTGGGAAAAAGGGCTTACCTATGTGGCAGAGGGCAGCATTACCGAAGAAGAATATATGCAAAAGCTGGAAGGCTTTGTGAGCCGTATGACCAACGGGGTGAAAGGGCTTAACAATCAGAATGCGCTGATACGGCTGTTTTCTGAGTCGGCAAAAAATTATAAATAAGGAGAAATGAGATGTTTCAGGCAAACGATAATCGGTATGAAAAAATGATTTACAACAAGTGTGGGAAGAGCGGATTGAAATTACCTGCAGTGTCGCTGGGGCTTTGGCAGAATTTCGGACACGGAAGCAACTTTGCCAATGCAGAGAACATGGTGCACACGGCGTTTAATCTTGGTATCACGCATTTTGATTTGGCAAACAATTATGGTCATCCGTATAACGGAAGTGCAGAAGAGAATTTCGGAAGAATTTTAGACGGCATGCGTCACTACCGTGATGAAATGTGTATTTCTACAAAAGCAGGCTATGATATGTGGCCGGGACCTTACGGGGATAAGAACGGTTCGAGAAAGTATCTGATTTCTTCTTTGGACCAGAGCTTGAAGCGTATGAATTTAGAGTATGTGGATATTTTCTATCACCACGTTTTTGATCCGAATACACCGCTTGAGGAAACGGCGGTTGCCTTGAATGATATTGTCAGACAGGGAAAGGCACTGTATGTCGGAATTTCGAATTACAATAGTCAGCAGACGGAAGAGATTATGCAGATTTTTAATGAACTGCATACACCGTTTGTAGTGAATCAGCCATCGTATGCGATGTTAAACCGTTGGATTGAAAGAGACGGACTTGATATGTTTGCAGAAGAAAATGGTATCGGGCTGGCTGTATTTTCACCGCTTTATCAAGGCTTTTTGACCGACCGCTATTTAAACGGTGTTCCGGCGGATTCTCGTCTGGGTAAGGGCTGGTGGCTGGCTGACCAGCTGGATGAGAAGATGGTAGCGCGATTAAATAAGTTAAATGAAGTTGCCGCAAAGCGTGGACAGAAGCTCTCTCAGATGGCACTTTCCTGGGTGCTTCGAAACAAGGCGGTGACTACGGTGCTTATCGGTGCGAGCCGGCCGGAACAGATTGCAGAGAATGTGGCTTGTATTGAGAAGCTGGAGTTTACGGAAGCAGAGCTTGCAGAAATTGAGAAAATATTGGCGGAGTAATGCAAAAGGCTGGTGTTTGGTTCACCAGCCTTTCATTATTATTTCAATTCCTCAAATAGCTCCTCCATCTGCCAATCATTATCCGAACCAAACAAATAATATTCTCCATCTATCGTGCGTATCAGAAGAAAACACTCCGCCTCTGTGTCCACACACAGTGTGCAGTGCGGGTCAATGCCGCTGACGGAAAAATCACCCTTTAAGATGGTTTCCATCGCAGTGCCCCAATTGCGGCTGCACTTTGGAAGTGTGGTAAGCAGTTCGACGGAATCGATATTATCTAGTTCTACCGCATAGGAAGAGGCAGCATGCGTTGCAGTCAGTTTGGTATCGGTCAGTTCTATGCGGACTTCGGAAAATTCCTCGGTCATCATCCAGACACCCATGAAAGGCAAAGCAAGGATGATGAGAAGAGAGATGCCCGTCATCCATTTGCCGGCAGGCTTAGCAAGGTTCATAGTAGTGCCCATGCCGACACGGTTGTTTACAATGTTGTTGGAGTCATTCTTATTGTAATAAAAAGCACCATATGGCCAGAAATCATCTTCGTCCACCAGAATTTCCGATGGCTGTGCCAGATTGAGTTTTTGCTGTATAGAGCGGATACGGAACTCAATATACATAGTAACGATTAAGGTACCGATACAAAGAACCGCGGACGCAATCAGAAAGAATACCTCCAGATTTTGGTTTAAGAGAGCGCTAAAACTGAATACAGCGCAAAACCAGGACATCACAAGCCAGAATTTTCCCCAATAGTAGGTGCGAACACGGGTTAAATTAGCGGTTAAGTCCGGGTTAGTATTGATTCGGTCGCTTTTCTTACGGAACATAAAGTTATAACAAAAGTAAAACAGTACAATGGAAATCGCATTTGTGCCGCAAATTATGAGAATCGGAGCAGGGGACAAGTCAGACGGGACCACGAGCGGATAGAGCAGTGGAATCAGGCTGACAATCAGCGGAAGTAAAAAGGTCACAAAGGAATATTCGTTTTCCACATCAAAGGAGGATGAGGTATCGGCAATCTGTACGCGGTGAAGCTCCGGATGATACCAATGTTTCTTTTTTAAGTCCCGCATTTTTTTGACACTCTTACAATAAGGAATATATGGAACAATAATGATTGCAATCATCCATACCAAAGCATATGTGATCTGTATAGAAAAGTACGGAATGAAAAATGCCGGTATATAAAGGAGGAGTGTAATCAGACAGACCAAGGTCAGTGACTTATGAAAGTGCGCTACAATCGCTTTTACCCGGTCATCCTCCCAGGCTTCTTTAGGAAGTGTAGTAGAGAGAATCAAATTGTTTTTAGGTTTTCCTTCGTTCCGGAGAGTGAAATAAATGATTGGAAGAATAGGAATAAAGCAAACAGCCAAAAAAATTGATAAAAAAGTATTCATGTGGTATTCTCCTTTCTGAATTTACTACGCTTGTAGTAAAGTTAAATCCTGATATAATGAAATTATCACTCGCAAAATGACTAATCTCGACTTTTTGCATCGGAGAGCTCTTGGTAAATGAGATCACATGCATGCAACAGTTCTTCTTTTGTTATGCCGTCCGTATAGAGTTCGGATAGTAAAAGCCGAAGACCGGGGTGTTCTTTTACCGGTGGGTGATTTTTAAAGGAACGGTTTGGGTTAATCATGGCGCCACTCCGGCGGTCGGTAATCAGGTACCCTTCCTGCTTTAACAGCTGATAGGCTTTGTTTACCGTCATGGTATTGATGCCGGTCTCAGATGCCAGTGTGCGTATCGGCGGAAGCTTTTCTCCGGGCTTTAATTCTCCGTTTGCAATACCAAGGACAATTTGGTTGCGGATTTGCATATAGATGGGTGTATCCAAAGAAAAATCCAGTTTCAGTAGCATTTTTCTGTCTTCCTTTCCGAATGAGAAATGAAATGATATCGTTGTAGTAACATGAATTGCGAACGTTACTAAGAGTATACAATAGAGTCTTGTTTTGTATTACATATAATAATACAAAGCATACAAAAAGTCAATGCATCCATTAGGAAAATAGTCCCGAGGCAATGGACAAAATTTGTCTTGCATACAAGATTATGTTAAAATATCAAAGATGTGATTCTGCCCAAAAAACAGGGAATACGTTTTTTATAGAATCAATCAATTCAAGTAAAGAGAGGATCCCTATATGAGGTTTAGAAAAAAAATACTGACAATAGCAGTAGCGCTTGTAGCAGTACTTGTCATGGCGCTTCCGTCTTTTGCAAGAGCAGAAGAGGAAGCAAAGACGCTGGACTTGCTGTTTGTACATGACGTACATTCCCACCTTAACACATTTACGACGCTCGAGGACGGAAAGAGTGTGCAGATGGGCGGTTTATCCAGAATTATGACATTGGCAAAAGCGCAGTTTGAAAAGAATCCGGACACGCTGTTTGTGGATGGCGGAGACTTTTCGATGGGCACGGTAGTGCAATCTGTGTTTGAGACGGATGCGGCAGAGCTTAGAGTGCTTGGTGCACTTGGTATTGAAGCAACCACCATCGGCAATCATGAGTTTGACTATGGTCCGGATGGGCTCGCGAATTCATTGATGGCAGCAAAGAACAGTGGCGATAAGGTTCCTGCGATGATTATTTCCAACATTGACTGGGAGGCGACCAAGGCTGAACCGGAGAGTGAGGCAAGAAATGCTTTGCTTGCTGCTTTTGAAGAGTATGGAACAAAGGAATACATGATGCTCCAGAAGGGAGATGTAAGCGTAGCAATATTCGGTATTTACGGCAAGGATGCGCTTGACTGTTCTCCGTTCTGTGAACTGATTTTTAAGGATCCGGTAGAAGCGGCAAAGGAAACAGTTGCAAAGATTCAGGCAAACGAGGATGCAGACATCATCATTTGTCTTTCCCACAGCGGAACATGGGAAGATGAGTCCATATCGGAAGATGAAATTCTGGCAAAGAGTGTTCCGGAGATTGATGTGATTGTCAGTGCACATACTCATACGAAGTTAGACGAGCCGATAGTACATGGTACGGGAAGTACTTATATTGTTTCGTGTGGTGAGTATGGAAAATATCTTGGCAGTGTTTCGCTGGAGGAAAATGCGTATGGCGGCTGGGATGTGACGGAGTACAAGCTGTATCCGATTACAACGGATATTCCGCAGGATGCAGATATGCAGGAAACCATTGATGAATACGTTGCCATGGTGGATGTGAATTACCTGGCTCGTTACGGATATACCAGAACGCAGGTTTTGGCAGAGAATGATGTGGAATTTGTTCCATCGGGTGATCTTGGGACGAAGCATACGGAACTGAATCTGGGTAGCATTATGGCGGATTCCTACCGTTATACAGTAGAGAACCTGCCGGAGTGGGACGGAATTCCTGTGGATGTTGCTGTGGTTCCGGCAGGGCTTGTCAGAGAATCTTATCCAATCGGCAATATCACTGTGGAAGATGTTTATAATTCCTTCTCCCTTGGTATCGGTGAGGACGGATTGGCAGGGTACCCAATTTTAAGTGTATATTTTACCGGAGCGGAGCTTAAGATGGTAGCGGAAATTGATGCATCGCTTTCTACACTGGTTCCATATATTAGATTATATACCTCGGGACTTCAGTGGACTTATAATCCAAACCGTTTGATTTTAAGCAAATCGATGGACGCTCATCTGGTTACTATGAACGGAGAACGTGTGGAGTTGGAGGATGACAAGTTATACCGTGTGGTAGCAGACCTTTACAGCGCCAAGTTAATCGGTTCTGTAACGGATATGTCCTATGGCCTTATCAAGCTGGTTCCAAAGCATGCGGACGGTACACCGGTGGAAAATTATGCAGATTGTATTATTACAACGGATGGCAGGGAAGTAAAGGCATGGGAAGCCATTGCCAATTATATGAAATCCTTTGAAGATACGGACGGGGACGGGGTAGCAAATGTCTCGGCACGTTATGCAGTCGAAGAGGGAAGAAAGGTTGTGGAGGACAGCAAAAATCTGTGGGATTTGGTGAAGAGCCCGAATAAGTTTTTCTTTTTAATTATCGGTGTGATTTTATTGGTTCTTACATTGCTTGTGACAATCATTGTGGCAATTGTGAGATGTTGTATGAAAGCATCCCGCAGAAGAATCGCAGATAAAAAAGAAAGACTGAAAAATAAAATTTAGAACAGAATCATAGAAAAAATAAGATTTCAACTGGTAGATTTTCAAAAAATCCTGCCAGTTGAAATTTTTTTATCAAAAGGTATGGACGAAATCGGTTTTTTGTGCGAGAATAGGTACAGTGCAGAAAAATGTCGATTTGGAAGTTTGTTAAAAACGTAACAAATAAGGCAGGCTTCTGCGGAAAATCTAGAAGACGGATTGAAAGGAGTCCCAAACATGATCATCTATTCACATGAAGTAGAAGAAATGTGCCCAGTAGCTCAGGGTGTGCATCATGGTGCAGCGCCTATTCCAGAGGAAGCAAAATGGGTAAAATCGAAAGAAGTAAAGGATATTTCCGGTCTGACACACGGTATCGGCTGGTGTGCTCCACAGCAGGGCGCTTGTAAGCTGACACTGAACGTTAAGGAAGGTATCATTCAGGAAGCATTGGTTGAGACCATCGGATGCTCCGGTATGACACACTCTGCAGCTATGGCAGCAGAAATTCTTCCGGGCCTTACTGTTTTAGAAGCATTAAACACAGACTTAGTTTGTGATGCTATCAACACAGCTATGAGAGAGCTGTTCTTACAGATTGTTTACGGCAGAACACAGAGTGCATTCTCCGAAAACGGTCTTCCTGTAGGTGCAGGTCTTGAAGACTTAGGTAAGGGCTTAAGAAGCCAGGTTGGTACTATGTACGGTACATTAAAGAAGGGTCCTCGTTACCTTGAGATGGCAGAAGGTTATGTAACCGGTATCGCTCTTGACGAAGAGAACCAGATTATCGGATATAAGTTCGTAAGCCTTGGTAAGATGACAGACTTCATCAAGAAGGGTGATGACCCTAACACAGCTTATGAAAAGGCTTGTGGCCAGTACGGTCGTGTTGCTGATGCGGTTAAGATTATTGACCCAAGAACTGATAAGGAAATTTAATTAAGAGGAGGAAACTATAATGGCTTTATTTGAGTCTTATGAAAGACGTATTGACAAAATCAATGCGGTATTAAACAGCTATGGTATCGCTTCTCTTGAAGAAGCTGAAAAGATTACAAAGGATGCTGGTCTTGATGTTTACAATCAGATTAAGGGCATCCAGCCAATCTGCTTTGAGAACGCTTGCTGGGCATACATCGTAGGTGCAGCAATCGCTATCAAGAAGGATTGCAGAAGAGCAGCAGACGCAGCAGCAGCTATCGGTGAAGGTCTTCAGTCCTTCTGTATCCCTGGCTCCGTTGCAGATACACGTAAGGTAGGTCTTGGCCATGGTAACCTTGGTAAGATGCTCCTGGAAGAAGAGACAGAATGCTTCTGCTTCTTAGCAGGTCACGAGTCCTTCGCAGCAGCAGAAGGTGCTATCGGTATCGCTGAAAAGGCAAACAAGGTTCGTACAAAGAAGTTAAGAGTAATCTTAAACGGTCTTGGTAAGGACGCAGCTCAGATTATCGCAAGAATCAACGGTTTCACCTATGTTGAAACAGAGTATGATCCATATACAAACGAAGTTAAGGAAGTATTCCGTAAGGCATACTCCACAGGTCTTCGTGCAGAAGTTAACTGCTACGGTTCCAACGACGTTTGCGAAGGTGTTGCTATCATGCACAAGGAAGGCGTTGACGTTTCCATCACAGGTAACTCCACCAACCCAACCAGATTCCAGCATCCTGTAGCAGGTACTTACAAGAAGGAATGTCTTGAGCAGGGTAAGAAGTACTTCTCCGTAGCATCCGGTGGTGGTACAGGTAGAACACTTCATCCGGATAACATGGCAGCAGGTCCTGCTTCCTACGGTATGACCGATACTCTCGGCCGTATGCACTCCGACGCACAGTTCGCAGGTTCCTCCTCCGTTCCGGCTCACG
>CAZIQL010000034.1:0-24122 GCA_964541485.1 uncultured Lachnospiraceae bacterium
AGGAGTCAGAGGAAAAGAAATCACAGTAGAAAGGCTTGCGGAAATATTTCTGGAGCTTGAGGAAAAAGGCGCAAATAATATTAATCTGGTAACACCAAGCCATTATTATAAGCAGATAAAAGAAGCGCTTCTGATGGTTAAAGACAGACTCCGCATTCCTGTGATAGCAAACACATCTTCCTATGATTCGGTTGTTATGTTAAAGCAAATGGAAGGTCTGGTGGATATTTATCTGGCAGATTATAAATATGCGGATTGTGCGCTTGCCAAGAAATATTCCCATGCAGAGGATTACCCATTGGTTGCGGACAAAGCACTGAAGGAAATGTTCCGCCAAGTCGGGGAGCCGGTGTTTGATGATGAGGGGCGGATGAAAAGAGGCATGATTATACGACATCTTCTGCTTCCGGGACAGGGTGAGGAATCGAAAAAGGTTCTGCGCTATTTGTATGAGACCTTTGGAGATTCGGTTTACATCAGTATTATGAATCAGTATACACCAAGGAAAGGGATAAGCGGATATCCGGAGCTTGACCGGCGCGTGACGGAGGAAGAATACGAAGAGGTTGTGGATTGCGCTATTGAGTTGGGAATTGAGAATGGTTTTATCCAGGAGGGAGAAACCGCTGAAGAAAGCTTTATACCAGCCTTTGATGGCGAGGGCGTATAGAAAAAGGAACAGATTCTTGTCAATCCGTTCCTTTTTTGTTACTTATAAAGGGTTTCTAAAACGTCAAAATAGTTTTCAAAGGTCTTTGCACAACAGTCCGCGTTTTTGATGATAATTCCGTCTGTGCGCAGCCCAAGAAGAGAGAATGCCATTGCCATACGGTGATCCTGATAAGTTTCAATGGCAGCAGCGCAAGGAATGCCCGGAGTAATCTGTATGCCATCCGGAATCTCTTCACAGAGTATGCCGACACGCGTGAGTTCATTTATAATAGCATGTAACCGGTCGCATTCCTGATAGGTAATGTGTGAAATGCCGGTAATGGTTGTCGGTGACGTAGCAAACGCAGCGATGGCGGCCAGCGTCATGGTCTGGTCGGAAAAGGTGCTTAAATCTGCGGAAACACCCGGATACATCCGGTCCTTGGGACCGGTTACTCTATAGCTTTTGGATAACGTATCATAAGAGACGATACAGTCCATCCGGCGAAGGACGTCAAGAAACTGAATATCACCTTGCAGGGAATGTACCGGAATATGCCCTACCGTAACAGAAATGCCAAGGAGCGGCGCCATTGCATAAAAGTAGCAGGCCGCTGAAAAATCAGGTTCAATAAAGTATTCCTGTGCCCGGTAAGTTTGCCCTCCCGGAACAAAAAAGGTTCTCTCATCGGGTTTTTCCACATGGACACCGAATTGCTGCATCATGGCAACAGTCATATCAATATATGCCATCCCGTGGGAGCCTGTGACATGGACAGTAAAGTCGCCCCGAAACAGGCAGGCAGAAATTAAGAGTGCACTTAAAAACTGACTGCTTTTGTCAATATCCACAGTCACTTCCGTAGCTGTCAGGGCAGATGGATTTGCAATCTGTATCGGAAGGGAATCCTCCTTCTCCGGAAAAGAAAAACAGCTGCCGAGCGCTTTTAAGGAGGTAAATAATTCCTTCATCGGACGTTTTTTCATTTGTTCTGAAGCATCGATGTAGCAGGAACAATCGGAAACACAAAGAAAGGCTGTTAAAAAGCGGGCGGCTGTACCGGCACTGCCAACATTAATCGTTGCATTTGGATTTGGAATATGTCCTCCTTCACCGTAAATTACTACCTGTTTCTTGTCTTCGTTGATTTCTACCTGAAATCCGAGAGATATCAGACTGGATAAAAAATGTCTGGAGTCATCAGAAAAAAGCACTCCGTTCAGGGTGCTTTTTCCGTTTGCCAGAGCGGCAAGTAAAAGCGCCCGGTTCGTGATGCTTTTCGAACCGGGAACTTCTACGTAATATTCTTTTTTTTCTGATTGGAATGGTTGAATTCTTTTATCGGGCATAAGAGCCTCCCATTTTAGTTGAGTGTCGGATCCTCTAAAGGAGCAAGGCGGGCACCGCCATCAAATCCATCATACATAACAAGATAAGGAAGCTTGGTTCCGGATGTTTTTTCAACAAGAAGAATCTGACATGGAATGCCTTCCGGAACTAAAAGCTGTACTTCAATGAGTTCGTCTGCCTTTAACCCTTCGTAGGAAGCTAATGGGGTATTGATATCATAGCTTTGTGTAGTAAGGTCGTACTCGTATAAGGAAATCTTTGCGACATCCGTGTTTGTGGAAAGCAGGTAGGTTTCTGCACCTTCTGTAATAATCCACTGCGCTACTGTTTCTTTGCCATGGTCGGCAGCGGTCATTTCCATTTCAACGGAGAAAGTGGTGTCTGCTTCTTCCTCTTCTTCAGGAGGATTGAAGTCATATTTCTCTAAGTATTCAAAGGTTTCCTTAGAAAGAGACATTGCCATGTAAATGTATGGCTGGTTTTCCGTGGCAACGGTACCGTTGGAATCTTTTACAGGAACGGTTTCACAGATTTCATCAATCACATCCATACCGTAAACGACGGTACCAAAAGCAGCATAGCTGCCGTCTAAAGAGGTAGTATCTTCCTGAACAATAAAGAACTGGGAGGAAGCACTGTCATAATCATCTTCTGTTCTTGCCATGGAAATCGTACCACGGACATGGCTGATGGTGTTTTCAAAACCGTTTAAAGCAAACTCACCCGGTAAATTAAATGCAGAACCGCCGGTTCCATTGCCCTTTGGGTCACCGCCCTGTATCATAAAACCATCGTAAACGCGGTGGAAGGTAAGACCGTCATAGAAGCCTTCATTTACCAGCCGTACAAAGTTGGTTACAGTAGCCGGAGCGGCATCTGCATCAAGCACCATGTAAATTGGGCCGTAATCATAAATGTACATATATACATAATGTTCTCCGGACAGATACAGTGTGGTATCGTAGTTCGGATTCGGGAACGTTTCTTTCTTACCGCAACCGGCAAAAAGCAAAGTGCAAAGTAAAGCGAATATACATAAAGTTGCTGTTTTTTTCATTTCAAAATCTCCTTTTATATCTTAGAAATACTGCGTGTTTCATTTTGTATCATCTTTGGGGCAGAACTGTGTCAAAATAAGAGAAAAGTGTGAAAAAACAGAGTCTTGCGAAAATAAGTAGAACAATGTATGATATCTTTGGAAGAAACAGTAGGGGGACGGCATTCATGAGAGTGGAACAAGTAATGGATGTGGCACTGGATATCGGAGAGCGGATGTTGGAATCCGGCTCTGCAGTGAACAGAGTTGAGGATACGGTGATGAGAATCTGTAACAGCTACGGCCTTCAGAGCGTAGAGGTGTTTACACTGAATTCACTCAGCTTTTTGAGTGCAACAGCAGAAGATGGACGAACGATAACAAAAACGAAACGAATGCGGTCATATAAGACAAGTCTGCATCAGACAGAGCTGTTAAATGAATTATCCCGTTACATATGTAACAACAGACCGTCTTATGAGGAAATTGAAGAAAAAAAGAAGGAACTGCTTGCCCAGGATAAAGACATCGGCTGGTTATATTTGCTGGGTTATGTATTTGGAACCGGCGCGTTTACGATATTCTACGGCGGCGAATTGAGAGATGCCATTGCAACGGCACTGATTTCTGTGTTTGTTTTTTTGTTGAACCGATATGCAAACCGGTTAAAAAAGAATATGTTGATTTTTACCTTGATGGCAACCTTTTGTGTGGGTGTATTGGCAATTTTTCTGGTTCGGATTGGGCTGGGCGTGCATTTGGATAAGGTGATTATCGGTGATATCATGTTATTTATTCCGGGGCTTGGAATTGTGAATGCAGTCCGTGATCTTTTGTACGGTGATGTAATGACCGGCTTTTTCCGGCTGGTAGAAGCTATAATCATAGCAGGAGCCATTGCCTGTGGTATTGCCATGGCACTGATGATGTTGGGAGGAATCGTGGTATGACAGAGGATATCACACGTATCATTGCAGCCTTTGTCGGATGCATCAGTTTTTCGATTTTCTTTAACTTGAAAAAAGAGCGACTGTTGTATGCGGCAGTGCTCGGAACGCTTTCCGGAGCAATTTATATTTATTGCGAGCGAATTTTTTCGGAAAATGTATTTCTAGCCAATATGATTCCGGCTTTTATCGGAACGATGCTTTCTGAATTGTCTGCAAGATGGAAGAAAGCACCGGCAATTATCTTTATTCTGCCATCCATTATTATTTTGATTCCGGGAGGAAGTTTTTATTACACCATGAGCTATCTGGTAAACGGAAATCAGGAGTTGTTTCAGGTGTGGGGTGGAAGAACGCTTCTTGCGGCATTGGGAATTTCCGTCGGAATTATCGTGGCATCGTTTATTTTTTATGAAATTCTGAATCTGATACAGCTGGTGAAAAATAAAGAAAAGATTAAAAGTTAATTAAGTTTCGGGTTGTTAAAAATTTGGTAACAATTCTGTGTTATGATGTGCTTGTACGAAGGTATCAGAAAGGAACACAGAAAAATGAGTGACATTACTGCTTTAGATATTTATGGGGAACTAAAGAATACATCCGAAGAATGGGAGCGTATGCAGCTGATTTACGATGCAGCGCTTCGTGAAGTAAATACAAAATTGGAAACGTTAAATAACGAGTTTAAATTGCGCCATCAGTATAATCCAATCGAGCACATGACTTCACGGATTAAGTCACCGGAGAGTATTGCAAAAAAGCTTCGCCACAATGAAAAAGAGCTTACGGTGGAAAATATTATCCGTTATATTAATGATGTGGCGGGCATCCGTATCATCTGCTCGTATACGACAGATATTTACCGGATTGCGAAACTGATTGCTGCGCAGTCGGATGTAACGGTGTTAAAAGTAAAGGACTATATTGAGCATCCAAAACCAAACGGATACAAGAGCTATCATATGATTGTTTCCGTTCCGATATTTTTATCAGAGCACATAATTAATGCCAAGGTAGAAATTCAAATCCGGACGATTGCAATGGATTTCTGGGCAAGCTTAGAGCATAAGATGTACTATAAATTTGAGGGACATGCACCGGAAAATATCCGTCGGGAATTAAAAGAATGTGCAGATTTGGTGGCATTTCTGGATCAGAAGATGCTTGCAATTAATGAGGAAATCAAGCGTTATGCAGGCGAGGAAGATGAAGAGGATAGTAATTCGGATGTAGAACTGAAGGATTTGTACGGAACGGTAGAAGACCAGGGAATGTTTGAAGAAATTATAGTGGAATAAAGGAAACGGCTGTCGCAGCGACAGCCGTTTTTTTAGTTCCATTCTCTTTCATAGAAAACATGGTCTTCCAGAATATAAAATTTTGTAAAGATAGAGTAGGCTTTTGCATTATAAGCACTACGTGTGGTGCGGTAGAAACGGAAATCTCCGATGTTGTTTCGTCCGGCAAGAGCTTCTCTGGCAGCAGTGTAACAGGATTCCGGAATGCCCTTGGCCTGTGCACGGGCAACCAGTTCCGGCGCGGCACCGCCAAATTGTCCTTTTGCGTAGACAACATCGTCGATGGTATCACCGTAACGGCCGGATATCAGACGGTTCAGGATGACATTTGCAACCGCAAGTTTGCCGGCATATTCCTGGTTTCCTGCCTCGGTATAGATAATCGTTGCAAGAAGATAAAGCTCATCTTCTGATACAGTAATCGGGTCACGCCATGTTTCAGGAACACTGGTAATCATATTTGCTTCTACCCTGGCACCATCACCCGGTTCCAGATTTAAGGCTTCTTCCAGGTTCGCCAAATCCCGCAGCCGTTCGATTTCTTTCATGGTAAGACCGGTATCCATCTCATAGGTCAGTTCCACATAATTTGCGGATACATAGCCGATTTTTTCGCTGCTTAAGCGGATGGCATACCAGCCGTCATAGCTTTCGGATAAAACAACCGGATAGGTTTTTCCTTTTGCAATGGTTGTTATAATTTCATAATAAGTGCCCGGTCCCGTCCGGACATTCAGTCCAGTCGTAGAGGTGGCATGTACCAGCTCTTCTCTGTCACAAAGCGACATTACTTCTTCCGGGGTAAAGAGATAATCGGAGCTTACATAGCCTTCTTCTATATTGCCGGTTGCAATCTTTGTCCAACCGTTCTGACTTTCTTCCAAAATAAATGCATAGGTCATGATCGGCAGTTTTCCGATGATGCTGTAATTTGTCCCCGGTCCTTTCCGGATGTGCAGATTCGTAGAGACTGCAGGCATGGTAAAATTAAGAACCAGTGGTGCCGGAGTTGGTGTTGGAGATATGGTTGGTGTCGGCGATAATGTCGGTGTCGGTGAAAGCGTCGGCGTCGGTGAAAGCGTTGGTGTCGGCGTAAGCGTCGGTGTCGGTGAAACGGTTGGCGTCGGCGACAATGTCGGTGTTGGTGAAAGTGTCGGTGTTGGCGACAGCGTCGGTGTCTGGGAAGGCGTTAGTGCTTCCGAAGGCGTCGGCTCCGGTGTGGTATCCGGGATATCGGATATCAGATCAACGGGAGTTGGGTCTGCCGGAGTCTGTGACCCCATTGTGCCAAGGGTATTTGATTTCGAAATTTCTGCAAACAGCGGGAGGTACGAACCGCCTGAAAAAGCAATAAAAAAGCAAAGGCAGGTTACCGTACAGCCCATCAGTAAGCGGTGTAATTTTTTCATCGTAGAAAAATCCTCCATTTACATAGGGGTCTAAAAAATCTCTAATTATCATATCATATTTTTATGGGCAAGAAAAGGCTTGTTTTTTCGATAAACCCGAACTTTTTGTGAAGAGTGCGGCTTATATGGAAAATTCATATAAATAAGTATTGCCGGTTTTGCCTGTTCTTTCCACAAGTTTTAACTCAGAAAGCAGTAATAGTGTGGTCTGGGCAAGAGAGACCGGAATCTTTGCTTTTGCAGCAAAATCCTTTGCGGTGAAGGTGTCAGGGAGCTCCGGCGGAAGAAGCATCATATAGTCGTATGGTACTTCAATGTCATATTCTGCAATCAGGGAAAGCGGAAGCTTGTCGCATTTGGTGGCTTTGGCCTTTTTATATCTTCCATAGCCGTCCAACATCCGGTATTCTTCCGTTTCAAGCAGTACGATTTTTAGTGAAAAATTCGGATGGGATAGGAAAGGGCGAATGCGGTAAAGCTCTTCAAAAACAAGGAGAGGATTGCCGCGGTGGGTGGATTTTTTCGGAGAGGAAATTTCACCGGAGACCGGATCAATCCATCGCAGATAATTAATGTAAGAGACCGGGTAAACAACGGTGACCTTGTGGTCGGGAAGAAAAAAAGCAAGCTTGTCCCGCAGGTTTCCGAATTGTCTGGTCTGAATTTCATAAATATGCCCGTCTACGCAGACATCGGCATAAAAAGAGCCGATTTTAATTTCCTGATTGGAAAGGCTGTGGGATAGGTACTGCTTTAACGTACTGTGTACGGTTTTCTCGCCAAGCGTACCGATGCCGCTTAAGGATTTTTCGCGGTCTAACACAATATGTCTGCTTTGTTCAAAATAGGCGGTATCCATGGCGGGGTTCCTTTCGGTGAAATAGGTTACTTGTGAAGAGTCTTTTTTTGTTTTCGGCAGCTTTGCAGTTTTAAGGGTAAAATAACTCTCCAAATTCAATTATATCATATGCAAATTCTATAAGAAAGCAGAAAATAGTTAGTTACATTTGGGCGCGGATTTGGTATACTACATAGGAAAGAGAAAAGAATAATCAGCTGGAAGGAGAAAAGAGCATGGCATTATTAGAGTATATAAAGAAAGCGACCACACCACATCAGGCAGTGGCAGCAGGAGCTGAGTTTTTGCAGGAAAAGGGGTTTGAAGAAGTAAAACTCGGACAGGCATTTGATATTAAGAAGGGTGGCAGGTATTACCTGACTGCGTATAGCACAACGCTTGTGGCATTTACTGTCGGTAAAAAGGCAAAGGAAACACAGGAATTTCATGTGGCAGCAGCGCATACGGACCATCCGTGTCTGCATATTAAGCCAAAGACAGAAATGGCACCGGGCAAATATTTAAAGCTGAATGTGGAAGTGTATGGCGGACCGATTTTAAACACGTGGCTAGACCGTCCGTTATCCGTTGCGGGCCGCGTAGCATTAAAGGGCAAAGATGAGTATCATCCGGTAATGAGATTAGTGGATTTTGCAAGACCGATTGCAACCATTCCGAATCTGGCAATCCATATGAACCGCAAGTTAAATGAAGGCTTTGAACTGAATAAGCAGTCTGACATGCTTCCGATTATCGGTTTGTTTGAAGAGGGAATGAATAAGGATGACTATTTCCTGGAACTTCTGGCAAAGGAATGTGACGTAAAGAAAGAAGAAATTCTGGATTTTGATTTATATGTGTATGCGGTAGAAGAAGGCGGTTATGTCGGTGTACAGGAGGAGTTAATTTCTTCGCCAAGACTGGACAACCTGACTTCCTGCTATGCACTGTTACACGGTATCAGCCAGAAAAAGGTGCGTGAAGACGGTATCAACGTGGCGATTTTGTTTGACCATGAGGAAATCGGCAGCCGTTCCAAGCAGGGTGCGGATTCGGCAATGTTAAAGCTCGTGCTGGAAAAGATTTATGTTGCACTTGGGTTTAATGAAAAGGCATTGGCCGACAGCATTTTTAACAGCTTTTTATTTTCGGTGGATGTGGCACATGCAGTGCATCCGCATCATGCAGAAAAGTATGATCCGGTGAATCAGGCATATATGAATGAAGGCATTGTACTTAAGTTAAACAGCAATCAGAGATATACTTTTGATACGGAAGCGGTGGCAATTGCACAGGGCATCTGCGAAAAGAACAAGGTAAAATACCAGAAGTTTGCAAACCGCTCGGATGTGACAGGAGGCGGAACACTTGGTCCGATTATTTCTACATGGCTTCCGATGAAGACGGTGGATATTGGTGTACCAATGCTTGCAATGCACTCGGCAAGAGAGCTGATGGGACGCAAGGACCAGGAATATCTGGAAAAGCTGATGGCAGGATTTTTTGCCAAGTAAGATATTTGTCGGTTCGTTTTGGTTGTAATAGTATGCCCTGCCTATCAATTTATTCTACATGGACGCGCCCCCCGCTCGGGCGAAACCAAAACGAACCGGGCAAAGAGTTCGTCATATCGCATAAAATCTCGCACAGATTTTGTGCAATAGTGACAAAAAAAGAAAAGGATGAGGGTTTCTGTTTGACAAATATGCATAACAGTGATACACTCAGAGAGTACGGAATATTTGAGAAGGTATTACTTACAGAGGTAGAAGCGTTGGGGGACGCAAGGGTAAATACTATAGAAAAGAAGGTTATCCTGAAAGTGCTGATGAACTTCAGTCACTGATGGGTAGCCTTCTTTTTTGAAAAGCGTCGGCTGACAGGAGATTAATATATGAAAGTTCCCCCCTTTACAAATGCGAAAAATCGTGCTAACATTGGAAAATAGTTGAAAGACTTTATAAGTTAACAGCTGTGAAAAGGAGAGTACGCGACCGAAAGTCTTACAGAGAATCCTTAAGGGGAGACCCTAAGTGAGCAATCACTTTTGCTGAGAGAGGATGGATGGAAGTTCGCAGAAGATGGCCTTGGAGCTTCGCACCGAACCGGACGTTTTTGCAGAAAATTCGATTGGCAAGGCTGCGACGGGTTCACCCGTTATCGTGGCGCACTGTGATGGCAGTGTTAGAAATACTGACATAGTGCATAAGGCAGTTTTCGCGAGGAAACTGTGAATTAAAGTGGTAACACGTGAGTTTAGGCTTTCGTCTTTAGGAGTAAAGGCGGAAGCCTTTTTGAGTTGAGCAAATCCGAAGGATTTTCGAAGTTGCTTATCTCATCGGACAGAAAGGAGAGAGAATTATGGCAAAGAAGTTTTACATGACAACAGCGATTGCGTATACTTCCGGAAAACCACACATCGGAAATACGTATGAGGCAATTTTAGCAGACAGCATTGCGCGTTTTAAGAGACTGCAGGGATATGAAGTGTTTATGCAGACCGGTACTGACGAGCACGGACAGAAGATTGAGGAAAAGGCAGCAGCAAAGGGCATTTCCCCGAAGGCATTTGTAGATGAGGTCGCCGGAGAGATTAAGAACATCTGGGATCTGGTAGGTACTTCCTATGATAAGTTTATCCGTACGACCGATGCGGACCACGAAAAGCAGGTACAGAAGATTTTTAAGAAGCTTTATGACCAGGGTGATATTTATAAGGGACATTACGAGGGTATGTACTGTACTCCATGTGAGTCGTTCTTTACGGCATCCCAGTTAGTAGACGGCAAGTGTCCGGACTGTGGCAGAGAATGTAAGCCGGCAAAGGAAGAGGCATATTTCTTAAAGCTTTCCAATTACACGGACCGTTTGATTGAGCACATCAATACACATCCGGAATTCATTCAGCCGGAGTCCAGAAAGAACGAGATGATGAACAATTTCTTACTTCCGGGACTTCAGGATCTTTGCGTATCCAGAACTTCCTTTAAGTGGGGCGTTCCGGTAAGCTTTGATGAGAAGCATGTCGTTTATGTTTGGATGGATGCACTGAGTAACTATATTACCGGTATCGGCTATGACTGCGACGGTAATTCCACAGAGCAGTTTAACAAGTTCTGGCCGGCAGATTTACACTTAATCGGTAAGGATATTTTACGTTTCCATACGATTTATTGGCCAATTATGTTAATGGCGCTCGATATTCCACTTCCAAAGCAGATTTTCGGTCATCCGTGGCTTTTACAGGGCGGCGAAAAGATGAGTAAGAGTAAGGGAAATGTACTTTATGCAGATGACCTTGCAAAGGTATTTGGCGTGGATGCGGTTCGTTACTTTGTGCTTCATGAGATGCCGTTTGATAACGATGGTGTGATTACGTGGGAGCTCCTCGTTGAGCGTTGTAATTCCGATCTTGCAAACACGCTTGGAAACCTCGTAAACAGAACCATCTCCATGAGCAACAAGTACTTTGGCGGTATCGTTACAAATGCAGGTGTTTCCGAGCCGGTGGATGAAGAGTTAAAGGCACTTGCTGTGGAGACGCGCACAAAGGTAGAGGCAAAGATGGAGCAGCTCCGTGTAGCAGACGCCATGACAGAAATCTTTACCTTATATAAGAGATGTAACAAGTATATCGATGAGACCATGCCTTGGGCTCTGGCAAAGGATGAGACAAAGCAGGATCGCTTACAGACGGTTCTTTATAACTTAATCGAGAGTATTTGCATTGCAACAAGTCTCATTGCTCCGTTTATGCCGGAAACTGCTGCAAAGATTTTTGCACAGCTTAACACAAAGGCACGTGATATTGAAGATTTAGCAACGTTTGGTTTGTATCCAAACGGCAACAAGGTGACAGAAACACCGGAAATTCTGTTTGCAAGACTTGACTTAAATGAAGTGCTTGCGATTGCCGAGGAGCTTAAGAAGGCTCAGGCGGCAGAGTATGCGAAAGAAATGGGTCTTCCGGTAGAAGGTGAAAAGGAAGAAGAGCCGGTGATTGATATTGAGAAAAAGCCGGAAATCTCTTATGAGGATTTTGCAAAGCTTCAGTTCCAGGTGGGTGAAATCATTGCCTGCGAGGAAGTAAAGAAGTCCAAAAAGCTCCTTTGCTCCCAGGTAAAAATTGGCTCTGAGGTAAAGCAGATTGTGTCCGGTATTAAGGCACACTATTCCGCAGAAGAAATGGTGGGTAAGAAGGTAATGGTACTCGTGAACTTAAAGCCTGCTACACTCGCCGGAATTGTATCCGAGGGTATGATTCTTTGTGCAGAAGGTATTGACGGAGAGCTTGCACTGATGACACCGGAGAAGAAGATGCCGGCAGGTGCGGAAATCGCATAGTTCGTATTTGACGTTTTTCTTTGTATCGTTTTATGTAATTAAATATAGCCGTGGTCCTAATTTTATTCACGAAAACGCGCTCTCGCTCCGGCGAAAACGTAGCGGACGCTAGACTCGAGCGAATTTGAGAAATTCGCTTGACCTCGTCAAACGCCGACGTTTTCTTAGGGTTTTCTTAGAATAAAATTAGGACCACGGCTATTTTTTATTTTGTGAAATACAAAGAGAAACGGCGAAAGAAAGCATGGGATTTCCGCGTCTGCCGGCAGAGGATAAAAAGGGAAAACAACGAGTGGTGTATTATAATGTGAAAAAGTCTCCGAAACGGAGAATTTATCAAAGTTTACTCCATAGACTCCACCAATGGTTTCGGATATAATGAAGTCACAAGGTCCGGAACTTGGAATGAATCAGAGAGGTGATTACGATGTATGAGTGTAAAATAGCAGAAAAACTGGTGGAATTAAGAATCCGAAAGGGCGTGACGCAGGAGGAGGTGGCACGGAGTCTTTCCGTGTCGAATAAAACGGTGTCCAAGTGGGAAAACGGTGCATCTGCGCCGGACTTAGCTATGTTAGTGGAGCTGGCAAGGTTTTATGAGGTGAGTACGGATGTGTTGCTTGGAATTGCTGAGGAGAAGGCGCAAAGTATACGGGATGTGGTTTGCGCAGAGTTTAAAGGTCTGTCGTGTGAAGAGGCGGTAAGAAAGGCGTTTGCAGTGGTAAAGTCGGTAATTCCTGCAATTTATCATGGAAAAGTCCCTCAAACGGAAGAGCATTGTGTAGACAGGACAAATAAGTTTCCGGTGGAGAATTCGCAGTACTTTCGTTCGCAGCTTGTCATGGACGGAATGTATGAGTTTGTGACAAATTCGGAGGACGTGAATGTTGCGGTGATGTTGCTTGGCAATAATGCTGATTTTGCATGGCTTAGGGAAGCAGAAAAGCAGAAGGAAATTGTCCGAATGTTCCGGTTTTTGTCGCAGGAGGATGCGCTTTCGGTGTTATATTTTATACTTTCAAGATCCTGTGCGGATAATTTTACGGCGGACTATGTAGCAAAACATACCGGTATTACCAAGGAGCGGGTAACAGAAATTTTAAATGAATTTTGTAGTGTCGGCGAATGTGGGCAGGTGACAGCGCACTTGATGGGAGGCGAAAAGACGGTGTATGAGTGCTTCGGCGATGGAATTTTATTGTCGCTCCTTTGTCTTGCCTATGAAAAAATGTGCGGAAGACGTGCCTATGAATACAATATAAACGGAAACGGTAAGATGATTGGGGGGAAGTAACATGGGACTGTCTCAGAATATAAAGAAATTTCGATTGGAACGGAAGCTGACACAGGAACAGTTGGCAGCAGCGCTCGGAGTGTCTGCACAGGCGGTTTCCAAATGGGAAACGAGTGATACGTATCCGGACGGGGAATTGCTGGTGCCGCTTGCAACAAAATTGGGTGTTTCTTTGGATGCACTTTTTGGAAATCAGGAAGTGTACATGGCGGATATTTCGGGGAAAATCCGGGCATTGCTTCATGAAACAAAAAAGGAAGAGCGTTTTCATGTGGTGCGAGACCTTGGATGGCAGATAGAAAAAGGGTTGTTTGATTGCCATATGTTTTGTGAGGAGGACTATGATTCTGAGGAAATAAAGAAGCAGCAGAATTCGTCCTACATTCTGGATGATTATGGATTTACGCTCATTTCCAACGGAAAGGAGCCGTTCTTTTCCGTGTTTCCGGAGCCGGAGGCGGGCTTTGGGCAGTTTTTGGAAAACAAAGAAGTGCTGCAGAAGGTTTTTGCGGCCTTGTCTTCGCCGGATACAATGAATGCCTTGCTATACCTGCATCGGAAAAAGGAAAACTATGTGTTTGAAAGAGAGGTTCTTGCAAAGGAATGTCAGATTTCCACGGACAGGGTGGCAAAAGTTATGGAAAATCTTAAGATGTTACGTGTCGTATGGGAACGGAAGCTGGCAATAGACGACAGAGAGTGCGTATTGTATTCTTCCAAGCCGAGTCACAAGTTGATTGCACTTTTCCTGATGGCACAGGAAGTCTTGTATGCGGGCGGTTACAGCTTGCAGGCAGATAATAGGAATAAGCCGCTATTTAGTTGCTGACAATTTGTCAGCAGTTGAAGCGGCTGGTTACAAACGGTAACCAAGTAATGAAAACGGCAGAGAAAGTAGCAACTTGCACAAAAAACAGGTGTGTTTTTGTGTAGTCTGCTACTTTTTTTGTGCAATATTTACAGAAATTAAAATGCATGATATGATTTTTGTATAAGAGTTTTAGAAGGAGTTTTGATTGTTTAGGGGGAGGAGAAGTCATGAACGAGAACGGAATTCAATTGTTTGAAAACCAGCCGATAAGGGCGGCGTGGAATGAAGAAAGAGAAGAATGGTTTTTTTCAGTTGTGGATGTAGTGGGAGTGTTGACGGAACAGGCAGATTTTGATGGTTCAAGAACGTATTGGAAAGTGCTTAAAAAGCGATTAAAAGAAGAGGGGAATGAGTTGGTTACAAAATGTAACCAACTGAAAATGCTATCACCAAAGGATGGAAAACGATATAAAACAGATGTTGCTGACACAGAACAGTTATTGCGAATTATACAGTCCATTCCGTCAAAAAAAGCAGAACCATTTAAAATGTGGTTGGCACAGGTCGGACGAGAACGTCTGGAGGAGACCATTGACCCGGAGCAGACGATAGACAGGGCGTTGGATACATATTTAAAAAAAGGGTATTCGAGAGAATGGATTAATCAGAGATTGCAGGCGATTCAGGTGCGCAAGGAATTAACCGATGAATGGCAGGATAGAGGAGTAAAGCCGGGCAGAGAGTTTGCTAGATTATTGTAAACTGGAAAACGGAACAAGGAATCCCTCCATAAATCTTTTGAAACGGTTGGCAGATGGTATGGATATGGTGTTAAAGATTGAGTTCGTTCCGAAACAGAAGGCCTAAATAAAAACACGGTACCCTTTTTTGGGGCACCGTGTTTTTTAATAGGAAATGTTATGTATTACTTCGCATCATTGTTTGTGCTATCAGCTAACTTTCCGCCAACGAATCCGGATAATACTGCCTGGAGGTCAATACCTGCGGATTCCTTAAGGCCATCGGTAACCTGAGTAAGTGTTGTCATGATGTCCTTGGTTAACTTTGCGGAATTGCCGTCGCCGTACATCGTAATCTTGTCAACCTTGGTAAGAGGCTCAGCAATGTTACGGGCGATTTCAGGCATAGCGTTGAAGTACATTTCAAGAACGGCAGCTTCGCCCATCTGCTTCATGGCGATGGCTTTCTTTTCAATACCTTCTGCTTCTGCGAGAGCCTTTGCACGGATGGCTTCTGCTTCTGCAAGACCCTTGCTACGGATACCTTCTGCTTCCTGTTCCATAGCGAACTTCTGAGCTTCAGCCGTAGCCTTCATAGCTTCAGCGGCACGCTCCTGCTCATATTTTTCAGCTTCTGCGTTCTTCTGGCGTTCGAATAACTGAGCTTCGGACTTCTTCTGAGTCTCGTAAAGATCAGCTTCTGCCTTCTGCTGTACTGCGTACTTCTGAGCTTCGGCTTTCTTCTTAACCTCTGCTTCAAGAGCGCGTTCGGTTAATTCAACTTCCTTCTGCTTTAAGATAATTGCCTTTTCCTGACGGGCAAGGTTTGCTTCTGCGGTTGCAATTTCGATGGTCTTACGCTCTGTTTCCTGCTGAATCTGGTAGGAAGCATCTGCGATAGCCTTCTTTGTATCGGCATCCTTCTGGAGTTCTGCCTTCTTAATAGCAAGTTCGTTTTCCTTCTGTGCAATGAGAGTGTTAGCAGCGATTTCTGCTTCTCTTGCACCACGGTTTGCTTCTGCCTGAACAACTGCCTTTTCCTTTTCTGCGGTAGCCTGTGCGTTTGCGATAGCAAGTGCGGATGCTACTTCGGCATCGTTTGCTTCTTTTCTTGCATTTGCCTGTGCCATAGCGATTTCTTTTTCGCTCTCTGCACGGGAGATGGCTGCGGTCTTCTGAATCTTTACGATGTTATCTACACCGAGGTTTTCAATTACGCCGTTGCCGTCCACGAAGTTCTGTACGTTAAAGCTTACAATATCAAGACCCATCGCTGCAAGGTCCGGTTCTGCATTCGTTTTAACATTGGTTGCGAAGGTCTGACGGTCGCTGACCATCTGCTCCAGTCGCATCTGACCTACGATTTCACGCATGTTACCTTCGAGTACCTGCTGTGCTACGGAGGCAATGTAATCTACCTTTTTATTTAAGAAGTTCTGTGCTGCGAGCTGCAACTTATCAGGAGAATCACTGATTTTTACGTTGACAACTGCATCGACCTGGATATTGATGTAGTCCGCTGTCGGAACTGCACTGGAGGTCTTAACGTCAATCGGAATGAGCTGAAGTTTTAATTCGTCCTTCTTTTCGAGGAACGGAATCTTGATGCCGGCTTTACCGATTAAGATTTTAGGCTTTTTTCTGAGACCGGAAATAATGTAAGCGGTATCCGGCGAAGCCTTGACGTAACCAAGTACGAATAGTAAAACGATGACGATTGCTACAACTGTGAGAATGAATTCCATATATTTGTTTCTCCTTTCTTTTGTGCCATCTGCCCCGCGGGGGCCTTCGATGCGACAATAGTTTTTGTTTTCTATTGTATGAGTAGAGTATAACATAAAATGTTTTGCTTGTGGGGATTTTAATGTAGTTTTAATGAATTTATTAATAAATACGTTACTGGGATGTGATAACGGAGAAGACAGTGGCTAGGGCTTGCCATGGGGGAAGTTTCAGAGTTATAATTAAGGGAGAAGGAATACGGAGAGGTTAAGAAAGATAGGAGAGGTACCAAAAGTGGACATAGGAGCACAGATAAGGGAATTAAGAGAAAATCAGAATATTTCTCTGGAGGAATTGGCACTTGGTATTTGTACTTCCGAAAGCCTGAGAAATATTGAATTAGGAAAAGAAGCAGTAAATAAGCTGTTTATGGAGATTATATTTCAACGTTTGGGAAAGTCGACGGACAAATTAGAACTGATTGTTTCCGAAGAGGTATATGAGGAAGAGGAGTTAAAGGATTCCTTTGAGGAATGTTTGGAACGAGGAGATGAAAATAGGGCGAAAGAAATCCTAAACTATTTCAAGGAAAATGCGTCGAAAGACAACAATGTACATAAAATGTTTTATTATCGGAGTGTGGCATATGTTGAATTTCGTCTGAAACAAAATCCGGTGAATGCAAAGGAATGGTTAGAAAAGGCGTTGGACCTTACGATGCCGGGATGGCAGCAAAATGCATTAGAGCATTACCGGATTTCTAACATGGAAATGGAAAACCTGCTTGCCTATGCAAAAATGGAAGTAGCAATCGAAACAGAAGAAATGTTAGGCAGTGCAGAGCGATTGCTTTTAAATTGTGGTCGATATATTGACAGCAGAATTACTGACGGAGAAGAACATGCAAAAATTTTTGCAAAATGCGCCTACTTGCTGGCGGGTGTATATTTAAGACGGGGAGAGCGAATTCGGGCAGAACAGTTGGCAGAGAAGGCTTTTCAGGAATTGCAGGCCTACGGAATCAGTTATTTTATGGAACCTCTACTGGAAACGTTGATACAGTGCAGTGATGATAAGATAATGGACAGGCCCCCGTATCAAAGGTACTTAACTGCATTACGGCATGTAAAAGAATATGTGGGAGAAACGTGGCATTTTACAGATTCCCTCTTTAAAAACTGTTCCCAGCAGACCTATTATTTAGACTATGAACTATTTCGGGAAGAACGAATCGCGCAGGGATATAGCCAGGAGCAGATGATAGAGGGAGTTTATAAAAATCCGGAATCTCTTTCCAGAGCGGAGCGCGGAAAAGTAACGATGCGGGACAGCAAACTGATTCGTCTGTTCCGAAGATTGGGAATAGAGAAGTGCCGATATAACGGATTTCTTGTTACGGATGATTATGCGATACTGGAATTAAAGCAAGAAGTAGATAGTTTACTCAGTCGAAACTGTTTTGAGGAGGCGGAAGAAAAAATTGAGGAGTTGAAATCCCGATTGGATTTGAAGATTTCGGAAAACAGAAGGTGGATTGAAGGCTATGAGATTAATCTTGGAATTGTCAAAAAGACGGAAGAGAAGGAACTTTTATTACAAAAGGCGTCGGACTTATTGCAAGAAACGTATCGGCTAAAGGAAAAAGGGATATATCGGTCGCCGATGGATCGAGAGGTGATATTATTTAATCAGATAGGAATATTACTCAGGCAGCTTGGAAAAAGGGAAGAGGCAATACAATTACTTGGTGATATTACAGAAGTGATGAGAAAGAGTAAGATTAGTATTAAAAAGAGAAGTAGAAAATATAGTTTACTTCGAACTAATTTGGCAATGTGGAAAAATTCCGTATTGATGGCAAAAGAGAATATAAATTTCGCGCGACTATGTGGAAAAATTCGTGCGATTCCAATAAGTTACATGACGGTAGCATGTGTAATGATTGATGACCCTGCAAATTGGGAAATTTGCAGGGAAATGATAAGGGATTGTTATTACTTGTGCGATATTGTATGTAATGATGTAGATAGAACGAATATAGAGGCGTATTATGAAAAAAAATATGGTAGTAACATAGACGCCAATTAGTCCATTTCGAGGCGATCAAGGAGAGGGCAGTCTTCCTGAACTTTTATTGTTGTCTCCGGTTTTTGCTGAAATGATGGAAGTAGTCCTACTGCAACATAAAAAGAGAATGCGAAACAAAAAATAAAATAACGTAACTTTTTCATAAGAAAAACCTTCCTTTCGGTTGTTTTGAGTTGATACTGTAAGTATAGGAATACGCTGGTAAAAAGACCATGACATTTCCTTTGGAAAGAAAAAAACAAGAGAAAAGTCATGGAAAAAAGAACAGGGATGTATTACAGTAAAGATGTCGACAAAAAATTATGAGGAAGAACTGGAACAGTTTGGATTTAAAGAAGCCATTATGCATTATTTTAATCTTTATTTGCCGGAAGCAGCAGAGATGGATGGGGACCAGAAGGATGAGAGAACTGGAGCAATGCAGGGAATGTATTCAGAAATTCTTTGCGTATTGTATTGCCTTGGTTTAGAAGAGGAAGTTGATTTTTTGTCTATTCAGGACTTGCAACAGCAGAGATCTCGGAGAAATTTTGAAGAACGATATACAGAAAATACGTTATACAATGCATCTATGTGGGCAATGATCGCCATGGAGGAGAAAGTTTATCATAATAGTGAGCAATATGATACCTATGCAAATAAAACATTTTGCAATTTGAATGAAGAGGAAAACTTTTATTGTAAGACAACTTCAGATCCTTTTATGGAATTACGCTTTTATATTCTAAATGGAGGAGATGTTTCTGGAAATGAGTTTTACAGTGCACACATTAATGAATGGCTGGACGAGGAAATTATGACTTTGTACCAACAGATGATGGGAAATAATTAGAACTGAGAGGGAAAGAATATGGCAATCAAAATATCAGGGTTAACAAAAAAGTACGGGGAAAAGACAGTGTTAGACCGGGTGTCCTTATCTCTGCCTGATACAGGAATGGTCTTTGTTCTGGGAGCCTCTGGTGCAGGAAAGAGTACCTTGCTTCACATTCTCAGTTCCTTTGATAAAGATTATGCAGGAAGTGTGCAGGTTAGTAAAGGAGAGAGTGGGACTCCGATAGAAATCAAGGAAGAGAAAAAGCAACAGCTATTAAGGGAGTATTATGACTTTATTTTTCAGGATTATAATTTAGTCCACTCTTTGTCTGTAGAGGAGAATATCAAGTTATCTATTGAATTGTCGGAAGCTGATTTTGATGCGGACCGATACGAAGAAATCCTCACAAAGTTGGAAATAAAAGAACTGGAAAAACGAAATGTAAGGGATTTATCTGGGGGAGAAAAGCAGAGAACTGCGATTGCCAGGGCACTTCTTAGAAATAGTCCGATGATATTTGCGGATGAGCCTACCGGAAATCTGGACCGAAAAAACGGAGAGGTTATCTTTGGATTATTAAAAGAATTGTCGAAAACAAAACTGGTATTGATAGTTTCCCATAATGAAGAAGCCGCCCAGACGTATGGGGATAGGATTATCCGGATTTCCGACGGAAGGATTTTATCAGATACGGAAGAAACGAACGAAAAACAGGAACAAACATCCTTGTCGTCAGAAAAGCAAGCCTTGAAGAAAGAAAGGAGATACGGATATTGGATATGGAAGTGCATCGGAGCAAATTTTAAGTTCCGAAAGAAAAAATGGATTCCACTATTTTTGATTCTGACGCTTTGTCTCTCCAGCTTTGGTATGGCGCTTGGGTTAAAAGCAGGATTGGACCGGGCAGTTACGGAGCTTACCTATAAAACCATGGAGTGTGACCAATATGAGTTTCTGATGGGAAAGGGACTCATTTCCACGGAGGGGATTACGTGGTTGGAAACGGATGAAAAGATAGAAAAAGCAATGATTTTTGATACATATCATTTGGATTTGGTTTATCCGGAAGGGATTGCGAAGGAACCAAACTACGTTATTATGGATGATTCCGAGACCTTTCAGAACAGATATCAAATGGAAGCGGGAACGTATCCGGAAGAAGGACAGATTATGTTGAGTCCGAATGCTGCTACCGAACTTTTCGGAACTACAGCATGCATCGGAAAAACAGTTGTGCTTAAAGTAATGGGGACAATGGTTATGAGGGACGGAAGATTTAAGGAACAAGGTCTTGAGTTTACCGTGTCCGGAGTTACCGCTACGACAAATGATATTCAGGGGGTAATCTATATTCCTGCGGCAAGTGCAGAAGAACTGTTTTTAACACAGATGTATGCGCCCTGCTATGGAGCCTTTGAGTTGAACAATTGGAAGGATTTCGCTTTGGCGCTGGAGGACAAGAATCAATGTCCGGAGAACGATTTGTTAGTTGGAAGACTGCCGGAAGAAGATAGTGAGGTTGCAGTAAATGCAATGGTGGCAAAAAGTATTTTAATAAAGGAAGGAATATTGGAAAGTTATTCTGATGAGCTGTCGGCAGAATTGGCAGAGTCGCTAATCGGAACGGAACTCGAGTTATGGTATCAACGGAATCCGGCAGCAAAGGTGACGGTGGTAGGCGTTGAGAAGGAGAAAGGGACGCTTATCTTAGGAACGCTATATGTCAACCGGAAATTGGAAGCAGATGAATTAAAATATTTGAGCAGAAGTGCAATGCTTTATTTGAATGATATATCGGAAGAGGCCTTGGAAGAATTGGAGGCTAAGGCGGTAAAAAATGGTGCAAATTATGGTCTGAACCGAATGAGAGCACACTGGGCAGGCTCGGTGCTTTCTTCGATTGAAGTTATGGTTTATATTATGGCAGCAGTAACGGTACTTATGCTTGTGATTACTATTTGCATGGTTTATTACGCGACAAAAATGAGCATTATGGAGCGGTCGTATGAAATGGGCGTCATCCGGTCGTTGGGAGCTGCAAAAAGTTTTGTTTTCCGGATTTTCTTTACGGAGATGGCATTGCTTGGTGTAATTACCGCAGTGGTTTCCGGAGGGATTTTATTGGTGCTGCAGTGTTCCAATGTACTACAGATGTATCAGATTCCAATTCTAAATATTCAGTTACCACAGTTGGGACTTCTCTTGATTGTGGGAGTGTGTATTGTTTTGTTATCCAGTATTGTAGAGATTATTAAGGTTGCCAATATGCCGATTAAAAAGGCAATAGGGGAAAAGCATATATAAAAATGAAACTCTCTCAGAGGAATGGAAGTTTTCCATTCTCCTGAGAGAGTTTTTGTGTCAATAAAAGTTTTATCCCATCACAACTTCTACTTCGTAGCTTAACTTGCCCTTGCGGTACGGAATTACTGTTCCGGCAACCTCTTCACCATCTACAATCAATTTCTTAACACCCTTCTGTATATTGTCAGGGTTGGTTACATTGATGTGATATACGGCGTCGCGGTAACGGCGTGTTAAGGTAAAATCACCAAAGCCATCCGGTACACATGGGTCGATGGAAAGACCGGTATGGGTCGGATATACACCTAAGATGTACTGCGAAATGTTAACAAACGTCCATGCGGCAGTACCGGTGAGCCAGCTGTTCTTTGCTTCGCCGTGGAACTTGGCATCGGCACCGGCAATCATCTGGGAGTAAACGTACGGCTCGGTGCGGTGGATTTCACTGATTTCTTCCACATAAGCCGGACAGGTCTTTTTGTAAATTTCAAACGCTCTGTCGCCACGTCCCAAAACGGTTTCTGCGATGGAAACCCAAGGGTTGTTGTGGCAGAAGATACCGGCATTTTCCTTGTATCCCGGTGGATAGGAGGAAACTTCACCAAGCTCTAAGTGGTACTTGGTGTAAGCCGGCTGTAAAATCATGATACCGTATTTGGTATCGAGCTTTTCTTTGACGGAATCAAGAGCCTTTTCTGCAAGGCCTTCCTTCACACCGACACCGGCAAGGACACAGAAGCCCTGTGGCTCGATGAAAATCTGACCTTCTTCGCATTCCTTGGAACCAACCTTGTGGCTGTAAGCATCATACGCACGGACAAACCAATCGCCGTCCCAGCCGTCCTTAAGAATCGCATCGTACATCGTCTTTACTTCACTGCGGGCATAAGCGGCTTCCTTTTCCTCGCCCATCAATTCACAAAGCTCGGCGTATTCCTCGCCGTATTTTACAAACATACCTGCAATGAAAACGGATTCGGCCACCGGACCTTCGCTCGGACCAAAGGTCTGGAAGGATTCACCCGGATGCTCCGAGAAGCAGTTTAAGTTTAAGCAGTCGTTCCAGTCGGCACGGCCGATGAGCGGTAAATTATGAGGACCCTTGTGAGTCACGATAAAGTCAAAGGAACGCTTTAAGTGGTTAAGTAAAGGCGTTGCCTTCGTCCAGTCGTTATCAAAAGGAACATTTTCTCTTAAAATGGTGATGTCACCGGTTTCGCGGACATAAGCACTCGTACCTGCAATGAGCCATAACGGGTCATCGTTAAAGCCGCCGCCGATGTCGGCATTGCCTTTTTTGGTGAGCGGCTGGTACTGATGGTACGCACTGCCGTCCTCAAACTGCGTAGAGGCGATGTCAATGATACGCTCTCTGGCACGGTCCGGAATCAGGTGGACAAAACCGAGTAAGTCCTGACAGGAGTCACGGAATCCCATACCTCTGCCGATGCCGGATTCGTAATAGGATGCGGAACGGGACATGTTAAAGGTCACCATACACTGGTACTGGTTCCAGATATTTACCATGCGGTTTACCTTGTCATCCGAAGATGCGACGCTGTAACGGGAGAGCAATTCTTCCCAGTATGCCTTTAATTCGGCAAGTGCGGCTTCCACATCGGCATCGGTTTGGTACTTTGCAAGCATTGCTTCTGCCGGCTTTTTATTAATCACGTTGTGCGCTTCCCATTTTTCTTCCTGAGGATTCTCAAGGTATCCGAGTACGAATACGAAGGTCTTTGTCTCGCCAGGCTGTAATGTCAGATTAATCTGGTGCGAAGCGATTGGGGACCAGCCGCTGGCAACGGTATTCTTTGCCTGGCCGGCTTCTACTACCTCCGGATGGTCTACGCCGTTGTACATGCCAAGGAAATCATCACGGATGGTGTCAAAACCGTCAATCGGATGATTCACAGAAAACATGGCATAGTGATTTCTTCTTTCGCGGTACTCGGTCTTGTGATACAGTGTGGAGCCTTTGATTTCAACTTCGCCACAGCTGAGTAAACGCTGGAAATTCTTCATATCATCATCGGCATTCCATAAGCACCATTCTACATAGGAGAACAGTGTCAGCTCTTTTACAGAGTCAGAATGATTCGTCACCGTCAGATGGTTGATTTCGCAGTTGTCCTTGGTCGGAACAAAGGCGAGTACGGATGCGGTTACGCCGTTCTTAGAAGAAGTGAAACGGCTGTAGCCGATACCGTGACGGCACTCGTAGGAATCGAGCGGAGTTTTGGTCGGCTGCCAGCCCGGATTCCAGATGGTATCCCCATCCTTTATGTAATAATACTTACCGTTGTTGTCGTAAGGAACGTTGTTGTAGCGGTAACGGGTTAAGCGAAGGAGCTTTGCATCCTTATAAAAGCTGTAACCGCCGCAGGTGTTGGAAATTAAGGAAAAGAACTCGTTGGTTCCAAGGTAGTTAATCCATGGAAGCGGAGTCTTTGGCGTGGTAATCACGTA
>CAZIQL010000035.1:0-24082 GCA_964541485.1 uncultured Lachnospiraceae bacterium
CTCCCAGAAGTTGTCACAGTCACCGTTTTCATCACGATAGAAACGTGTAATCTTCTCCGGCGCTACGCCCTCCTGCTTTGTCCAGATTTCAAACGCTTCATCATCTTCATTAAAAATCGATGGATATAAACGATCCTTTTCCAGGCCTACAACCTCAGTTAAAAACTCCCAGGACCAGTGAATCGCTTCCTTCTTAAAGTAATCACCAAAGGAGAAATTACCGAGCATTTCAAAAAAGGTCAGATGTCTTGCTGTCTTACCAACGTTTTCAATATCGCCGGTACGAATACACTTCTGACATGTGGTTACTCTCTTTCTTGGCGGAATCTCCTGACCGGTAAAGTAAGGCTTCATAGGAGCCATACCGGAGTTAATTAAAAGTAAGCTTTTATCGTTATGCGGAATTAACGAAAAGCTCTTTAAACACAAATGGTCCTTGCTCTCAAAAAATTCAAGGTACATTCTTCTTAAATCATTTACACCATATGGTTTCATAACCAATCCTCCTAAAATTATTCTAACTGCGGAAAGCCGCATATTTTCTCTAATGTAACTATTTGATTATAGTTTTTTATTCGGTTTCTGTCAATTGTAAATTCGGATTTTCCGCTGCCGCATCACGAAATGTTACAAGGAGAGCATCTGCATACTCCGAAAGATTTCTTCTCATATCATCCGGATGCTCTACCCGAATTTCCACAGTTTCTTCTACTTCCGTCAGACAATCAAACAGCGCATCCAGATTTTTTCCGTAATAATCAGGAAAATGTAATCTTTCTTTCAAATAAATATGTGTAGCCTCTTTGTCCGTCATTTTCCGTCCATCTAAAATCACATGCATTTTTTATATCCTTTCCGAGCCGCTATTCCTCCCCATATAAAAGTTGAAACGAAGCGTAATGATCCTCCGTATAATAAATCAGCCCATCGTTTGAAAACACGATTCTTTTCGTACCGCGGCTTTTTCCACCATCGGTATCAATATCACACTCATAGTACTGTCGTCCATCCGCCTTTGGCAACAGTCCTTCCCTGTTCTGGAAAATATCGCCCCCTATCGCATACCCCGGTGCCACACGTTCTACACTGCCGCTGCTCCATCCGAGTGTTCTCGCCTCAGATTTTGTAATATAATTTTCCGGCAAATGACCATAGACATGTAAATATAATGCAACATTCTCTGCATCATAAAACCACCCGTCCTCTGCTATCGCAGGTGCCTCTGTTGGTGTCGGAGTTGGTTCCGGTGTTGGCGTCGGAGTTGGTTCCGGTGTTGGCGTCGGAGTTGGCGCTTCTGTCGGCGTAACAGTCGGTGTCAATGTAGACACAGGTGTTTCCGTTATCTGTTTCCCTGCATCCGGCAGATTTGCGCAACCAAGCAAGGTCGCTGTCATCAATGTTCCCAAAAGTATCAGAAACCATTGTTTCATTTGATTTTTCATCTTTTCTTTCATCTAATCTTCCTCTTTTTCTTTACTATCTTTTTATCTCTTATATCGCAACAAAAGACCTACTTATCAAAAGTAAGTCTTTTCCCACAATCAATCCTTCGGTACCGTATACGTACTTGCTGCATCCAAATCCAGGTATCCCTTTTTGTAACACCGGTGACAAAGCGCAATATAGGATTCATTTCCACCAACTACAACCTGTTCCCCTTCGTACAAAATCTTATTGCCGGAATAACGGGCATTCATAATTGCCTTCTTTCCGCAAGGACACATTGTAACTACTTCACGTAAGGAATCCGCAAGTTCCAGAATACGCTTAGAACCCTCAAACAGATTTCCCATAAAGTCTGCTTTTAATCCATAGCACATAACAAATGTACCTTCATCCGCAATATCACGAAGTTCATCTACCTGCGCCCTTGTCAGGAATTGGGCCTCATCTACAATGATATTGTCATATTCACAGGCCGGTGCATCCAACGCATCCTGAATTGTTCCGCTCGGAAATACAAGTCTTGCGGTTGCCATAAGTCCTGCTCTTGACTTTACAATATCTGCACCATCTCTGGTGTCAATGCTTGGTTTTAACAGTGCAACCTTCTTTCCCTTATCCTCCCAGTTAAATCTGGTCATCAGCGCATTGGCCGTCTTGCTGGAACCCATCGCCCCATAATAAAAGTACATTTTCATAATTCTTAATTCCTCTTCTGAATATTTGTACCCATTATACTAAATCTTTTTCTAAAATACAAGGAATCGCAAGGATTATCTTTTTCACAAATTTTCATGTTTACTTTCTTATTAAAATGTTGTATCATTTATGGTTGGTTAAAAGTTAATTAATCCCCCCAAATAAAATAACGAAAGAAAGAGGTAAGAAACATGAGAATGAGTAAGACACTCTTGGCACTCGTATTGGTCCTTGTCGTATGTATGACTGCCGCATGCTCCGGTGAAGAAGCAACACCAACTCCGACTCCGACGACCGCTCCGACAGAAGCACCAACCGCAACACCAACCACTGCTCCAACCACTGCTCCTGAAGAAGAAATAAAGGTAATTACTATCGCAGAAGCATTGGAACTTTGCGGTGAGTCCGGTAATATTACCACAGAAAGATACTACATCCGCGGTACGGTGGAAAAGATGATCAATGCTACTTATGGAAACATGGTAGTAGCGGACGAGACAGGTTCTATCACTGTATATGGTACATACAGCGCAGATGGTTCCTTAAAGTACAGTGAAATGACAGACAAGGCATTTGAGGGCGATGAAGTTCTCCTGCACTGTATTTTACAGAACTACAACGGCACCAAAGAAGTTAAGAACGCAAGACTGATTGAGTTCAAAAAGGCAGAAATTGTTGTAGATGATACTAAGTATACTGACATGAGCATTGCTGAAATCAGAGACGCAGCTGCTGATACTTTAGTCAAGGTAGATGGTATCGTTGCTGCTATCACCTACGCAAATGGTCAGATTCCAAACGGCGTTATGTTAGTAGACAATACACAGTCCATTTATGTGTTTGATTCCAATCTTGCCCAGCAGGTAAGCGTTGGTAACACCGTTACTATCCTTGGCACAAAGGCTTACTGGATTTTAGACACCGAACAGACAAGTGCAGCAAAGTTTGGCTATCAGGGCTGTTGTCAGATTACAGATGTTGTTTTAGTTTCCAATGACAAGAGTACAACTTCTTATGATAAAAGCTGGATTACTGAAACCACTGTAAAGGCAATCATGGACACTCCAATCACAGAAAACATTACTACTACTATCTACAAGGTAAATGCTTTAGTGAAAAAGGTAGAAGGCACAGGATTTACAAACTACTACTTCTTTGACCTTGACGGTGAAACCGGTTCCTATACCTATACACAGTGTAACGGTTCCGATTTTGCATGGTTAGACGCTTATGACGGAAAGATTTGTACGGTTTATCTGACAGCACTTAATGCAAAATCTGCAAGTTCCGGATGCTTCTTCCGCTTATATCCGGTAGAAGTCATCGACGAAGGCTTTACTTTTGATCTTGCAAATACAGCAAAACATGTTGTGGATTACTATGGTGTTGGTCAGTTTACAGATTTCTATTCCGGAAATCCGGCTGCAGAACTTATTACAACCGTATCCTCTGATTTATTAGGCTTTAGCGGTGCAACACTTTCCTATGCTTCTGATAACACAAATGTTGTTACATTTACAGAAGCTGATGGTAAGGTAATTTTTAACTGTGTCGCTTCCGGCACAGCAAATGTTACGGTTACAGGCTCCTACAATGGTGTTACTCATAGCGAAACCCTTGCAATTACCGTTGAGATTGCAACTGCAGACGCTTACGACTACATCACTGTTGGTGAAGCTGTCAATGCAGAAAAGAACACCGAGGTTACAGTTAAGGGTATTGTTGGTCCTTCTTTGGTAAACAAAGATGGTTTCTATCTCATTGATGAAACCGGTGTTATTGCTGTTCAGGTATCTGATGTAGCTATTCTGGCTGACTTAGAAATCGGTCATGAGGTTATCTTAAAGGGTACCAGAGACGTTAAGACAAAAGGCGGTACTAATTACTTTGGCCAGTCCAATATTTACAATGCTGAAGTATTAACAAACCTTTATGGTAATCACGAGTACTCCACTGCTAGTTTTGACAATTCCATTACATTAGCTGATTTCTATAACTTAGACCCAATGGTTGACTTCACAACTAAGGTCTATGTATTAAATGCAACCGTTACTGTAAATGAAACTGCTTATTACACAAACATTGATTTATATAGCGGCGATACAAAGGTTTCCTTATATTGTTCCAGTGCAAATCAGTACAACTGGTTAAAGCAGTTTGCCGGTCAGGAAGTAACTATTGAAATTGCTCCATGTAACTGGAATGATAAGACATACTACAGAGGCTGTGTATTGGCTGTTTACACAGAAAATGGCAAGGTTTTGAATACTTTAAACTTTGACACCAACTAAACACCGTAATTTTTTAGGGAGCCGAAATACCGGCTCCCTTTTCTATGTTTTTATATCACTCAAATGGTCAAATAGTTCGAACAAAATGCAAAATTTAAAAAATTCCAAAAAAGATGCTTGACATTTTATGTCTTATCATGTATAGTATATTTTGTTCGAAACAAGAACATGGCTCGTTGGTCAAGCGGTTAAGACGTCGCCCTCTCACGGCGAAAACAGGGGTTCGATTCCCCTACGAGCTGCTGACTGTAAATGAAAATTTAACAGCCCAACCCAAAAGGTGCTCGAAACGATTACGTTTCGGGTATTTTTTTGTTTTCAAGAGAACGCCACATCGGCATATCGCAAAGCGATATGCCGATGCCAAAATTCATCCCCTTTGCACCTTACATCTCAAACAAATCCATGAGCGACATCTGGTTTGACTTCGGAATATCTCCTAAGAGCCCCAAATCTCCCATGGTATCTGTAATAGTCTGGCTGACCTTACAGCGTGTTTTAAAATCATCTCTGGAAAGGAACGGACCGTCCTTTACCGCCTCTACAATTAAGTCTGCCGCTTTTTCACCCAGACCGTCAATCGTATCCAGTGCCGGCATCAGCTTTCCGTCTATAATCTGGAATTCATGTGCTTTTGCCTTAAAAATATCAATCGGAAGGAAGTCAAAACCTCTCGCATACATTTCCTGTACAATTCTCATGTTTTCATAGGTATCCGAGTCCTTCGGTGTCGCTTCTTTCCTATCGATACGCGACTTGATTTCTTTCATATTCTTCTCAAGGTTTGCCTTCCCAAGACACATCAATGCATAGTTAAACGATGATGCACGAATACCAAAATATGCCGCATAATAAGCAAGCGGATAATATACTTTAAAATAGGCTACCCGGAACGCCATCATAACGTAGGCACACGCATGTGCCTTCGGGAACATGTACTTAATCTGCTTACAGGACCAGATATACCAGTCCGGAATTCCGACTGCTTTCATCGCCTCTTCCATCTCCGGCTGCAATCCTTTTCCCTTTCGTACACTCTCCATAATTTTAAACGCAAGACCATTTTCTACGCCCTGGTAAATCAGGAACGTCATAATATCATCTCGGGTACAAATAGCACTTTCCAGCGTACAGGTTCCCTCGTTAATCAGTGTCTGTGCATTGTTTGTCCATACGTCCGTACCATGGGAAAGTCCCGAAATACGTATCATATCAGAAAAGCTCTTCGGTTTTGTTTCACGAAGCATCTGCATAACAAACTGGGTTCCAAGCTCTGGCAGTCCAAGGCTTCCAAGGTCACAGCCTCCCAAATCCTCCGGTGTAATCCCAAGTGCTTCTGTACTGTGGAACAAAGAAACCACCTTTTGGTCATCCATCGGAATCGTCTTTGCATCTACTCCGGTCAAATCTTCCAATCTACGGATCATCGTCGGATCATCGTGTCCGAGAATGTCAAGCTTTAACAGGTTATGGTCAATGGAATGGTAATCAAAGTGTGTGGTTACCGTTGCCACTGTCATATCATTTGCGGGATGCTGCACCGGAGTAAAGGAATAGATTTCCTCACCAATCGGCAATACGATAATCCCGCCCGGGTGCTGTCCCGTTGTTCTTCTGACACCTACACAGCCCGCAGCAATTCGCTCAATTTCGGCTTTTCTGTGCTGGATGCCATGTTCTTCATCATACTTTAAAACATAGCCGTATGCAGTCTTTTCCGCGAGCGTACCAATGGTTCCGGCACGGAAGGTCTGTCCTTTACCAAAGATTACTTCCGTATATTCATGTGCCTTACTCTGATATTCACCGGAGAAGTTTAAGTCAATATCCGGTTCCTTGTCTCCATAGAACCCGAGGAAGGTCTCAAACGGGATATCCGCACCGTCCTTTTTCAGTGGTTTTCCACAGTTCGGACAGAGTCTGTCCGGCATATCAAAGCCACACACCCCCTTCTTCTGACTTGCCTTTACTTCTTCCGAATCAAAATCCGAGAAAAAGCATTCCGGACAATAATAATGTGCCGGGAGCGGGTTTACCTCTGTAATACCTGCCATGGTTGCTGCAAAGGAAGAACCTACGGAACCTCTGGAACCAACCAGATATCCGTCTTCATTAGACTTCCAAACCAGCTTCTGCGCAATAATATACATCACGGCAAAACCATTTTTAATAATGGAGTTTAACTCTTTATCCAGACGATCTTTTACAATCTGAGGCAACGGGTCACCATACATTGCATGTGCCGTATTATAACAAATCGTTTTCAGTGTTTCATCTGAATTTTCAATGACCGGCGGACATTTATCCGGACGAACCGGAGAAATCTTCTCCACCATGTCAAAAATCTTTAACGTATTCTCAATGACCACTTCATGCGCTTTTACTTCACCCAGATACTGAAATTCATTCAGCATTTCCTCTGTCGTACGAAAATAAAGCGGTGCCTGGTTATCCGCATCCGCAAAGCCCTTACAGGACATGATAATACGGCGGTAAACCTCATCCTCCGGATTAAGGAAATGCACATCACAGGTTGCCACAACCGGCTTAAAAAACTGCTCTCCAAGCTCCACGATTCTCTTGTTCAGGCGAATCAGATCAGCCTCGCTTGTCACCTGCTCTATCTTATCACTTTCAATCATGAATCGGTTATTTCCAAGCGGCTGAATCTCATAGTAATCATAAAACTCACAAAGTCTGGTCACTTCATCCATGGACTCGTTCTTAAGTAACGCCTGATAAAGCTCTCCTGCTTCACAGGCAGAGCCCACAATGATACCCTCTCTGTTTTCCATAAGTAAACTCTTTGGAATTCGCGGACGCTTAAAATAATAGTCAAGATGCGACAACGAAACCATCTTATAAAGATTCACACGGCCCACATCATTCTTACACAGCAAAATACAGTGGTAAGACGGCATCTTTTTAATGACATCTGCCGAAAGATGCGCATTCTCCTGAATACCTGCAAGTGTATCAATGCCTTTTCCCTTTAACATTGCAAGGAACTTCACATAAATCTCCGCTGTTGCTCCGGCATCATCGACTGCACGATGATGGTTTTCTAAAGATACTCCGAGTTCCTTTGCAACAATATTTAATTTATAACGGCTTAGTCCAGGAAGCAATATTCTTGCCATACCAACCGTATCGACGATGGTATAATCAAACGGAAGGCCCAGATTTTCTGCATTCACACGGACAAAGCCGGTATCAAAGGACGCGTTATGCGCTACCAGCACGCAATCCTTACAAAATTCCAAAAAATGTGGCAAAACCACATCAATTTCCGGAGAATCCATGACCATTTCATCTGAAATATGTGTCAATTCCTCAATTCTTGCCGGAATCGGAACCTTCGGATTTACAAAAGTAGAAAAACGCTCCGTAATCTCTCCGTTTACCACCTTTACCGCACCAATTTCAATAATTTTATCGTTCATCTTATCAAAACCGGTTGTCTCGATATCAAAAACTACGCTGGCAGCATCCAGTGTCTGTCCCTGATCTTTCTTTACAATTTCCTCAACATCATCCACCAGATACGCTTCCAGACCATAGATAATCTTAAAATCCTTCGCGCGCTGCATCTTCTCTGGGTCAGCTGCATAATCTTTTGGATTTATGGCATGATTTGCTTCGGTAAATGCCTGCACTACACCATGATCAGTGATAGCCACGCCCGGGTGTCCCCATTCAAAAGCTGTCTTAACCAACACCTTCGGATCCACTACCGCATCCATGTCACTCATCATGGTATGGGCATGTAATTCCACACGTTTTTCCGGATAGGTATCCATACGTTTTTTAATAAAACTTGGAATTGTCTTGATTCCTGCAATGGAACCAATTGTGATTTCCTTATCAAAACGGTCATAAACAGCCATACCTTTTAACTTGATACAGCTCCCCTTTGACAAATTCCCTTTGATTTGATCCCAATCTTCCTGCTTAAGAAAAAGCTTTCCTGAAATTGTGTCAGTGAAATCCGTAAAATTAAATTTAATAATCAGTTTTTCTCCGTTTCGCATTGCCGTTTCTTCATTTGACAATACTTTACCGTAGACGACAACTTCACCGATTTCATCCTGTATTTCACAAAGCGGAGTTACATCTCCTTCAAATGGATATCCATAAAATATGTCCGGATCCTCCGGCAGTTTCTTTTTCGTAAACTTCGAAAAGTCTTTTTTCTCCCTGGCGGCTCCAAATGTATTTCCCGATTTTGCTGCAGTTTTTTCTTCTGCAGATTTTTTTGCAGGTAAATTTGTCTTTTTCTGATCTTCTGTTGCCTCCTGCTTTACCACAGGCTCCATGGTATACACTACCGGTGCGGCATTCTCTTCCTTTTCCCTAGGCTCATGATAAAGGAACAAAACTTTTACCCGAAAATGAAATCGCTCCTCAAATACCCTTTCAAGAAAACGTTTTACTTCCTCTGCCACGGTCCGGTTCACAAAACTGTCTTCCACATCAAAACACATTTCTGTTTCCGTTTCACCCTGCACGAAACGAATTTCTGCCGAGCGCAACAAAAACGCAGCCATCCGACTCTCTCCGGCAATTTCCTCAATCAGGCTTTCCTCATGCAGTTTCCACAGAGATTCCGGTGTATATTGCGAAGAGAGTTGGTACTCTATCGCAAATTTTGCGCGTTTACCAACTCTTCCAAAAAACTGTTCTGAAACAATCCGCTCCATTTCCTCCACCTGTTGAAATTCAAGCAGATGTCTGGAACTCAAATGCACCACCGTATTTCCGGTACTGCGGGAGGCTGTAATCTTTACAACCTCTACCTCACGAAATGCATTTTTCAATTCACTCTTCACCTGAAGATTTTCAAATACTTCAAATAAATTCATGCTCTCACCATTTTATCTGTATCTCTTATAATAATAAATCCAACTCATTTTTTAGTTCTAAAAGCAATTCTGTTTCCTTTACTTTACGTAAAATTTCTCCCTTGCGGATAATCAGCCCTTCTCCAACGCCTCCGGCAATTCCAAGATCGGCCTCTCTTGCTTCTCCCGGTCCATTTACCACACAGCCCATAACGGCAACTTTAATATCCAACGGATAGTTCTTAACCAACTGTTCTACTTGCTGTGCCAGTCCGATTAAATCAATCTTTGTTCTTCCGCAGGTTGGGCAGGAAACCACTTCAATTCCACCACTTCTTAAGCCAAGTGTTTTTAAAATCTGCTTTGCAGAAGCAATTTCTTCTACCGGGTCAGCAGTTAAGGACACACGGATGGTATCGCCAATTCCCTGTCCCAAAATCAGAGAAAGGCCAATGGATGACTTAATATTTCCCGCTGTCACTGTACCTGACTCTGTGATACCGACATGAAGCGGATGCACTGTCTTTTCTGCAATCAGCTCATGTGCCTTCACACACATAAAAACATCGGAAGATTTGATGCTGATCACCAGATTGTCGTATCCCATATCTTCAATCAGCTCTGCCTGATGCAGTGCACTCTCTACCAAGCCCTCTGCGGTTACACCCTGATATTTTTCAATCAAATGCTTTTCAAGAGAACCGGAATTCACTCCCACACGAAGCGGAATCTTTCTTTCTCTTGCCACATCCACTACTGCTTTGATTTTGTCCTTAGAACCGATATTCCCCGGATTGATGCGAACCTTATCTGCACCATTCTCCATTGCAGCAATTGCCAGACGATAATCAAAATGAATATCTGCGACAAGCGGAATATGAATCTGCTTTTTGATTTCCGAAAAAGCTCTTGCCGCTTCCATCGTAGGCACTGCCGAACGGATAACCTCACATCCTGCAGCTTCTAACTTTAAAATCTGTTCCACCGTTGCTTTGATATCTTCTGTCTTTGTATTTGTCATGGACTGAATGGCAATCGGATGTGTTCCACCAATCCATACATTTCCAATCTGAACTTCCTTTGAGTTTCTTCTTGTGTTTTCGCTAAGCAGCCAGCTCATGGTTTATTCGACTCCTACTAGAAAAATAAATTTTTTATATCATTAAAGAATATGAATACCATCAAAAGCATCAGCAGAATCATACCAATCAAATGTACAATTCCTTCCTTTTCCCTGTCAACCGGCTTTCCTCTGACAGCCTCAATCAGTGTAAACACAAGTTTTCCGCCATCCAATGCCGGAATCGGAAGTAAATTCATTACACCCAGGGTCGCACTGAGTAAAATCGTAATGTATACCATCTGCAGCACTACATCTATAGCATTTCCATTTTCCTGTGTCTGCTCATATACATCCCCAATTGTTCCAATAATGGCAACCGGACCGCCCACATCGTCCGCGCCAAGCTTTCCTGTCATCAGCATACCGAGATTCTTGACGGTACTGACAATCCAATATTTGACTTCCACAAAACTATATCTGATAGTATTAAATATACCTGTTTTTTCTCTGTAAATATTATAAGAAAAGCCCATAGAATACGCTTCCTGATAAAGCTTCGGAGCCACTTCTACAGTTGTAGACACTCCATCTCTCTCAT
This sequence comes from uncultured Lachnospiraceae bacterium, assembly GCA_964541485.1. Lineage (GTDB taxonomy): Bacteria > Bacillota > Clostridia > Lachnospirales > Lachnospiraceae > SIG299. The sequence continues at coordinate 10,936 of CAZIQL010000035.1, forward strand.
AGGTCACTGTTACCGGTGTACCATCCAGCGGATGACTATCCATATACACAGACAATTCTGCACCATTTTTTACTTCAACGCCATTCACTGCTGTAATAATATCCTCCGGTAAAATTCCCGCCGCATGCATCGGATATCCTTCGGATACTGCAATAATTTTTGCTCCCGGATTTTCGTCCGCGTAATAGTTAAAGCCCAACAAATATTGCTTTGTAAGTTCAGGAACTACCGTTGTAGAATATTTTTTCCCGTCTCTTACATAAACAATTTCTACCGGAGTATCATCAATTTCATTATAAAGGAAATAGGAATCCACTTCCCTTCCAATAGAGATTGATGAATTTCCCAGCTTTTTAATAACATCTCCGCTCTGAAGTCCGGCTTCTGCCGCAGGTGAACCCGATGTAACCGAAAGAATCGTCGCCGGGTCATATCCTACAAAACCAATTACGACCAAAGATAATAGGAACGCCAGAACGAAATTAAAAAAAGGCCCAGCAAAAATAACAGAAAAACGCTGCCACACACCTTTAGAATAAAATGCGTTCTCCTCCGTAGAATTTTGCTCCGAATCTTCTCCGACCATCTGACACATTCCGCCAAACGGAAGAAGCTTTATCGAGTATTTTGTCTCTCCTTTTTGTATCCCAAATATCGTTGGTCCAAGACCTATTGAAAACTCCACAACTCCGATTCCGTTTTTCTTAGCCAAAAGAAAATGGCCGAGTTCGTGAATGATAATAATACTACTGAATACCAGTATCGCAATTACAATACTCATGTTTATCCTCCAAATTAAACTAGCGAATTTAACCGTTCATATACTCTCTGCTCTGTTTCCAGAATTTCTTCCAGACACGGATTTGCAATTACAGTATGTTCCTTCATCTCTTTCTGAATCAAGGCAACAATATCTGTATACGCTATTTTTCTGTCTAAAAATGCTGCTACTGCCCATTCGTTGGCTGCATTATAAACAGTTGGCATACTTCCCCCTATGCGGAGTGCTTCGTATGCCATAGAAAGTGCCGGAAAAACTTCCGTATCCGGCTCATAAAAATCCAGTGACTTTAGCTTATAAAAATCCAAACGTTCTGCCGTCGGTCCCTTTCTCTCAGGATAATAAAGCGCATATTGTATCGGCAGCTTCATATCCGGCACACCAAGCTGAGCGATTACCGCTCCATCCTCATACTCTATCATGGAATGGATAATGCTCTGCGGATGAACAACAACCTGTATCTTATCTGCCTCTGTGTCAAACAACCATTTTGCTTCAATAACCTCTAATCCTTTATTCACAAGGGTAGAAGAATCTATCGTTATCTTTCTTCCCATCGCCCAATTCGGATGCTTTAGAGCATCTTCCACCTGTACCATTTTCAATTCTTCTTTTGTCTTTCCACGGAACGGTCCACCGGAAGCAGTCAAAAGAATCTTGTGTATCGGATTACCGGCGTTTCCTTGTAATGACTGGAAAATCGCCGAATGCTCGCTGTCAACCGGAAGTATGGCTACTTGATGTTTTTTTGCAAGTGGCATAATAATGTGTCCCGCTGTCACTAAAGTTTCTTTATTTGCCAGCGCAATGTCCTTACCTGCCTTGATTGCCTCAATGGTCGGACGTATCCCTATCATGCCTACAAATGCTGTAACCACCATTTTTGCAGACTCTATCGTAGCACAGGAAATAAGTCCATCCATTCCTGCCATAACTTCCGTATCTATATTCTCTCTTTGCAAAATTTCTTTTAATTCTCTGGCCTTCTCTTCTACAAAAACGCAAACCAATTTCGGGTGAAATTCTTTGATCTGTTCAAGTAAAAGCCTGGTATTACTTCCTGCGGCAGCCAAAGCCTCAACAACAATATCTCCGTTCTTTCTGACTACATCCAGCGTCTGTGTGCCGATGGAGCCGGTAGAACCAAGTATCGAAATATGTTTCATTTGAATACTCCCATGTTTTCTGTCTGTTCTATACTGTAACCTGTAACAAATAATATACAATCGGTGCAACAAAAATCACACTGTCAAACCGGTCTAACACACCGCCGTGTCCCGGTATCAGTTTCCCGTAATCCTTGATCTCATGATTTCTCTTTAATGCAGATGCAGCCAAATCTCCAATCTGTGCAATGACAGAACCACATCCGCAGACAATAGCATACTGAAGCACCGAAACATCCTGCGCAAAGCACTTATTTAAGACAACACTGTACAATGCCGCAAGCAATGCAGCTCCTAAAACACCGCCAACGCAGCCTTCCCATGATTTTTTGGGACTGAGTACCGGAAAAGCTTTATGCTTCCCAAACAGCATGCCCACGCAATAAGCGCAGACATCCGAGCCCCAGGCCGCAATAAAAATCAGCCAGACATAAAAATGTCCTCCCGGAAGTGCACGTACCTGATAAATGTAGGAAATCATCAGTGCCGTATAACAAAATCCAAACAACAGATTTACGATATCTTCTGACTTAAACTTCGGAAATGCCACCACATATACTGCCATTACCGCTAAAATCAAAAAAACAAGCAGTGGAAGTATTTTATCTGTTTTTCCCAATAAATGAATTGCATAAAGAGAAAGAACGGACGCATAACCAAGAACCGCCAATGGAGTCTTATGAATCTTTACCATACGCATATATTCCATCATGGCAATCAACGATAACATTGCAGTTGCAATAAGCAACACATTCCCACCGGGAACAATGAAAAGAACCATCGCTATCAATAAAAAAGCTCCGCTAAGTAGTCTGACTTTAAACATTTGTTACGCCTCCATATCTTCTTTCCCTTGTATTATAATACTCTATCGCATCAATCAAATCATCTCTCGTAAAATCCGGCCATAACACATCCGGAAAATAAAACTCCGTATAAGCAAGCTGCCACAACAGGAAATTGGAAATTCTCTGTTCTCCGCTGGTTCGAATCAATAAATCCGGATCCGGAAGATTTGCCGTATCCAGATAAGAAGCAAAGACATCCTGCGAAAGCTCATCGATTTCCACCTTTTCTTTCACGACATCCCGGCAAATTTCCTTAACTGCTCTTATCAACTCATCTCTTCCGCCATAGTTTAAAGCAATCTGAAACCGGAGTCCGTCATTCTTTGCCGATTCTCTTTCCAATACACGGATACTTTCCTGCAAATCCGCATCCAGACGTGAAATATCTCCGATGACACGGACTCGCATTTTGTTCTTTTCTGCCTGTTTGACACAATCCTTCATGTAAGAACGTAACAAAGACATCAACGCAGAAATTTCATCCTCCGGTCTGGTCCAGTTTTCTGTGGAAAATGCATATAAAGTCATATATTTTATTCCAAGCTTATACGCCTCTTCACAAATTGTTTCCACTGTTTTACCGCCCTGGCGATGTCCCATATTTCTTGGAAGACCTCGTTTTTTTGCCCATCTTCCATTTCCATCCATTATGATTGCCACATGCTCCGGAATCTTCCATGCCGGATTTAACTGCTTTGCCATAGTTTCAAATCCTTTCATAAGGAAATGGACGCTTCCAACTCATGAAAGCGGAAACGTCCACTGATTATTATACTGTCATAATCTCAGATACCTTCGCGTCTGTGCACTTGTCAATATCTGCTACAAATTTATCTGTCATCTTCTGAATTTCATCTTCAATCTGTTTCTGCTCATCTTCAGAAATTTCATTTCCCTTTGCAGCCTTCTTGATTGCATCGTTGGCATCTCTACGGATGTTACGTACTGCAACCTTTGCATTTTCGGCTTTCTTCTTGATATCCTTTACCAAATCCTTACGACGTTCTTCTGTAAGCTCAGGGAATACCAAACGGATAATCTTTCCGTCATTACTTGGTGTAATACCAATGTCCGAAGCAAGAATTGCCTTTTCAATTTCCTTTATCATTTTTGATTCCCAAGGCTGAATCTGGATGACTCTTGCCTCCGGCACAGATACATTGGCAACTGCCTGAATTGCAGATGGCTCACCATAATAATCTATACGAAGCTTATCTAATAAATGTGGGTTTGCACGTCCGGCTCTGACGGATGCGTATTCCTCCTTTAAAACATCCAATGTCTTGTTCATCTTTTCTTCAAATGGTTTTACTCTTTCATTCATAGTTTTATGTCCTCCTATACTGTAATTACTGTTCCATTGCCGACACCCATAGCCGCATCTACAATACCATTCTCAACATTCAGCGAAAAGATAAGTAATGGCATCTTATTTTCCATACAAAGCACAGCGCTGGTCAAATCGATAACTCCAAGCTTTTTGTCAACAATCTCACTGATTGCAAGCGTATCATACTTTTTAGCATCCGGATTCTTCTTCGGATCACTGTCATATACGCCATCAATTGCCTTTGCCATAAGAATGGCATCACATTCCAATTCAATCGCGCGCAAGGATGTTGCGGAATCCGTGGAAAAATACGGATGTCCGGTACCTCCGGCACAGAACACAACACATCCGGCTTTTAAGTCCTTTACTGCCTCATCCTTAGAGAAAAGTTTCGTCATGCTTCCACAGGCAAACGGAGTGTATACACTCGTATTTAAGCCAAGATACCGGAAAATATCCGATACATAGATACAATTCATCACAGTGGCAAGCATTCCAATCTGATCCGCTTTTACTCTGTCAATCGTTTCACTCGTTCTGCCTCTCCAGAAATTTCCGCCACCAATCACAATGGCAACTTCAACTCCCTGTTCCACTAACACTTTCACCTGCTTTCCAACCTCAATGCAGGTAGCTTCATCAAAACCGGTATGTTTTTCCCCGGCTAACGCTTCTCCACTTAACTTAAGTAATACTCTGTTATACTTGCCCATGATTTCTTCTTTTGCTCCTATTCAAAAATATCATCAATTTCAAGATCTGCATAAGTCAAGGAGCAGAAACCATCCATTACTGCACCATTGTTCATCTGAATGGACTTTGCTTTGATGTTACCCTTAATAATTGCAGTAGAATCCAATACTACAGGCCCCTTTACATCAATTTCACCCTTTACAGCACCGGCAAAAACAGCAGAATTTGACGTAATATCACCGATAATTACTGTGCCAAGACCAACCTTTACACAGCCTTCGCTGCTAATCGAACCTTCTAAACGATCTGTATTTACATAAACCTCAGCAGCCAGGGAGTTACCTGTTACCTTACCGGAAATGGTAAGCTTACCAAGGCATTCGATATCACCATTGATAGTTCCCATAACATCCAAAGAGCAATCAGAAATAATACTACCGTTGATTGTAGTTCCTTTTGTGATCACTGTCACTGCATTCTTATCTTCCACGCCACGTTCTCTTACCGGTGCCTTTTCTTCTGCAACCGGTGTTTTTTCTTTTTCAGGCTCAGAAACATCTTCTGCATCTTCTGTTTCTTCTTCATCCATCATATCTGCCAGAAGCTCTTCATCTAAGTCTGCATTTTCATCTTCCGATGCAATCGCAAACAAATCTTCCTCTTCTGTTTCAACTGTTTCGGCCGTATCAATATCATTTACAGCCTGTTCTAACTCATCCTTAATATCCTTAAAAAAACTCATTTTGGTACCTCCCAATTCTTTTCGTTTTTGTATACCCTTAGTATTTTATACCACAATCTATTCTATCACAAAATCCCCCACTTGAAAACCACTATTTTCCCTTTTTTATATCTATTATAAAGTTTTAATAAATAAAAAACATGCCCTGACCAAATATTCCTAAGCGGCAATCCTTTCAGCGTCAGCTAAAGCCTCGCGTGGAATATTTTATCAGGGCATGTTGTTTTATAAAACTTTATACAGGATATGCACCGTTAGCAGTGTCAGCAGCATTTACATCAACCTTTGTCTGCTGTGCCTGACGATGCTTAAAGAAGTCCATCGCAACCTGTGGGAACAACGCATAAGAAAGAACATCTTCTTCCTGCTGCATCCATTCCTTGATGTCTTCACGGAACTTATCAAGCTGTGGCGGAATGAGGTCTGCCGGACGGCATGTAATCGGCTCTGCATCACCGATTGCCTTCTTCTGAACGTCCTTATTAAACGGCTTAACGGTTTCACCAAACTCACCACCAAGAACCTTCTTAGATTCCTTGGTAACCATCTTATATCTTTCACCCTGCAATACGTTTAATACAGCCTGTGTACCAACGATCTGGGAGGATGGAGTAACCAAAGGCGGTTCACCAAAATCCTTACGAACCTCAGGAATTTCTCTTAATACGTCATAGTACTTATCCTCTGCCTTTGCTTCCTTTAACTGGGAAACAAGGTTGGATAACATACCGCCCGGTACCTGATATAATAAGGTCTTGATATCAACACCCATTACCTTTGGATTTAATAAGCCTGTCTTTAATGCTTCTTCCTGCATTGGACGGAAATAATCTGCAATCTCAGCAAGAAGATTCTGGTCAAAGCCTGTATCATACTCTGTACCCTTAAATGTCTCCACCATAACTTCGGTTGCCGGCTGACTGGTACCCATGGAGAATGGAGACATTGCAGTATCAATCACATCAACACCTGCTTCCACAGCCTTTAAGTAGGTCATGGAAGCCACACCGGACGTGTAGTGGGTATGCAACTGGATTGGAAGCTTGGTACCTTCCTTTAATGCTTCTACAAGCTCCGTTGCCTTGTATGGAAGTAAAAGACCAGCCATATCCTTAATACAAAGGGAATCTGCACCAAGTTCTTCTACTCTTCTTGCAATATCCTTCCAGTAATCCAGTGTATATGCATCACCTAATGTATAGGACAATGCAATCTGTGCATGACCCTGTTCCTTCTTTGCTGCCTTTACAGCAGTTTCTAAGTTTCTAAGGTCATTGAAACAGTCAAAAATACGGATGATGTCAATACCGTTTGCAATAGACTTCTGTACGAAATACTCAACTACATCGTCAGAATAGTGGTTATAACCAAGAATATTCTGACCACGGAATAACATCTGTAACTTTGTGTTCTTAAAGCCTGCTTTTAACTTTCTGAGTCTTTCCCATGGATCTTCCTTTAAGAAACGTAAGGATGCATCGAATGTTGCGCCGCCCCAGCACTCTACGGAATGATAGCCAACCTGATCCATCTTTTCGATGATAGGAAGCATCTGCTCGGTAGACATTCTGGTAGCAATTAAAGACTGGTGTGCATCACGAAGTATCGTTTCGGTAATGCCAATTGGCTTTTTTACCTGTTCTGCCATAATAATTTACCTCCAAATTAGTTTAAACGCCAAAAATAGCCATGAATACACCGGCTACAACCGCAGTACCGATAACACCGGCTACGTTTGGACCCATCGCATGCATGAGAAGGAAATTCGTCGGGTCTGCCTCAGAACCTACCTTCTGGGATACTCTGGCTGCCATAGGAACCGCAGAAACACCTGCTGAACCAATGAGTGGATTTACTTTTCCTCCGGTCATCTTACACATAATCTTACCGAAGATAACACCGCCTGCCGTACCGATAGCAAACGCAATCAGACCAAGTGCAACAATCTTAAGTGTATCCCAGTTTAAGAATGCATCTGCTCTTGTGGTCGCACCTACGGAAGTACCAAGTAAGATAACTACAATGTACATAAGGGAATTAGATGCATGCTCAGCAAGCTGCTTCACCACGCCACATTCTCTAAAAAGATTACCAAGCATCAGCATACCAAGAAGCGGTGCTGTGTCCGGTAAAATCATTACTACTACGATTGTAATTATAATAGGGAATAAAATCTTTTCAAGCTTCGATACAGGACGAAGCTGTTCCATCTTGATTTTTCTTTCCTCTTCTGTTGTCAAAAGCTTCATAATCGGTGGCTGAATAATCGGAACCAAAGACATATACGTATATGCCGCGACCGCAATCGGCCCCATTAAATCTGTCTGTCCAAGCTTTGCCGCAAGGAAAATGGAGGTAGGACCGTCAGCACCACCGATAATAGAGATGGCTGCCGCTGCCTGACCGTTAAATCCCATCATAATAGCAAAGAAATATGCCGCAAAAATACCAAGCTGAGCTGCCGCACCAAGGAGGAAGCTCTTTGGATTTGCAATCAGCGGACCGAAGTCTGTCATTGCACCTACGCCCATGAAAATCAGGGACGGTAAAATTGCCCACTCATCGAGCAGAAAGAAGAAATGTAATAATCCACCTTCTTCCATAATCGGAGGATACATATTAACCAATAACATACCGAACGCAATCGGAACTAACAGAAGTGGTTCATAATCATGTGCAATCGCAAGATATAAAAATACCAATGCCACCGCAATCATCAGATAGTTTCCCCAAGTAAGGCTGGCAAAACCGGTCTGAGCTGCAAGATTCTGCAAAATCTCTAAAATGTCATTCATTTAGGTTGCCTCCCAATTAGTTTAAAGTAGCTAAAACTGCTCCTGCTTCTACCTGCTCACCAACTGTGGTATTGATGCTTGCAACGGTACCATCCTGTGGTGCTACGATTTCATTTTCCATCTTCATAGCTTCAAGAATTACGATAACATCGCCTCTCTTCACTGCCTGTCCCACACTTGCCTTCACACCAAGAATCTTACCAGGCATTGGAGCGTTAATCTTTACGCCACCCTGTGCGCCCGCTGGAGCCTTAGGTGCCGGAGCCGGTGCTGGAGCCGCCGCCTTTGGCGCCGGAGCTGCTACCGGTGCTGCTACCGGAGCTGCTGCTACAGGCGCAACCACGCCTGTGCCTTCTTCTACTGTTACATCATAAACATTACCATTTACAGTAATTGTATAAGTCTTCATTTTTCAATCCTCCTAAATTTACGCATTCTGCCATCTGCTGTTTCTTTTACGGATGGAACGTACCACTAAACCACCCGGTACTGAATTGCCCTGGGACGCTTCATATGCATGAATTGCTGCTGTAATTACCGCAATCAGTTCCAAATCATCTGTCAAAGCTGCTTCCTGTATGGCAATCTGAGTTACTGTCTCTTCTACCGCCTTTTCAGGAAGTGTTTTTCCTGCTTTTCTGTCAGCAAGCTTCTTTTCAAATACAGAAATATATTTGAACAAAGAAATTACGAAACAAATGAACACAAGTGCTGCAAATACAACAGTGATACCAATAATAGTGTTAATACCTGCTTCTGCCATTGCATCTTCAATACTTGCCCACCATCCGGCAATACCACCGCTTAATAAACTATAAACTCTCATGTGATACCTCCGTATTAGATTGTGCTGTGCTTCTTAGCCGGCTGATTCTCTCTCTTAGAGTATAACATTCCAAGTGCATAGGAAAGATGCTGTCTTAAGCTGTCTGCCGAAACAATTGCATCTACATAGCCACGCTTTGCTGCAGATTCTGCACTGTTCTGAAGTTCTTCATATGCCTTCTTTATGTTATCTCTTTCTTCTGCGTTCTTGTCAGAAGCAAGAATCTGTGCTGCAAGTCCTGCATCCATCATACCAATCTTTGCGCCTTCTACCGCAAATACCATATCTGCGCCGATATGCTTGGAATTCATTACAATATATGTACTGCCGTATGCCATACCGGACACTACGTTAATCTTAGCCACGGTTGCACCAGCAAACGCTGCTGTTAACTTTGCTGCTGCTACAGCAATGCTCTTTTCTTCTTCTACCGTTGCCTTGTAGCCATTTACATTTGTAAATGATACAACCGGAAGACCAAATGCGTCACAGAACCTTACAAACTGTGCAGCTTTCTCACAGCCTGCTGTGGTGAGTGCTGCATCAAACTTTTCTGCCACCTTACCGTTTTCATCAAGGACTGCTGTTCTGTTTGCAACTGCACCAACCGTCATACCATCAAACTTAATGAATGCTGTTACCATTTCCTTTGCATAATCTGCCTTTACTTCAAAATAGAAGTTATCATCGGAAAGATTTGCAAGTGCCTGTGCAGGATCTGCCTGGAGTGCATCAAAGGCAACCGCACGGTTTAAATCATCCATGCAATCAACCACTGCTTCAGCTTCATTATTTGCAGGTAAAACAGATACTAATGTGCGAATGCTTGCAAGTACCTCTGCTTCATCTTCTTTCACAACATCAACCACACCGGCAGCTGCCTGATACTCAGCAGATGCTGTATCACACTTTGCCGTATAATTACCTTCCAGTGCATTTGGAGAATTTACAAATAACTTTGCATTACTCTTTGGCATAAAGGTGAAGTCAGATAATGCTGCAGAAACTGCAGAACCACCGCCACAAGTACCAAATACTGCGGTAAACTGAGGAATTACACCGGATGCCAGTGTCTGCTTGAAGTACACTTCACCAAAACCTGCAAGTGCATCCGTTGCCTCCTGAAGTCTCAGACCCGCGCAATCCACAAGTCCAATCACCGGAGCTCCTGTCTTTAATGCCATGTCGTAAAGTCTTACAATCTTCTTTGCATGCATTTCACCAATGGTGCCGTGCAGCACGGTTGCATCCTGGCTGTAAACATAAACCAGACTACCATCAATCAGTCCATATCCGGTGATAACACCGTCAGATGGAGCATCGGCCTGCTTCAAATCAAAATCTGTGTTTCTCTTTGTCACAAGCGCACCGATTTCAACAAAACTGTTTTCGTCAAGCAAAGCAGTAATTCTGTCTTTTGCTGACATCTGTGTTGAACTACCCATTTTTTAGCCTCCATTTTTTATTATGTAAAAACAGCTTACGCCCTATGATCTCTCATAGGGCGGAAAACCAATTTCTGCCGATTATAATTATATCGAATCGCCACGAAAAAAGCAATACATAATCGCAAACTTTTGGTAAAGATTTAACAAAGTTATGGTTCTGTACCGTTTTCTCCGGAAGCGCTTGTATCCTTCTTCACTGTAAGCTTGGCTTCTGCTGTGGTTATATTGGCTGCCGCATCCGACACTATCAGTTTTACTACCTGTTCGCCCTCTACATCCCACTTTGGTTCAGAATAAAAAATGACACTTACCGCAGTATCATCTATAATTTCTACAATGAAATCCTGCACTGTCAACTTATTGTTCAGTAAGGTCTCTGCATCCCTCGTCACGACCACCGGTGCTTTTGTATCGCCGATGCTGACAATTGCCATGGCAACATCTCCATCTACCAAAAGGTCAATTCCATACTCTCCTGCCTGATTTACATCTATCAGACCAGTATCTGTCACATAAGATACATCGCTTCCTTCTTCAACCAAAAACATTTCAGGATCAGGAAACTCTGTACCAATTTGTAATTCCATCCGTGTTACGAGGTTTAATATATTTAAAACAGCGGAAACTGTCGTTACATTGCCTGCCGCATCCGTCACCACAAGCATAACCTCCTGCAAACCGTATTTGTTAAAATCCGGTCCAGCAGCTTTTTTATCCTGGTCAGATGCATACTCGACTGTATATTCTGATTCATCCTCAATGCTTTCAATGAAGTCTTCCGGAGAAACCGTTGTTCCATAGAAAATGACCACTCTCTTCACAACAACCACTGGTGCTGTGCCGTCTGAATCCGGTGTCGAAGTCGGAAGCAACGTTTCTTGCAATGCATCCGTCGGCACAGGAGTTGAACTGTTTCCCGCCTGTTCCGTCGGAGATGGCGTCGTAGTTTCCACAGTCTCATTCTCTCTGCTAAAAAAGAAAGCGGCCATAAAAACCAGTGTAAGAACCAACATACTCGCCATAAGAATCAATACTAAATTTCCACTTCTTTTGTTTTCGTTCATTATCTTCATCTCCTGTATTCTCTACATCATCAGTACAAAATCATTACAGTAAAATTTTACTCTCAGACAATTACTGTGTCAAGATATTGTAAGCCTTCTCTATTACAACCGCAGTATGGCCCTGATTCGATCCCCCGAAAATCCTTTTCTATATAATTTTGCAGCAATCTTTTGCTTTTCTTCATAGGAAAGTTCCTCCAGCGTTTCCTCTGTAACATGATACTTCTGCAATTGTCTCCGGATGGCAGAAGCCTCCTGTTCTTCTCCGTTTTCCGTTTTATAATTATCCTCCATTGCCCTGTCGATATCTTCGTCAGCAATCCCTTTTTGTTTTAATAAATATTCCAGCTCGCGTTTGCTTTTACTCTCTTTCCGGTTTCTGATAAAAACACTTGCTACCCGGTAATCATCCAGATAGTGAAACAAATCCAGATAAGCAAATATCTCTTCCTGAATATCCTCCGGATACTCACCTTTGTTCAGTTTATCCTTTAATTCCTTTCTGGAATAATCCTTTTTTTCAAGTAAATGCAACGCTCTCTTTTTCCCATGTTTTAAAATTTCATCCCGTTCATCCAACATACGTTTCTCCTTGCATTTTTTCTCCATATAGCAGAAAAACTGCCACAGAAAAGTTTTTCTGTGGCAGCAAGATACGCCTATTATTTATTACAGCTTATTTTTCTGCCTGTTCTGTAACTCCTGCAGCATTCACCGGAAGACCGAATTTTTCACGGACCTTATTTTCCACTTCTGCCATAACCTCCGGATTCTCCTTCAGATAAAGCTTTGCGTTTTCTCTTCCCTGACCGATTTTTCCATCGTTATACGCAAACCAGGCTCCACTCTTTACAATGATATTTTCATTAGCCGCCAGATCAAGAATGTCTCCTTCACGTGAAATTCCTTTACCAAACATAATATCGAACTCTGCTTCTTTAAATGGCGGAGCTACTTTATTCTTTACAACCTTAATACGTGTACGGTTACCTACCACTTCGCCTGCGTTCTTTAAGGATTCGATTCTTCTGACATCCAGACGTACCGAAGAATAGAACTTTAAAGCACGACCACCGGTCGTAGTTTCCGGATTACCAAACATCACTCCAACCTTTTCACGGAGCTGATTAATAAAAATAACTACACAGTTAGAGCGACTGATGGCTGCCGTTAACTTTCTGAGTGCCTGTGACATGAGTCTCGCCTGGAGACCCACATGGGAATCGCCCATATCTCCTTCAATCTCTGCCTTTGGAACCAGAGCTGCAACCGAGTCTACAATCACGATGTCAATCGCTCCGGAACGCACCATGGTTTCTGTAATCTCCAGAGCCTGTTCTCCGTTATCCGGCTGGGAAATATATAAATTGTCAATGTCTACTCCGATGTTTTTTGCATAGACCGGATCCAGCGCATGCTCTGCATCAATAAATCCTGCAATACCGCCCCTCTTC
>CAZIQL010000036.1:0-24000 GCA_964541485.1 uncultured Lachnospiraceae bacterium
CTGCTGCTTCTTTTAACACTTCCTCCGGAAGTACTGCAGGTCCTGCAGAAAAATTATACACTCTTCCCATCGTTATCCTCCCTTTCTTCCTCCCGCTCTTTTACGGACTTTCTTTATTACTACATCGCTACAATTCTATAATTTGCTATCACTTTACCTCGCTAAACTATAGAATTGTCCCCATTGTAGTCCTTCTTTCTTCTTTTGTCAAGCACTTAACAAGCTTTTTTCAAATTTGGTAATTTGGTCCCGGTTCTTTCAATGCTGCGGAAGAAGATTTACGCTTCCTTTTATATATTTACGCAAGAATCCCCTACAAAAGAACTGCTAAGCAACGACATTCGGTGATTAGCAATTCTTTTGTAGGGGATTCTTATACACTATTTCTGTAAATCTTCTTCTGCAAATACTTCCTGAATCGGAGCTCCCGGTGCAACCATCGGCCACACCTTGTCATCACTTTCAATCTGGAAATCAATCACTACCGGAATGTTGAGCGCGATAGCTTCTTTCAGTACCGGCTCTACCTCTTCCTTCTTTGTGACGCGATATGCCTTTGCGCCCATAGCTTCTGCAAGCTTTACAAAATCCACACAGTCATTTAAGGTTGTGTAGGAATATCTCTGTCCGTAAAACAGGTTCTGCCACTGACGCACCATACCAAGTACGTGGTTATTGAACACCATCTGAACAATCGGAATATTGTATCTGGTAGCCGTTGCAATCTCATTCATATTCATACGGAAGCAACCGTCACCCGCAATATTCACTACCGTCTTGTCCGGACGTGCTACCTTCGCACCGATACATGCACCAAGGCCATAGCCCATGGTTCCAAGACCGCCGGAGCTGATAAAGGTTCTTGGGTCCTTGTACTTATAATACTGGGCAGCCCACATCTGATGCTGACCAACCTCGGTCGTAACAACCGCTTCACCATTGGTTACTTTATAAAGCGTTTCCATAATGTATGGCCCTGTCAGCTTCGACTGGTCGTACTTTAACGGGAACTTTTCTTTCATTTCTATAATGTGCTGCATCCACTCTTCATGCTTCACTGCATCAATCATCGGAAGCAGACGGGTTAATACTTCTTTTACATCACCGACTACAGCATTATAAGAAAACACATTCTTATTGATTTCAGCCGGGTCTACATCAATATGCACAATCTTTGCCTTTGGCGCAAACTTCTGGATATTTCCGGTAACACGGTCACTAAAACGCACTCCGATAGCCACCAATAGATCGCATTCGGTTACGGCAAAGTTCGATGCCTTTGTTCCGTGCATACCAAGCATACCGGTATAGTGAGGATTGGTGCCATCCATCGCACCTTTTCCCATCAACGAATCACAAATAGGGGAATCCAGCTTTTCTACCAGCTCTAAAATTTCTCCGGAAGCCTCAGAAATCACCGCACCGCCACCGACAAAAATCATCGGACGCTTAGAAGCATTGATTAAATCTGCCGCCACCTTTAAATCCTCTTCGGTAATCCACTTTGTCACACGTTCTGCCTGTTTTGGCTCTACCGGCTCATATTCTGTTTCTGCCGCTGTAACATCCTTTGTAATATCAATAAGTACCGGTCCCGGTCTTCCTGTCTTTGCAATCAGGAACGCACGGCGGATGGTATCTGCGAGCTTTGTAACATCCTTTACAATAAAATTATGCTTTGTAATCGGCATGGTAACACCGGCAATGTCTACCTCCTGGAACGAGTCCTTTCCAAGTAAGGACTGACCCACATTACCTGTAATGGCCACCATCGGAACGGAATCCATGTAAGCCGTTGCAATACCGGTAACTAAGTTTGTTGCCCCCGGTCCGCTGGTTGCCAGACACACACCTACCTTACCCGTCGCTCTGGCATAACCGTCGGCAGCATGTGCTGCACCCTGCTCATGGGAAGTCAAAATATGTCTGATTTCCGTCTGATGTTTATATAATGCATCGTAGATATTTAATACAGCTCCGCCCGGATACCCGAAAATTGTATCCACACCCTGCTCCTTTAAACATTCTACCAAAATTTCAGAACCATTTAAAATCATATATCCTCATCCTTTTCCTATTTAATTTCAAGAATCGCACCACGGTTGCCGGAGGTAACCATAGACGCATATCTTGCCAGATAGCCTGTCGTAATCTTTGGCTCTCTCGGCTTCCATTCTTTTCTTCTGACTTCCATTTCCTCATCACTGATTAACACATCCAGTGTATTGGCATCAATATCAATCCTAATGATATCGCCTTCCTTGACAAGGGCAATCGGACCACCGACAGCTGCTTCCGGTGAAACATGACCAATCGATGCCCCACGGGATGCACCGGAGAATCTTCCATCGGTAATGAGGGCTACCGAAGACCCAAGTCCCATTCCTGCAATCGCAGAGGTTGGATTCAGCATTTCTCTCATGCCCGGACCGCCTTTCGGTCCCTCATAACGGATCACGACCACATCGCCCGCAACAATTTTTCCGCCCTTGATTGCCTCAATGGCATCTTCTTCGCAGTCAAAGACTCTGGCCGGTCCTTCATGCTGCATCATTTCCGGCACCACTGCGGAGCGTTTTACCACACCACTGTCCGGCGCCAGATTTCCCTTCAGCACCGCAATACCGCCGGTCTGACTGTATGGATTATCAATCGGACGGATAATGTCCGGATTGGTATTCACCACATTCTTAATATTTTCACCGACTGTCTTACCTGTGACTGTTATCAGATCAAGGTTGAGCAAATTCTTCTTGCTAAGCTCGTTCATCACCGCATATACGCCACCTGCTTCATTCAGCTCTTCTATGTAACTGTGTCCTGCCGGAGCCAGATGACAGAGGTTTGGTGTCTTTGCACTGATTTCATTCGCAATGTCGAGATTTAAATCAATGCCAACCTCATGTGCAATTGCCGGAAGATGAAGCATACTGTTTGTAGAACAGCCCAGTGCCATATCAACCGTCAGTGCATTCCGAAATGCCGCTTCTGTCATAATATCTCTTGGACGGATATTCTTTTCCAGTAATTCCATCACCTTCATACCGGCATGCTTTGCAAGAATGATACGGTCAGAATACACCGCAGGAATCGTACCGTTACCCTGTAAGCCCATACCAAGTGCCTCCGTCAGACAGTTCATGGAATTTGCGGTATACATACCGGAGCAGGAACCACAGGTCGGACATGCTTTGCATTCGAAATCCTCAAGCTCTTCGTCCGTCATCGTGCCTGCACTATGTGCACCTACTGCCTCAAACATGGAAGAAAGGCTTGTTTTGCTTCCATTTACCTTACCTGCAAGCATCGGACCGCCGCTGACAAAAATGGTCGGCACATTGACTCTGGCCGCCGCCATCAAAAGTCCCGGTACGTTCTTATCACAATTCGGAACCATAACAAGTGCATCAAACTGGTGTGCCATTGCCATACATTCCGTAGAATCTGCAATTAAATCTCTGGTTACAAGGGAATATTTCATGCCGACGTGTCCCATTGCAATACCATCACAGACGGCAATCGCCGGAAATACAATCGGTGTTCCGCCTGCCATGGCAACGCCAAGCTTGACGGCTTCTACAACTTTATCCAGGTTCATATGTCCCGGTACAATTTCATTATAAGAACTGACAATACCCACTAAAGGTTTCTTCTGTTCCTCTTTTGTTATTCCAAGTGCGTGGAATAAGGAACGATGTGGCGCCTGCTGTGCTCCTGTTTTTACTGCATCACTTCTCATACTCAATCCTCCGACTCCCTTTTCTAATTTTAATTTTGTGCTTTAGTGTAGCAAAATATTAACGTGTTGTCAAGTATATTGCCGGAATTCCTTCTGATTTCACGGAAGGCTTCCCGCTATAGTCTTACACTGACTTCTCCCGAATTCAAAAATTCCCTTTTCCCATCCCTTTCAATCACCAGATGCCCCATATCATCCAGATCAACAGCTTCCGCTTCATAAAAGCTTCCGTCATGGTTATGTACTCGGATTTCTTTTCCAAGAAGAACAGAACGCCTCTTGCTTTCTGCAAGAAAACTGCCATCCTGTATCGAAGGATACCACTGAAAAAGGTGTTTTACTGTCTCCGCCACCAATATCTCCCTGCTGACAGGCATCCCGCATTCATTCGAAATAGAAGTTGCAATACTTTCCAACTCTTTCGGAAACTCCATACGGCCCACATTAATTCCAATGCCAAGCACTGCATACTTTAGTTTCTGCGCCTGCGCATCAATTCCGGCTTCCACAAGAATACCGCAGGTCTTCTTCTTATTTATAAAGATATCATTGACCCATTTAATCTGTGCAGAAAGACCGCTGACTGCTTCTACCGCCTCAGCCACCGCCACCGCCGCCATCGAGGTAATGCGGACCGACTGCTCCAGTTCTATCTCCGGTCGAAGCAACACACTCATATAAATTCCGGTCCCCTCCGGAGAAAAGAAGCTCCGCCCCAATCTTCCTCTTCCTTTCCTCTGGGCGTCTGCAATAACTACCGTTCCTTCCGGTGCCCCATCTTCAGCAAGCTCCTTCAGATAGCGGTTCGTCGAATCAAGCTCGTCAAACACAATCAGCTCCGTCACCTTTTCAAAGCTGCCCAGTGCCCTTTCTATATTCTCTTTTGAAAGTTTATTTTTCTCCATTCTGTCTTCTTCCTTTAGAACCTCTTTCTTCCTGACCCGGAAGACCCACTCTATGATATTACTTAGTATATCACAAATCAAAATCGTAACAAGTAGTAAAAATCTCCTTGCAGATAAAAGCAAAACTGCTATACTATTATGAAAGCAGTACACAAAGAAAGGAAAGTGATTATTTTGGCAAGAACCATGGAATTTAAGATGGAGCGACCGGGGCTTGTAACAGTAGGACAGGTAGTAACTATCCGCGAAGGAACTCTTCCAAACTCTGTTTTTTACTACGTCATTGAGCCTGCCGTTGCCATGTCCGGCAATTATCCGCTGGGCGAGCGTTTATTTGAAAGAAAAGGAACCGTTACCGATATCAAAGAAAATAATCGTGGTTTCTATGTCACTGTAGCTTTTTAAAACACATCACCCCAATGAGAAAACATCCGGTAGGCTTTCACCCACCGGATGTCATTTTTTACTCTGCAATTTCTAAAAGCTTTTCCAGTTCATTCCGGGTTTCTTCTGTTCCGATGACAATGGACAGCTCTTCCTTCAAACGTTCCTCTACGTTTTTTAGATAACGTTCATCTGTTGCCGTCACCTTTTTCCCTGCCTCCAGACGCGCTGCACGCCTTGCATACAAAGTCTTTAACAGTCCCAGCCAACGATAGCAGTCTACCGAATACAACTCTTCTTTGTAAATACTCTCACACTGCTTTTCGTTTACAATCGTCAGTTCCTCAATCTGCGGGGCTTTCCCCATCAAATCCTTTACTTCTTCACTTGACAGAATTCGGCGCATTTTTACCTTTCCGCTGTCCACAGGGGAATAAATCCTTCCATCCCTGCCGCTCACCGGAATTAACAGATAGCACCGAGTATCCTTCTGTAAACCCGGCACGCCCTGTACAATTTCTTCAATCCTGCATACACCGCTGTTTCCGTATTGCACAAGTTCTCCAATCTGATACATTTCGCATTCCTCCATCTCGTATAAGAAGCCCTCTGCTTTCTATACAATATCCATTTTAACACGAAACTTTCAGAATTGTAAGTACTTTTTTTAATTTTCTTCCACAATAGTAGCCTTTGCAACAATATATTCGAGCACCAGGTCAAATAACACGGCTTCTCTGATTTCCTCTGCGTTATAATCGGTCTCAAATGTGGCAATATCCCCATAACCATAGGAATAAGCATATTCCAAGGCACGTTCTGCATAAATTTCTTCTGTCAGAACAATCCCTTCCTCCGTTGCCACCGCAGCAATCACCAGTGAACTCTTCATCATATATTCGACATAGGTATATGCATACTCCTCAAGCGCAGTCAGATCTGCAAAGCCAAAATACTGTAACATGGTCTCTACATCTGCCCCCAGGATGCTCGCATAATACTGTGCATATGCTACATACATATTAATAATTTCTGTTGCCTCGGCAATCACTTCTTCCTCCGGATATGTCTCCAGTACAGCGCCTGTCATCAACTGCTCAAGTGCCTGATTTGCCAAGGTTTCCCAACGTAATTCCTCAAATACAATCTGGCGGAATTCTTCTGCCGTCATACCACCGGATAGGTTGGTGGAGACAAACTCATCCGTCAGCTCCGGATACACAATTTCATACACTTCATTTACCGTCACGGTAAATACCGCTGTTTTTCCTGCCATATCTGCACTATGGTAATTTTCCGGAAAGGTCAGTTCAAGATCCCTTACCTCTCCTGCCACAGCACCTACCAGACCTTCTTCAAACCCATCAATAAAGCTTCCGGAACCCAGTTCGAGGTCTGTCCCTTCTGCCGAATCATCCGTACCTCCTAAAAAAGGCACACCGTCTAATTTCCCCACGTAATTGATATTGGCAATATCCCCAAGCTCTGCCGGACGCTCTGCCACCACGTATTCCGCAAAATCAGCAAGAATCGATTCAATTTCTGCATCCACCTCTGCCTGCGTCACATTATAAAGAATCATTCCGATATAATCCCCAAGTACCACCTTCGTCTCTGTACCGTCTGCTGCTTCCGTCGGAACAGCGGTCGGCTCTGCCGGTATTTCCGTTGGCGTAGCCGTTGGTTCCGGTGTAGCTGTATTGGTCGGTGTTGGCGCAGAAGTTTCCTCCAAAGCTTTGGTCAGCGCCGGTGTTTCTGTCGGAGCCTCGCTCGGGCTCTCTGTGGCAGGACTATCGGTCGGTCCCACAGTTTCCCCACCGGTTCCACATGCCGCAAACAACAGAAGCACTGCTATCATCATATATTCTGCACATTTTCTCATCTCTACCGTCTCCTTTATTAAAAACTGCGGAATCAAGAACAATCCGCCCTGATTCCGCTCTTTTTCTACAGTATATCGCAATTATCTCAATTAAGCAATCAAATCCGCATGATTTCACAATTCAAAAAAACACTTTCCTTTTCATCATGTGTAATCAGAAGCACACTTTTCCCTGTCATCTTTTCCTTTACCAGCTGCATCACTGCCTGTCTGGTGTTCACATCAAGTCCCTGGAACGGTTCATCTAAAAGAACCACCGGTGCATCTGCCAGAAGAGCCCTTCCGATTGCAACTCTCCGCTTCATACCACCGCTCAAACGCGAAACCCTCTGCGTCCTGCAGTCATACAACCCCAACCTGTTTAACATCTCCGGAATTTCTTCTCTCTGCTCTCTGTCTTTACAAATCATCTGTAGATTCCGCTCCACACTCACATTTTCAAAAAGTCTGTTTTCCTGGAACACTACCGCAAATTCTTCTGCATTTTTCTCCCGTAGAATCCTCCCTTCGTCTGCCTGCTCCAATCCAAGCACCAGGCGAAGTAAGGTTGTCTTTCCGATTCCCGAGCTTCCCATCAGGGCAACCGGATACTCCGGTGACAATGTCACCGAGAATTTATCTAATACCTTTTTCTCTCCATATGCTTTTGACACTTCAGAAACCAGAATCCTTCTGTCCTGAGGCAGAAGACCCTCCTCTTTTGTTTTCTGTTCTTTTGTGTCCTGTGTTTCTTCAATCCGCACGTTTCCTATCGTTTCCTCCGCTTTTCCAAGGACTGCCCTTTCAAGCAACCGAATCAAAAGCAACACCAGCTTTTCAGACAAAACACTGATAACAATTGTCACAAAGGTCCATGCAAACAGCTCCGGCATTTCCATATAAATCTTTGCCTGATACAAATGATTTCCAATGGAATTTTTAGCAATACCAATGACCTCTGCCGCAATGCCGGACTTCCACGCAAGACCTATGGCAACGGAAACTGCCGAAAACAGATATGGCAATACCGATGGTGTATACAAAAAACGCACCTTATCAAACCGACGGATTCGGAATACTTTTGTCATCTCCAGCATCTCCACATCCGTCTCCCTGATTCCGGTCAATACATTTGTATAAATTACCGGTAACACCATGAAAAACGAAATTAACACCGACAATTCCGTCGAGCTAATCCAGAATAACGCAAGAATCGTAAACGATGCGACCGGCGTTGCTTTTATTACACGCATCGGCAAAGAAACAAACGTTTCAAAAAAATCCGATACCGATGCAAACACCGCCAGGCAAATCCCCGTAAAAACACCAAGCAGAAAGCCCTTGGCAATATTGCCAAGGGAAATTCCTACACTATAATAAAATTCTGTGGATGTAAAAAGCATTCCGAGACTCTCTACCGTTTCTATCGGGGACGGCAGAAAAATCTGATTGTCAATCCATGCTGCAGCTATCTGCCACACGGCAATCCATAATACCACAGTAAGTACTGTATAGCCGATTTTTTTCTTTCTGCTCATGAAATTCTCCATACAGCTGTCCCTAAGACAACCTTTTTATTTCTTACTTGTCTGCTCCGTAATAGAAGTCATCTCCCGGCATTGCACCGCCCACAGCACTTGCCTTCTGGTCAAATAATACTGTCAGGTAAGCAGACGCCTTTGTCTTCATCTCATTCCCGGAAATGAAAGTAACGTTACAGTAAGGAATTGCCTTCTTTGCAACAGCTGCCTTGAAAATATCAAAATGTTCAAGCTGTGCTGCTGTTTCCTCTACATTTTCATTTGCATAAGCTGCCGATACCTTATACTCTTCCAGAAATTTTTCAAATGCAGCTTCATTCTCTTCAATAAATGACTTTCTTGCAACTAAAACACCGGTTACCACCGTGCTGTCCTCTTCTAACTTCTCCCACTCTTCAGTTACGCTAAGAGCAATTCTTAAATTTGCATTCTGTGTCATTGCTGCTGTCACATATGGCTGTGGCAGCATTGCTACGGCATTGGTAGCTTCTGCAAGAGCTGCTGCAACCTCTGCTGCTTCACTCTTATACTCAATCGTTACATCCTTATCCGGGTCAATGCCGGCTGCAGATAACAGATAACGAAGTGTAAACTCCGGAGTCGTTCCCTGACCGGTGGAATAAATGGTCTTTCCACGCAAATCCTCTACGGTCTGGATTTCTGTTCCGGTTTCTACGATGTAAAGCACGCCAAGTGTATTGATGGCTGCCATTACGATTTCACCGTCTGTCTTATTGTAAAGAACAGAAGCCAGATTACATGGCACACATGCCACGTCAAGTTCGCCCTTAATCAGACCGGTAGAAATTTCATCTGCCGTACCATATACGTGGAAATTATAATTATTTGCTGCTGTCTTATTTTCTGCATCTGTCATTACTTTGGTTAGACCGATAGCTGTCGGTCCTGTCATCACAGCAATTTCAAAATCTGCCGGTGTAAATTTCTCTTCCTTGTTACCGCATGCAGTCATGCCAAATACCATAACCGCAGCCATGAGTAATGCTAAAATTCTTTTCTTCATTTCTTTTCTCCTCATCTTTTCTAAACCTTTTTTACTTTTTTGAGTAAAGTGTTTTTGCCGATACTCCCGGAAGCATACCGATTTTACCGGAAAGCGTGCTGATTACATCCTGCGGTGCATCCAAAACTACACTGATGATATTCACGCCCTTATCACGGTATGGGATACCCATCCGTCCGATAATATATTGGCTGCATTCATGCAAAAGCGCATTCAGCTTCTCCACCTGACTCATGTCCTCTAAGATGATACCTAATAATGCAATTCTTGTTTCCATCCTTTTCTCCTTTTTCAATGTATAAACGCAGGCATGCCGATGGCACACCTGCGTTGAAAAAATCCTCGCATCTGTATGTATCCATCGCCTTTTAAGTCCCATATGCATGGTTCCCGTCAGTACGACTCCTAAAGCTTATGGTCTTTCAGTCAAGTTCCCTTTTCCAATCGACCAGACACGCGTTAGAGTATATCACATTGTTAAAAAAAATGCAATCCTGCTCCTGCAAAAACGTCCCGGCACCACTGCACCAGGACGCTCTTACCTTTATTCTTCGCTCTCTAACTTTTTAAATCTGCTTACTTCATCATTCAAAACATTGGCAATATTCTTATTTTCACCCGCTTCGTCTGCAATGTTTTCCATACTGCCAAGCATATTGGAAGCACTCTCCGTCGCCATAACAACGGATTCTGTACTTTCGGTTACTGCCGTATTGATTTCTGAAATACCAAGTGTGATTCTCTGTGCGATTTCTTCCATCTCAACAGACTTTTCTTTAAATACCGCAAATACATCTCTTAATCTGGAAGCATCCTCCTTATAATGCTCTGCAGAGCCTACAAATGCATCATAATCCTTTAATACGCTTTCCGAAATATACTCTAAGATTTCTCCTGCATTCTGTACCAGATCCTGTACGGAATTCGTTACCATACCACTGATTTCCTGAATGCTGTTTGCTGTATCTCTGCTACTGTCTGCCAGCTGACGGATTTCCTCAGCTACAACCGCAAAACCTCTGCCTGCTTCTCCTGCTCTGGCCGCCTCAATCGATGCATTCAAAGCCAGCAGGTTGGTCTGGTTCGATATACTTAAAATATCTGATGTCAATTCATTAATTCGCGCTACAGACTTGCTCTCTTCAATCGCAACCGTCATTCTCTTCTGGATATCAGCCACCATACTCTTTGTTTCTTCCTGCTTTGCAATACTGCCGCGACTGATTTCATCGGCACGGTCTCCAAGTCCCTCTACCAGTTTCACGGTAGCAGCCACTTCACTTCCAATCCCCTTTGCAGATGCCAAAACCTGTTCAGAGCCTTCATCAATAGACTGCATCGTTGCACTGATTTCCTCCATGCTGGCGGAAAGCTCCTGCATCGTAGCAGATACACTGTCCGTCTCATCCCTGCACTGAAGAACTTTTCCATTAATTCCTTCTGCAGAATCATTCATACGGGTTGCACCTGCACGAATCGAAAGCATTACCTTTTGCAATGTATCAAGGAAACGATTTATGCCGGATAAAAGCTGCCCGATTTCATCCTCCTGCTTTACCGGAATACGTACCGTCAAATCACCTTCATTATTATCAATCTTTTCCACAACACCCTTAAGAATTGCATTGCCCTTATTAATCGGTCTTGCAATCGCAATATAAATATATGCACCACCAAAAAGCACTCCGACAAATAAAATACTCGCATTTAATACAAGAAGATTCTTTAAGTACTCAATTGCATTGTCAATTGCTACTGTACTTTCATTCTGTCCGTCAAGAAGAACCGCCTTCAATGTCGCATAGGCTTCATCCATTACAAGTGTAGCCATGTACATACCGCTCTGTGCTGCTTCTGCACCGGCTGCATCGCCTGCCTGATAGCATGCAAGTACGCTTTCGCTGATATCTAGCAATTCGTGAATCGCCTCATGGTATGCATCATATGCGGCAGAAACATCCGGATTGCCGATACTTTCACACAGGCTCTCCATCTTTTCAACCGCTTCTATTAACAGTGCGGTGTCCCCCGGCATGCTGTTTGCCATTCTTTCTGCATAGGTCTCTGACTTCGTCGTGGCAATCATATTACAATACATCTTGATGGTTTCAACACCACTTACAATTTCAATCTGCGTATTGCGAATCTCCAGATATGTATCCTCTAACGCGATTACATTGCTTTCTACCTTTCTGGTATTTAACATACTCATTGTAGTACCTACCGTATTTAACAACAGGATGATTACAAAAATCAACATAATTTTGAAGACAATTCTCTTTCTCATAATACCTATCTCCTTTTACTTTTAAATGAACAAAATTAGTGTTTGTGTCGCACTACATGTTCTTAGCAAGGTTATTGTACTACTATTCCACCAAAAAGTCTAGTTTTTTCTCGTTTTGTATATACAACTTTATTGTTGCTTTTCTTGATCTATTCTCTTCCGCTTCAGATTGGATGCCGCACCGATAGCACACAGTGCCAGACAGCAGACTACAATTCCGATACGCATCACTGTTTTTGAAGTTTCCGATCCATAGCTTCCCACTTTGGATTTTGGATTCAATTCCGTAGACAGCGTAAACTCACACTCCTCTTTAGGAAGTCCGTCTAAGAATACCATATAGCCGTTTTGGGTCTGCTCCAGCCCATCAATATTACCACTTACCACATAATACGGAGTATTGATTACAATCTGTAACTCTAAAAATGCCGCCCAGGTTTTTGCAGGAGAAAGCAGATACGTATAGTTATATACCGGCGGTTCAAAATCCAGAACAATCCCGGGGTAGATCGGTGCGGTTACCGTATTGACAATCCGCTCGCCCGGTGCCAGCGTAATTTCATACTCATACCAGCGCATCAGACAACCGCTAAAGCTCTGACTGTAACGTTCTAGGGAAAGCATACCATAGTTGTTGTGTGTTTCGTCCTCTTTCATTTCCATAATGACTGCATTGTACCAGTCCGTTTCAGAAACTCCGGTTCCTTCACTCCAGCCTGCTAAAGCAAATTCCCGAAGCGTCATCGTTTCCTGACTGACATAGGTCACAGTACCGGCAATCTCTTCACCATCCTCTACGCCACCGTCTTTATAAAGTTTCCACTCCGGTTGTTCGCGAAGCGGCTCTCCAATGACATAAAGCACCATTTTCATTTCATCATATGATCCGTCCACCCAGGCGCTGAGTCGTCCGTCTCCGTCCTTCTGGGTATGAAAACCGCTCTGATTTACAAAATAATACTTTCTTGTCGTGTCATTCTTTTTGACATCAAATGCAACACTCGCAGCCCGATAGGTCTCCTTATCTACGCCACTGACCTTGTAAACATACGCCGTTACCGACAACATATCCGGAGAATAAAATTCATCCTCCACAAAACCGTCATGTAACAATGCAAGGTCTTCCTCCAGTTCAAATTGGTCGTAACGGTAACTGAGCGAATGGCGGATTCTCTTTTCTACCGGCTGACCATTCACCAGAATGTCGTATTTTTCTGCATCTGTGCTAAACGCCGCATCCCCATCTTCTGCATCGTAATCATAGAACGCATAATCCGGCTCGTTGCCAAACGGAAATAATAATGTTGCAGTGACCGTATAATCCGCCGGATTGTAAAAGGTATATTCTGCCGTCACCTTGGCACTATAAGACAAATACTCTTCCTTTTCACTGTAATATCCCTTCGGGAATTCCGGAATGTCAAAGGTCAACACCTCCTTTTCCACAATCACCGGACAATTCTCATCCGCCACCATTGCTCCTGTTGAATCCACGCCCGACCAGCGTGTCTGTGCCGAATTCGCTTTTGCGTGCGTTGTGCCAAGACTGCATAGTAACAGCACGCAAAGCCCGAGCGATACCATTCTTTGCAATTTTCTCACAATATAATCCTCCTTTTCCTCCTCGTATTCTCTATAACTCGATTTTCTCCGGAAACGCTTCTTTTCTTAATATTCCCCACATCTTATCAATATAAGATAGGGTATAAAAGTTTTCATAATAATGATAATAAAACGCACCTTTTTTTGTCATTTGGTACAAGCCGTTCTTTTCCGTAACAAAGCCGAAAAGCTTAGCTATCCAAAGCTCCATGCCATACATCCGCTTTAACGGCACGCCAAAGAACGCCTCAAACTCCTTCTCATCGACCTTGGTGCTGTATGCCGTCCAAAACAGATGATACACCATTCTCTGCCGTTTTGTAAACCGGAGGGTCAGTGCTGTCGAAAGCTTCCCTTCTCCAATGCGTTTACAGTATTCTTCCACCGAAAAAGTGTTAATCTTAAACCGGTCTCTTAACAATGTAGTTGCCGAGCAGCCAAATCCGAGAAAGTTTTCCCTTGTCATGGAAGAATAGCTTGCCTCCGGTTCCTTTGAAAAGGTCCAGATGGAACCACGGGTGTAGCCTTTTTCTTCGCAGTACTCCGTAATGGCATCAAGTAATGCTCTCTTTTCCTTCTTTGGCATCACGGAAACCGTACTGTCTGTAAAGGTAAAATCAATAAACGGATAAATCGCAATGTGATTTGCTCCGTTTGCAAAAGCCATATCGATGTCCTGCTTCAAATCCTCATAGGTCTGACCCGGAAGTGCAAAAATAAAGTCCATCGAAACCGTTTCAAAGGGTACCTCAGACAGTGCCTCTTTTAATGCTGCGGCATCTACACGTTTCCGCCCCAGCACCGTCTGATACTTCTCCTGAAAGGACTGGATACCGATGCTTACCTTCGTCACTCCGGCTGCTTTTAAGGTTTTCAGCACCGGAACGGTAACATTGTCCGGGTGGAGCTCCAGTCCGATCCCCTCGGTTATCTCAAAGTATTTTTGCACTTCATTGATGATTTCTGCAAGGTAGTCTGCTGCCAGCGCCGGTGTTCCCCCGCCAAAGTAAAGGCTTGTCACCTTCTTTTTCCCATGGTTTTGGCCTCCCACCAAGGCAATCTCTTTTAACAGGGCCTTTACGTAACGCTCACACAGCTCTTCTGTATATTTAACCTTGCAATACGGGCAAAAGTTGCAAATCCTTTCGCAAAAGGGAATATGGATATACAATCCCATATTTTCACACTCTGCATACGGCAGGCGTTCATCACATTCCCTATGAAAAGCAAACGGCCGCACCGAACGGGTCAGCCACATTCTCGTTAAGCTTGTTATAATACTCATTCTTCGAACTTTCCATTTCATTTATATGTATTTTAAATACGTTTTCAGCATTTCAAAAATAATCTTTATATTTCCGCGGAACAAAAGCGTATATTCTGCCACGAAGAAGTAACCGCACTCCGCGCATAGCCCCGGTATATCAATACATCTTCCGCAAACGCTCACCTTGCCGTTTTCTATCACAACGCACTGGTGGCACGGTGTCGGAAATTTATTTTCAATTAAATACGGAAATGCGCTCTTTAGGTTAAAGACCGGCGCACCTTCCTTCAGCATCTGTGAGATCACCTTACAACATGCTGCCTTCTCTTCCTTTGACAGTGCCAGTTCCCTCGTGTCCGGATACGGCGTATGAAAATTAAAAGAAACCGCACGGACATTTTTGGTATCTCTTGCCTTAAGGCACACATCCTTTACCGCATCCTTATTGATTTGATTAATCGCCATGTAAAAACAGATGTTGTCTTTTGTTGCCTTATCAATGTTTTCCATAATGGTATCGTAGGTTTCGCCACGGATGATATTGTGACGTTCCTTATCCCCATCCAGGCTCAGTAAAATCAAATCAGCCTCCGGCAAATCAATCGGGAAGGTGCCGTTCGTCACCACATTGACAATCAGAAAGCCCATCTCTTTTGCTTCCGTAACAAGGTCCCGGAGCGTTTTCTCTCTGTCTCTCCAAAGAAAGGTTTCCCCACCGCAGAAAAACAGAATCCTCACGCCCATATCATACAGTGTCTGCATTTCACTCTTAATCTGTTCATACGGATGCACCACCGCCGTAATATTGTTGACCGAACAGTGCTTACATTTTAAATTGCACTTATCTGTCAGAATCACTGTTCCAAGAATCGGCTCCTTCTTACGGAACAAAATCGTCTTAATTCCAAACCACGCAAACTGTGTAAATGAAGATAGTTTCATGACAACAACTTCTCCTTATATTTCGAAATATTCTCCCAAGGAAAGTATACCTCCAAATAACCTTTCTTTCAATTCCTATTCTTTTTATTAAATTTTCTTTCTTTTTTACTGTAACAATTTCCCGCTTTCTTTGTTATACTCATAGAAGCATTTGCAAATGATTCGAAGAAGGGAGGCCTGATATGAATACCGATTTATTGCGGCAGCTGTACCGCAAATATCAAAACGAAATCTATCTGTATTTATACTCCCTCGCTCACAACCGGGAGCTGGCACAGGACTTGATGCAGGAAACCTTTTTAAAGGCAATCCTCTCCCTTCCCGATGACCACACCAATATGCGTGCCTGGCTGTATCTGGTGGCAAGAAATTTGTATTTTAACTACCAGAAGCGGGAACGGCAATCTGTCCCGATGGAAGAAATGGAAAGCGTTACCGCGGATGGCGCACCGTCTCTGCCGGAGCAAATGATTCAGGAGGAGCAAAAGAAGCTTTTATATCAGGCGCTCTTTCAGCTCCCCGAACGGCAGCGTGAAATCCTGCTGCTCCACTATTTCAGCGATCTTTCCTTAAAGGAAATCGCAAAGCTGTTGCATCAGACACCGGAAAACATCCGCGTTCAGGCGCACCGTGCAAAAAAAGAATTAAAATCATATCTGGAGGTACATGGCTATGACCTATCGTGAATTACTTAAATTATATAAAGAAGGAAAATTAGAAGAAAGCAAGACTCAGGAGATTCAGAACGACATTGAACGCCAGGAGGCAATCTCTGAGTATCTGTTTGAGAGTGAAGAGCTTTTTCCGGAAGAAAGCATCGTTGACAGCGTGCCTGTTGTTTCCTCTGACACTGCTACTTCTCCTGCGGAAGAACAGTTCGTCAAACACATCCGCAAAACCATCCGGTTCACCTTCTTAAAGATTGGTGCCGTGATCGGTGCGGTTGTACTTGCCATCGTGCTCTGTGTCATTTTCCTGCTTCCTGATTTCGTAAGCAGTCTCTATTACAACCCGATGGAAGAAATCTACACATCGGAAGAAATCGAATACGAAGATGGAACAGTAGAACTCAAATCATATTCCACAAACCGGATGTCTCTTGACATGGCAGTCTATTCCGAACTGTTCCTGCCGGGACATTACCGTGACTCTGTTACTGCCATCGAACATGGCTACGGGGAATATTCCATCTGCATTAAGCAGCATTATTCCTACACCGGCTCCTTTACCGATGTTGCCGGTATGTTACGTCAAAATGAACTGCTGCTGTTTGATGCCAATGCCTTAAAGCGTCCAACGGGTAACTGTTTTGTTCAAACCAAGGAAACAGAAGCACTCAACGTCTATGTAGGTCCTGCCGGAACGAAAGAAGATGCTATAAACAAGCTGTATGAACTGGATGACAAGGACTTTTATATCGGTTATATTACCTTATCCCATTTGGCTACCTACGAGGATTTCATCCGCTGGTTTGACGAAAAAAACATTGCCCACGGCTCTCTTTGGTGCTCCGTTTATGTCGAGGACAAAAGCGGCTCCTACACCTTGCTTCAAAACACAGGCTTTGCTCCGACCGAAATGGTGAGCCCCCTTTGTTATGATGCCGAGACTTACCCAAACTTAAGCCTCGCTGATTCTACCCAGGAAGAGCTTCACGACGGGGATTATATGCAGACACATTTCATCAGCATGTTAAAGTACATGCGTGACAATAAAACCTTCTATGAAATGATGTCTCCGCTAAATAAAATAAAATTTGACGAGGCAATTGCTACCATAGAGCATGACGGTCTGCTGATTCATGGATTTGCAGTGGTTGCAAAGCGGGATGAGCTTTTGAAATTTGTAGAAGACGAGAATGTGTACTACATTTATACGAAGGAATATGAATAAGGAACTATAAAGTAAGAAAGTTTATGTAAAGCCGTCCTTTGTCCTTGGCAAAGAACGGCTTCGTTTCTTTTACGCTATGGCGTCGCAAACAGCCCAATCCCCGGCGGATATACCGTAAATACCATGAATGCCAGCAAAAAGGCATAATAATTATATCGTATCAGTTTCGGGTTTCTTTCCTTACAATCCGATGCCACCAGATAGACCACAAGGTAAGAGGCAAGAATGCTGATAATATAAACAGCAATATTAATCCAATCCACATTGAATCCTAAGATTCCCGAATAGGTATAAAAGAGCACCGGAATCATAAAAAGCCCTGCAAACGTCCCAAGAAACATTGCGTCATAAATACACGGGTATTGCTTTTCCAAAAACTTTCCTGCTACCAATGTAACAAGAAGCATCGGAAAATAAACCAACTTCATATGCTCCCAAGTCGATTCATTGACCGGAAAGAACAGACCAACAAGAAAATTCTGTCCTGTCCAATCATAAACAAAATGGGACAGGGTGCCAAGAACGATGGTCACCACTGCCCCAATGATACAAAAACGTTTTAAATTATTCATAAGTCCCCTCGGCAAAAAATGTGTCAGTTATAATTTATGCCGTAATAAGAACTCTTAGTATACCAAAAATGCCCTAAACATGAATGCTTACGGCATTTTTTATTCCATTATTTTGTATCCAATATTGCCAGATGCAGCTTGTCATACAAGTCTCTGTATCTCATCTGACTTCCTTCAAACCGTACCGCACCAACGTGTAAATGAAGCGGAATCTCCTGTCCCTCAAATACGATTGGCTGTCCGTTGTATGCTTTGATTTTCTCACAGATTCCTTCTGCATAAGCTTTGTCTTCGCTGTTTGTGAGCATCACAAATTCATCGCCACCGATACGGAACACGATATCTTCCTCTCCCGCCTCTCTTTCCATGCGGTTTAATGACTCCACAATTGCAATATCGCCTGCTTTATACGAAATCTCGTTAATCGGAATCAGGCTGTGAATATCACATACTACAAAATAACAATTCTTTCTTTGCACAAATAAATCATACATCTCACTGATATCTACATGTCTGCGTTCGTTCATATACGCACCTCCATCTTGAATTGGCGGATAAAGCCGTGGGAACAATTCGAACACATCTTTTCTTCCTCTGAATTCCGAGGGATTACAGTTCCACACCCCTTTGAATGCTCTGGTAAAGGATTCATTGGTACTGTAACCGCAGGCAAGGGCAATATCCAGAACATGATACTCCTTATCCGAAGCAAGCATTCTGGCTGCAATCGTCATTCTGCGCTTCACCATATACTCATGCACACTCATTCGGCTCACATGGCGGAACATCTTCTCCAGGGCAGACTTTGAGCAATAACATGCGTCTGCCACATCCTGGGTCTTAATTTCATTCTGCAAATTTTCCTCGATAAACTCTAACGCATTGGTTAAAATTTCAATGTTATTCATCCTAGCTCATCCTTACTATAGGTTAGAAGTACTTCTTGTAGTATACTATAGCAGATAGACGGAGGCAATGCTTGATAATTTGGGTTTAGATGAGAGACTACTCTATCAACCAGTAAATTTTCTGATTATCTCTTATTATTCCAAACACACTACCGGCAATTACTACCTCCTTCGCATGAACTCCACTTGGTGACATACATAACCAATCATATTCTCCAATGATGATCTCCGATAAATATGTCAAAATACAGACCGGAAGTTTTTCCACACATTGTCAAAACGCATCCAGCTTCCCATCCACCCGGCAAAGCCGTTCCACCAGATAAAGAAGTGCTCGCGCCAAAAACAAATAAATAACGGCAAGTACCAGTTCTCCAATCAGTAATTCTTTCATTTTTCCGCCTGTCTGCCCAAATAAAACATCCATCGCCCGTATGGTACGTGTCAGTGGCAAACATTGTGATAAAAGCTGTCCTAACACCGGAAGCTGAGATACCGGAAATTCTGCTCCGGTAAATATAATCAGGACAAAATTCAGTATATTTAATACCAGATGAATGCTCGAAGTAAGAAGCCCAAACACAGCAATAAACAAGCCAAAGCACGTTGCAGAAATCATGGCACATAAAATAACCAAAACTGTCATTCCTATCGATACATCCGAAAAATCGATACGGAACAAAAGGCTCCCTACCACCAGATTAAACAATACCGTCAAAAGTGAAATCAGAGCCGGTCCTACTCCACTTGCCAGTACTACGGCCAGTTTGCTGTAAGGCGATGCTACAATGGAACGAAGTCTTCCGGACATTCTCTCCCCTCGAAACAGTCCGCCTAATCCAAAAATACAGGTATTGGTGCAAAGTAAAAAAGCATTACTGATTACCCAGTGCGTCAAATCCATCGTCCGGAACCCATAAGCGGCAAGCAGACAATAAAACACCATAGTTAACATCGGATTTCCGATATCAAATGCCAGAAATTCAGACAGCTTGAATGCCGATGTCCGCCCCTTATGATACAACCACGCCTGTGAAAAGAA
Source organism: uncultured Lachnospiraceae bacterium (assembly GCA_964541485.1). Classification (GTDB taxonomy): domain Bacteria; phylum Bacillota; class Clostridia; order Lachnospirales; family Lachnospiraceae; genus SIG299. The sequence continues at coordinate 19,968 of CAZIQL010000036.1, forward strand.
TCGTCTTATCATATTAACTTACCTCCAGACTTGCAAGAACCCTTACCCGACATTCCATGACGCGGTATAACCACATCGCCAACAGGACATACAAAACCGACAACGCAAATAATACAGCGAGTTTTTCAAAAAAAATACGCGGCTGAGTAACTCCGTCTACTGACAACCGAAGCAGTTCCACTGCCCATGTAGGTGACAAGAGCCGACTAACCGGCTGTATCCATTTTGGCAACACTTCAATCGGGAACGAAAATCCACACAACAGAATAAACGGCATTTCAATGCAATTCATATACAGAGTTGTTCTTCTTGACAACGTCAGCAGGCAAGCTATTACTGTAGAAATTACAACAAAACTGCCGATAAGCGCAAAAAGTGCAAGCAAAAAATATCCCGGACTGTTTAATGTCACCGGTGTCCGATAAAGAACAACTGCCGTCGCTAAGGAAATCAACAAGGAAACCAGCGACAATATCGTATTCCCAAGGATTTTCCCGAGAAGAACCGTAGAAAATCTCACCGGCGCAACAAAAATAATCCGCAAGGTCCCCATCGAACGTTCTCTGTTAATATCGCCTGCGGATGAAAAGCAAATACAGCCCCAAATTGCCATCAACCCCGAGCCAAGTATAACATATGATGTAAAGTTTTCCTGTCCGGAATTTTTGAACATCTCGTATAACAAAACCGTATTCAAAATCGGATTGGCAATCAAGCAAAAACGGAACATATTTCTGGCATAGGACTGTTTCATTTGCAAAAGCATAGTACTGAGTAATACCGAACGATTCATTCCCTATCCTCCTTTACCAAGGAAATGTACGCATCCTCCAACGATTCTGCCTCTCCTTTTATTTCTACGGGCGTTCCTTTTGCAACAATCTTCCCCTTCTTCAGTATAATCATATGATCACACAATTCCTCGGCTTCCGGCATATAATGCGTTGTCAATATTACCGTCTTGCCATCTTCCTTTAATTTACGGATAACATCTCTTAGCATCCTTGCACCGAGCGGATCCAACCCCACGGTCGGTTCATCCATAAAAATCACTTCCGGATTATTAATCAGACCTCTTGCAATCTGCACTCGCTGCGTCATCCCTTTGGAATAAGTTTCCACAAGGTCGTCTGCCCGTTCGGTCAAATCGACCAACTTCAGTAATTCCTCTATCCGCTGCTCCCTCTCCTTGACATCCATTTTATAAAGATTTGCAAAATATCGGAGGTTATCCCTTGCCGACAAACGTCGGTACACTCCATACTCTCCGCCAAATATAAAGTTAATCCGTGGACGGATCTTCTTTTCCTGTCCAAAACAATCATATCCCATGACTTTACAAGTGCCCTTTGTCGGTGCAAGCAAAGTAATCAGCATCTTTATCGTCGTCGTTTTCCCCGCACCGTTTTGTCCCAAAATCCCAAAAATTTCTCCCGCCTGTACCGAAAATGTAATTCCCTGTACTGCCTCAACAATTTCCTTTTTCTTTTTCCATGTTCCCCGATAGGTCGTGTAACTGCGGTACAGTTCTTCTACTTCAATCATTGGTTCCATTTCATTTCTCCTTTGCTCGCATGTTCGATATATGTCGAATTCGATTATAATAAAACTTTATGTTTCTGTCAATCAAAAGTTAGGGACTTTCAAAAGAAAAAAGGGGGTGCACCTAGTAAAAAAGGCGGTCGACTCACGTCAACCGCCTTTAAATATCCTCAATATCAAAATCATTCTTTAACGCTTCTATTAGCGTTTTCGCACTCTGTCTGTTTAATCCATAGTACTTGGCACTTTTCACCTGCTCTTCCGTAATCATTCCGCTTTCCTTTAATTGCTCCATATGATGGGAAATGGTTGAGGTCGCAAGCGAAACCCTTTTTGCAATATCAACCCCACGCATCGGTCCTTCTTTTGCAAGCAGACTCAGAATCCGGTACCTTGCTCCATCGGAAATCGCCTTTAAAGCCACAACTGTGTCCTCGCCGCTTCTCTTACTGTCCCTATTTGACAAAAACAGAAGCTGACGTTTTTCTTCCCCTTCGGTCTGAAAATACCGGCAGGCTCTTGCCGGCATCAGGTAGGATACCAGAAATACAAACTCTGTATACGGACCTCTGTTCTTAAAGGTCTTTCCAAGCAATTCCTCCGAAAACGCAAGTGCACCTTTTTCTTGTACACCTACTCGTATTTCCTCAAGACGATGCTCCGTCTTATCTTTCCTGTATTTCAAAAAATCCTCCAGCTGCTCCGTCTGCAGTTCCTTGGAAAGCTCAAACAGTTCTGCAATAAATTTTCTGCTTTGACGGATAAACGCCGACACCTTAAGGAAACTTTCACACTCTCCGGATAACCATCCATATACTGTATCTAATGCCTCATCCCCAGAAAAGGCTTTACATAGCACTTCCTTCGTCGCACCCGTAATGCGATCAAGTGCCAACACTCTCCACAAAAATTCCTCTTGCGGCAGAACAAGAAGTGCTTCCTTATAGCTTTCCAACGTAACCTTCTCTAACGGGAAATCTAAAAGGAAATCCATCAGATTCATGTACGAATTTTTTTCAATCACCGGAAACACTTCAAAAAGGAAGTGATACTTTCTTTTCCAGTAACTGACCTGTTCTTCTCCATACAGCTCCGTCACAAGACCATGCACCTTTTCTCCGGCAAGCAGGCTGACAGTCCCCCAAACCGGCTCTAAACAGGCCAGGTTCATCATTATGCAATTCTCTTTCACATGTTCTGATTGCAGCATCGGGTTCTCCTTCTAAAACATCCATTACTATCATTATACATTTTTTTGCCATAAGTTCAAGTATACGCAGAAGTCAAAAATGTATCTAAGTCATAAGTTTTTTCGATTGCTTTATTAGCTTTTTTTGTCTGATGCTTTACCCATTAACATTTTAACCCTTATCAGACAATATAACTACAGTAAACTATTTCGATTGTCAATATTTCATTCGTTGATTTTGCAGCAAGTCCATTTTATTTTCTGTATTTTCACGAATATCAAAGCTTAAATCCGTGGAAATCAAATGTATCGGCTCTTTCACTGTCTCTACTAGCTTTGTTAACAACATGCCACGTCCGGAAGCAATATCCACCATATATCCTTCTTCTATTTGTGCTACCACTTCTGCAATTGAATTCAGGTGAAGGTGCTGCTCATGAAGTTGAAAACAATTTTTACAAACCGGGCAACGTAATGCACCAAGAATATCTTTATATATTTGCTATTTCCTCTATCTCTTTATACAACATTACGGATTCTATTTCCTGTCTTCAGGTACCCAATCATCATCCGGTCTATGCTGCGGAAGTGATAGAAACCACTTTACTCCATAACAATCCGTTACTATCGCCGCACAAGGACTCCACGGCAATTCGCATATATCCATTTCTATTTTGCCACCATCTGACAAAACATCAAACGCCCGTTCCAGCTCATTGTGGGTATTGAAAGTAACACCTAATTCAATGGGATTTCTGTCCGTAAATGTATCTTGTTTTGCTTCAACCACACAGCAAAACCCTTCTCCGTTTCTCATCAATTCCGAATGATAATATGTACCATCATTATTTAAAACATGATATCCCAATTCCAAATCAAAAGCAGCTTTATACTTTTCAATAGCTTTCGGACTATTCTTTACATAAATTCCTATCCCAATCATTTTGTTTTTGCTCCTCCTTCGTGTTCATTCATTACCAATATAATAATAGCATATTCAAGACTATACTACAATATTTCTTCCAAACCCAAAGATACAAAAAGGGCTCCCAGAAGTCACTTCCAAGAGCCCTAAAAACCTTTATTTTACTGTATTTTTCAATTAGAACTTACCAGCCTTAGCTGCTTCCTCAATAGAAACTGCTACTGCAACAGTCATACCAACCATTGGGTTGTTACCTGCGCCGATCAGACCCATCATTTCTACGTGAGCCGGAACGGAGGAGGAACCTGCGAACTGTGCATCAGAGTGCATACGGCCGAGAGTATCGGTCATACCGTAGGAAGCAGGACCTGCTGCCA
>CAZIQL010000037.1:0-23261 GCA_964541485.1 uncultured Lachnospiraceae bacterium
CATCCTCCTTGTTGTTATTTGGGTCTGCAGGTGTTTGTGTTGGCTTCGTGGGCGGCTGGCTAATCAGCATCACGGCAAGCCTTCGGTTTTCGGCTTGGACAGACCATAAAGATTTGTTCAATCTTTCAATCTCTCGCTCAAGCATCTCAATGATGTCTTCCTGTTCTGCACACCGGATCTCATATCCCTGCAGTTCATCCAACTTTTTGCTCATACGTTTTTTCTCCTTTTCTTACGTTGAGGGGTTTAAAGGTTGCTTTAGTGGGATAGGGATATTATGTCCATGAAAATTCCGAACTGACGTTTGTGAGAAAACGATTTTTATTTTGCAAGTATCCGCCTTAATTTTAGAAAGAAAAATACCAGCCCCGAAGAGCTGGCATTTGTTTGTTTTTACCTTCCCCATAATGTCTTTGGCATTGAAAAATATAAGGAGGTAAAAAGAGATGATCCATAGGGACAATATCATTAATTCGCCTAGGTCGACTAAGAATAGTATCGCAACAGATATTAGAAAAAACTTAGCCAGGTATCGTCCTAGAGAAGACTTTTTCTGTTCTGGTCCGCTTCGTAAGCAGTTGATTGATGCTAAATATATTGATGCAAGCGACAGACCTCGCAGAAGGCAGCTCGAAATTATTCTTGGAATAATCATGAGTGCTTAATTATTCATTGTAAGTAGGGGGCGGCTTAGCTGCCTCCTATTATTCTTTTATTAGATTGTAACTATAGATTCGTTCATATTGAAGAGATTGAAACCCTATTCGAATACCAACAGTTTTTAGTATTTCGATATCATTGTTTTTTATCGACTCTTTTAATTTATTAATAAGAACGACTATATAATTTGCTGTTAGCTCATAATATCTTTCTTCTGGACAATCTTCAGCTAAATACAGTTCATTGATTTCATCGGTAAAGTTATCTTCTGGTAGCTCGATGTCATAGAACGTACCTTCTTTGTATTTGTAAATTGCATAAGAAATAGCATCTAATGTAATATACATGTCTTTAATAGACTCTTTGAAATCCGGATGACCATATTTTATTTTCGGTAGTACATGTTCGACATTTTCAATGAGGATTTCAAGACGTTGTGCTGTGTCTTCCGGAAGAATAGTATTGTGCATTTTCATAAATGTTTTGGTATGTTCCTCCAGGTCAATCTCTTCATCGCAATCAACGCTATGCTCGAAAATAAATTCCAAGGCTTCACATAATTCATCTGTAGTATCCATTCCGTTACGTTCTTTCATTTCTATTTTATTAAGCAAGTATTCTGCCTGTTCTTTGTCGGTTCTGGTTCTCATTGGCTAACCTCCTTCGCTGAATTTCTTAAGCATATTATGTCCACAAAAGTGTTATCGAGGGAGTTGTGAGAAAACAAAAAGTTCACAAGACGGCACTAAATGCTATCTTGTGAACCTAAATTCTTATAACATATCATCGTTGCTTACAGGCGTTTGGTTTTGTTCTGTTTCGGTATCTTCATTTCCCGTATCTTCAGAAGGAACCGGCGTAATAGAAAGAGTATTTGCGAGAGCTTCTGTCGGAGTTGCTTCTGGTGTCGTTGAGACCGGTGTTACTTCATTTGGAGTCGGCACATTGACATCTACAGAAATGTTTGCATCATATTGAGGCTGATTAGTATTAATATTTTTTTCCGGCTTATATGTTATAGCAGCAAAAATCATAATTACTATTAAAATAGCATCAATATTGATTATAAAAAGATGTTTAATGATGTTCTTTTTTATCCATTCTTTTGACAACATAATTGATTGATTGTCTTCTTCAGAATTTCGTTCTCTGATTTTGGTTATGTAATCAAACATTATAGCTATGATATTTATACAAACAAAACCTACTATTGTTGCAATTATAAAAAGCTTATGTATATTTGTAGAACTTACACTTTCTAGTACAGAAGAAGAATAAATCAATCCACCAACTATAGTAAGAACAATACCTGCAAAAATACCAAGAATAGTCACATTGGATTCTGAAACTTTAGCCATTAATTCGTTCATTTTTTCGGTAACAGCAGAATCTGCTTCTTCACATGCAGCTGTTTTCGCTGCAGTTGATGCTTCTTTTGCCATCGCAACTGCTACTTCGGCTTGAACTTTTGCATCTTTTGTTGCATCTTCAACAGCCTTTTCGGAAGCTGTTTTTACAGTTTTTAAAGCATCTTCCATTTGTTCTTCAAAATTCTTTTTTGCCGAGGTTAACAAATCATATTCGGTATCTTGAAATTGTATTTTATAAAATTCGCCAAAAAAACGATATTGATCACTAATTTCCTGAACTAAATTGAGAGTAAAACTGAGTAACGAAGGTAAAGCAAGTGCATTATTTCTATTAATAATCCTGTAATAGTCTTCAATAAGAACGCAGTATACCGTAAATCCTCCGTCACTATCAAATGCAAAGGGATATGAAAGATTTTTATCTTTATTCGATTTATATTTTCGAACATATTGTAAAACTTTGTCAATAACAATAGTACGTATCTTATATTTCTCGCTAAAACCATTCTTTTTTAGTTTTCTGATTTCTTTTGGCGTAAGATGTTCAATGTAATGAAAAGTTTTTTCTATATCTAAAACATCTTCCCCCGCAAAAATAATGTCACATAATTCAGATATTAGTTCTTCAATGTCGCGCTCATTTATCTCTTGTTCAATATCAGGCATTACCTATCTCCTTATAAAGAAAGTAAGAAGTCAATTAGTTTGGTTTCCGTAATTTCGCTAGAAAAGCTTTCTTTATCCAATAATCGAATCTTTGATAAATCAATTTTTCCATTATCATCGGAGATTCCTTCAATATTAACGATCGGTGACAAACATTTTCCAAGCGACTCGGCAGATAGCGCGCCAAAATTTCTGAAAACTATTTCTATACTGGTTCTAATATTATCATCTAACGTTCCCGTTTCACTTTTTATAGCGTCATCTGCACATAAATCGTCGTTAATGTAAACAGCTCCATCTTCATATGAAAATTTCACATAAGTTGCTATATCAGCTGCAGAATTCATACTTTCGATAACGGCACCGCAATTTTTATATTTATAAACATCTTCTTTAAATAGCAAAATATCTTCTCGCGCATATTTTAATGCAACAATTGCCAATAATTTTGCGAGCTTTATTCTTGTACATGAATATTTTTGTCCTGTTTTATCGAACAACCATTTCATATACTTCACTGCATCTTCCAGCTTTATGTCCCTTTTTTTCATATGTATACCCTTCCTATGAGCACCAAAATAGTACTCGTTGTGCTGAGTGAAGTGCTTGTCCAACTCCGCACCGTCTCGTAAATTATTTTTCGCTTCGTTTTTAATATCTTCTTGACAAAGATATAACGAATTTATTGTAATATTGAAATATTGATTTGTCAATAAAAATCTCCTCCAATCCTTGATTCTACAAGGGTTTGCGACGTTTTCTGCCCTTTTTTCATTATACTACATATTTCCTTTTCAAAAGAGATTCAACTTTTTGGAAATTGAAACATTTGATATTGAAAATTTTCCACATATCGTCAAGACCTGTCATTTATATTATGTGGAAATTATATTTGTGCAGAGTGTTGTGAGAAAATGAAAAAAGAAGGACCTTTCGCAATTGAAAGGTCCATATAACAGTTTTATTCATCGTCGCCTATTTCGGGTTCAGATTCTTCCAATTCTGGAAGGAGTATTCCGAAATTTTTCATTCTATCCCGTTCTTCATTCGCTCTTTCTTCTATATACTTTGCAAATCCGCAAATATCCTGTCTTGCCAAAAAGTTCATATATTTAGCCCGGTCTTCCAATGGAATTACCATTGGGGGATATCCGTGACGCAGGAGTTCTTTTGTGATAAGGATTCTGCCTGTTCTTCCATTGCCGTCGGAAAATGGATGAATGCGTTCGAAGCCAATATGCAGTTCTGCTAATTTATAAAAAATATCTTCAGAAGAATTACGATAGTTATACAGCAGTTCCTGTATTAACTGGGGGATATAAGGAGCTTCCGGAGGAATATGTTCTGCTCCTCGGATGAAAACAGGGGCTTTTCTGAAGCCATCGATTTCGTTGATGTTTTTATTGATATATATCGCAATGTCTTTCATGAGACCGCTGGACAATTCTTCTTCTAAATTCTGGAGTACATAATTTAAGGCATATTTTAAGTTGATTGCTTCATAGATTTCTCTTGGTTTTGCTGTAATCGTCATATCATTCTGATTAAAAACAATCGAATAGGTTTCTGCATAGGAAATCGTATTTCCTTCGATTGCATTGGAATGATAAATGCTTCTGGTTATAAAATCTTCAAAATATGGATTATTCCGTCTTATTTTATCATAAATATCTTTATTTTTAATACCCATCACAAGTTCCCCTTTTATTCTTTTTAATGCACCTATTATACCAGAAATTTTATGATAAGTACAGAGGGCGTCTTAGTCTCAACATCTGTTAATCAGTGCTTGTTTATATTATGTAGAAAGTATTTTTAATTAGCATACTGTGAGAAAACGATTTTAACACTCCTTGCAAAATTCTCACCCCACCTGTATAATAATGTCACGACAGCAAAGGGTAATCAAATAACTAAACGTACACAATGGTTAATAATGTAATGATAATTGTATTTAATAATGTATGTTTTCAAAAAACGTACATAACCCTACAAGTTAAGTAAACATCATACTTGGAGAAGATTAACCTGCTTGCGTTTTGCTCTAATCATATGACAAAAGGACCTTTCAATTATGAGAGGTCCTTTTCTGGCGATTTTTACTCGTCATCTCCAATTTCCGGTCCATTATCAATAGGATTTTCACGCCCCATTTGATCTATCGGATCTGCTTATTCAAAAGGGATGTCATCAGGATCTATATAAGTTGTCCCATCAGAGGAAATGTTGTTTTGATGACTAACATCCTGGCATAATTCCATTTTCTTGGCTTTTTCATAAGCAGGAATTAGAAGCTGCTCCATTCGAACTCTCATAGTTTCGATGAAGTAGCACTTTTGGTATGGAGCACAAACATCGATATTACCAGCTTTTTCTGGAATATCTTCTATGAGTTGTTCAATTTCGGTTTGCTTTTCTTGAATTAAAGGAATATTTCTCTTTAAAGCAGCTCGGAATTCAGGATATTGCATAGCATGTTCTATGAAATCTGCAGCATTTAATTGTTTCATGCTTTCAGGATTATTGAATTCTTTTTCAATGCCATAAATGGTTCTGAAATTTGTTGAAGATTCCAATATTTTATCTGGTTGTATAGCGCGAATATATTTTTCTTTATCTGCTTTATCGATAAAGCTGCCTCCGTTGTCGAAAATAGGCGCAAGTACATCCTTTCCATTTCCGCTTCGAAGAATTCCCCAGTTTCCGCTGTTTCGATCTCCGTTTTTTATATACAGGTCGACTACACACATGTCCCAAAATCGCTCATTAAGACCTTCAACTGCTGTTAAAATGTCGTTGTACTGAAGATGGAGTAACATTTCATTTAGGTTGATAACATGATCACCAGTTCCTGCAAAAGTCCTATCCAACTGTTCCGACAACTGTTCATTTGCAAAGTTTTTAATTGTACGTATCTCGACTAATCGTACGCTATCATCACAAAAATCTTTACATGCCACTACAAGTTTATTGTTTCGTAAGCCTAACATGGTTTCGTGTACTGGGTATCCTAAAAAACCGTAAATATGGCTTCCGATAAATTCATTTAATGGTGATGTTGTGTACGAAATGGGAACATTACGCATGCCGTTTGTTTTCTTCGGATATTTTATGATCCATCTTTCACCGTCAATTATGACACCGTCTTTTCTTCCGGCCAATCCACCGTATGTTCCGTTTCGATCGCTAAGCTGACAATTGTTGAAATCGTGTATTATCATGATCTGTACCTCCTCATAAGAATATCCCATTGGTGTGCGCTAATACGTCCGTTTTGACACATTAATTTCGCACCAATATCAATTGCTTCTACGCAATTGTCGTATGCCACGTAGTTTTCGTTGTTATCATGTTCCTCGGCTTCTTTTAATAAATTAACATAGTCTGGTAGAAACTTATCCATGAAATCGATTTTTACCGAGTAATCTACATACATATACTCACGCTCCTTTCAATATATATTATGTTAATCGTCAAAATAAACAATTTTACAATATCATTTTCTCCTTTAAGTATACAGCAAGTTTGTGGATTTGTTAATAGTTTATTACGCTTTCCTGTTTCGGCGCTCCTTTGTATTTATACTTATATTATGTGGTAATTGTATTTAATTAGCATACTGTGAGAAAACAAATTTAACACTTCTTGCAAAATTCTCACCTCACCTGTATAATATCCCATGACAGCGAAGAGGTATCAAATAACTAAATGTACACAATGGTTAATAAGGTAATGGTAATTGTACTTAATAATGTATGCTTTATAAAAAACGTACATAACCTTAAAAGTTAAGTAAACATCATACTTTGAAGTCATTAACCAAGTTGTATTCAAAAAATTTAGTTATCGGGATTTCCCGGCAGCCTTTTTTCAAAGCTGCTTATCTGGCAGCGAGGAGCATAGGTTTACCAAAGGAGAGAAGAGTATGAGACTTGATAAATATTTAAAGGTATCCAGACTGATTAAAAGAAGAACGGTTGCCAATGAGGCATGCGATGCCGGAAGAGTTCTGATTAATGACAAGGTGGCAAAGGCTTCCACAGAGGTAAAGGTGGGAGATGTCATTGAAATCGGTTTTGGCACAAAGAATGTACGTGTAGAAGTACTGGACATTCAGGACACGACAAAAAAGGACGAGGCAAAGGAACTGTTTAAGTATCTCTAGGAGATGTTCTATCGGGCAATTTGTGACAGAAAGTATAATCCGGTGTCAGGGAGCATAAATTGTAGAGATTTCCAAAAACGGAGCGCATATGGAAGAGAAACAGCAGGCAATTTCTGCCCATAAGGTATTTTTACAGGGGAGAAAACAGGTGGAGCTGTGTGGAGTAAAGGAGATTATTTCGTTTGATGCCAAGGAGGTCGTTATGAGCACGCAGATGGGCACGCTGCTGATTCGTGGTGATGACCTGTTTATAAAGCGGCTTACGGTGGAAAAAGGCGAGGTAGATTTAGAGGGGAAGATAGACAGCTTGATATATTCTGAGAAGGCCGCAAAGGAAAAAGAGTCTTTGGCAAAGCGGCTGTTCCGGTAGGATGGAGGCAGAAAATGCTTCGTGACAGCATGGTGTTGGAACTCAGATATTTTGCAGCAATGGTTGCTTTTGGGCTGGTGTGTTCTTTTTGCTATCACCTGCTTTTGTTTTTCCGTGCACTTATCCGGCATGGGATTTCTCTTGTTGATGCCGAAGATATTTTGTTTTTTGGTAGTGTGGGAATTTTGTTTTTTTATGTGGTTTACCGCATGAATGACGGGATTTTGAGATGGTATGCTTTTTTTGGGGCGATGCTTGGTGTTATAGGCTATCAAAGGACGTTGGCGCGTGTTTTGGAGCCTGTCAGAAAGTGGCTCTTGCAAAAGCAACGGAAAAACATTAAAATAAGAAAAAAGCGCTTGAAAGAGGATGGAGAGTCGGAAATTGAAGGTATTACCAGCCAATCCAAACCGAAAAAGGGAAAAAAAGAAAACAGGACTGTTTATCATTGCGGCAGCAGTGATGGTGCTGTGCGGGGTGATGGTCTATAATAGGAATGCCCTGATTCAGGAAAAGAATGCGAAGGAGAAGCAGTACATCGAATTATTGGAGCGTCTTCAGGAGGAAAAAGAGCGTAGCGATTATTTGACAGAGCGGCGCGCCTATATGCAGACGACACGCTACATAGAGGAAATGGCACGGGAAAAATTAGGTCTGGTGTATAAAGACGAGATTATTTTCCGTCCGAATGAGGAGGATGAGTAAAAGGAGCCGGAGGGCTTCTTTTTTTGTCGATTTTTTCAGAGAAGCCGGCATTGACTTCGACAAATATTTTAAGGGTTGTCCGCTATAATGCATGTTACTATGCGAAATCAGGGAAAGGACGGACAGGAATGGAAGGAAAGAATCAGGAAACAGGGCTTAAGGAGCGTGCGGTGCGCGCAGCAGAATCTTATCAGGAGCTTGCACGTGTCTTTTCTTCCTATGCGGAAGGAATCAAAGAGGACAAGGAAGAACGGTATAAGGTTTGTGCCCATGTGGCAGAATATGTGTGTGCAGAATGTCCGAAACATGGTCATTGTTGGGAAGATAGGAAAGAGGAATGTCAGGATGCCTTTTCTTATATTGCAGAGATATCAGACCGGTGCGGGGAATTGGAGCATGCGGTATTGCCGGAGTATTTTCAGGTGAATTGTATTGCCACAAAACGGCTGGTGGAAGACTGGAACAGGAGTGCCTATATGGAGCGGATGAAAAAATCGGCATACCGCCAGATTATGGAGGGAAAGGAAGCACTTGTACATCAGCTGCAGGAAACAGCGAAGTGTTTTTTGCGTATTTCAGAAGAGAAGGAGACGCAGGGAAGCTTTCCGGCAGACAAGGAGAAGGAATTAAGAGCCTGGCTCAGGAAATACCATATCCGGGCAGGAGAAATTGCATTTTTAGAGAAGAAGGGAAAGGGAAGAGAATGGAGACTGGCGCTGCGGTGTGATGCAAGAAAGCGGATCTCGGTACGTTTGGCAGAACGCCTGCTCTCGGAATGGCTGGGGGTTCCGGTAAAGGAGACGCTGCAGTACAGCAGGATGCTTTCTGAGGAAGAGCAAACGATGATTTTCCGGGAGGAGCCGGGGTATCAGGTGATGACCGGCGTGGCCCGCTCGGTGAAAAAGGAACAGGAGATGTCAGGAGATTCCTTTTCCTTCTTCTATGAAGAGGATGGGGAGATGACAATGATTCTGTCAGACGGAATGGGAAGTGGAGAAACAGCGGCAAAAGAGAGCGAAGAGGTGCTTGGTATTTTGGAACGAATGATGGCGGCGGGATTTTGTGAAGAAACCGCAATCCGGCTGATTAACTCGGTGCTGGCACTACGGGCAGAGCAGAAAAACTTTGCGACACTGGATATCAGCAGGGTCAACCTGTATTCCGGCACCTGCGAGTTCATTAAAATAGGAGGAGCTTCCACTTATATTAAGCGGGGGCGTTGGCTGGAGAGCGTATCAGCGAGGACATTGCCGGTCGGGATGGTGCAGCATCTGGATTATGATTCGGTAGTAAAGAAGCTGTATGACGGTGATATCATTATTATGGTAAGTGACGGGGTTCTTGAAGTGGTGCCGGAGAAAGAGCGGGAGCGGTTTTTGCAGACCGTCATTGGCGAAGATGCAGACCAAAAACCCCAGGTGATTGCGGGAAGAATTTTAAATGCTTCCCTTGTTCTGCAAAACTATGAGCCAAAGGATGACATGACAGTGCTGGTTTGTGGCGTTTATCTGCAAAAAAGCAGATAACGCGGCTTGTCAATTTTGGAAATACGGGGTAAAATAATACTAATAGTGTGCAAGGATAAGGAAAGAGACGATGAGAAAAAAGGTAATGGCATTTTGCAGACAGAAAGGATTGCTCGACAATGGAGACCGCGTGTTAGTCGGTCTTTCGGGTGGAGCAGATTCTGTCTGCCTTTTTCTTATTCTCCTGGCGATGCGGGAAGAGTTTTCGATGTCACTTGCAGCGATACATGTCAATCATAATCTGCGAGGGGCAGAAGCGGATGCAGATGAACAGTTCTGTGCTGAGCTTTGCAAAAAATACGGGGTGGAGTTTCACCGGGTATCGGTGCCTGTGGCAGAGCTGGCAGGGGAGCATGGATGGACGCTTGAGGAAGCGGGAAGAAATGCAAGATATGCAGCATTTGCAGAATGGCGGGAACGCCTACAGTGCAATAAGATTGCGGTGGCGCATCACAAAAACGACCAGGCAGAGACGGTATTGTTCCAGCTGTTCCGCGGAAGCCGCCTAAAAGGACTCGCAGGAATGGAAGCAAGGAGAGAGGACATTATACGGCCGCTTTTGTGTGTTACCAGAGAAGAAATAGAAGCATTTCTTAGAGAAGAAAATCAAAGTTTTTGTATAGACCGTACAAATTTGGAGGAGGATTATACCAGGAACGGTTTAAGAAACAAGGTTATCCCGGAAGTAAAACGGTTTCAGGTAAAAGCAGTGGAGCACGTTGCTGAAACGGCAGAGTACCTGGGCAGAGTGGAGCGGTATTTAGAGCAACAGACGAGAGAGCTTTACGTGTGGGCGGCAGAGGGAGAAGACGGCCAGGTCCGGCTTTCCGTGGAAGCACTGTTAAGGAGTGATTCTTTACTGGCAGAAAGGGTCATGTACCGGGCAATCTGCGCAGTGTCAGGTCAGAAGAAGGATATTACGGCGTTGGCGGTAGAGCAGTGTATGGAGCTTTTGCATAAGCAGACCGGAAAGCGGATACAGTTGTTAAAAGGGCTGACGGCAGTCCGCGAATATGACATAATCCGTATCTTTAAAGACCAGCAAGAAGAGGGGGAAAAAGAAATTCCAATAGAGGCGTTCCCGTTTGAGGCAGAGCTTGTGCGTGAGAGAGGCCGACTACGCCTGGAGTTGGTGGAAATCCCGGGAAATCCGGCGGAAGCCATAGAAAAAATGGGAGGAATTCCAAAAAGTAGCTATACGAAATGGTACGATTATGATACAATAAATTCTGGTGTTTCTTTGCGAACGGCAAGAGCGGAGGATGTGATTTCCCTTTATGTAGACGGAAGAGGGAAGAGTGCATTTGATGTGATGGCAGATGCAAAGATACCGGGCGGGGAACGAGGCCGGATACAGGTGCTTGCAGCCGGCAACCGGGTGTTGTGGATCCCGTTTGTACGGAGCAGTGAGGCGTTCCGCGTGACAGAACAGACGAAAAGGATTTTAGTAGCAACGATAGAAGAAAAGGAGTAAGCGAAAAATGGAAGAGAACATTAAAGTGTTGATTTCGGAGGAAGATGTTACAAAGAGAATTGATGAAATTGCAAAGCAGATCAGCAAGGACTACGAGGGAGAAGAAATCCACCTGATCTGTGTTTTAAAAGGAAGTGTTTTTTTCACAACCGCACTGGCAAGCAGAATTACAGTTCCGGTAACTCTTGATTTTATGTCCGTTTCCAGCTATGGCAATGAGACTGTGAGCTCCGGCAGAATTAAGATTTTAAAGGATTTGGATGATTCCATCCGTGACAAGAATGTTATTGTTGTGGAGGACATTATTGATTCCGGCAGAACGTTATCCCACCTGATGTCGTTCTTAGGTGTAAGAGAGCCAAAGAGCTTAAGACTTTGTGCACTTCTTGACAAGCCGTCCAGAAGAGAAGTTCCGGTGAATGTAGATTACATCGGAATGCAGATTCCGGATTTATTTGTGGTAGGTTACGGCCTTGACTATGCGCAGAAGTACCGCAATCTTCCTTACATCGGAGTAATAGAGCAGTAAAAGAGAAATTGGAGGAAAAGAATTGAGTAAGATTTTAAGAAGTTACGGCTTTTATTTTGTGCTTGTAGCCCTGATTGTATTGCTCGGAATTCAATATTCGGATTATTTAAAGAGCAATGCGGAGGAGTATTCTTATCAGGCATATCGGCAGGATTTGGCAGACGGAAATATTACAGCCGTAGTGATTTATCAGAATGAAGAGGCTCCGACCGGAAGTGTCAGTGTGCTCTTAAAAGACAAACAGACCAAAAGCTTTAACGTGGTGAATACGGAAACGGCATGGGAAGATGCCATGGAGGCGGGAATCAGTCCGAAGGTGCAGGATGTGACAAAGCCGAGCTGGTTTTTGACCAGTGTATTGCCGTATCTGCTGCTTCTTGTTGTGATGTTCTTTATGTTCCATATGATGATGGGACAGGGCGGCGGAAGCAATGCAAAGATGATGAATTTTGGCAAGAGCCGTGCTACTATGACAATGAACAACGACGGCAAAGGAACCACCTTTAAGGAGGTTGCCGGTGTTGCGGAAGAAAAAGAAGAGTTGCAGGAGATCGTCGATTTCTTAAGAAATCCAAAGAAATATATCCAGCTTGGCGCAAAGATTCCAAAGGGTGTTATTCTTGTGGGACCTCCGGGTACCGGTAAAACGCTCCTTGCAAAGGCAGTGGCAGGAGAAGCAGGCGTTCCGTTCTTCTCTATTTCCGGTTCGGATTTCGTGGAAATGTTTGTGGGTGTCGGTGCATCCAGAGTACGTGATTTGTTTGCGGATGCAAAGAAGAATGCCCCATGTATTGTGTTCATTGATGAAATTGATGCGGTAGCAAGACGCCGTGGCGCCGGCATGGGCGGTGGTCACGATGAACGTGAGCAGACTTTAAACCAGATGCTGGTGGAGATGGACGGCTTTGGCGTGAATGAGGGCATCATTGTGATGGCGGCAACAAACCGTGTGGATATTCTGGATCCGGCGATTCTTCGTCCGGGCCGTTTTGACCGAAAGATTTATGTAAACCGTCCGGATGTTAAGGGAAGAGAAGAAATCCTGGCAGTGCATGCAAAGGGGAAGCCACTTGCGGATGATGTGGATTTAAAGACAATTGCACAGACGACAGCAGGCTTTACCGGTGCGGACTTAGAGAATCTCTTGAATGAAGCTGCACTTTCAGCGGCAAGAGAAGGACGCGCATTTATTATGGAAGAGGATATTAAAAAGTCCTTAATTAAGGTTGGTATCGGCATGGAGAAGAAGAGCCGTGTGGTTACTGACAAGGAAAGAAAAGTTACAGCATACCATGAGGCAGGTCATGCAATCCTGTTCCATGTGCTTCCGGATGTGGGCCCGGTTTACACGGTTTCCATTATTCCGACAGGCTCGAGTGCGGCCGGCTATACCATGCCGCTTCCGGAGCGTGATGAGATGTTCATGACAAAGGGAAGAATGTTGCAGGATATTATGGTAAGCCTTGGCGGACGTATTGCAGAGGAAATGATTTTTGATGATATTACGACAGGAGCGTCCCAGGATATCAAGCAGGCAACCCGGACCGCCAGAACAATGGTTACCAGATATGGTTTCTCTGACAAGCTTGGTCTGGTGAACTTTGAAAACGAGGAAGACGAGGTCTTTATCGGAAGAGATTATGGCCATACGAGAAGTTACAGTGATGCGGTTGCGAGCAGTATTGATGAAGAAGTTCGCGCCATCATAGATGAATGTTATGGAAAAGCAAAGAGTATATTGGAGGAACATCGTACCGTGTTAGAGTCCTGTGCAGAGCTTCTGTTAGAGAAAGAACGTATCAACAGAGAAGAGTTCGAAGCGCTGTTTGAACAGGCGTAAGGGTTGAATTTCCGGATGTGGGGCAGTTTTATCGTCATTTTTCACAAAAAAAAGGCGAAAAATTTGTGAAGTTTGTGCACACTTATTCGGAAAACTGTATTATAATAACACTCGTAAACCCCAATACATTATATAGTTTTTGCTACACCCCATAAGTAACAAAAATACCTTCTCCGAAATGGCTGGCAAGTAACCTTGCCAGCCATTTTACTATATATCAAGGAGTTATAGCAGCATGAGTTTGCATTTGTTTTTTTCAGATGGGACAAAAGAATACAGAAATCCGGTAGACGTGATGCCGGGAGATTACGTGACGGTGCGTTTGCGTGTGCCGGCGGGACTTCCGAAGATTCCGGTGCTTCATACAAAACGTAGTGCATTACCGATGCGGATTCAGGAAACAGGTCCGTTGTTTGATTACTACGCAGGAACGATCAGCGTTGGAAATGAAACAGAATGGTATTACTTTTCATTTGAGTATGAAGGAGAGCCTTATATTTATGACCGCAGAGGTGTGTGTGGCGATGTAAACTTGTCTTATTGCTTGAAGCTGACGCCGGGATTTTATGTGCCGGATTGGGCAAAGGGAGCGGTGATGTATCAGATTTACACCGACCGTTTCTATAATGGCGATGTGAACAATGACGTAATCACCGGAGAATATACCTATATCGGTATGCAGGCAGAACGTGTGGAAGATTGGAACGCGCCGGTAGCAACTTTAGATGTCAATCGTTTCTACGGTGGAGATTTAAAGGGTGTGTTAAAGAAGCTCAATTATTTGCAGGAGCTTGGCGTGGAAGTTATCTATTTTAACCCGCTGTTCGTTTCTCCGTCTAACCATAAATATGACATTCAGGATTATGACTACATAGATCCGCACTATGGCGTGATTGTCAATGACGGCAATATCGGTGACAGTGCATTTGCAAGATACATAAAGAGAACAACGGACAAGGAGAATCTGGAGGCAAGCAATGCATTTTTTGCACGCCTGGTGGCAGAGATTCACCGCCGTGGAATGAAAGTAATTCTAGACGGTGTGTTTAACCACTGCGGCTCCTTTAACAAATGGATGGACCGGGAAGGTTTTTATGCAGAAAGCGGGGAATACGAGCCGGGAGCTTACCAGTCCGAAGACAGTCCTTACCGCAATTTCTTTAAGTTCCGCGATGAAACGGATCATAACTCTTATGAGGGATGGTGGGGCTATGAGACATTGCCAAAGTTAAATTTTGAAGAATCGGAGGAGCTGTGCGAGTATATTTGCCGCGTGGGTGCCATGTGGGTTTCTCCGCCGTTTAACGTAGACGGATGGCGGCTGGATGTGGCAGCAGATTTGGGTCACAGTGAGGAGTTTAACCATAAATTCTGGAAGAGATTCCGCAAGGCAGTCAGAGCGGCGAACCCGAATGCCGTTATTTTGGCAGAGCATTATGGCAGCGCGGAAAGCTGGCTGCAGGGAGACGAATGGGACACCATCATGAATTATGATGCGTTCATGGAGCCGGTGACCTGGTTCTTGACCGGTATGGAAAAACACAGTGATGAGTTTAACGGAAGTCTATTAAACAATCATGAACAGTTTCTTGCGTCCATGCAACGGGCGATGGCGAGATTTCAGACTGCTTCGATGTATTGTGCAATGAACGAGCTCTCAAACCATGACCATTCCAGATTCTTGACAAGGACAAACCGGAAAGCCGGACGTGTCGGAATTTTGGGACCAGCGGAGGCGGAGACCGGAATTAATAAAGCGGTGTTTGCAGAAGCGGTGGTTATGCAGATGCTTTGGCCGGGAGCACCGACCGTGTATTACGGAGACGAAGCCGGACTTTGCGGCTTTACGGATCCGGATAACCGAAGACCGTATCCTTGGGGAAAAGAAGACAAGGATTTGATTTTCCTGCACAAGGAGCTGATCCGGATTCACTGTTCTTACGATGCCATCAAGAAGGGATCGTTTCGGATGCTTCATTGTGAGCACGGAGTGCTTAGCTTTGGACGCTTTGATAAAAAAGACAGCTTTTTGGTTGCGGTAAATAACAATGAGATGGAGAAGACCGTTACGTTTTCCGTGGAGGAGCTTGGACTTACAGATGGTGCGATGGTGAGTCTTCTTTTGACAACACAGGATTATTTTCGTCCGGAGGCAAGATTCTATCCGGTGGAAAACGGAAAGGTTACTTTGCAGATGGAACCATATTCTGCTTTTGTATTAAAGAATTTTAACGGGATGAGATGATTGTCCTATCGTCGGAGGATGCGGATTTGAGGTGCCTAAAGCGTCAAATCCGCATTTTGTGAATGCGCTGTTTGAAAAGCATGGACTGAAAAAAGAAGAGTCTGTGATGGTAGGGAAGGACCGCTCTTTGGATGCAGGTGAAGAATCTGCGGGAGATAATGAATGAGGTAGACAAATCAGAAGAAAAAGTATAGGATAGAAGACAGAGTGGAGAAAATGCTACGTTGGGAGGATAAATGAATGAGAAAATTCTGGATGATGATATTATTAGGTGGGGTGCTTTTATTGGCAGCGGGCTGTGGAAATAATAGTGGAGCGGAGGTGCCAACCGCGACCCCGACCGCAGCTCCGACAGAGAGGGTTGCGACACCGTCATGGACAAACTATCTGACCGAAGAGGACATGCAGGTAGCATCCCCTTGGAAAAGCATTGATAATACAGCACTGGCAGCCGTGATGAAAAAGGCAGAGGCAGGAGAACCGATTACGATTGCATGTATCGGTGGTTCTATTACACAGGGGTCTATTTCAAGCGGACCGCTGGATTCGGAAATTAAGACAAAGGCATGTTATGCGGATATTTTCTTTGCCTGGTGGAAGGAGACCTTCTCAAATACGGAAGTAACGGTCATTAATGCTGGTATCGGTGGTACAGACTCTTATCTTGGCGTACACCGGGTACAGGAGGATGTGCTTGACTACCATCCGGATCTGGTGCTGGTGGAATATTCCGTCAATGACGGCGACAATACTGCCTATAAAAACAGCTATGACAATCTGGTGCGTCGCATTTTAAAGTCGGAGGATGAGCCGGCAGTGATGCTTCTTTTTATGGCGCAGACCAGTCTGACTACAGCACAGAATACGCATCAGCTGATTGGGTTTAACTATGGACTCCCGATGATTAGTCATTACAATCTGATCAAGAGCTTTTTTGAGAGTGGACGCTATACAGAGGCAGAAATGTCCGGTGATGTGTCGCATCCGTCGGTATTTGGACACGCGATTGTGGGCGAGATGCTTTGGAAGTATCTCAATAATGTGTATGTGCAGCTGGATACCTATGGGGAACCGACGACCTTTGATAAGAAGGCATTGACAAAAGAACGTTATTTGAATTCTGAGCTGGTTGGAATAGGAGATATTACACCAAATGCGATGGGAACGTTTATAGAAACGGACAATTTTAACGGCTGGGGTACCGTATGGTCCTCGACGGAGGGCGACGGAAATATTGTGTTTACAGTGAAATGCCGTAATTTAGGTATTTTGTTCTGGCGTTCCACCAGCGGTAATTTCGGTACGTATGAGGTGTATGTGGATGGTGTTTACAAGGCAGATTTACAGGCGGAATTTTTAGACGGCTGGGGTGCATATGCTTATTCCCAGGAGATTTTTACTTCGGATGAAGAAGCAGAGCATGTAGTGATGCTTAAGAAAAAAGAAGGCTCCGCAGGGGATGATTTTGTGCTGCTGAGATTGATGTTGTCACATTAAGGAGAGAAATAGAGGCGGTAGGAAACGAGGGTTTGAGTCTCAATTGTTTGTATATGAAATTTTTGAGTTACTTATATACATAAAGTGCTGGAAAATTGTATAGTAAGAGGAAGAAAAATATCTATAAATACAAAAGAACAATGAAAAAGCCTCTTGACGTAGTTGATACTGTATGGTATAACTATATACAAACTTACATTACCATGGTAAAGCGGTAGCGGAGCAGAGAGGTTGTCCGCGGCATATCATGGGATGTAACAAACCTATGACAGAGAGTAAGTAGCTTTGATGGCACCGGCACAGAGAGCGGCAGAGGGTGGAATTGCCGCACGAGTAATCAAGGGGAATGGGCTCTGGAGGGCGACCTGAAACATCCGGAGAATCCGGGAGAGTAGGGAAGACGGAGTGGCAGCTTCGTTAGAAAATGCAGCATATGAACCGAACGGGGAGTATGCATAAGGAGGATACAAATAGTATCAAGACGGGTGGCACCGCAGGAGTTTACTCTTGTCCCGCGTATTAGCTGGGATGAGGGTATTTTTTATACCTCAGAGTAGGAAAATACTTTCGGACCGGAAAAAGAATCAGGCGGCATGGACCGCGAGCCCAAGTGAGAGGGCAGAAAGGAGCCGAATATGAGCAAAGAAATTCCGTACAAAATTTATTTAGAAGAGAGTGAGATGCCAAAGCAGTGGTATAATCTGCGTGCCGACATGATAAACAAACCGGCGCCGTTACTTAATCCGGAGACATTAAAGCCAATGACGGCGAAAGAGCTTGGCGTGGTATTTTGTGATGAGCTGGTGGCACAGGAGCTTGATGATGTAAATCCATACATTGACATTCCGCAGGAAATTTTAGATTTTTATAAGATGTACCGTCCGGCACCATTGGTGCGTGCGTATTGTCTGGAAAAAAAGCTGCAGACACCCGCAAAGATTTATTATAAGTTTGAGGGAAACAATACCAGTGGTTCCCATAAATTGAACTCTGCGATTGCACAGGCATACTATGCAAAGAAGCAGGGATTAAAGGGGGTTACCACAGAGACCGGAGCGGGTCAGTGGGGTACGGCGCTTTCCATGGCTTGTTCTTATTTTGAACTGGATTGTAAGGTATACATGGTAAAGCTCTCTTATGAGCAGAAGCCGTTCCGTCGTGAAGTAATGCGTACGTATGGTGCTTCGGTGACACCGTCTCCTTCGATGGAAACGAAGGTTGGCCGTAAGATTTTGGCAGATCATCCGGGGACCGGCGGAAGCCTTGGCTGTGCAATTTCTGAGGCAGTGGAAAAGGCAAGCGAAACCGAAGGCTACCGCTATGTGCTTGGCAGTGTGTTAAACCAGGTCATGCTGCACCAGACGATTATCGGTCTGGAGACGAAGGCAGCATTGGATAAATATGAGGTCGCACCGGATATTATCATTGGTTGTGCAGGCGGCGGTTCGAATCTGGGCGGTCTGATTGCTCCGTTTATGGGGGAAAAAATCCGTGGCGAAAAGGATTACCGTTTTATTGCGGTGGAGCCTGCGACCTGCCCGAGTCTGACCAGAGGTAAATTTGCCTACGATTATTGTGATACCGGTATGGTGTGTCCGCTTGCTAAGATGTACACCCTTGGCAGCAACTACATGCCGGCACCGACGCATGCGGGAGGACTCCGCTATCACGGCATGAGCCCGACCCTGTCTCAGTTGTATGCAGACGGATTGATGGAAGCAGTGACTGTAAATCAGACAGAAGTATTTGCCGCGGCAGAAGAGTTTGCAAGAGTCGAAGGTATTTTACCTGCACCGGAGAGCAGCCATGCGATTAAGGTCGCCATCGATGAGGCGATGAAGTGCAAGGAAACCGGCGAAGAGAAGACGATTGTGTTTGGTCTGACCGGAACCGGATATTTTGATATGTTTGCATATGAGCGTTTCCACGATGGCAAGATGGTGGATTACGTGCCGACGGAAGAGGATTTGGAGAAGGGATTTGAGAGAATTCCGAAGCTGGATTTGTAATGATTTAGTAGCGAGCGTGAGTTTATGGGATTTCGGACGCTTGAAATTAGCCGTGCGGCAGAAATACACATAAAAGAGGGACAATTAGAGATTACAACAGACGATGGGGTTGCAATTGTTCCTATAGAAGACTTAAATCAGATCATGGTACATGGTGCTAATATACGACTTTCTACAATGGATTTATCTATTTTAAGTCAAAACAAAGTAGCACTGATGACGCTGGATGACAGATATTTACCGACAGCCATTGTGTTGCCCTTTGAAGGTCATGCAAGGCAGTCTAAACTAATGCATGCACAGGTAAACACTTTACATGAGAAATATATGGATTTATGGATTCAGATTATAAAACAAAAGATAAGCAATCAATCCAGAGCGTTGTCCATTATGGGACTGGATGGTGCCGAAAGAATTGCAGCATATGTGTCAATAGTGGATGAGGAAAATGTCGATTATTGTGAGTCATTAGCTGCTAAAGAGTATTTCTCATATTATCATGAGGGATTTAACCGAAGAGGCGAGGATCCTATAAACAGCAGGCTGAATTATGGTTATGCTGTTATCAGAAGTGCAATTGCAAGAAAACTGGTGGCAACCGGTTTCCATCCCACTTTTGGAATACATCATGACAATCAGTTGAATGCGTTTCATTTGGCAGATGATTTGATAGAACCATATCGTGCAATTGCTGATTTAGTAGCGCATAACAATATTGCGTCAAATATACAGTTGACAAAATCAGAAAGAAAAGAATTGGCACATGTATTATATAATGCATGTAGCGTCGACGGAGTCAAGGTAAGCGTTATGTCGGCGATTGATATTATGGTGGAAAGTTTAAAACGTATTATTTCGGATGATTCGACAGAAACACTGAAGTTACCAATCATTCTACCGATTGAGAGTATGGAGGGGATTATGGAATGAGATTACTTGTGATTCTTAGTCCGACAGAAAAATGGGGAACGAAGACAGAGTATACAAGGTTACGAAAGTTTTTACATAAAGATGGTTATTTGCGAATTGCACCGGAAGTGTATATGCGGATAGTGCAAAATAGGAAAGCATCCGAAAAGCATTACAGACGAATTGAAGAGTATGCGCCTAAAACCGGAACAGTAAGACTTTTGCGTTTGACAGAGAAGCAATATAATAATATATATTTGGTGACAGGTGAACCAGATTATCAGGAAAAAGTAGTTGGCATAAACAGTCATATAATGATATAATATGTCCTGTAAAGAACTGAATATCAATATTTAGGCATTTAGTAAAAGTACATACTAAATATAGTGGTTGAACGACCCGCCAAAAATGGTGCATCGTTCAACAGTAGCAAGGAATGATTTTACAACAAGTAGAGAAAAAGAACTAGCTAATGAAATTATGAGAATTAATCAATCAAAAGTAAAAGCTCCATCTGGAGCACAAAATTATTTATTTAAGTAGAAGTGAGGAAAATTTATGGTTAAAGAAAAATATTATAGATATTCGGGCGGGAAAATAGTGAGACATGATACAAGTAAGGATTTGTTTTATTCACTTGATGAAAATGGTGTTTGGCAACTTGATGGGCATGCAATGTCAAAGTATTTTGATTCTGCTTCAGAATTTGTTGAGATAAGGAATGATTTAGAATTTTTGTTTAGTTTGGATGAAACACAACAAAAATATTATAGATATTCAGGTGGAAAAATAGTAAAACATGATACAAGTAAGGATTTGTTTTATTCACTTGATGAAAATGGTGTTTGGCAACTTGATGGGCATGCAATGTCAAAGTATTTTGATTCTGCTTCGGAGTTTGTTGAAATAAATAATCCTATATTAAATATGCCAGATTTAGGTGGTAGGAATAGATGATTTATACAAAAAAATTAATGAAACGTTGAATTTTATTTATAAGGTTCATGCAAATCAATTTGATAAGGCGGGGTGCCTTATGTATTTCATCCTTTTACTGTTGCTCAAAGTATGAAAGATGAAGATTCAATTTTAGTGGCTTTATTGCACGATGTCGTTGAAGATACGGATGTGACATTGGAAGATTTGAAACAAATGGGGTACAATGATAAAATTTTAGCAGCATTAAATGTGTTAACACATTTGCCTGGTGTTGAACGACCCGCCAAAAATGGTGCATCGTTCAACAGTATATATTCAAACATATTAGCATAAAATAAAAATGCAATTGCATTTTCGCTGAGTTCAGTGTAAAATGTAATTAGAAAAGCTGTGAATCAGCGGTGGGTTGACACCTAAAATCTGATACGTTTTCCGAACGCAGGTGTCGGAGGTTGGCAGGCAACGGAAAAACCTGTTATTTTCCAGACGTAGGTGCTGGAGGTTGGCAGACAACGGAAAAATCAACCATGAAAAGGGAATGTTTGATGCTGCGGCATGAACATTCCCTTTTCTAAATATTACGGAATTAAGGGTTTGGTTATGGACAAAAGACGTGCAATTCAGATAATGACAAAAGTGGCTGAAATATACAGGGACAATCTTGAGGATCAGAAGGTATTATTCCTTTATGGTCTGCCTTCGGATGTGAAAAAGCAGTTGCAGACAGAAGAAAAGATTTTGTCGTCCATACAGGGATATGAGGTGGCTTTTCACAGATACAATTTCCTGCATTTAACCGGCGTTAAACTAAATAAGGGCGGAACAGCTTCGGCAATCCATTTTTACCAGAAATGTTTGGATAAGAGATTAACAGAAAATGATTTTACCATTGCAAAGGACGGTTCTACAGGGCAGAAGCTGGATATATTGGAAAGTATGATGCAGATAAAAAAGAATGTAACTATGATAGGAGAATTTACAGACAGAGGACCGAAGTTGTATGCAGAAAAGGCAGCTGGTAATGTATGTGGCTGTATCGGTTTTGTGCAGGATAAAAATACAAAACTGAATGTGCCGAATACGCTGTTGAAAAAAGATATAAGAGATGTGACAGCACAGCCTACTTATAAGGTGTTTGCTGTAATATCAAAGTATTATACAGATGATAAGTATTCACAAATTGCCAAACTTGATAAAGGTATTGATTTAAGCGAATGTCACTTTACAGAGGAAATTGAAAATCTGATAGAAAGAATATAATAAATATAATAAATATCTGTCAACTACTTGACATAAGAGGGAATGGCAGCACCGGAGCTTTCGATGCTTGCAGCACTGGCAGATTATTTTGAGATGTCGATTGATGCACTGATTGGGCATACGGTAGACAAAGCGCAGTTAGATGGAAAAATAGAAACGGTGAAGGAATTGTCGTTTGCCGGAGAGGATGGTGCGGCAATTGAGCAGGCAGAAGCTTTGCTTCGTCGCTACCCGAATGAATATGCAGTGGTAGAATGTGCAGCAGGCGTATATTATACGGCATTTATCCATGAAAAAAGTGAAGAGAAGATGCGCCGATGCATGGAATTGAAACACAGAAAATATGAATTGTCAAAGGACAAATCCGGAAGAGCGTGGTTTGAACTGTATGCTGAGCTTGCGAATTGCCATGAGCTTTTAGAAGAGCGGGAAAAGGCAAAGGAGTATTACGAAGAAAGTAACGTGGCAGGAATGAACAATTCCGCAATCGCCCGCTGTCTGGCAGGGATGGGAGAAACGGATGCGGCTATCAGCGGAATGTCAAAGGCGATCGAGAGCAATTTGTTTGCTATGATTACTGACCTTATGCAACTGGCGGCGCTGTGGGAAGAAAAGGGAGAAAGTGCCAAGGTAAAGGCGACGTATCGTTTTGCGGTTTCTGTTATGGAGTACTGCCGTTGCGGTCTCGATTTTAAGGTAATGCAGATGGTTTGTTTGTTTTCGCTGGCGTCGATGGAACAGGAAGAGGGAAATGCAGAGGAAGCAAAAGAACTCATCCGCAGGGCAGTGCGTGCAGAAATGGGCAGAGATTTGAAGGATGCGGACAGTGAAGAAAGCTTCTTACAGACAGAAAACGCGCATCAGGTAATTCATACAGCATTTGACGGCAATAGTCAGATTGCCTTATGGTTGATGGCAACCGGCGATGAGGAACTGCTTGCGGTAGCGCAGGAAGAGTTGGCGAGGTAAAAAATAAGAGCGGCAGGGGTGTGAAATAAAATCCTGCCGCTCTTTTATTTACATTTCACTTTTACTGCAATGGCACTACGATTGGTTCTTCTGCATACCATATAGAATCAAAGCATGGCATAAGCCAA
>CAZIQL010000038.1:0-22242 GCA_964541485.1 uncultured Lachnospiraceae bacterium
TCTTAAAGCCAAGGAACTGAAGCGGAATGATATCGGTTCCCTGATGTAATAACTGATAGAAGGAGTGCTGTCCGTTCGTTCCCGGTTCACCAAAAATGACCGGACCGGTCACATAATTTACCGGTTCACCAAAACGGTTCACAGACTTACCGTTGGACTCCATGTCAAGCTGCTGTAAGTGTGCCGGGAAACGGCTGAGCGCCTGAGAGTACGGAAGTACTGCTGTCGTCTGGTAACCAAGTACGTTTCTTTCATATACACCGATTAACGCATCAAGGAGTGCCGGATTTGTCTTAATGTCCTTATTTACTGCCAATTTGTCTTCTTCTGCCGCACCGTCAAGGAAACGTGCAAACACTTCCGGTCCGAATGCAAGGGACAATACCGCTCCGCCTACTGCCGAAGTAGAGGAAAAACGTCCGCCGATATAATCATCCATAAAGAATGCTGCCAGATAATCATCACTCTTTGCCAGAGGAGAAGTCTCACTCGTTACCGCAATCATATGCCTGGACGCATCAAGACCTGCATTCTTTAAGGCATCCTTTACAAAGGATTCATTAGTCAGTGTTTCAAGCGTCGTACCGGACTTGGAAACAAGTACAAACAGGGAGTGTGCCACATCAATCGTAGCGAGCACTGCCGCTGCATCATCCGGGTCTACGTTACTGATGAATCTTGCTTCCATCTTAAAGGTGTTGTTTACTCTTGCCCAATTTTCGAGCGCCAGATACATCGCACGAGGACCAAGGTCACTTCCACCGATACCAATCTGTACCACCGTAGTGAACTTCTCACCTGCGGCATTTGTAATTTCACCGTTATGTACCTTTTTTGCAAGCTCTGCAATTCTGTTCTGCTGTTCTACATAGAACGCTCTCTTATCTGCCCCATCTGCCACAACGGCATCGCCAAGCTGACCACGTGTCATATGATGAAGTACCATTCTTTTTTCGCCTGTATTGATTACTTCACCGTTATATAATGCTTCGAACTTCTCTGTTAGCTGCATTTCTTCTGCCAAAACCGCAAATGCAGCAAGTGTTTCCTCATCCACCTGCTTTGCCGCATAATTGTAAGTCATACCAGCCGCCATCGGAACACTGTAATTCTTTACACGATTTGCGCCGTTTTCTCCGGACATTACCTCTGCAAGGTTTACCGGTGTTACTTTCTTTAAATTCTCATACGCTTTTACCGTGTCCAAATTGTTCCAGGTAATCATATTCTATTTCCTCCTTCTATGTGATAAGAACTCTTTTTGTTTACTTTTTAACGTTAAAATTATACTATGAATCCCATGGGAATTCAAGAAAAATGCATATTCCCGGCAGAAAATCCTTCTCTTGCCGTCTGCGTCTCTTTCGTTCTCTTATTCTGTAGTTTCCTGTTCCAGCAAATCTTCCATTCTGCATCCCATCGTCCGCGCCAAGGCAGCAAGGCTTTCTCCTGATGCCTTATTAATGTCCTTTGCCCTTTGCTCGTACTGCTGGATCATCCTTAGGGAAACTCCGGACTTTTCCGCAAGCATTCTCTGCGAGTATCCCATCAGTCGGCGCAATGCCTGCAATTGCGTTGTATCGTCTTTTTTGTGTATCATCAAATCAATAACTTCCACAAACTTTTCTTCCGGAGCCTCATGAAGTGTTGGATACAACCGAAGAATGTCTGCCATTGACACACGTAACATAATATCCTTAAACGCTTTCCCTGAATACCACTGATAATATGCCAATATCCAGCCGCACCAATACTCCGGCGAACAGTCATATTCCGTCACCGGTTCCAGAAACTCATATTCCAAGCCGGACTCCGTCACCGTTTCAAAAACCAGCTCTGTCCCGGACATTCCCGAAACATATTTTGGCACTCCCACACCAAACTGTTCTGCTATTCCGCCTGCAATAAATAACTCCATAAACCCGTCTGCTGTCATTCCGCACTCGTTCACTGCATAATCCACAGCCTCTCCAAGATTTCTCATGGCATCGTCCAAATAACCTTCCTCATAAGCGCGAATCATTTATTCTCCCTCCTCACGCATCAAATCCCTGATGTAAACGCCCTGTACTTCTTCCTTCTCCAATTCCTCCAGATAAGCTTTCCTTGCCTGCTCATCCCTCTGTTTCCTCTTCGGGTAGTACCGTTTATTGTCCACCACTTCATAGTCCAAGAAACGAAGCTGCAAAAATGCTTTTTCCGATCTAATTACCACCTGCTCTCCCAGTTCTCCGAGATGCATGGCATACTCCAACTGCCCAAGTGTTATTTCATTATTCAGAAAGGCTCTTGCAAAAGAAAAATACGAATCATCCGCACGATAACCCCGCACCATATCAAACTCATTCACATCAATCCCATAATGCTCCATAAGCCACCGCATACTTCGTTTCATTAACGGCGTAGATAAACGGAATTTCCGGTGTATTACCAGTAATGTAAGCCAATGAAGCACCGAATACTCCTTTGCAGAGAGATTCAACACCTGCAAACCGTCTGTATCCAGAATATACCGGTTCATAAACCCGTCTCTTCCTTCCGTACAGGCCCATTCCTTTGCCAATTCCCTATGCTCGGTACAATAAAAGCCTTTTCCGTAATCATTATATTCTTTTCCTTTCCCGTACACCGGTCGCTCCACAACTTTAGGAGAACCGTGGTATAGCAATAATCCGTCCATAAAATACCTCCACAAAGTCATCTTTTCTTTATTGTATCTCCACAGAGATACTTTTGTCAACTTTCCTTTCCAAACCGGCGTTGCGTTTTCTCTCCTTTCCTTTTGACACATCAAAACATTTGTTGTATAATCAATCTACACGCTTTTATGCGGTTTACCGAAATACATTAGTGTTATTTTGATAGATTTTGTGTCTTTTTTATGTTTCAAAAAGTTAGAAAAAGAGACAAAACAAAGGCAGTAAAGGAGGTTTGCAATGAAAATACTATGTTTACCGTCCAATCAACAATTCAGTTATCTTATGACAGGTAAATTCAAAGCGCCTTCCCCTGACTGGAAGCACGAGCACTTTTACCTTGGTGAATATGAACTGATTGCAGTAACAGAAGGTACCCTGTACTTAAACTACGACAAGGAAAACTTCACAGTAAACAGCGGTGAATACCTTTTGCTTCCTCCATGTAATTCCTGGCGACAGGGCTTTAAAGAAGCTTACTGTTCCTTCTACTGGCTACACTTTACGACAGAGCCGGGTGATTTACCACTTATCTTGCCGGAGGGCACAAAAAACCTTCCAAAAAACAGCTGTTTTACCATTCCGCAGACCGGCAAGATTCCAAAAACCGAAAAACTGATTGTGTTAATGAAACAGTTGCAGGACATGGTAAAAAATCAGTATCCGGCCATTACCCTAAATGCCATGAGTACGACAATTATCACTGAGTTATACGGACAATTAGCCTCTCAGGTCCCTCTTAGCACATCCGCACAGGGACAGCGTCAGATTTATTACGACATCATGGATTACGTCCGGACGCACATTGCAGAGAGTCTAAAGATTTCCGACATTGCAAAAAACTTCGGCTATAACGAAAAGTATTTATCGCACCGTTTTGCAGAAATCACCGGTGTTCCGTTGAAGCAATACGTCCTGAATGCCAAAATCGATGCGGCAAATTTTATGCTGACAGACACCAATAAATCCATTTCGGAAATCGCTGCTGCTTTAGGATTTTCCGACAGTCATAATTTTGCACGTACCTATAAAAAACAGACCGGACTGTCGCCGAGCGAATACCGGAACGCGTTCTTAAAAAGATTGTTGTTTCATGTGTAATCGAGTAGGAGGCGGTGACTAGCCGCCGTCCTCTCGCAACACCGGACATACGGTTCTCGTATCCGGCGTTTTCAATAGTTGACGTGCACTGTCTCTTTCTTTCCATATCCGATTGAATGACCTTGACGCTTTCGCATACCCTTCAGATTTTACCTCGCGATAAACGCCCTTGGTCTTGGCTATATCCTTCCCACTACCGGGCGGATTTGGGACTTGCACCCATTGGATACGTGCGCCGCTAGGCGCACAAGAAAAAGCGAGGCAGTGTGCTATATTCCATCGAATACCTCACACTGCTTCGCTTGCTTCACATTATATTTTGCTTAAAACGTTTTCTGACACGAAGATCCACCTCTACCAACTACCAGCCACAACTCCTAATCATTGAATAAAAGATTATTCCAACACCGCTGTTGTTGTGTAATTCACTGAACTTGATGAAACACCTGCATTTATCAGCACAATTCCAATAATTCTTCAGCATTAACATTCAAGTATTCATTTTCGTTGCTCTTAACGTCCACCTGTTTCGCCAAAACTTGCTTATCATTATTGTTATAATACTTAAGCGATGCCTCCTCCACCAACATACCATCATAAAACAAATTGGAATCAAACTCCATATAGTACTTCTTTCCTTCTTCCACCGCTGATGCATACCCTCTTACTGCATCGTTGTATTCCTCAAGCAGACTATACACTCTTGTTTTGCAAAATTCTTTCGTAAATTTCAAGCGTCCATCAACTATGGGAGTACAACATAGTTCCCTCTCCGATTCACTTATTTTGAAATATGCCTTTTCATCTATCCAGAATAATTGCTCTAGCTCAACAAACAGCATGTCACCTTGCCGAAAACGATTCACATCATCTTTCTGAATATATCGTTCCTCTATATTCCCCATCTCTTCACTATCGGAATACCAAAACCATGTCTTCACTGTACACTTGACATACCCCAATCCCCCATTAATAACCACATCTTCTTCAGCAGTATCCGATATTTCAATTACCAAATATGTCCCAAAAGTTAGCGCATACCACGATAGCGGTTCCACCGGCATATAATTTTTTTGTCCTTCTCTCCGCTTATTCCTCGATGGTTCTTTCCCCTAGAACACTGTTTATAAAGTTTATTCCACATTCCAGCGCACAAACAATTCTTTAATTTTAATAATATCATTTAAGACATCATACGTTAAATCATTAGCTATTCTCTGATAATCATTCTAGCATCTACTGAATACTTTTTCTATGACGTTTTACATAAATTTTCTTTTTTTCATAAGTTCTTTTAGTTTTTGGTTGCATTTGAGTAAGATAATATAATTTGCAACCGTTGGTTGCGCATTTTCAAATCATTTTATATAGTCATGCGACCTCATATTCTGTTAAAATAGGCTCAAGAAACAAAACTAGGAGGATTCAAATATGAACTTGTCAGAAAAAATATTTTACTGCAGAAAGAAAGCCGGATTATCCCAGGAAGCACTCGCGGAGCAAATCGGAGTCTCCCGTCAGTCCGTCAGCAAATGGGAAACAGGCGAGGCTGATCCGGAAATATCAAAATTAAAATTACTCGCCGATACCTTTCACGTTACCATTGACTGGCTCCTCTCCGAAGATGCCCCAAGCGAATCGGCAGGCCCTTCCTTTCAGCAGTCAGAAAGAACCACCGACTCCGTTTATTACACCTCATCTTCGCAAGCTTCTTCCAATTCCGGTTCCAATTCCGATTGGGTTGACAAACTTCCGGGCACTCTGGGTAAATTAGTGAAACGATTCGGCTGGCTGTTTGGCGTATACGTTGCCCTGATTGGCGGAGGCTTCACCTTGGTTGGCGGTCTGGCAAAGATCATGTCAAACTTTATGGCAACCTCTTTTAACGAAACAACAACCAGCATGTTAGACAGCTTCAACAATGCCTCAGGCTTCCATTCTTTTGGCGGCACGGTTTACGATGAATTCGGATATCAGGTTGACCAGATGTCCTCTTTTGCAGCAAACAATCCCGTCTCCGTTTTCGGAACGGTTCTTCTGGTCCTCGGCATTCTTCTTATTATCGCCGGAACCGCATTAGCTGTGATTTTAAAGAAAAAGAGTAACGAATAAGATAAACAAAAGCTGCAAGGCACATCTCTGGCCTCGCAGCTTTTTTTCTATATTTTCTCTTTCCGCTCTCTTATGACCAACTCTTCCACATTTCCGGCACGTAGCCAACGGTCGACTGTTTTCCGTTTCTTACCACCGGAGTCTTTATCACCTGCTGGTTCTCCAATATTTTTTCAAGCTTGTCTTCCTCTGCGGTATATCGAATCAACGCCAAAAGGTCCTTGTCCTTTCCCTCCTGGTTTATCATAGCTTCTATTCCACCGTTCACCTGTGCCACAGAAAGAAATTCCCCTTTGCTCATTCCTTTTTCTTTTATGTCAACAAACTGATATTTTATGCCGCGCTCTTTAAAATAACGCTCTGCCTTCTTTGTGTCGTTACACTTTTTTGTGCCAAAAATCTGGATGTTCATGCGATTCCCTCCTCTTCCCCTGTATCATATCACATTCTGTCTTGATTGGCGATATTCTTAATAAAAAAGAGCAGCTACTCACCAACAATTCGTGTGTACCTGCTCTGTTTTTACTATAACATTCAATTAGTATAACTTCGCCCCAGCCGGAATACGTGGGTCAACCATCAGAAGGTGAAGCTTTTCTACGCCTTCTTCCTGGTGTACTGCGGATAACAACATACCGCAGGACTCAATTCCCATCATAGCACGAGGAGGAAGATTTGTGATGGCAATCAAAGTCTTGCCAACTAATTCTTCCGGCTCATAAAATTCATGAATGCCGCTTAAGATGGTGCGGTCTGTGCCGGTCCCATCATCCAGTGTGAACTGAAGGAGCTTCTTGCTCTTTGGCACTGCTACACATTCCTTAACCTTTACTGCTCTAAAATCGGACTTTGAAAAAGTCTCAAAATCTACACAGTCTGCAAAAAGTGGTTCAATCTCTACCTTGGAGAAATCGATTACTTCATTTACTACTGTTTCTTCCTTTGCTTCGGACTTCTTGTTTCCGCCGTCTAAACTCTTCATCGTAGGAATTGTAACAACATCTGATTGCATATTTTAACAAAGTATTGTAAAGGTCTTTAAAAGTCTATATGATAGTCGAAAACTAATAAAGTGAACCCTTCATAACTCTCCACTAGTCTGTACCTGATTTGTGAGGATTGGTACAAATTTGGTACAGAAGTGGTGCAAAATCCTTACTATGATACAACCGCTTTATTTTCTTCGTCCAGAGTATTAACCACTTCTACACTTAATCCTAATACTTCTGCAATTTCTTTGTTGGAAAGCTTACCATTCGCCAAAAGACGTATTGCACTTTCTTTCTTCTCATTATCAATCAAATCTTCCATTATCTTACACATGGCTGCCACTCCTTTCTCATCTTCTTTAAAATATCGTGTTTTATCAGCTAATATTTTATAATGCATATCGTCCGGATTCTTACAGGAAAAGTCGTGCATAAGCAATCCTATCGGTGACTCATCCCGATATGCACCATTTACATAGATAATATGTGCCTCATCATCAAAATTAACTCCCAGTTCCTTCACAACTCGTTCCACATGATAAATCGGCTTGTTTCCACCCATAAAATCATTTTCTGTAATAAATATAACGTAGGTTTCCGGCAAATCTGAAAAATCAGTACCAGGCAATAACGAATTTGCATCTATAACACTGCTGTTATATCTGGCTCTCTTTGTTCCTGCGCCTCTATCTGCCCTTTGCACTTCAATATTATATTTCTTACCATTAGAATCCACCGCATAAATATCCAATCTCACAGAACGTCCCTTTAGATTCTTTATACTGTATTGTGTTCTGGCTTCCTGTACTTTTAAATCCGGTATCTCTGTTATAATATGCAAAAGGAACTCAATACCATCATAATCGTCCTCAAAAACCTTACTCATAAAATCATCGTCCAACAGACGGAACTCTTTGATTTTCTCCAGAAGTTCTTTCCGCTTATTATCTACTGTATTCAAAACCAAAATCCACCTGCCTTTACTGTATTTCCGTAATCATATTATCACAAAATCTCCTTATTATCAACAACTCCTTTAAACACAACGGTTCTCAAAACTTCATCTATAGTTTATCGGCCCGTTCCAGCCAGTCCAGCGTAGAAAACTCCGAGCTAATGTTAAACCTCTGATAAGACAGGTCTATCATCCGTTCCGCAGTGTCCGTATCGTCTATTTTTGTTCCGTCCGGATATAAAAAATTGTACCAGTTCTGATTTCCATCCAGTTCCCGCCATAAAACCCCGTAAACCGGTTCCGACATCATGGGAAGCTGTACTTTCACTCTACAACCGTGTTCAAAAGGCAAATCGACATGCAGCGTATCCGATTGATAACGTTCCAAGGCTTCCTTCCATTCTATTTCGCCTTCAAAATCCATATCAATATGGCACTGGATAGGTTCAACTACTTCATCTACCTTTGCCACCACATAACGAATCGGTTGCCATGACTTCTGCCTGATTGGTTTGATAATCACATCCACCGTATATAAAATGTGTCCCTCCGTGCAGAAATCCAAGTATTTTTTCACTTCGTTTATCGAAGAAAAATATGCGGTTTCTACTATATAATCGTCACATAGTTCCTCCTGAGAACCTGTAAAATCCGGAGTATTATCGAACGCCAGCTTATTGACCACAAAAAAAACATCACTATCCGCATAGCAAAGTGTCGGATAATAAAACATCTTTGCCATCCATTCATGCAAAGCTGCCATTTCTCCCACTTTCCGCTGTTCTTCGCCCTCCAGTTGCGCCGCAAGCCTCTGCAACAGTTTCCATTTCTTGCGCAAGGATTGATAACAGCACGTAATAATACTTTCTTTCTGTTCTGCTGATAACTCCACATTGTTCCGGTAATATTCCCGAACTTCCTCAGAATGTATAAGGCTGTAAATATCCAACGAATCCCCCGGTTCTATCCTGCCAGTAAGTTTTTCAGCATATCCAGAACCTTGGGTGGAATATCCTCTATATCATAGCTTAAATCCAATATCTGCGTTTCATTTGCATAATCAAAATTCCCTTGTTCCGGAACGTATACATCTAGCCAAAGATTCATATCGGTTCCGTCTGAAATTAACTGCTATCGGCTTGGTCATATCCTCCGGTATTACCGCGTAATAAGTTCCTGAAAATACATTATCAACCCGCACAATATCGCCTTTTCGAAATGGCACAGGGACATACACATAACAGCTCTCGGATATATTATATTCCTGGCTCATTCCAACAGCTTCCTATCGCTTATCGTTTGGAAATACTCGAACCAACGAAAGGAAATTATCAAAATCATAGTGATCAGTTAATTGTGTATCCGGTTCGATATGCTCAAGATACGCAAACGTTTCTACATCCTTTAAATACTCATCCTCCAGGCAGCTCTGCTTTTCCTCCTGCATATAGCACATTTTCTTTTAAGCGTATGACGTCCAGCGTCTGCTTCCACAGTTGAATGGTCTTTTCAACCATGTCTCGGAATTTTGCGCTTGCCCACTCATCAAAACCAGTTGTTACACTGCCAAACAAAAACTCCTCCCTATATGGTTCCAACAATTCCTGCAGGGCTTAAAAACTACTCCTAATTCAGAGTGTGCCTTGAATGCCCTTGCAATAGATAATCCGCTTGATATGCAAGGCTTTACCTTGACGGAGCTATGCAGATGTGGATTGATGCGGAGGATAGTCTGGAAATGTGGTAATTTTATGGGCAGATTGCTATGAATTGGCAGTCCGCCTTTTATAAAAAATCTTTAGAAAAATATAGGTGGAATACAAGGAGTGTGCGTGATACAATAGGAAATGAAATTTGAAGTTTGCGAGGTGATTGAATGTTTTATTCTGCATTCCCAAGTGATTTGAGAGAAAACCTAAATAAAGTCAAATACTGTGTTGTATCTACACAAGAAGTTGTGATGGTTATATTAGAGAAAAATATCTACGAAAATTATTGGATATGCCGTTTGAACAATGGGCCCTTCCGTTTATAGTCAAACTTTGTGATGAATATGTTCTTGAAATTCTTGAAATTATATATGACAAACTGAAGGAACGAGACAACACAGACATTCAAAGTTTTTGTTTAAGAAACAAAGTCGCCATTAGTAAAAGTTACGCAAGAATGATAAGTTATTGGAATGAGTATTATCGCGGATATGAGTTTGATCTCAAGAAATATATCGGTAGAAAATTGTTTAGGGAATGTTTGGGATACGATAGAACATTTGAAAGAAAAATTGGATTCAAAGAAACCGGACTCATTGAGGACAATATGGAAGAGATGAAATTTTAATGATATCGGATTCTACAACATCCAATTTCATCGAGGTGCCAAATGAAGAATAGCATAGACTTTACCCAAATCACAGCCTGTGGAGAATGCTGCACAGGCTGTAAGAAAAAAGAAAACGGAAGATGCAAGGGCTGCATCGAATCGGACGGGCATTGCGAAGAATGGACACAGTCAGGCGTTTGCCCGATACATAAATGTGCAAGAGGGCATGAGGTGCAATTTTGTAGCTTGTGCAAGGAGTTCCCGTGTGACTGGCTGGTTCAGAAGGTGGTTTGGCGACCGAATGTAGTGGAGGAACTGACGGAATTGGCAAGGGTGTATTATAAGCAGAACGAAGAAGAGATTTGCTACGAAAAGAATTTATAAGGTTTTGATACATACATTGGAATTTAATGGTTTGATTTTCGAAAGGAGGAATATTCCTATGAATAAAAGAGTGTTTCGTTTTTTCTGGTTGTTTATGACTTCTCAGGAGCAGTGGTTAAACAAGATGGCAGATGATGGCTATCGTCTAATCGGAACTACAACAGCTCATTATGAGTTTGAGGAGTGTGAGAAGGGAAAATACCAATATTGTGTAGCATATGTTGCCAACTATTCCGCGGAAAGTGTTGATGAGTATATAAAATCATTGGAAACTTGCGGCTATCGGGTGCTTTTCAAAAATTTGAATATGGATTATTCCGCGGGGAAGGTGGAATACCGTCCATGGGCAGAGGAAGGCGGAAGAGTTGCTACTGAGAACACAACATTACATAAAGAATTATTGATTATTGAAAAAGAAAACGACGGAACCGCGTTTGAGTTATGTGCCACATTTGAACAGCGATATGATTCTTATAACAGATTGAGATTGTGGGGCGTGATAGGTTTTGTTGTTGCGGCGGTATTGGGAATTGCAGGAAAGAGTATTGTATGGGGAATGTTAGCGGTGTTACCGCTTGTGTGGATGATTTTATTCCAGTTGGAAATCGGGAAATTAAAGAAGAGCGAGAGGAATAAGATAGAGAAGAAATAAAACGAATCTGCAATAAATAAAAGAAGCGTTAGATTCCAAGATGTAGAGGTTGGAAAGTTGAAATTTGGAGGTATCTTATGAATTTATTTATTAACAAAATTGTGAGTAGTATATTGCAAATTATTTTGTTCGCGATTATTCCATTTATTTGGTGGTTAGTAACAGCAAGAAAACAACAAAAATTCACAGAGTGGATAGGGTTGAAGAAAATTGAGGGAGGTAAGAAGACTTTAACTGCTATTATTCTTACATCCGTTGCATTTCTCTTTTCAGGAGTGCTAGCCCTTTATGCAACAAAGGGTATTGAAACTGCGACTTCTGAATTTGCAGGCCTTGGAGTAGTCGCTATTCCAGCAATAGTTGTATATGCAACTTTTAATACTGCTTTTCCTGAAGAACTTTTATTCAGAGGATTTTTATTGAAAAGGTTGGCAAATAAGTTTGGCTTTAACATAGCAAATCTTACACAAGCATTATTATTTGGATTACTGCATGGAGTGATGTTTTTCTCACTTGTGGGAGTTATAAAAGCTATTTTAATTATTGTGTTTACGGGTGCTATTGCATGGTTTATGGGATATATCAATGAAAAGAATTCCAATGGTTCAATTATTCCGAGTTGGATTATACATACCATTTCCAATTTGTTTTCTGGCATTTGCGCTGCATTCTCAATTATATAAAATACGATATAAACTTGAAACTTTTAGGTTTACGCATACTATGTATTTAAAATAGCTCTATCCATTATGCATGTGGACAGGGCTATTTCGTGGCAGAGGGGAGCAATCATCTCGCCCCTTTATCTTTGTTTCGATAAAAGGCTGTCGGTTAATATCAAATTTTAACCATTTCATCCCCTAAATCAGCAACACCTACCGGAATCAATGTTTTCAAGTCATTGTATCTTGCAGCAGGTGTTGTTTTTCTGCTTTATTCCTGCCTGCGACTTATTTTTTGGTAACAAAAATAAATCGTTCTCTTTTTAGAACCGCACTTTTTCTTAAGCCGCTGTCTGCTCTGTTTTCCCTTCGATTTTTTTCCCATGAAGAAACCGAGGGTATTTATTCAGATTCCGCCCCTCTGCTACTGTTTCTTGTTTCGGCACGGATACCAATCTGACTCCCTTTTTCCGTTGGCATTGTTATTGATTTACCAAACTCTTGGCTGTATACCTCTTCTTATCCTTCCATACTTCCCTGATTAAGCAGAAAATCATAGATATTCATAGTTAAAATCCCATGCTCATCGTAATGCTTTGGAACAATATCCTTTGACAAAAACTTTGCATTGCTTCCGGTAACATACACATCCATGGTTTCTTTACGTAAATAACCATTTAGGACCGCTTCAAAACAATCCAGCAGCTGTACCTCATCTAAAAGCAAATTGACCCCCGTTATCACTTTTATCAATCCGTTGTTTTGTCTCTTAAATTTATCTAAATAGTATTCACGTTTAATTTCCATATTACGCAGCCCTCCTTTTAGAAATGATTTTTGCAACCAGTTGCATTTTTCATCCCCAAACACGCAAAAAAAGGACCTTCCATCCGATTCATCAGACAGAAAGTCCCTATTTTCAAAAAAATCTTAAATTAAATAAATCTTAGTACAGCTTTGCACCTGCCGGAATACGTGGGTCAACCATCAGAAGGTGAAGCTTTTCTACGCCTTCTTCCTGGTGTACTGCGGATAACAACATACCGCAGGACTCAATTCCCATCATAGCACGAGGAGGAAGATTTGTGATGGCAATCAAAGTCTTGCCAACTAATTCTTCCGGCTCATAAAATTCATGAATGCCGCTTAAGATGGTGCGGTCTGTGCCGGTCCCATCATCCAGTGTGAACTGAAGGAGCTTCTTGCTCTTTGGCACTGCTACACATTCCTTAACCTTTACTGCTCTAAAATCGGACTTTGAAAAAGTCTCAAAATCTACACAGTCTGCAAAAAGTGGTTCAATCTCTACCTTGGAGAAATCGATTACTTCATTTACTACTGTTTCTTCCTTTGCTTCGGACTTCTTGTTTCCGCCGTCTAAACTCTTCATCGTAGGAAAAAGCAGTACATCTCTGATCGCAGGGCTGTCTGTTAACAGCATAACCAGTCTGTCGATACCATAACCGATACCGCCTGTCGGAGGCATACCGATCTCAAGTGCATTTAAGAAGTCTTCATCTGTCGTGTTGGCTTCTTCATCACCTGCTGCCAGAGCCGCTTCCTGTGCCTTGAAACGCTCACGCTGGTCAATCGGGTCATTTAACTCGGAGTATGCGTTACACATTTCCCAAGTGTTAATGAACAGCTCGAAACGCTCTACATAGCCTTCCTTGTCCGGCTTCTTCTTTGTTAAAGGAGAAATCTCAATCGGATGGTCCATGATGAAGGTTGGCTGGATTAAGTGCTCTTCTACGAACTCTTCAAAGAAGAGGTTTAAGATGTCGCCCTTTGCATGACGCTCTTCATAATGAACACCCTTTTCATCCGCAATCTTCTTTGCTTCGGCAGTGTCGGCAATTTCATCGAAATCAACACCTGCATACTTCTTTACTGCTTGGGTCATGGTAAGACGTTCAAACGGCTTGCCAAGATCAATGGTGTGCGGACCGTAAGTAATGGTTGTTGTACCGCAAACCTCCTGTGCGAGGTAACGGAACATATCCTCTGTCAGATCCATCATGCCGTAGTAATCGGTGTATGCCTGATATAACTCCATCAGGGTGAACTCCGGATTGTGTCTGGTATCCAGACCTTCGTTACGGAATACACGACCAATTTCGTATACGCGCTCTAAACCGCCGACAATCAGTCTCTTTAAATATAATTCAAGGGAAATTCTAAGCTTAACATCTTCATCCAATGCATTGTAGTGTGTTACGAAAGGTCTTGCTGCTGCACCACCTGCGTTTGCAACTAACATTGGAGTCTCAACTTCCATGAAATCCTTTGCATCCAGGTACTGACGGATCTTGCTGATAATCTTGGAACGCTTTACAAAGGTATCCTTTACTTCCGGATTCATGATAAGGTCCGTATATCTCTGACGATAACGGATATCTGTATTCGTTAAACCGTGGTACTTTTCAGGCAGAATCTGAAGGCTCTTTGTAAGCAGAACAACCTTTGCTGCATGAATGGACTTTTCACCGGTCTTTGTCTCGAATACTTCACCTTCGATACCTACGATATCACCCACGTCAAACTTCTTAAAGTCTGCGTATGGTTCTTCACCGATGCTGTCTCTAGCCACATAAACCTGAATATTGCCCGGCTTATCCTGTACGTTACAGAAGGATGCTTTACCCATCACACGCTTGGACATCAGACGTCCTGCGATAGAAACGGTCTTTCCCTGTAACTCTTCAAAATTTTCCTTAATCTCAACGCTGTGATGTGTTACATCATACTTTGTAATCTGGAACGGATCCTTGCCTGCTTCCTGCAAATTTGCAAGCTTTTCTCTTCTTACCTTCAACAACTGATTTAAGTCCTGTTCCTGTACATTCTGTGTGTTCTTTACTTCATCTGCCACGGTTTTTACTTCCTTCCTTATTATTAAATGGAACGTTCAATTTCCATAATTTTGTACTGTACCACGCCTGCCGGGGAGTCTACCTCCACTACATCACCCTTCTTCTTGCCAAGCATTGCCTGACCGATAGGGGACTCGTTCGAAATATAGCCCTTTAAACTGTTTGCTTCTGTGGAACCAACGATTTTGAACTTCATCTCATCGTCAAATTCTACATCTAATAAAGTAACGCAGCAGCCAACACTGATCGTATCCAGTGCCACGTCATCCTCATCGATAACCTCTGCATTTTTTAAAATCTTTTCAAGTTCTTCGATTCTTGCTTCAATGTCTCTTTGCTCATCCTTTGCAGCATCATATTCCGCATTTTCAGAAAGGTCGCCCTGTTCTCTTGCTTCTCTGATTTTCTGCGCAACTTCCTGACGTCTGTTTACCTTTAAATCCTGTAATTCGTCCTCTAATTTTTTCAGACCCTCATAAGTCATGATGTTCTTTTTTCCTGCCGCCATTTTCCATAGTTCCTTTCTGTTAGCTTCCTATTTTGATAGATTGCACCCGCACATCCTGCGGAGCGTTTTTGCATTTACAAGTCTTCCTTATAAAAGCAAGAAAGCAAAAAATATTGCGCCCCTGTTCTTTCGTAGGGCGCCTTGCCATGCTTTCATGACTGTTCCTTCTGCCATTTTGTTCATCTAGTCTAGTGTCCTAGTATTATAGACCATAGTTTTCTCTTTGTCAAACAAAAAAATACGAAGATAATATTTTTTCTCAATTTCAGACAACTTGGACTTTACACTTTTTATCAGAAGTGTTAAACTGTAGGTTGGTATGATATATAATATGCG
Organism: uncultured Lachnospiraceae bacterium; assembly: GCA_964541485.1. Classification (GTDB taxonomy): domain Bacteria; phylum Bacillota; class Clostridia; order Lachnospirales; family Lachnospiraceae; genus SIG299. The sequence goes on from CAZIQL010000038.1 coordinate 15,588, forward strand.
ATAGTTCTATATGTATCATAATTTTTTAAATTCTATTATAAATAGGAGGGCTTTATCACATGGCAAGAAAATTCAAAACTATGGATGGTAATACCGCAGCGGCTCACGTGTCCTACGCGTTTACTGACGTTGCAGCTATCTATCCAATCACTCCTTCCTCCCCAATGGCTGACTACACAGATCAGTGGGCTACTGAGGGAAGAAAGAACATCTTCGGTCACGAAGTAATGTTAACTGAAATGCAGTCCGAAGCAGGTGCTGCAGGTGCCGTTCACGGTTCCTTACAGGCAGGTGCTTTAACAACAACTTACACTGCATCCCAGGGCTTACTTCTCATGATTCCAAATATGTATAAGATTGCCGGTGAGCTTCTTCCGGGCGTTATCCATGTAACAGCTCGTACATTAGCTAGCCACGCATTATCCATCTTTGGTGATCACTCCGACGTTTACGCATGCCGTCAGACCGGTTTTGCTATGCTTTGTGCAGGTAGCGTACAGGAAGTTATGGACCTCGGTGCAGTTGCTCACTTAGCAGCTATCGAAGGCCGCGTTCCTTTCCTTCACTTCTTCGACGGTTTCCGTACATCCCACGAAATCCAGAAGATTCAGATCTGGGATTACGAAGACTTAAAGGATATGTGCAACATGGATGCAGTTGATGCATTCCGTCGTCGTGCATTAAACCCTGAACATCCGGTTCAGAGAGGTACTGCACAGAACTCCGACGTATTCTTCCAGGCAAGAGAAGCTTGTAACCAGTACTACGATGCACTTCCTGCAATCGTTGAAGAGTACATGAACAAGGTTAACGCAAAGATCGGTACAGACTATAAGTTATTCAACTACTATGGTGCTGCTGACGCTGAAAGCGTTATCGTTGCTATGGGTTCCGTATGTGACACCATTGATGAAACTATCGACTTCTTATTAGCTCGTGGCGAAAAGGTCGGCGTTGTTAAGGTTCGTCTCTACAGACCATTCTCCGCAAAGCACTTAATCGATGCTATCCCTGAGACTGTTAAGAGAATCTCCGTTCTCGACAGAACTAAGGAGCCGGGTGCTCTCGGTGAGCCTTTATACCTCGATGTAGTAGCTGCATTAAAGGGATCCAAGTTCCACAATGTTCCTGTATTCAGCGGACGTTATGGTCTTTCCTCCAAGGATACTACTCCGGCTCAGATTATTTCCGCATTCCACAACGAAGAGAAGGCTCTCTTCACATTAGGTATTGTGGATGATGTTACTCATTTATCCCTTGATATCACAGAAAACCCTGTTACCGCTCCGGAAGGAACTACAGCATGTAAGTTCTGGGGTCTTGGTGCAGACGGTACTGTAGGTGCTAACAAGAACTCCATCAAGATTATTGGTGACCATACTGATAAGTATGCTCAGGCTTACTTTGATTATGACTCCAAGAAGTCCGGTGGTGTTACAATTTCCCACTTACGTTTCGGTGACAAGAAGATTCAGTCCACTTACCTTATTAATAAGGCAGACTTCGTAGCTTGTCATACACCTGCATACGTTAGAAAGTACAACATGGTTCAGGATCTGAAGGATGGCGGTACATTCTTACTTAACTGTGCATGGGATATGGACGAGTTAGAAAAGCAGTTACCGGGTCAGGCTAAGCGCTACATGGCAGAGCACAACATCAAGTTCTACACCATTAACGGTATCCAGATCGGTAAGGAAGTTGGTCTTGGCGGACGTATCAATACAATCCTCCAGGCTGCATTCTTCAAGCTTGCTAACATCATTCCGATTGAAGACGCTGTGAAGTATATGAAGGACGCTGCTACTGCTTCCTACTCCAAGAAGGGCGACGCTATCGTTAAGATGAACCACGATGCTATCGACCGTGGTGTTGACAGCGTAGTTGAAATCCAGATTCCGGAATCCTGGAAGAACGCAGCTGATGAAGATTTAGCTATTACTCATACACATGGTAATGCAGATGTTCTTAGCTATGTAAACAAGGTACAGGCTAAGATCAATGCTCAGGACGGTAACAGCCTCCCTGTTTCTGCATTCCTTGATTATGTAGATGGTACTACACCATCCGGTTCCGCAGCATACGAAAAGCGCGGTGTCGCTATCGACGTTCCTGTATGGAATCAGGAAAATTGTATCCAGTGTAACTTCTGTTCTTACGTATGTCCTCATGCTTGTATCCGTCCGGTTGCTATGACTGAGGAAGAGGCAGCCAACGCTCCTACCGATAAGGTTATGGATTTAACAGGTATGCCTGGTAAGAAGTTCACAATGGCCATCTCCGTACTTGACTGTACAGGTTGTGGCTCCTGTGTAAACGTATGTCCTGGCAAGAAGGGCGAAAAGGCTCTTACTATGGAAGGCATCGAGACACAGTTAGAAGCTCAGAAGACATTTGATTACGCTGTAACACTTGAAACTCCAGCTGATGTATTAGAGAAGTTCAAAGAAACTACAGTTAAGGGTTCCCAGTTCAAGCAGCCATACCTTGAGTTCTCCGGCGCTTGTGCAGGTTGTGGTGAAACACCTTACGCTAAGTTAGTTACCCAGTTATTCGGTGACAGAATGTACATTGCAAATGCTACAGGATGTTCCTCCATCTGGGGCGGTTCTTCTCCATCCAACCCATACACCATCAACAAGAAGGGCCAGGGTCCTGCTTGGGCTAACTCCTTATTCGAGGACAACGCTGAATTTGGTTTAGGTATGCAGATGGCTCAGAAGGCATTAAGAAAGCGCATCATCGATGCAGCTGAAAGACTTCAGGCTGTTGCTGAAAAGGATGATGTTAAGGCAGCTTTAGCTGAGTACCTTGAAACAAAGGATTCTTCCACATTGAACGCTCCTGCTACTAAGAAGCTCGTTGCTGCATTAGAAGCTTGCGGATGTGACAATGAAGATAGAAAGTACATCCTTGCTAACAAGGATTTCGCTGCTAAGAAGAGCCAGTGGATCTTTGGTGGTGACGGTTGGGCATACGATATCGGTTACGGCGGTGTAGACCACGTACTCGCTTCCAACCAGGATGTTAACGTAATGGTATTCGATACCGAAGTTTACTCCAACACAGGCGGTCAGTCCTCCAAGGCTACTCCTACCGGTGCTATCGCTCAATTCGCAGCAGCCGGTAAGGAAGTTAAGAAGAAAGACCTCGCTGCTATCGCAATGAGCTACGGTTACGTATACGTTGCACAGATTGCTCAGGGTGCTGACTACGCACAGTGCGTAAAGGCAATCGCTGAGGCTGAAGCTTATCCGGGTCCATCCCTCATCATCGCTTACGCTCCATGTATCAACCATGGTATCAAGGGCGGTATGAAGAATGCTCAGACAGAAGAAAAGAACGCAGTTGCTTCCGGTTACTGGCACCTATTCCGTTTCGACCCTCGCCGTGCAGAAGCCGGTGAGAATCCATTCCAGTTGGATTCCAAGGCTCCTACAGCAAGCTACAAGGAATTCATTGAATCCGAGGTTCGTTACAACAGACTTTCCCGTTCTAACCCAGAGCGTGCTGCTTACCTCTTCGAAAAGGCTGAGAAGGACGCACAGGCTAAGTACGAAATGTTAGTTAAGAAGGCTGAGAAATAAAATTCAATAGCTTAAAACCAATTACAGGGCTCCCAAAAGGGGCCCTGTTTTGTTGTGCATTTTTTATGTTTATGAGCCCCTCCCGGCAGGAATGTTTTTTCACATGTTTCTCTTCCGACGCAGCCACTTTTCACGGGTGCTTGCCAAGGCAGGCGGAACTTTCTTTTCATTAATGGGTGTTCGACGTCGGTTTACTATAACTCGGTGTCGGGTAAGGAAAATATAATGAGCCATGGTGTTGTTTTAAAGATTTGGATAATTCAAAAACATCCTACGGATGTACTTTAAAAGGAGGTCAGGCACCGGTCAGACAATGCATTGTCTACCGGCACCCAACCTCCTTTCAAGCGCTCACGCGCTTTTTTGAACCCTCCAAATCTTTTCTCCTTCCCCTTCACCTCAAACAAATAGCTAAACCGGCGTCGAACACCCATCCTTGAAAGCTCCGCCCACCTTGGAGCCTGCCGGAAAAGTGCTGAATGTCGGACAGAAAAAACATATGAAAAAACCATCTGTCCTGCCGGTGAGGGGCAGGCGAAAATATCAAGTACCTATGTATATGCAAATTATATTTCTATCACACTTAAAAAGTGGTATAATAAGTTAAAAATTTGATGTTAGCAACTCAACTGCTATGATTTGTGGAGGTGTCCATTATGTATGCTTTCTTAAGTGAATTATTATCTGATAAAAAGGGCGGAACTTTATTTTCGTGTTTTGGACTTTGGCACTTGATTTATCTGTGCATTGCAATCACCGCTATTGTTATTACTATTGTGTATCTGAAAAACAAAGATAAAAAGACAATGCAGAAAGTATCTTCCATACTGATAAATTGTGTGTTTGGCTTATATATCGCCGACTTTTTCCTCATGCCGTTTGCATACGGAGAAATTGACATAGAAAAGTTACCGTTTCATGTTTGCACCGCCATGTGCGTGATGTGTTTCTGGAGCAGGCACAATGCATTTTTAGGACGGTACATGCAACAGTTTGCGCTGCTTGGTTTTATCTCTAATTTGGTTTACATGATTTATCCGGCCGGACTCATGTGGTATCAGGTGCATCCGCTTTCTTACCGTGTGATTCAGACCTTACTGTTTCATGGTTTGATGACGGCATACGGATTACTGGTGCTGTTGTTTGATGAGGTAAGCTTTGACCGCAAACTACGGTATCGGGATTTGGCACTCCTCGTTTCTATGACGCTGTGGGCAATTCTCGGAAATACGCTGTACACCGGAGAAGCCTGGGGACGCACCAATAATTTTAACTGGTTTTTTACAACCAGAGATCCGTTTTACATACTTCCGGAAAATATCGCACCTTATATTATGCCGTTTTTAAATATCGCAATATTTTTTGTTGTAGAGATGCTGGTGTATTTTATTTTTAGGGTGTTAAGAAAACAAAACATTATGAATAAGACCGCATTAAAATAACAATGTCCGGCGATTCGCTGTTTATGGGAAAGACAAAAAGTGCCTACATTTGCTATGCTTTTTGCGGAGGTGAACGAAATGGATATGATACAAATCGGGAAATTTATAGCGGAACTCAGAAAAGAGCAGCATCTTACACAGGAGCAATTCGGAGATAAACTAGGTGTAACTAACAAGACCGTTTCCCGCTGGGAAAATGGAAACTACTTGCCACCTGTCGACATCCTACTCACTATGAGTCAATTGTTTGATGTAAGTGTAAATGAACTTTTAAGCGGCAAACGATTATCCACAGAAGAATACAAGAAAGCTGCAGAAACAAATCTTGCCCAAACATTAAAAGCAAGCAGTTTTTCTCTCAAGGAAAAGGTTGTGTTCTATAAAAAGAACTGGCTAAAAGAGCATATTGCCACCATGGTTCTTGTAGGCATATGCATCATAGGAATTTTGGCTGCCGGAATTATAGTGAATCAAGGTTGGCTCATCGTTTTGACCGGACTGCTGATTCCTATTGCGCACGGTTGGCGACATAATGCTATGATGGCATATGTAGAAAGCCATGTATATGGCGTGCAATAATAAAATCAGAAACTTCTACTCTCTAAAAGAATGAAGCACCCTTATTTTTTGTAACATAAGGATGCTTCGCTCTTTTTTATTTTAGTCCATAATGCTCTTTCACTGTTTTCGAGCAAATCACCTTTCCCTTGACCTTAATGCTTTCTACTACATCAAAAAGAGTTTCCTCATCAATGTCATCCCCAATCACCATGACACCATATCCCGTATAGCTTGCCAAAACACCTTGCACCTTCAGTTCATCCAATTCACTTTTTTCCAGTCCGTATACCCCTATGAACCAATGATTTGGATTTTTCTCTTCGTTTTTGATATTCCTATCAATAATTCTGTCTAATGTGCTTTGATGTTTTTGTAATTGCTCCCGAAGTGCCTGATTAATAAAATCGCTACGATTGGAATAGTAGCCGTTATCCACAAGAATATCAATATTAGATAACGTGGAGCTGTTAATATTAACAGACACTTTTTCACTAAAGTTTTCTGTTGCCATGTGTTTCCTCCTCCTTTTTATCAAATATGCTCCAGCTGGAGCATATTTAGAATATCATGCTTATTTCATAAAGTCAAGAACAAAACTCATTTCGGTACATCAAGACCTTCCGGTCGCCCATGCCGATTCGTATCGGTTTTCAATATCCGACATTCCTTGCTTTACCGATGGCAAAGAATCAGTAAAGGATTCCAAACAAATTGAATGCTCCATGAAAGTATGTTAAAATATTATGAGTGGATTTTTTACGGACGGAGTGATTGTATGAAGCATAAATTACAGTTACGCGATGGTATTTTTACTATCGTTACATTAGTCGTGTTACTGCTCTTAAATATCTGGATGCAGGAAATATTCGATACAAAAACATTGATACCAATGATATTTGTTCTTGGTGTTTTTTTAATTTCCCTAAAAACACAGGGCTACTTTTGGGGCGTAACCGCATCGCTTTTAAGTGTACTTGCGGTAAATTACGCATTCACCTATCCGTACTATGCCTTTGATTTAATTTCTCCGGAATGTCTGTCCTCTGCCATTGTCATGCTGATTGT
>CAZIQL010000039.1:0-22046 GCA_964541485.1 uncultured Lachnospiraceae bacterium
CCGACAGCTACACCAACGGTAGAACCAACAGCTACACCAACAGTGGCACCGACAGTAACTCCAACAGCAGAGCCAACAGTAGTTCCTACGGAAGCTCCGGAACCAACGCCAACAGATGTTCCTGTTACTCCGGAACCAACAGAAGAGCCGACTGAGGCGCCAACACCAACACCAACAATTATTGTTGACTTTAATGATGTAGAGATTCCATTAGACAGCAATCCGGATGATGTTTATACTGAGATTGGTGATGATGAGATTCCGTTGGCAAGCAGTCCAAACAATGGCGGTATGTTGCTTGCAGGTGCAGGAATTGCTCTTGCAACAGTCCTTGCCGGCATCACGGGTTATGTGGCATTTGGTAAGTTCAAGCTTCCAAGAAAGTAATAACAAGATAAAAGGATAAGACCTTTGCGTGTTCTCCCCGGGGCATTTACTCCGGGGAGAATCTTTATCTTTGGGCAGAGGAAAACGGATTGTGATTGACAAAATAATCTATCATGTTATGATAGAAATTGGAAGTAGAATGAAGGTAGAAAGGATGCTAAGAATGGACAAACTGGAAGGACAGGCAAAAATTTATGGGTGTTCCGTACAGATAACGTGGGATGGGGATGAGCAAGCAGATGGTTATTTCCTTATGAGCCGCGACGAGTTCGGAATATATAAGCAGCTTTTAGACATAAACGAAACAAATTATTATATGAACCTTGCGGTAGCAAGAAGGCACCATGGGTTTTTGATTGCTCCGTATAAGGAAAGTGCAGGAGAAAAGCATATAATTTCTCAGTCGAGGAATATCGAAATGCCGGAGATAAAAAGCGAATCCATGCGAGTGCGCTCGTTGCGGTCCTATCATGGAGTGACATTATCCTGGATTGATGAAAAGACAACAAAAGGAAATTATTATGTCTGGAAGTTACAGGATAACTCTTTTTCCCTTATGGGATATGCAGAGGAGCATCAGATTACACTGAATCAGGTGGAAGAGGGAGACTGCTTCGTAATCGCTTCTGTAAAGACAGATAAAGAGGGAAAAACAGAGTGTGTGAAGCTTTCAGAAGAGTATGTATATTCCGGACAAAGAAAAGAAGAACGGCAGGACAAAAAGGTAGTTTCTGTTGTTGTTCCGGTTTATAATAATGAGCACTATGTGGCAAGATGTCTGGATGCACTTTTATTGTCTACGCTTTCTGAAATGGAAGTTGTGGTAGTAGATGATGGTTCAAAGGATGCTTCGGGCGGTATTTTAGATTGGTATCAGAGAGAGTATCCGGACAAGGTGGTGGTAATCCATCAGGAAAATTCCGGTGTGGCAGCGGCAAGAAATACAGGAACCGCAGCAGCCAGGGGAGAATATATTGGTTATGTGGATAGTGATGATATAGTACATCCGCAGATGTATGAGAAGTTATATTGCGAAGCATCTGCCCTGGATTGTGATATAGCTGCGAGCCAGTATTTCCGTTATAGTGCAAAAAACGGAAGAATTTTAAGATATAAGTTACCATGTGAGGAGCATAAAGCGCATGATGTAATTGAAATGTTGCGTAGGATATATTCAGAAGGTTTTGGTACGGTGGCAATTTGGAATAAGTTATACAGAGCGGCCCTTGTAAAGGAACGCCCGATTCCTAAGATGTTAAACGAGGATACCTCCTGGACTCCTTACATACTGTCGCATGCAAAAAGTTTCTGTTTTGTTGCAATGCCGCTATATTGCTGGGACAGAAGGGTAGAATGTACGAAGGTAACGCTGTCCAATGAACTCTCGGCAGAATCTCCGGAGGAAAAGTATGAAATCAGAAGGAAATCGTTTGAATATTTCTTGCAGAACGGCAATCAGGAGAAGATAGAGTGTCTCAGTTATTGTGCTGTAAAGCGGATTATTCAGTGTGCAGAAAAATACCCGAAGAAAAATAGCGTAAATCCATACTGTGAGTATGTGAAAGAGTTGGAAGAACGCTATCTTCTATCAAAGAATGCATTTCTTTTAGAGGATGCGGAGTATTTGTCCAAGGTGACAGAAATCCTTGAAATCAGATAGACAAGCGGCGGCTGTGGCAGGATACATGACTGGGTCTAATGTCCTATTTGCGAATGCTTGCCAGAATGAAGTTTACCATTTATAATATTTTTTGGTATATTTTGGCTTTGGTTCAGGGTGAAGGAGAAGGAAAATGAGTAAGTTTTTTAGAAAGGTTTTGACAGTGCTGTTTTTGGGTGTTTTGATTGGTCTGATGCCGATAAAGAGTGTCGTGGCTGCGACTGCATCGGATGAGAGCATGATGACGGAGACGTCTGTTGAAACCGGGAATGAGGCATCGGACGGACAGGAAATCATAGAGGATGAAGAGGTACCGCTTGCAGCACCAATAGTAAATACAACGGTGTTCATGTGGTGTGGAATTGCTATGGTAGTTGTTCTGGCATCCATTACCGGATATGCATCCTTTGGAAAAGAAGAAACTGCAAAAAGATAAGCAAACAGATACTCTTTTTAGACGATATGTCTGATAAGAGTATTTTTGTTTTTTGCTTTTTCTTGCTATTTCATAAAGATGTGGTAAAATTATAGTAGGTAGACAAGTAATCTGTGAAACAGCGGTATGAGGGAACCCATATGAAAAAAAGTGTATTTGCCTTGCTTGTGCTCGCCTGCATTTTGACGGGCTGTAGCCAGGGTGGTGGAAGTGGAACAATATATACGGATGAAAAGGTAATCGGTGAGAATTCCTGGGATGTGGAGCCGGGAACTCTGGCAGAAGAACCGGCAATTCCGGATATTCTGGAACCGGTGGCATCGGGAGTGGCCGTGCAGGAAAATGAAAAGGCGATCATTGATTATTCCAATGTAAAAGACGGCTATGTCATGGTAAAGTATACGGCACAGTCAGAGAAACGTCTGAAAGCACGGGTGTATGGACCGACTACGACATATTCTTATAATATAACGCAGGGAGAATGGGAAGTATTTCCGCTTTCTGATGGAAACGGGGATTATCAGATAGTAGTATATGAGAATATCGAAGGCACAAAGTATTCTACGGAGCTGTCAGTCAATGTAACGGTAGAAATGACCGATGAATTCGCTCCGTTCCTCAGACCGAATCAGTATGTGGATTACAGTGTTGCACCGGAGACGGTGAAGAAAGCGGCATACTTAACTGCCGGAAAGACAGAAACGCTGGATAAGGTACAGGCGGTTTATGACTATGTTGTAAATGCATTGACCTATGACAAAGAACGTGCCGAAACGGTAAAGAGTGGATATTTACCGGTATTAGATGATGTCCTGGCAGAGAAAAAAGGAATTTGCTTTGACTACGCGGCATTGATGACAGGTATGCTTCGCAGCCAGTCCATTCCGTGTAAGCTGGTGGTAGGATATGCAGGAGATGCTTATCATGCTTGGATTAGTGTGTATTCGGAGAAAGATGGATGGATTGACGGCGCGATTTATTTTGACGGAATTTCGTGGAAGAGAATGGACCCGACCTTTGCCTCTTCGGCAAATAAGAGTTCGACAATTATGAAATATATCGGTGACGGAAACAATTACAAGGAGCAATACCTTTATTAATAATAGGAGACTAACCATGAAAACATTAACTTATCGTGAAATTGCATATTTTTGTCAGGAATTGTCCATGTTAATTCATGCGGGTGTCAGTGTGGGTGATGGTTTGGCACTTTTGGCAGAGGAAGAGAGAGACGGGCTCTGGAGAGAGCGATTTGAAAAGATGGCGAAACTTTCGGATGAAGGAATGTCGTTAGCACAGATTGTTAAAGAAGTGGAATGCTTCCCTACCTATATGATTGGTTTTATCAGCGTAGGTGAATTGTCAGGTAGACTGGAAGAAGCACTAAATGCCCTGATGGGTTATTACGAGGAAAGAGACCGGATGAACCGCAGAGTGAAGAATGCACTGTTGTATCCTTCCATTTTATTGTTGCTTATGATGTTGGTCATGTTTATCCTGCTGACACAGGTATTGCCGGTGTTCCGGTCGGTATATGCTTCCCTTGGAGGAGAGATGACGGGAGTGGCCGGGGTTTTGTTAAACGTCGGACTCTGGTTAAATGACTGCATGCCGGTGCTCTGCGTGATTTTTGGTTTGATTATTTTGTTTGTAATTGTGTTTGCGGCAAGTCAGACTATTAGAGAAAAAATATTACATATGTGGCGTAGTCACATGGGAGACAAGGGATTACTCCGTGTCATGAATGATGCCTGCCTTGCCCAGGCTATTTCTATGGGTGTGGGCAGTGGTCTTCCGATGGATGAGACAATGGAGATGGCAGCGCAGGTATTGGTAGATGTACCTGCGGCTAAGGCGCGTTGTGAACGGTGTCGCGAAATGCTGTTGGACGGAGAAAGTACGGTAGATGCTCTTCGCGAAGCGGAGATTTTTCCTCCTGCTACCTGCCGGTTACTGACACTTGGTATGCAGAGCGGTACAGCGGATGTGACAATGCGGGAAATTGCAAGAAGATTGTCCGATGATGCTGATATTGCCCTGTCCAATAAGATTTCAAAGGTAGAGCCGACGCTGGTTCTGATTACTTCGGTTTTGGTCGGTGCGGTACTGTTATCAGTAATGTTACCTCTTATTAATATTATGGAGACAATCGGATGATAAGAAGATGGATAAAAAAAATAAACGGCAGGACGGTGGCGTTTGTAGCGCTGGTTGCTTTGGTTCTTCTGTTTTTCTTTACTGCACTCGGTAATTTGGAAAGTGGGCATAAAAGAGAGGGAAAAGAACAATTGGAAGCAGCAATCCGACGGTCTGCGGTGGCATGTTATGCGGCGGAGGGAATTTATCCGCCGAACCTGGACTATTTAAAAGAACATTATGGCATTCAGGTCGATGAAGAAAAATATACGGTCATGTATGAAATATTTGCTGAGAACCTGATGCCTGAAATTACGGTATTGGAAAAGGACTATGAGGGAACGAACTAAAGAATTTCAAATCAACGGAATATTGGTTTTGGTATTGTTCGGGGTATTTGCGGTATCGATTCTTGCAGTGCTCTTAACGGGAGCCGGAGCGTATAAGCGACTGACAGAGCGTGGGCAGGTGACGTATACGGCGCGCACCATTCCACAGTATGTATCTACCCGTGTGCGACAGGCAGATGCGATGGGCAATGTGGCGGTAGTACTGTTTGAAGGAGTGGAAGCGTTGGAACTGGCAGAGGAAATCGAAGGAAAACGCTATGTGACCAGAATTTATTGCTTTGATGGATATGTCAGGGAATTGTTTTCTGACAGCTCGATTGTGCTGAATCCGATAGACGGAGAGTGCATTATGGAAGCGGATGAGATGCACTTTTCCATGCAGGGAGGATTTCTTTCGGTCAGTATTTTGGCCGGAGGAGAGAAACTGGAAATTAAGCTGGCATTGCGAAGTGGGGAGGTTGCTTATGAGGAGTAAGGCCCCTTTGGTTTTGATGGAACAGATAGTAATGGTTCTGGTCTTTGCACTGACTGCAGCGTTGTGTCTTCGGATGTTTGTGCTGGCAGACCGATTGTCGGTAAAATATGCGGCAAGTGACCGGGCGGTTTTGGAAGCGCAAAATGCAGCAGAGTGGATGAAACAGGGCAGGCTTTCAGATTATCTGGAAGAATACCGGGCAGTCGGTGAGTCGGAAGCATGGTTAATTTTATTTGATGAAGACTGGGAAGTGACCGGACAGATAGAAAAGGCGGAGTATTTTCTACAGATTTTGCAGGTGGAATGCGGACAGGATGCCTTGTGGAAAGCAGAGGTACTTGTATTGGCAGGAGAGGAAGAATTGTTCCGGCTAACGGTAGCAGGACAGAAAACGGAGGTGGAGGATGATGCGTAAATCAGACACCCCGGCAGCAGTGGGAGGCAGTTCCTTGCTGGTTATTTTTGCAGTGCTTTGTCTTACGGTATTTGCACTTCTGAGTCTCTCCACGGTACAGGCGGACGGAAGATTGTCGGCTATATCGGCAGAGGCAACAAAAAACTATTATGATGCGGATACAAAGGCAGAAGAAATTCTTTCAGAGCTAAGAAACGGAATTGTTCCGGAAGGTGTAGAAAAAGATGGAGATGTTTACCGATATTCCTGTTATGTTTCGGACACGCAGATACTTAAAGTAACGGTATGTCTGAAAGAAAATGGCTATGAGGTGTTGCAGTGGCAGACAGAGTCATGTACGGAATGGGAAGCGGATGAAAGTATCAAGGTATGGGACGACTTTTTGGAGTAGTCAGAGGAGGGAACGGCTATGGTGCATGTGTTGGATTATTTAAAAAAATCAGTAGAGGATGGGGCTTCGGATGTATTTATTTTAGCAGGAAGTCCGGCGGCAGAAAAGGTGGCAGGACGTATTCGTACCTTTGACCAGGATCGTCTGTTACCGGATAATACAAAGGAGCTCATTACCCAAATTTATGAACTTGCACACAGGGATATTGCACATTTTGAAAAGAGAGGAGATGACGACTTCTCCTTTGCTGTGCCGGGGGTGGCGCGTTTTCGTGCCAATGCATATCGGCAGAGAGGTTCCATGGCAGCAGTAATCCGAGTGGTGGCGTTTGATATTCCGGATTATCGGGAGTTGCATATTCCGGAAGAGGTAATGAAGCTTTCAGAGGTAACCAACGGACTTGTTCTTGTGACCGGAACGGCGGGTAGCGGTAAATCGACGACACAGGCTTGTATCATTGACAAAATCAATAAGACAAGAGAAACACATATTATTACGTTAGAGGATCCGATTGAGTATCTGCACCGTCATCAGAAGAGTATCATCAGCCAGCGAGAAGTGGCGATTGACACAGAAGATTATTTGTCAGCACTGCGTGCCTGTCTGCGTCAGTCACCGGATGTTCTTTTGGTTGGTGAGATGCGTGATTATGAGACAATACGTACGGCAATGACAGCAGCAGAAACCGGACATCTGGTTATTGCAACGTTACACACAAGAGGTGCGGTAAACACGATTGACCGTATTTTGGACAGCTTTCCGAGCTCCCAGCAGACCCAGATTCGTGTGCAGCTGAGCATGGTGTTGCATACGGTAGTGTCTCAGCAATTGCTGGAAGGCGCAAACGGCGGCCGTGTTCCGGCATTTGAGATTATGCATGTGGACAATGCCATTCGAAATATGATTCGTGACAATAAGAACCATCAGATTAACAATGTGATTGCAGCCGGTGGAGCAACCGGTATGATTTCCATGGATCAGTATATGATGGAGTTATATCAGGACGGCAAGATTACGAAGGAAACCGTGCTTGAATTCTGTGACAATCAGGAACAGTTAAAACGAAGACTTGGATAAAAGAAGCAGACCTCCTTACAGCAGGTAAGGGGGTCTGTTTCTTGTTACAGCAGTTTTAAGAGGGCAGCAACCTTTTTTCTCTCTTCCGGGGTCAGCCGTTTGGTCAGCTCCGTAATTAAAAAGGTGCGTTCCTCGGAGGTGAAATCTTCACCGTTCTTTTTCAGTGTAGCGTTTGCTTTTAAAAGGAGAGGAAATGCAACGTCCAGAGAGGCATTTCCTGCTTTCTCAATCAATTCGGCAATCACTGCTTTTTTCATTGGGGAAAGTTTTTGAAACGTCGGGTTGTTAAAAAAATCATCTGACATAAGAGCCTCCTTGTTTTGTTTCTTGCTGTTTATCATTCATCGGAAAACAAACTTTTCAGTAGTTCCAATGTTTCTTTCTGGGCAGAGGTCTGCTGTTCGGCAAACGGGGCACCTGCATTACCAACACCGGAGAGCAGGGATGCAAGCCCTGAGGTATCCGTAAACTGTGAGTTCAACAAATCACCGTATGTGTCATAAAAATTTTTGACGTGGACCAGGTTTAAAAATGTGTTGATCAGTTCTTTTTCATCACCGGTACAGACGGACGACAGGCTGCGGAGCAGACCTTCCAAATCTGTGATATATCGGTTGATTAAGCCAAAGACTCCGGTGGACTCCACAGAGGGGGAATTGCGCTGAAAGAAGGGGGCAGAGCCTCCCGGACCATGAAATTCCTGAAAAAGCCGCAGTGTCTCTGTAAATTCCAGAAATTTCAGGGCAAGCTCTAACGGGTGCCGGTAAGCCGGATGCAGGTAGGGAAGTGCAGCACAAAGAAGAAGGGCCGTGTGGTTGCGAAAGGGAATTGGTGCAGAGGAAACATCCTGTTCCTTGTTCTGTTCCATGCGGTATGTCCTCCTTTTTCTCTGAAAGTTATTTTCTGCCGCAGACAGAGGATGCCCCGGCAGAACTCTTTGTTATTATGTATATGTAGGAAATAAAAAAAGATGAACAAAAAAGTTCCGGAGGCAGTGGACCTCCGGAACCGAAATGGTTTTGTCTGCTATTTAGGATAAATCAGCCGTTCCTCTGTGATGTCAGAAAGAACTTCCTTTAAGAATTTGTCCGCCAGGTGGTTTGCCATTGGCAGATTCATATCCAGATAATTGCCGCAGGCAATGGCTGCAGCTCCGGGAACTTCCCCGCGATAGTCTCTGATGTAAGTGAAAAGCTCTGTCATCAGCGGAACAATGTCTTTTGATTCGTAATCGCCGGCAAGTAACAGGTAGCAGCCGGTGCGACATCCCATCGGTCCAAAGTAGACTATTTTTTGACCATATTCGGCATGATTACGAAGAAAAGTTGCTGCCAGATGTTCTATGGTGTGAAGCTCTGCGGTGTTCATGACAGGCTCAAAATTCGGTCTTGTCATGCGGATGTCAAAGGTCGTGATGGTTTCTTCACCGACCTTGTCTTTACGGGAGACATAGATGCCCGGAAGCAGGGTCAGGTGATTGATGGTAAAGCTTGCAATCGGTTTCATGCTAGTCCTCCTCTCCATCATCTAGCAACAGGTTTAAAAAGTATTTTGCAGGCTCTGTAAGTGGGAGACCGGCATCATACGCTGCCACAAGTTTACGGCTTGGGAATTTGTCTTTGGTTTTTACAATATATAGATTATCCGGGGTGGTTGCGTTTATGCAGTAATCCGGAACAAAGGCAATACCAAGGCCGATGGAAGCTAAGTCAACCAGCAAATCGTTGCTGCTAAGTTCAATAGCAGGAGCCAGGTCGATGGAATGGGCTAAAAACTGCTCGTGCAGGAAGACGCTGGTGGTAGCATGCTTTTCGAGCATTAAAATCGGAAGTTCGGACAGCTCCTTTAAGGACAGCTCCTTATCTTCAAACGGATATGCAGTCTTATCTGCAATAAACACATCATGGAATTCTTTTACCGGAACAATCTGCATGGTGTTGTTTAATGCCGGATTCGGAGAGTTTGTAATGATTAAATCCGCTTGATTTCCTTCCAGATAAGAAACACAGTTCTGGGAGGTTGCGTTCATTACTTTAATGTGTACATCCGGGTATTGTTTATGAAACTTATTGAAATAAGGTACAAGGAAGTAGCGGCAGATGGTATCGCTTGCTGCGATACGAAGCTGCACACCGCCGGATTCTTTGGCAGAAACCAATTGACCTTCTCCTTTGATAATCAGATTAATAGCCGGTTCGATGTGTTTAAATAAAATTTCACCCTCTTTGGTCAGGGCAACCTTTTTTGTGCTGCGGATGAACAGGGTCTGCCCCAGACGGCGCTCGAGCACCTTAATGGACTGACTGACTGCTGACTGGGAAATAAACAGTGCCTGTGCGGCATCGGAAAAGCTTAATGATTTTGCTACATGATAGAAAACTTTATAAAGTTCATAATTGACATCCATGGAGAATCCTCTCTTTCTCTGTAGTGGTCAACGCAGAACCGGTTTGAAAATTCTACGGATAATCCTGCGCCTTGTTTCTTACTATCATTATAATACATAAGTCAAGATAATAAAAGACCTTAATATTTATAAATTTACATAATAATTTCCGGTATGGTAAAATATCTGCAAAGGGTGAATTGCGCCAAATAAATTTACTTTATGCAGGAGGATATGCGAAATGGCTAATGTAAAGCGTGTGTATGCGGAAAAGAAACCGGCTTACGCAGTAAAAGCAGAAGAGCTGATGAGTGAAATTAAAGAATATTTAAATATTCAGACCGTAACCGGAGTGCGTGTGTTGGTTCGTTATGATGTGGAAAACGTAAGTGAGGACACATACAAGAAGGCATTAGTTACCGTATTTTCCGAGCCGCCGGTAGATTATGTATACGAAGAGTTCTTCCCGTTGAATGCAGGTGATAGGGTATTTTCCGTTGAGTATCTTCCGGGGCAGTTTGACCAGAGAGCAGACTCTGCTGAGCAGTGCGTAAAGTTATTAAATGAGACAGAAGAACCGGTGATCCGCAGTGCAACTACGTATGTACTTAGCGGTGAGGTGACAGAGGAAGAAGTAGCGCAGATTAAGAATTACTGCATCAACCCGGTGGATTCAAGAGCTGCTTTAGAGACAAAGCCGGAAACATTGAACACTGTATTTGAAGACCCTGCCGATGTTCTTATCTATGACGGATTTAAGGACATGCCGGAGGCAGAATTAAAGAGCCTATATGGTTCCTTAGGGTTAGCCATGACCTTTCAGGATTTCTTACATATACAGAATTATTTCAAGAGCGAGGAGCATAGAGACCCGTCTGTAACAGAAATCAGAGTGCTGGATACTTATTGGTCGGACCATTGCCGCCATACCACATTCTCGACAGAGCTGACGGATGTTACTTTTGAAGAGGGTGATTTTAAGGCTCCGATGGAAGCTTCCTATCAGAGCTATTTAAAGAGCCGTGAAGTGATGTATGCAGGAAGAGATGACAAGTTTGTCTGCTTAATGGACCTTGCTATTTTTGCGATGAAGCAGCTTCGTGCTGACGGAAAGCTGGAAGATATGGAGGTTTCCGATGAAATTAATGCCTGCTCGATTATTGTTCCGGTAGAAATCGACGGAAAAACAGAAGAGTGGCTGGTATTCTTTAAGAATGAAACCCACAACCATCCGACGGAAATTGAGCCGTTCGGTGGCGCGGCTACCTGCCTTGGCGGTGCCATCCGTGACCCACTCTCCGGCCGTGGTTATGTTTATCAGGCAATGCGCGTGACCGGTGCGGCTGACCCAACGGTTGCGATTAAGGATACACTGGCGGGAAAGCTTCCTCAGAGAAAGATAGTCACCGGTGCTGCAAACGGCTATAGCTCTTATGGTAACCAGATTGGTCTTGCTACCGGACTGGTAGATGAGATTTATCATCCAAATTATGTGGCAAAGAGACTGGAGATTGGTGCCGTTATGGGTGCTGCTCCAAGAAGAAATGTCATCCGTGAAAATTCCGATCCGGGCGATATCATCATCCTGATGGGCGGTCGTACCGGTAGAGACGGATGTGGTGGTGCAACAGGCTCCTCTAAGGCCCATACAACAGAATCCATCAACACCTGTGGTGCAGAGGTTCAGAAGGGGAATGCTCCGACGGAACGTAAGCTTCAGAGACTGTTCCGTAGAGAAGAGGTAACAAAGTTAATTAAGAAGTGTAATGACTTTGGTGCGGGTGGTGTATCCGTAGCTATTGGTGAATTGGCTGACGGCTTAAGGGTAGATCTTGATAAGGTGCCAAAGAAGTATGCAGGTCTTGACGGTACCGAGCTTGCTATTTCCGAATCCCAGGAGCGTATGGCTATCGTAGTTGCTCCTCAGGATGTAGAGGCAATGCTTGCCTTTGCGGCAGAAGAAAACTTAGAAGCTGTGGCAGTTGCAGAAGTAACTGAAGAAAAGAGATTAGTTCTTTCCTGGAGAGGAAAAGAAATCGTAAATATTGCAAGAAAGTTCCTTGATACCAATGGTGCACATCAGGAGACAACTGCTGTTGTGACCTCTCCGTCGGCAAAGGAGAATTATTTTGCGGCAGGTGCTGAGTACGCAGCAGCAAGAACAAACAAAAAGCTTGCAAAGAACGAAGGCGTTCTGGCTGGCAAGGGAGGTGTGGAAAAGGCTTGGCTTTCTATGCTTGCTGACCTGAATTCCTGTTCCAAGAAGGGTCTCGTTGAGATGTTTGACTCCTCGATTGGCGCTTCTACAGTGACCATGCCATACGGTGGTAAGTACCAGTTAACTCCGGTACAGACGATGATTGCAAAGCTTCCGGTGCTTCGCGGCAAGTGCGATACCGTAACCATGATGAGCTATGGCTTTGATCCGTATTTATCCAGCTGGAGCCCATACCATGGCGCTGCTTATGCAGTAATTTCCTCTGTTGCAAAGATTGTGGCAGCAGGTGGTGACCATACAAAAATCCGTTTCACCTTCCAGGAGTACTTCCGTCGTCTCGGCAATGATCCGAAGCGTTGGGGTGAGCCTTTGGCAGCACTTCTTGGTGCGTATGAAGCGCAGATGAGACTCGGACTTCCGTCCATCGGTGGTAAGGACAGTATGTCCGGCACCTTCCAGGATATCGATGTACCTCCGACACTCGTTTCCTTCGCAGTGGATATTGCAAAGACTCACGATGTGATTACGGGCGAACTTAAGAAGGCAGGTAATATGCTTGTGAAGTTCTCCATGAAGAAGGATGCGTACAGCTTGCCGGATTATGAAGACTTCATGGCACAGATGACAAAGATTACCGCACTCGCAAGAGAAGGGGCGATTGCTTCCATGTATGCACTTGGTGCAAAGGGTATTGCAGAGGCTGTCAGCAAGATGGCATTCGGTAATAAGCTTGGCGTAAAGCTTTGCGATAAGTGTGTATCCGAAGCAGCATTGTTTGCTCCGGCTTACGGCGAAATCGTAGCGGAAGTGGCAGAAACTGACTTGACTCGGCTTGACGCATGCGGCGTGGCTTACGAAGTCATCGGTGGTGTTACCGGAGAAGCAGAGTTCATTTACGGAACTGCAAAGGTTTCCATGGATGAAGCAATCGCTGCATGGACCGATACCTTAGAGAGAGTATTCCCAACCCGTTCGAAGGTAAAGGAAACCGAAGCTCCAAAGGTACTTTTTGATGCTAAGACGGTTTATACCGCAAAGAATAAAATTGCAAAGCCTACCGTATTTATTCCGGTCTTCCCGGGTACCAACTGTGAGTACGATACCCTTCGTGCGTTTGAAGCAGCAGGTGCAAATGTAAATACCGTAGTATTTAAGAACAGAAACGCAGCAGACATCGCAGAATCCGTACTTGCTTTTGAAAAGGCAATCAAGGAAGCACAGATTTTAATGTTTCCGGGCGGCTTCTCCGCAGGTGATGAACCGGATGGCTCCGGTAAGTTTATTGCGACAGCATTCCAGAATGCAAAAATTACTGATGCGGTAAATGCGTTATTAAAGGAAAGAGACGGTTTAGCTCTTGGTATCTGTAACGGTTTCCAGGCAATCATTAAGCTTGGTCTGGTACCTTACGGTGAAATCACTCCACAGAAGGACGATTCGCCAACGCTTACAAGAAACAACATTGGACGCCACATTTCCAAGTCCGTTTATACCAAGGTTGTGACAAATAAGTCCCCATGGCTTATGAATGCAGAGCTTGGCGGTGTTTACGCAATCCCTGCTTCCCACGGTGAAGGCCGTTTCGTTGCAAGCAAGGAATGGTTAGAAAAACTGGCTGCAAACGGTCAGATTGCAACACAGTATGTAGACCTTAACGGCAATCCAACGATGGATGAGGACTTCAACCCGAATGCTTCTTATTGGGCAATCGAGGGTATCACAAGCCCGGATGGCAGAGTCCTTGGTAAGATGGCACATTCGGAGCGTCGTGGTGATGGCGTAGCCATGAACATCTATGGTGAACAGAACCAGAGAATTTTTGAGAGTGGTGTGCAGTACTTTAAGTAAAATAATGAACAAAAATTGGACCTTGTGCAGGAAGATTAAGGCTTCTGCACAAGGTCCTGTTTGTTGGAGAAAATATCGAACAAAAGAGCAGAAAAAATCTTTCTGATGGAGGCAAATCATATCGTAGATATGTAAATAACAGCCAGTTCTGCAACGGATATCTATTATCTGTTAAGAAAGTTTGTGAAGGATACAGCGCACTCAAAACAGATAATGAGTAAGCTATATTCACTGATTGGTATTTTGGATGTGACAGCTGCAAATTGTGTGGAGGCTCTGGCTTCTCCAATTAGTGATTATGAAGATGCAGTAGTAGAGAAGGTTGCTGCCAGTAAGAAAATGGATTATATCGTTACCAGAAATATAAGGGCTTATCAGGAAGGCACTGTAAAAGTGATTTTACCTGATGACCTTATCAGCATGTTGGAAGAAGAGGAATAAAATTTGGTGGGGCTGTGCATTTGCATGGCTCCTTAATGTATCAAATGAATTGTAGCGGAGGAGCTTAAAACCCTTCGCTATTTTGATTTTCTGCTTTAAATAATCAAATTTTGTGTTATAATAAGATAAGAAAATGCGATTTTGATGGGAAATAGCAAAATAAAAAATGCGATTTTGTTGTAAAATACAAAATAAAAAAATGCGATTTTGCTTTTTGGGAGGAATGAGAGGATGTTTCGACGGAAAATCTATGACAAATTATTGGAATGGAAAAAGGAGTCGGATGGGAAAACAGCGCTTTTGATAGAAGGTGCAAGACGTATCGGAAAATCCACGGTAGTAAAGGAATTTGGCGAAAAGGAATATGAAAGCTATATTTTGATTGATTTTTCTACGGCATCAAGGACTGTGAGAGAATTGTTTGAGGATCTTTCTGATTTGGACTATCTGTTTTTGCAGCTACAGCTGCAATATAAGGTGGATTTGCACGAAAGAAACTCTTTGATTATTTTTGATGAAGTGCAGCTGTGTCCTTTGGCAAGACAGGCGATTAAGGCGTTGGTTCAGGATCATCGATATGATTATATTGAAACCGGTTCCCTGATTTCTATCCGGAAAAATGTAAAGGATATTCTGATTCCGAGTGAAGAGAGAAAGATCGGAATGTATCCGATGGACTATGAAGAGTTTCTATGGGCAATTGGAGATACGACTTCAATTCCGCTTCTTAAGAAGGTGTTTGAAGCGGGGAAGCCGGTTGGTGAGCAGATGAATCGAAGGCTGTTACGTGATTTTAGGTTGTATATGCTGGTAGGTGGCATGCCGCAGGCGGTAGATACGTATCTTACGACAAATAATTTTCGCAGAGTGGATGAAATAAAGCGTGATATTTTAAATTTATACGAGGACGATTTCAGAAAAATTGACCCTACGGGAAGGCTTTCCATGATGTTTGATGCTATCCCGGCACAATTAAATAAAAATGCGTCCAGATACCAGGTATCCGGGGTGTTGGAAGGAGAGCGTGCAGACAGCGTTTTGGAGCTGATTGCAGAGCTAAAGGATTCCAAAACCGTAATGGTAGCTTATCATGCAAACGATCCGAATGTGGGAATGGCCATGTATAAAGACTTAGCAAGATTTAAACTGTTTTTGTGTGATACCGGTCTGTATGTTACCCTGATGTTTAAGGATCATGATTTTACGGAAAATGAAATTTATGAGAAACTTCTCAACGATAAGTTGAATGCAAATTTGGGATATTTGTATGAAAATGCGGTAG
This sequence comes from uncultured Lachnospiraceae bacterium, assembly GCA_964541485.1. Lineage (GTDB taxonomy): Bacteria > Bacillota > Clostridia > Lachnospirales > Lachnospiraceae > SIG299. Next base: position 15,503 of record CAZIQL010000039.1, read on the forward strand.
CACAGAGTCTTACGGCAAAAGGAGAGGAATTGTTTTATCATACATTTCTGAATGAGAGTTCCAGACATAATTATGAGGTTGATTTTCTGATTACGCGAAAGAATAAGATTTGTCCGATTGAGGTGAAATCATCCGGATATAAAGCACATAAGTCTTTAGATGCGTTTTCGGATAAATTTTCAGACCGGATTTTATGGAAATATTTAATTTATACAAAGGATTTGGGAAAGGATGAGGACATTCTCTGTCTCCCGGTCTATATGACGCAGTTTTTGTAAAATGAAGAAATGGAGGAGATAGAAATTATGCTTAGCTTTAAAAATGATTACAGTGAAGGTGCCCTGCCACAAATCATGCAGGCAATGATGGAGACGAATCTGACACAGACGGTTGGTTATGGCTGTGATGAAATCTGTGCCGAGGCAAGAGAATTAATTAAGAAGAGAATTGGTTGTGCCACGGCCGATGTACATTTCCTGGTGGGTGGCACGCAGGCAAATGCGACCTGCATTGATGCTTTCCTACGTCCGCATGAGGCAGTGATTGGTGTAGGAACGGCACACATTAATGTGCATGAAACCGGAGCCATTGAGGCGACCGGACATAAGGTGCTTTCTGTTGCCGGTGTGGATGGAAAGATTACGGCAAAAGAAATCCGTGCAGTGGTAGTCGGACATCCGGATGAACATATGGTAAAGCCAAAGATGGTCTATATTTCCAATGCGACCGAAATCGGCACGATTTATACCAAGAAGGAAATCGAAGAAATTTCTTCCTGCTGTAAGGAACTTGGATTGTATTTCTATATGGATGGTGCAAGGCTTGGAAGTGCACTGACGGCAGAAGGGAATGATTTAAATATAGAGGATTTGCCAAAGCTTTGTGATGCATTTTATATCGGTGGTACAAAAAACGGTGCATTGTTTGGTGAAGCGGTGGTGATTGTGAACGATGCGTTGAAGCCGGATTTTCGCTATGCGATTAAGCAGAATGGCGGCATGCTTGCAAAGGGCAGGCTCCTGGGCATTCAGTTTAAGGAGCTGTTTACGGATGATTTGTTTTTTAGGGCGGCGGAGCATGCGAATATCTGTGCAATGAAGTTAAAGCACGGATTTGAAGAGGTGGGAATAAAATTTCTCGTAGATTCCGTAACAAACCAGCAGTTCCCGATTTTTACGGAAGCAGAGATTACGGAGCTTTCCGAGGGCTGTCTGTTTGAAAGAAGCGACCGGATTTCTGAGACAGAGTGTGCCGTACGCTTTTGTACCTCATGGGCAACAAAGGAAGAGAGTATTGCAGAACTTCTTTTGCTGGTAAAAAAGATAAGAAAGTGTTAGAATAAAAGAGAGCGTTCCGGTGTGCAAAAAACAGAAAGAATGCCCTAACAGAAACCAAAAGGAGAGTGTGCCATGAATCGATTGAATCAGAAAGTGGATGTTATTATTCCGGTATGCCAGCCGGATAAGAGATTTTTTAAGCTGCTTGCAGGTCTGGCTATGCAGACAGTGATGCCGGAAAAGGTATATCTTCTGAATGTGGAAAGCGGAGATCCGGAGGATTCCTGTGAGGCTCTCAGAGAGCAGATTTATCATTATTTTGGAAAAAGAAAATCCTTTGGAAAGCGTCTTCCGCTTGCGATTGAAATAATCGGAATTGAGCCGGAAGAGTTTAATCCTGGTCTTACCAGACATCAGGGTGCACTTGCCTCTACCAGTCCGTTTCTGCTTTTTATGAGACAGAATGCAGTTCCATCGGATGAAAAGCTGATAGAAGAGCTTCTGTGGAGTCTGGAGGGCGGTATTGGCATGGCATTTGCCAGACAGACGGCAGAGCGGGATGTGGGTGTATTGGAGACATACCGGTATCTTGAAAAGTTCACATCAAAATCTTATGTTGCTACAGAAGAGACTTTAAAGCAGAAGGGACCAAAGGCATATTTTTGTTCCAATGCCTGTGCAATGTACCGTCGGGATGTGTATTTTGAGCAGGGTGGTTTTAAAGAAGTTATTAAGAACGAAGAGCTTTTGTTTGCAGAGAAGCTTTTGCGGGATGGTGGAAGTATTGCTTATTGCGCAGATGCAAAAGTAAAAATGAAGGAAAAATGTACCTGGACTGATTTATTTATGCTCTGCTTTGATAACGGAGTGTTCTATGCGGAGCATCCGGCACTGTTTCAAGGCGGCGGACTCAGTCAGATGGAATTTAATTTAAGTAAAAAGATTATTGCATATTTATGGAACCAGAAATATTATACACAGCTGGCAGATTTTATTTGCGAGAGTGTTTTTAAGGCGGCAGGATTTATCCTTGGCAAAGTACATTACCTGCTTCCAAAGAAATGGAAACAGATAATGTCCATGAACCGTATTTATTGGGGAAAATAATTATTCTGTCCGGGTCGGAATGTTTTCTAAGTACCCGTCCGAAAAATGAAGGTTGCCGTCAGAGGTAATAAAAACAGCATAAACATCAGGAAGGGAGTGGATGAGTTCCATTCCCTTTTCTAATCCCAATGCAAAGCAGGTGGTGCTTAAGGCATCGCCCATGGCGGAGGTTTTGCTGATGATGGTAACCTGTAAAAGCTCAGTATCCACCGGATAGCCGGTACCTGGATTTAGGATGTGGTGATAGAAGGTTCCGTTTTCGTCATAAAAATATCGTTCATAAACACCGGAAGAAACCATAGAAACATCTTTGAGCTCTGAGATGGCAACCAGTACAGAGTCGCGGTCTTCAAATGGTTTTTGCACACCGACGTTGAATGCAGAGCCGTTTGGTTTTTCGCCGATTAACAGAATATTTCCGCCAAGATTGATAATGGCACTTTGTACACCGTTTTCCAGAAGATACTCTTTTACCTTGTCTGCGATATAGCCTTTGGCAATGGCGCCAAATTCGAGCTGCATGCCTGGAGTGGCAAAGGTAAGAGTATTGCCATCCAGTGTGACTGCGGTATAGTCAACAAGAGCCAACGCTGTCTGGATGTCAGATGCGGCCGGTGCGCTTGTTTTATGGTCAAGGTCAGTAAAATCCCACAAAGAAGAGAGCGGAGCAATGCTTACATCAAAGGCTCCGTCGGAAAGACTGCAATAAGAAAGAGCAAGCAAAAGAAGCTCCTTTAATTCATCGGAGATGGTAAAGACAGTCTCTTCGCTGTGGTTGATACGATAGACTTCAGAGTTTTCTAACGTGCGGCTGAAGATTTTTTCGTACTTGTCAATGATAGCAAAACATCCGTTTAAAATATCATAGTCAGTTGAGTCATAAATCTGTATGGTGGTCACTGTGCTTAACAGATCATAGCTGCAGGCAGAGATAGGAGACACTTCGCCTGAGGTAAGAGGAATGACCAGGTAGGATGTTTTTGGGGTATCTGAGCCCGGAGTGCCGGTAGGGTCTGTATTTTCAGCACCCGGAGTGCTACAGCCAAAGCAGGTAGTGAGCAGTAGGATAAAAATCAAAAACATAGGAAAATAAGTTGTTTTCTTATTAAAATAGCAGGATTTCATGATAACCTCTTTCTACACCCAAAAGTGCGATTTCTGATAAGGATTGTAAATGTTCCGGGGAGAAGTGTCAATGTTTAAGTTTAGGAATCTGAAAGTTTTTGTGAACAAAATGCCTCTTTACATTAATAGCAAAAGGCGGTATAATATATAGGCTTGCATACAGGGACTTAAGTCCCATAAAATTAAAGGAGAGAATAATACATGAGAAAGAGAAAAGACAGTGGCTTAAAGGCAATTATTTGTCTGGCAGTGGCAACGTTAGCTGTAGGTGGTGCTTCTGTGGCACTTTCCCATATGGACCGTGGACAGGGAGAAAATCTGGAACAGGGAAATAACAATGGGAATGGCAGCAGTACCGGCACTGTACTTGAGGTGTCCGGTGATACGAAGGTGCAGAGTGCAACATTAAATGAAGACGGCACTTATACATTAGTAATCAAAGAAGAAGGTTATATCGGTGAAATGATCATCGAAGCAACTTATTCTTCTGATGGAAAGACGTTACTTTCTTACAACGTACTCAGCCACACAGAGACCGATGGCATCGGAACAAAGGTAAATGAGGATGCGTATAAGTCATTACTTGCAAATGTGCAGCTTCCGATTGCAGCAAACGGCATGGACATTTCTGCTATTCTTGGGATTGAAGCAGAAGATGTACAGAGTGGAAACGGTGCATTTGTGGATGGTATTTATTATGCACAGGCAACTCCGGATGACAATGGAAATTATGCGTTTGTAACAGTAACGGTTGCAGACGGTAAGGTGACTTCCGTAGTGTGGGATGAGATGTACGGCGGTGCATTAAAGTCGGTGCTTTCTGTAACGGGTAAGTATGTGATGACAGAGAACGGACCTGTTTGGAAGGAACAGGCAGACGCAGTAGGTGCATACGTAGTAGAGAATCAGTCTACGACAGGAATCATGAATGAAAATGGATATACGGATGTGGTATCCGGTGTCAGCATTAATATTTATGGTGCAGTTACATTGATTGAAGATTGTATGGCCCAGGCTTCCGGCGCCGGCTTAAAGGATGGCGTTTATGAAGTAAAGGCAGATGCAGATGATAAGGGCAACTACGCATTTGTCACTGTGACAGTAGAAGGTGGAAAGATCACATCCGTAGTATGGGATGAAATGTATGGCGGTTCTTTAAAGTCTGTACTTTCCCAGGAAGGCAAGTATGTGATGAAACCGATCTGGGATACACAGGCAAAGGCAGTAGGAGCATACGTAGTAGAACATCAGGGAACAGCAGGCATCATGGATGAAAAGGGCTACACAGATGTGGTATCCGGTGTCAGCATTAACATTTACGGTGCAGTAAGCTTAATCGATCAGGCGATTGCAAAGGCAAACGGTCAGGATGGTACTTACGAAGTAAAGGCAGATGCAGATGACAAGGGCAATTATGCATTTGTAAGTGTGACCATTGAAGGCGGTAAGATTACGGCAGTGACATGGGATGAAGTATACAACGGATCCTTAAAGTCTACACTTTCCAAAGAAGGTAAGTATGTGATGAAACCAATCTGGGCAACACAGGCAGCTTCCGTAGGACAGTATGTGGTAGATAATCAGTCTACAGCAGGTATTATGAATGAAAATGGTTACACGGATGTCGTATCCGGTGTAAGTATCAACATTTACGGTGCAGTAAGCTTAATTGACCAGGCAATTGCAAATGCATCCGTGACAGGTGAAGTTCCTGCCCCGGTTCAGAAACCACAGGTAGATGCAACTACCGTTGAGGTGGTATCCGGTGCAACCTTCTCTTCCAAGGCAGTCATTCGTGCCATTGATGAAGGATATGCTTGGTTATTGGACTACTTAAAGTAATTTTGCATTATTAATAAGAAATAAGCGGTCAGGAACTGTGATTTTCCACGGTTCCTGATTTTTTTTGTTTTTTGTATGCTTTTGCTCTTGACATTCGCCTAATACGGGTATACAATGATGAAAATCAAGTTAACGCTATAACGAATTAAAGCGGCAAACAGAAAGAAAGAGAGGATTGACATGCGTAAGATGGTTTTATCTATTCTTGTGGAAAACACATTTGGTGTGTTAAGCCGTGTCGCCGGGTTGTTCAGTCGCCGAGGGTATAACATTGACAGCCTGACAGTAGGAGCGACGGAAAATACGGAATACTCCAGAATGACCGTAGTTGCCACAGGTGATGAGCAGATTCTTGATCAGATTAAGAAGCAGCTCGCAAAGCTAGAGGATGTAAAGGAAATTAAAGAACTGGTACCAAACCGGTCGGTATGCAGAGAACTCATTTTAGTCAAGGTTGCTGTGACTCCGGCAGAACGTCAGTCGGTGATTTCCATTGCAGATATTTTCAGAGCAAAGATTGTAGACGTTGCACCGGATTCGCTGATGGTGGAACTTACAGGGAATGAGGCAAAGCTCGCAGCATTTGTACAGTTGCTTGAGGGTTATACAATTAAAGAAATTGCCCGCACCGGTATCACCGGCCTTTCCAGAGGTGCAGGAGATTTGGGCGAGTATATAGATGATTAAAAGGAAGAGAGGATGTAGATTATGGCAAACATTTATTATCAGCAGGATTGTAACTTACAGTTATTGGATGGAAAGACGGTTGCAGTCATCGGTTATGGTAGCCAGGGGCATGCACATGCATTAAATATGAAGGAGTCCGGAGTTAATGTTATTATCGGTCTTTATGAGGGAAGTAAGTCCTGGGCAAAGGCTGAAAAGCAGGGCTTTAAAGTTTACACAGCAGCAGAAGCTGCAAAGCAGGCAGATATCATCATGATTCTGATCAATGATGAATTGCAGGCAGATATGTACAAGAAGGACATTGAGCCAAACTTAGAAGCAGGCAACATGTTAATGTTTGCTCATGGTTTCAATATTCATTTCGGATGCATCAAGCCACCGGCAGATGTAGACGTTACTATGATTGCTCCAAAGGGACCTGGACACACCGTACGTTCCGAGTACCAGGCAGGCAAGGGCGTTCCTTGTTTAGTAGCGGTAGAGCAGGATGCTACAGGTAAGGCACT
>CAZIQL010000040.1:0-21629 GCA_964541485.1 uncultured Lachnospiraceae bacterium
CCATTTGGTAGTCCCGTAGCATTTTTTATGACTGTTTTTTTACAGCCCCTTTTTTTAGGTCAATTCTGTAGAGATAGTTGCTTTATCCCGCCTACCGCTCAGACAAACGGCGAAAATGAAGCAGACGGGGAAAACGGGTCAGAAACTCTGCGGAACTTCTAAGCACTGTCTGTAATGTCTTTCTCAGAAATCCACGCATCGAAACAAAACAAGCCTGCCGGGGCACATCCTAACACATCTCCACCAACAAACAACTATTACAGTCCGAAAAAACCACATCGGGTGGTCGGCGAAGACGACTACCCGATGCGCTTTAAACAGTTTTACTTTACTTTACACACAACAATTGGTATAATCAGAATGAGAAAAAATAGTTTTAGACACAGTATCTTGTGATTGAATTTTACAATAAGGAAGAATCGAGGAGGCATACCATGGTAAATCCGGCAGCAATGATGAAAATTATGAAGGCAAAGAATCAGTTTACGGAGAATCATCCGAAGTTTGTACAGTTTCTTTCGGCAGCATTTTCCGGTGGAATAGAAGAGGACACAATCATTGAAATTTCGGTAGAAAAGCCGGGGCAGAATAAGATGACAACCAATATTAAGGTAAAGCAGTCGGATTTGGAGCTGCTTCAGGAACTACAGACTTTGGCAGGAAAGTAAAAGGAGAAAGAGATGGAGCTGTTAGAAACGATGCACGTAGTCATGGAATACGTGGTAGAAGTGGCTATCCTGATTTTTGAATTCATCGGAGTAGGGGTGATTATTTACTCCGGCATGAAGGGATTCGTCTATTTTATTACGAAAAATCCGGATATGAAGCTGACGCTGGCCAAGGGACTTGCTATCGGTTTGGAGTTTAAGTTAGGAAGTGAGATTTTAAAGACCGTAATCGTAAGAGAGTGGCAGGAGATTCTGACCGTTGCGGGAATTATTGCACTCAGGGCTGCACTTACCTTTCTGATTCACTGGGAAATCAAAGAGGAAAATAAGGACAAGCTGGAAGCACAGGAAAAAGAAGCAAGAGAGAAAGAAGAAAAATAAGGGCATTGGAGAGCGTTATGAAAACCATCAGAGTTTACCAAAATGAACCATACAAGCAGTTAGGGGATTTATACGGATTATTTTTTGAAGACATCAACCATGCGGCAGACGGTGGTCTGTATGCAGAGCTGGTGCAGAACCGTTCCTTCGAGTTTGACAAGATTGACCGTTGGGACTATCACAGTTTTACCGCATGGGAAAAGTCGGAGAAGATTGATTGGGAAATTCGGACGGAAGAGCCGTTACATAAAGAAAATAAGCACTATGCGCATATCAAGGCAGAAGCCGGAGAATGGATAAGAAATCTCGGGTTTAATTCCGGTATGTTTCTTGAAGCAGGAAAACAGTATGACTTTTCCCTTTATGCAAGAGGAGCGGCCGGGACAAAAATCATAATTTCGGTTACGGATGAGGAAGATTTGCTATGTACAAAGGAGGAAGAGACTACAATCGTAGAACTGCGGAAAGCCACAGAAACAAAGGAAAGTAAAGACAACATAGCGGCAAACGGCTGGCAGAAATATGAGCTTTTGTTATCGGCAGCAAGAACTACAACAAATGGTCGTCTGGTGCTGACCTTCCCAGAGAGCGCAGAGTGCGATCTTGACATGGTATCACTCTTTCCACAGGACACCTTCCTTTCTAAAAAGGGAGGACTGAGAAAAGATATCGCAGAAAGCTTAAAGGAAATGAAACCGAAATTTATGCGTTTTCCGGGAGGATGCTTAACGCATGACGGAAGCCTAAATGAATATGACAGAAATTCGATGTATCGCTGGAGAAGGACACTGGGACCGGTTGAGGCTCGTCCGACCTGGCGGAGCAACTGGGGCTATAACCAGACGCTTGGTCTTGGTTATTTTGAGTATTTCTGTTTTTGTGAAGAAATCGGGGCAAAGCCGTTACCTGTGGTTCCGGCGGGCTTTAATCCGCACAGGGGAGAGGGTGTTCCGGTAGAGGGAATCGACTACTGGGTACAGGAAACGCTTGATTTAATTGAATTTGCAACCGGAGATGAGACGACACCTTATGGAAAGGTGCGTGCCGAAATGGGACACCCTGCGCCGTTTGGACTGGAATATTTGGGCATTGGCAATGAAGAAATCGGCGACGGATTTTTTGAGCGTTATCCGTATTTTCACAATGCAATCCGGGAAAAATATCCGGAAATTAAGCTGATTAACACAGCAGGGCCGTTCTCGACCGGCGAGGGCTATGATGCCGGCTGGGAGTCTGCAAAGAAATATGGCTCGGATCTGGTGGATGAGCATTATTACTCTGCTCCGGAATGGTTCCTTGCCAATATGCACCATTATGAGGATTTTGATGAGAACGGACCAAGGGTGTTCCTGGGAGAATACGCTTCCTGGGGCAACACCTATTACAATGCGATTGTAGAGGCGGCTTATATGACGCATTTAGAGCGTGCAAAGGCGGTAGCTCTTGCCTGCTATGCACCGATGCTCTGTAATGTCGATTACGTAAACTGGCGTCCGGACATGCTCTGGTTTAATAACCGTGCGATTGTAAAGACACCGAATTATCATGTGCAAAAGATGTTCATGGTAAATCAGGGAACGGAAGAGGTGCGTTTTGAAACAGAAAACCTCTCGGATGTGATTTCTCTTTCGGATACGGAGACATTGTCCGGGGAGATAACGATTGCGGGCAATGATGTGGAAGGTCGAATCTGGGATATCCGTGTCACGGAGGGAGACCTTGGTTTCATCAGGGAGACCGGAATTTCGGAGCTTGGGATAACGAAGGAAAACAAAGAACATGTAATCTGCCGCACGGAAAGCAGAAAGTACGCGCTGGAATTTAAGTTCAGACGAAGCGAAGGCAGAAAGGGTCTAAAAATTAGTATCGGAAAGACGGCACAGGAAAGCACGCTGTGGGAATTTGGCGGATGGGATAATTGGGACTGCAACCTGACCTCGTTTCATAGCGGCAGAAGCTCTGTGATTTCCCATCGGATTTTCCATGTGGAGGATATCGAATACACACTGCGCATTGAGGTGGACGGAAGACGTATCCGCACCTTTGTAAACGGTGAGTTATATAATAATACCGTGAATGCTTTGCCGGAGTTAGAGGAGCTTTATGTGAGTGTCTCCATAGAAACGGAAGCAGACGGACAGAACCGTACTATTGTAAAAGCAGTCAATTTAACGGGAGAAGAGAAAGAGGTTACGCTTTTCCTGGAGGGTGAGAAAAAGTCAAAGCTTTTTGTGACAGAATTGTCCGGGCATGCGCTGACGGAGGAAAACACCTTTGAGATGCCGCAGAATATTGAACCAAAGGACTATGAAAGGGAGGTAGAGGAAAACTGTATAACATACCGTTTTCCGAAGCATTCCGTAACTATTTTATCTTTTGAGGCTTAGGAAATTCTCTGCCTGCATAAGTGGGCAGGCATTTTGCTTCGCAAAACAGGGAGAATTGTTTATGACAGAAGAAAAACAGGATTTTCAAGTGATTTCAGAACTGATTACACGGCACATGGACGAAATCAGGCAGGAGCTTTGGTCCTTTACGGAAGCATTGGCAGAAACCATTGATGCCAGAACTCCGTATAATGCAAACCATATCCGGAAGGTTGCCGAATATGTGGGGAGAATGGCGGATTATATCAATGAGCTGCATGAGCAGGGGCTGGAAGAAGAATACTTTGACAAGCAGAGAAAGGAACAGCTTGTCATGGCGGCACTGCTTCATGATATCGGGAAAATGGTAATACCGCTTGGTATCATGAATAAGACGGAACGTCTTTCGGATACAGAGAGAATACAAAGCAGGTTTGAGCTGATATCGGCGTATTATGAGATTGACCGATTAAATGGAAGACTGACTGAGGAAGAGGCAGAGGAAAAACAGGAAGAAATCCGGCGTGCAATCAGGGTGGCGCAGAAGGCAAATACGGCAGACGTGATAGATGAACAGCTGGCTGCTGAGCTGGAAGGAATTCTTCATCTGGTGTATGAGGGTGAAGGCAGGGAGCCGATTCCTTATTTTACAAAGGTGGAGAAGGATTGTCTGCGAGTGGAGAAGGGGACTCTGACGGAAGCAGAACGTGAGATTATGGAATCACATGTAATCATAACGGAGCGCATTCTTTCTAAGGTACGCTTTGATAAATATTTTGCTAATTCCCCGAAATGGGCAGTGACTCATCATGAGATGTTAGACGGGTCGGGGTATCCGTATCATTTAAAGGGCGATGAACTGGAAACGGAATCGCGTATTCTGGCGATTGCAGATATTTGTGACGGCTTGCTTGCAACAGACCGCCCGTATAAAAAACCGATGACAAAATCCCAGGCTTTTGCTATTATGGGAAAAATGGCTGAGGATGGAAAATTAGACAAAAAGTTAGTGAAATACATGCAGAATTGTATTTAGAAACGAAAGAAGGGAAACAGAATGCAGGTATTTGCGGCAGTGGAAGCAGACATTATTTCGATATTTCTTATTATGGTTATGATGTTTTACGGAAAGATTCAGGAGAGGAGCTGGCGAGAGAGAAGCATTTTTGGCGCGATGCTGTTTAGTAATGCGGTGTTGTCGATTGCGGATATTTTGTCCTGGATTTTTGACGGTGCACAGTTTGAAGGTGCGTATTGGGTGCTGCAGGTTGCAACGTTCGTTTATAACGGTATGCTGGTGTTTATTGGCCTTCTCTGGCTGTGCTACTGTGATGAGCAGACGCTGGGGAATAATGCTGCGGCAAAAAAACGCCGTTCGGTTTATGCCATTCCGTTTGGCATTCTTATTGCTATCAATGTGTTAAACATATGGACCGGCTGGATTTTTTATTATGATGAGGCAAATGTATATCATCGCGGAGATTGGTATATCATTCACATTATGATGGCAGCGACCTATATTCTGACTGCGGTTGTAATCATCCTTACAGCAGCCAGCGGACAGGAAAAATCCCGGGCAAAGGAAACGCTTGGGTTGCTTGGATTTGTTGTGACACCGGCGATAACTCTTGTTGTTCAGGCAATGTATTACGGTGTATCCCTGATTCCGTTTGGTATTACGATTTCCCTGTTGATGGTATTTTTGCAGAGGATTATTGCTATGATTACGAAGGACCATCTGACCGGACTGGATAACCGCCGCGCGTTTGAACGTCATCTGGAGAATGCGGTAAGTGTGGTGTCGGACAATGAAAAGCTGTTTGTTATGATGGTGGATGCAAACTATTTTAAAACCATCAATGACACCTACGGCCATGATGTAGGGGATGAGGCATTAATCCGTATTGCAGATGCAATGCGAAAGGTTTGTGAGGATGGGGATTATATCGCGCGTCTTGGCGGAGACGAGTTTGTTATCATAGGAATCAGAAAATCAGAGGATCAGATTGATGAGCTTAGCTGGAGCATCCACAATCAGCTGGAGGAGGAAACGAGAAAGTCCGGTTACCTGCTTTCGGTCAGTGTCGGCTATGAGGTGTATCATTACAGAGTACACAAGACCGGCTCGGAGCTCTACAAAAAGGCGGATGAAAAGATGTATGAAAACAAGCGTCAATATCATCTGATTTCAAACAGAGGATAGATGGAAGAGGCATGCGGCAGGTCTGCATGCCTTGTCTTGAGAAAGGAGACGATGCAGAATGGCGGAATTATATGACATGGAGGAAAAACAGGAACGGCTGATTTTGGTTGGCGTGTCCACCTCGGAGCAGGATGATACCAAAGAATCCTTAGAGGAGCTGAAGGAACTTGTAAAAACTGCCGGGGCAGAAACCGTGGCAATGGTTATCCAAAATAGAGAGCGTCCGCATCCGGGCACCTATCTTGGAAAAGGTAAGATTGAGGAACTGCTGCTGATGATAGAGGAGTTATCGGCGGACGGTGTGGTTTGTGATGACGAATTGTCTCCGGCGCAGATGAAAAATTTAGAGGATGCGCTTGGAACAAGAATTATGGACCGTACGATGGTCATTTTGGATATTTTTGCACAGCATGCTTCTACAAAGGAGGGTAAAATCCAGGTAGAGCTTGCCCAGTTAAAATATCGTTCTTCCAGACTGATTGGCATGGGACATGTGCTGTCAAGACTTGGCGGTGGTATCGGAACCAGAGGACCGGGTGAGAAAAAGCTTGAGATGGACCGAAGACTCATTAAGGATCGCATTTCACAGTTAAACAGGGAGCTGGAGGATGTGGTGAAGTCAAGAGAAGTGCTCCGTGCGGCCAGAAACCGGAATCCGATTCCGGTGGTGTCCATTGTCGGTTATACCAACGCAGGAAAGTCCACGATGTTAAATTATCTGACCGGAGCCGGGGTTTTAGAGGAAGACAAGCTGTTTGCAACGCTTGACCCAACCACGAGAAATCTGGTATTGCCAAGCGGTCAGCAAATCTTACTTACGGACACGGTGGGTTTTGTAAGAAAACTGCCGCATCATCTGATTGATGCGTTCCGCTCAACGCTTGAGGAGGCAAAGTATGCGGACATCATTCTTCATGTGGTAGATGCTGCCAACCCGGATTGTGACAAACATATGCACGTGGTGTATGAAACGTTGCGTGGACTCGGGGTGACGGATAAGACAGTAATTACGGTGTTTAACAAGCAGGATATATTACGTGAGGCAGTTGCTGCCGGAGCGATGCTTGCAGAAACACAGAAGGACTTAAAGGCAGATGAGACGGTAAAAGCTTCGGCAAAAACCGGTGAGGGCATGGAAGAAGTATTGACTGTGTTAGAAAAGATACTGCGTGACAGCAAGGTGCTGATAGAGCATGTATTTCCATATGCAGAGACTTCAAAAATTCAGGTGATTCGGAAATACGGACAACTGCTGGAGGAAGAATACCGGGCAGAAGGAACGTATGTAAAGGCTTATGTACCAAAGGAAATTTATATGCAGCTGTTTCATTAGAAAAGAAAGAGAGACCAGAGGATTAGGTATGGAATTCAGATTTGATAAAAATGCATTTGTTACAATAGAAGAAGGCGAGAAGAATTGTTATCTGATGGCAAACGGTCTTGGCGGATATCATAGTCAGACGCTGATTGGCAGTGTGGCAAGAGGTGACCAGGCATTTTTCATGTCGGCAAAGCGCGCACCAAATATCAGGGAACATATGGTGACCGGACTTTTGGAAATACTCTCGGTAGACGGAGCGGAGTATATCCTAACCTCACAGAGGATGGCAGAAGGGGAAGACTTAAATGGCTTCCGCTATCTGGAGAGCTTTTGTTTTGACGGTTATCCGGTGTGGAATTACCGGGCAGGAGACGTGACGGTAAAGAAGTCGGTTGTGATGCGTCATGGCGTGAATGAAGTGGCAGTGCACTATGAAGTAAGCGGCACGGGAAACCTCGGACTTACGGTACGTCCGCTGCTTCGTATGACGGCAAAGAACAAGGCACTTGATGTACAGGACGAAAAGTTTTCTGTTGAGGTGACTGAGTCACAGAATGGAAAAGCGGGATACAAAGGCCTTGTGACAAGAGGAGAGCGCACACTTTATTTTGTAACAGACGGTAAGGTGCTTACAGAAGAGGCAGAAACGTTCGGACCAATATATTTTTCGCAGGATGAGCGTGACGGCAGGGAAGAGACCGGTTTTGCGGTAACGAATCATGCTGTGAACGTAACCGGAACAGGTGATTTTGGCGTAACGGTTCTTTACGGAACAAAGGAATGTGCACTTCCGGAAGGTGGCTTTGATGCATTAGTCTGCGAATTCAGGGAATATGAGGAGGCGCTTCTTAAAAAAGCACCGCTTCGTACAGAGCTTGGGAAGCAGCTCGTGTTATCAGCAGATGCTTATGTGGTGGACAGGGAGTCCACCGGAGGGAAGAGTATTTTGGCCGGCTTTCCGTTTTTTGAGGATTGGGGCAGGGATACGATGATTGCCATTCCGGGACTGACGCTGGTAACCGGAAGATATGCAGAATGTAAGGGCATGCTCCGGACATTTGCAAAGTATGAGAAAAACGGTTTGTTGCCAAACCTTTTCCCGGAAGGAACGGAAAACCCGATGTACAACTCGGTGGATGCACCTCTGTTGTTCATCAATACGGTATATGAATATGTCCGTTTTTCGGGCGACACAGAATTTGTACCGGAGATTTTCCCGGTATTAAAAAATATTGTAGAAGCATATAAGAACGGAACGGATTTCCACATCGGAATGGATACGGACGGGCTGATTGCAGCCGGTGCGGACCTGGAGCAGCTGACCTGGATGGATGTAAGAGTGGGGGACCACCTGCCGACGCCAAGACACGGGAAACCGGTGGAAATCAATGCCTATTGGTACAGTGCATTAAAGGTGATGGAGGAGTTTGCGCAGAAGCTGTCGGAGGAGACGCTTGCAGCGGAATATGCTGCGTTGGCAAAGAGGACAAAGAAGTCCTTCCTTGCAAAGTTCTGGAACGAAGAGGAAGCGTGCTTAAAGGATGTTCTGTCCGGCAATGCGGAAGAAAATCAGGTCCGTTGTAACCAGGTGTGGACACTGACGCAGCCGTTTACACTGATTCCACAGGAATGGGAAGAAAAAATTCTTTCAAAAATCCGGAATGAGCTTTATGCAGGAATCGGATTGCGCACCCTGACACCAAAGGATGCAGCGTTTCATCCGATTTATATTGGTCCGATGGAAGAAAGAGACCGTGCATATCACCAAGGGACAGTATGGGCGTTCCCTCTCGGAGCTTATTTCAGGGCATGTCTTTCTTATTTTAAAAAGAATGCTTCTGCAGATGAGGCGTGGAAGAAAGAAGTGTTTGACGGAATCCATGGGCTTGCTGAGTGGCTGAAGGAGGGGTGTCTTGCCCAGGTGGCAGAGATTTATGATGGGCAAAAGCCAACCATCTCCAGAGGATGCTTTGCGCAGGCATGGAGCGTGGGAGAACTGTTGCGTGCCGTATATGAGGCAGAAGGTTTGGAAGCGGAGTAAACGGGCAGGCTGACCAGGATGTCCGGAAAAGCGGAATAAGAAAGGAACATTACATGAAAAAGAAAATTTATATCGGTCTGCTGGCGGGGGCAATGGCAGTTCTTACGGCATGCGGACAGAACACAGGGAAAGTTCCGTGGGATGAACAGGAACCGCCAAAGGAGACGGAGGTGCCTACAGAGACTCCGATGCCAACTGCGTCACCAACGGAAATTCCAAAGGAGGAAGGCTTGAAGGCATATTATAAATTAACGGAAGTAGTAGACAATAAAATTGAGGATGCGTCCGGAAACGGTTATGACGGTACGGTTTATCATTTTAGCGGAGAACGTGAAACCGAGGCGAACGGAGCTGTTTTTTTCTCGGATGGTGCTTATGCGGAGCTTCCGGCGGAGCTGTTTGAAAACGAAAACACACTGACAATTTCTGTCTGGCTGAAAAGTTATTCCGGTTCTGTGAATACAAGTGCATTGTATTTTGGAACAAAGGTGAATATGCCTGTCAATTACTGGATTTTAAATCCGGCAAATCCGTCAGGAAAGTTAAAATCGGTACTGACGGATGGCAGTGATGCTTCTGCACCGTATAATACAGAGATCGGCATTTCCCCTACCATCGCATCAAAGGGAATCCAGGGACCGGTAACGGATATGAACTGGAATCATTATGTGACGGTGATTACGGAAACCGAGCTGACCGTATATTATAACGGGGAACCGGTCGGCACAGTGGAGCATACGAAAAAGGTGAGCGATTTTGGTACGGATTTGGTTGCCTACATAGGAAAGTCACCGTATCCGGATACAACATATGCAGGCTATGTGAGGGAGCTAAAGGTATATACAAAGGCACTGACTGCAGAGGAAGTAGAAGCGGAGTATGAGAGAATGGCATTTGAGAAGACACAGGCAAACGCAGTGGAAACAGATATTTTTATTGCAGACCGGGCAGATCCGTATATCACAAAAGGAAGTGACGGATATTATTATTTTACAGCTTCCTATCCGATGTATGGCAGCAGTGACAGAAACGGTTATGACCGGATTGTTTTAAGACGTTCCAAAACGATAGAAGGACTTGCAGAAGCAGAAGAAATTGTAATCTGGGATGAAAAGGATGACCCGAATGCATTCCGGTATATCTGGGCGCCGGAAATTCATGAAATTGACGGCTCATGGTACATTTTCTTTACGGCGAGCAATGAAAAGGGAAATGTCTGGGGAATCAAGTGCCATGTACTTGCGTGCGAAGGAAATGACCCGTATACAGACACCTGGGTCAATAAAGGTGTGATGCAGACAATGGAAAGGGATACATTCTCCTTCCGGTGGTTTTCGCTGGATATGACGTATTTTGAGTGTAACGGTGTACATTATGTGGCATGGGCACAGACAGACGGCAATTCCAATGTATATCTTGCAACCATTAATCCGGAGGAACCGTGGATTCTGACCAGTCATGCCATGCTTCTTACAAAACCGGAGTACTACTGGGAAAAGGTATCCATTCCGGTCAATGAAGGCCCGGCTGTAATGATAGAGAACGGAAAGGTTTATCTTGCCTTTTCTGCTTCGGCAACCGGACCGGAGTATTGTATCGGTCTGATGTATGCGGATGCAACTGCCAATCTGATGGATCAATCTTCCTGGACAAAGCTTTCCTATCCGCTTCTTACCTCGGATGACTTAATCGGGGAGTACGGACCGGGACACAACTGCTTTGTAAAGGATGAAAACGGAGACTGGATTTTTGTCTACCATTCCAGAAGTGAGGAATGCTATACCGGAGCTTGTGGCTACGGACATAATGACCCATTATACGATCCATGCCGCAGTGCCAGAATCCGCAAGGTCCAGTGGGATGAAAACGGCATGCCGATTTTGAACCGGTAAGACCTAACAACACGTACAGAAAGCCATATAGAGAATCGCATGGAAGGAAATAAAGGGGTGCGGACCGTGAAAACCCTTTATTTATAAGGTGTTACTCGTGTAGAATGAAATTATACACAAAATACAACATCTTGTTGGTGAGAAAAATTTACTACACAATATTGTGTGTTTTGACTTGACTGACCGCAATCTGTCTGCTAGAATGGTAGACGGGTAGCGGTCGTTTTCGTTTTCTGGGAGGAGTTCGGCCGCATTGTACAATCATTATGAGGCTATAGAAGGAAATTATGAAAAAATGAAGTTTGGGAAGGAGTACAAAAAATGATCAGCGTAGTAAAAAGAGACGGGGAAGTTGTAGAATTTAATCTGGAGAAAATCTCCGGAGCCATTGCAAAGGCATTTACTGCAACACAGAAGAATTACACAGAGGAGATTATCGGTTTGTTGGCTCTTCGTGTAACATCGGATTTTCAGAGTAAGGTAAAGGATCAGACCATCAGTGTGGAAGATATCCAGGACAGCGTAGAGCACGTATTGGAATCCACAGGCTATACTGATGTAGCTAAGGCTTACATCTTATATCGTAAGAACCGTGAGAAAATCCGTAACATGAAGTCGACATTCCTTGATTATAAGGAAATCGTGAACAGCTATGTAAAAGAAGAAGACTGGAGAGTAAAGGAAAACTCCACCGTGACCTATTCCGTGGGCGGTCTTATTTTACATAACTCCGGTTCTGTAACCGCAAATTACTGGCTGTCTGAAATTTATGATGACGAGATTGCATCCGCTCACCGTAATGCAGACATCCACATCCATGACTTATCCATGCTCACAGGTTATTGTGCAGGATGGTCTTTGAAGCAGTTAATTCAGGAGGGCCTTGGCGGAATCCCTGGAAAGATTACGTCTTCTCCGGCAGGTCACTTATCCACACTCTGTAACCAGATGGTAAACTTCCTTGGTATCATGCAGAACGAGTGGGCAGGTGCGCAGGCGTTCTCCTCCTTTGATACCTATCTTGCACCTTTTGTAAAGGTGGACAACTTATCCTATAAGGAAGTAAAGCAGTGCATCCAGTCCTTTGTATACGGTGTAAACACACCAAGCCGCTGGGGCACACAGGCTCCGTTCTCTAATATTACATTAGACTGGACGGTTCCGGCTGACCTTGCAAATCTTCCTTGTATCGTAGGCGGAAAAGAAATGGATTTCTGTTACCGTGATTGTAAGAAGGAAATGGATATGGTAAACAAGGCATTCATCGAAATCATGATTGAAGGCGATGCAAACGGCCGTGGTTTCCAGTACCCAATCCCTACTTACTCCATCACCAGAGATTTTGACTGGTCTGACACAGAAAATAACCGTCTGTTATTCGAAATGACAGCAAAGTACGGTACACCATACTTCTCTAACTATATTAACAGTGATATGGAGCCAAGTGACGTACGTTCCATGTGCTGCCGTCTGCGTCTTGACCTTAGAGAATTAAGAAAGAAGACCGGTGGTTTCTTTGGTTCCGGCGAAAGTACAGGTTCTGTTGGTGTAGTTACTATTAATATGCCGCGTATTGCTTATATGGCAGCAGATGAAGCAGACTTTTTTAAGAGACTTGACCATATGATGGATTTATCCGCACGTTCCTTAAAGGTAAAGAGAGATGTCATTACAAAGCTTTTAGAGGAAGGACTTTATCCATATACAAAGCGTTACCTCGGCACATTTGCAAATCACTTCTCCACTATCGGATTAATCGGAATGAACGAAGTGGGCTTGAATGCGAAGTGGTTAGGTCAGGACATGACACATAAGGAAACCCATGAGTTTACAAAGAAGACCTTAAATCACATGAGAGAACGTCTTTCCGATTATCAGGAGATGTACGGTGACCTTTACAACTTAGAGGCAACTCCTGCAGAATCCACCACTTATCGTCTGGCTAAGCACGATAAGAAGAGATTCCCATACATTATTACAGCAGGTAAGCCGGGCGATACTCCTTATTACACCAACAGCTCCCACCTTCCGGTAGATTATACGGCAGACGTATTTGAGGCACTTGACCTTCAGGATGAGTTACATACTCTTTATACCTCCGGTACCGTATTCCATGCTTTCCTTGGTGAAAAGCTTCCGGATTGGCAGGCAGCCGCAAAGCTGGTTCGTACCATTGCTGAAAACTACAGATTACCATATTATTCGATTTCACCAACCTATTCCGTATGTAAGACCCACGGTTACTTAAACGGCGAACAGTTTACCTGTCCGCACTGTGGTGAGCGTGCAGAGGTTTACAGCCGTATTACAGGTTACTACCGTCCGGTTCAGAACTGGAACGAAGGAAAGAGCCAGGAATACAAAAACCGTATCGAATATGATATGGCAGTGGCAAGACCGATGCCGGTAGGTGAGTTTAAGGAAGCCGACACAAAGAGCGGTATGAAGGAAATTGTGCCGAACGCAGAAAATTCCAGATTGCTGTTGTTTACAACAAAGACTTGTCCGAACTGCCGCATTGCAAAGGAATTTTTAAAGGATATCCCATATGAAACCGTAGATGCGGAGGAGAATGCAGAATTGACAGCACAGTATGGCATTATGCAGGCACCGACTCTGGTTGAAATCAAGGGTGATGCAGTAAATAAGTATGTCAATGCATCCGGTATTAAGGGATTTGTGGAAGGAATGAGATAATGAGCTACGCAGATGATGTATTCATTCGTATGTGTAAAGATATATTAGAAAACGGGACAGATACTTCGGGCGAGAAAGTTCGTCCGAAGTGGGAGGACGGCACCTTGGCTTATACCATCAAGCAGTTTGGTGTGGTCAATCGCTATGATTTGTCAAAGGAATTTCCGGCACTCACCCTCAGAAAGACGGCAATTAAGTCGTGTGTGGATGAAATGCTCTGGATCTGGCAGCAGAAGTCAAACAATATTAATGACTTACACAGCCACATCTGGGATTCCTGGGCAGATGAAACCGGCTCCATCGGAAAGGCCTACGGTTATCAACTGGGCGTAAAGCACCAGTATAAAGAAGGCATGATGGATCAGGTGGACCGAGTCATTTTTGACTTGAAAAATAATCCGTATAGTCGTAGAATTATGACAAATATTTATGTACATCAGGATTTACATGAAATGCATCTCTATCCGTGTGCATACAGCATGACATTCAATGTAACAAAATCACCGGATGGCGATAAGCTCCGTCTGAATGCGATATTAAACCAGCGTTCCCAGGATATCCTGGCAGCGAACAACTGGAACGTGTGTCAGTATGCGGTGCTTGTGCATATGCTTGCGCAGGTTTGTGATATGGAGGCAGGAGAACTTGTTCATGTGATTGCGGATGCGCATATTTATGACCGTCATGTGCCGATTATCAAAGAGTTAATTGAGCGGCCGACGTATCCGGCACCAAAGTTCTGGTTAAATCCTGAGATTAAGGATTTCTATCAGTTTACCAGAGACGATGTGCGTTTAGAGGATTATGTGACCGGACCGCAGGTGACCGGTATTCCGATTGCAGTTTAGGAAAGTGTGAGGAAACAAAATGAATTTAATCGTTGCAGTAGACAAAAATTGGGCCATCGGCTGTAATAATGATCTTTTGGTGAGCATTCCGGCAGATAAGAAGTTTTTCCGTTTTGAGACAACGGGGAAGGCAATTATCATGGGAAGAAAGACGTTAGAGAGTTTTCCGAACGGACAGCCGCTTAAGGACCGCACCAACATTGTAATTACAAGAAGAAAGGATTACAAATGTAACGGCGCGCTTGTGGTACACAGCATTGAAGAAGCGCTTAACGAAGCAAAGAAATTTGCATCCGAAGATGTTTATGTTATTGGCGGCGGCGAAATTTATAAGCAGATGCTTCCTTACTGTGATTTGGCACATGTGACTAAAATTGACTATGCTTACCAGGCAGATACTTATTTTCCAAACTTGGATGAGGACCCGGAGTGGGAGATGACGGGGATTTCGGAGGAACAGACCTACTATGATCTGATTTATGAGTTTTGCCGTTACGAGCGTAAAAAATAAAAGTAAGAAGGAAGGAATTTTATGTTAAACATCAGAGTGGAAAAAACGACAAGTCCAAAGGCACTGCCTGCAAAAGACAATCCATTGACCTTCGGAACTATTTTTACGGACCACATGTTTGTAATGAATTACGAAACCGGAAAAGGCTGGTTTGACCCAAGAGTCGTACCGTATCAGCCGCTTTCCTTAGAACCGTCCTGTATGGTATTTCACTATGGACAGGAAATGTTTGAAGGCTTAAAGGCGTATAAGGCAGATGATGGAAGAACATTATTATTCCGTCCTGATATGAATGCAAAGAGAACCAATAATACAAATAAGCGTCTGTGCATCCCTGAAATTCCGGAAGAGGATTTCATTGAGGCAGTGAAGGCAGTCGTAAAGGTGGATGAGGCATGGGTTCCGAATAAGCCGGGTACTTCCCTTTATATCCGTCCGTTTATCATTGCGACAGACCCATTCCTTGGCGTACGTCCATCCAATACGTATCTGTTTATTATCATCTTATCGCCGGTAGGTGCTTACTATCCGGAGGGCTTAAATCCGGTAAAGATCTGGATTGAAGATGATTACGTAAGAGCAGTCAAGGGTGGTATCGGTGAGGCAAAGACCGGTGGTAATTACGTAGCTTCCATGGCAGCACAGTTAAAAGCACATGATGAGGGGTATTCCCAGGTATTGTGGTTAGATGGTGTAGAGCGTAAGTACATCGAAGAAGTAGGTGCGATGAATATCTTCTTTAAGATTAACGGCAAGGTGCTGACTCCGATGTTAAACGGAAGCATCTTACCTGGTATCACAAGAAACTCCGTTATTTCCCTTTGTAAGGAATGGGGGTATGAAGTAGAAGAGCGCAGAATCTCCGTGGATGAGCTTTACGCGGCCAGCGTAGACGGTACACTTGAAGAGGTTTGGGGTACCGGTACCGCGGCGGTCATTTCTCCGGTCGGACACTTAAGATTCCAGGATACGGTGATGCAGATTAAAGACGGTGGCATCGGTGAATTAAGCCAGAGACTTTACGACACCGTAACAGGCATCCAGCTTGGCAGAATCCCTGACACCAGAGGTTGGGTAGTGGAAGTGAAATAAAAAAGAATAGTATTTCAAAAGGCAGGAAACCTTTCCTGCCTTTCGGTGCGTTATATGACAGAATAGAAAAGAGAAGGGAATAAGACTGATATGAGCGAAATTGATTACATTGTGGAACAATTGGAAACACTTGTGAATATTCCGAGTCCGTCCGGGTTTACAAAACAGGCGATGGATTATGTGGAAGCAGAAGCAACAAGACTTGGTTTTGCATGCACCCACCTGCGTAAGGGTGGTGTAGTGATTCATGTAAACGGCACAGAACCGACTGCGGAACGTGTAATTGGTCTTTCTGCCCATGTGGATACACTGGGGGCAATGGTGCGTTCGGTGAACGGAAACGGAACCCTCCGTATTGTGCCGATTGGCGGTTACATGATGCAGACGATAGAGAGCAGCTATTGCAAGATTCACACAAGAGAGGGCAAGGTATATACCGGCACGATTCTTACCAAGGCACCGTCTGTGCATACCTTTGATGATGCCAGAACAATGGAACGTTCTGAAAAGAACATGGAGGTGCGTCTGGATGAGGTGGTTGCAAAGAGAGAGGATGTAGTTGCACTCGGTATTGAAGCGGGTGATTTTATCAGCTTTGATCCGTGCTTTGTGGCATGTGAGAGCGGCTATATTAAGTCAAGGCATCTGGATGATAAGGCTTCGGTTGCGGTATTACTGGCACTTCTTCGGCATATGCATGATACAGGGAACCGCCCGAAGTGCGATGTAAAGATTGTGATTTCCGGTTATGAGGAAATCGGATTCGGAGCCAGCTTTATTCCGGAGGAGATTACGGAATTTCTGGCAGTGGATATGGGCGCTGTGGGCGATGATTTGTCCGGCGATGAAAGAAAGGTATCTATCTGTGCCAAGGATTCCTCCGGACCGTATGATTATGAACTGACAGGCAGGCTGATTGCGATTGCCAAAGAAAAGAAGCTGGATTATGTAGTGGATGTATTTCCGCATTACGGTTCTGATGTGTCCGCAGCCTTAAAGGGAGGCAACAACATCCGCGGTGCCCTGATCGGTCAGGGTGTGCAGGCGTCCCACAACATGGAGCGCACACACCGTCTGGGACTTACAAATACACTGGAACTGTTAAAGGGATACGTATTGGAATAAGGAGGAATTATGCTCAGTACTTTGTTTGAGGGAACTATGAGCCTGGTGGCAACCGCAGGTATTCTGTTTGCTTTTTTTGCCACGGTGCTTTTGTTATGGAAATGCAAGGATAAGCTTCCGAGGGATATCGGAAGGGATTTTGCGGTAGACGGAAAGCTCTCCGCAGGAAAGCCAAGAGGCGCAGGATTTTTATTTGTACTTATTTTTGTGGTGGCGGCACTTTTGTTTGCACCAATTGAGGTGGAGTGGATCATTTATCTGCTTTTGGTATCTGCTTCTATGTTAACCGGATTTTTGGATGATTGTGCGAAGCATCCGTGGGGGGAATATAAGAAAGCCATTCTTGATCTGTTGATTGCAATTATGGTGGCTGTGACCTATATCAATTATCATGGAACCACAGTAACATTCCTAACGACCGGAACTTCGGTGGAGCTTCCGGTATGGTTGTTTGGACTGCTTGCAGTAGTGCTTGTCTGGGCATCCATTAACGTAACCAACTGTGCCGACGGAGTAGATGGTCTGTCTGCAACGCTTACCATGGTTACGCTGGTTTCGTTTTATCTTCTGAATGCGATTTTAGGGCAGGAAAGCATCTTTAATTATTTACTTTTATTATTCATGGCATGTCTGCTCGGATATCTTTGGCACAATGCGACACCGAGCACGATGTTAATGGGCGATGCGGGGTCCCGTGCGATGGGGACGCTGATTGCGATTGCTGCCCTCGTTTCCGGAAGACCGTTTGTATATCTTTTGTTTGCGGTGGTACTGATGGTAGACGGTGGTATCGGTCTTGTAAAGGTGGCACTGCTCCGTTTCTTAAAAATCCGAATTTTAAAAAATACACGCACCCCGCTTCACGATCACGTGCGCAAGGTGTCCGGCTGGTCCAATACCCAGGCGGTGTTCCGATTTGCGATTATCCAGATCGTGGTATCGGCGGCGGTGATTTATATGGTAGTGATGAAATAAGAGAATGAGAGAGTATAAAAAGGAGAGTAAATCTGTATGAATTTATCAACTTCCAAGGTGGCAATTGTCGGCTGCGGATTCGTAGGGGCTTCTGCGGCGTTTAGCCTGGTAACACAGGGAATCTGCGATGAAGTGCTGATGATTGATATCAATGAAGAAAAGGCACTTGGTGAGGTCAAGGATTTAAGAAATGCCATCCGGTATTTAAACCGTAACGTTCGCGTGAATGTCGGACATTATGAAGAGTGTAAGGATGTGGATATCATCATCCTTACGGCAGCTGTTCCGGGCGGACCGGGCAAGTCAAGACTGGATATGGCAGAGGGCAGTGCAAAGATTTGTAAGAGCATCGTAGCACCGATTATGGCAAGCGGCTTTGACGGCATTTTCCTTGTGGTTTCCAATCCGGTAGACATCATGGCGCATTTTGTATATAAATTAAGCGGACTTCCGAAGAATCAGGTCATTGGAACCGGGACCTCGCTTGACTCGGCAAGACTTTCCAATTTTATTGCGGATTTGGTACACATGGATCCGAGAAATGTTCACGCATACTGCATGGGCGAACACGGGGACTCCCAGATGGTGCCGTGGTCCACGGTAACGGTGGCTGGAAAGTCATTTAGCGACCTCATTCATGACAACAGAGAGCTGGTCGGGGACGTGGATTTGGATGAATTGGTCCGTAAAACGGCAACCGAAGGATGGGAAATTGTTACCAGAAAAGGTACGACCTATTATGGTATTGCTTCTGCCTGTGCCGGTATTGTAAAAGCAATTTTGCAGGATGAAAATAAGATTATTCCGGTGTCTGCGTTGCTTGAAGGTGAATATGGAGAATATGATGTATTTGCAGGAGTGCCGGTGGTGTTAAACCGCACGGGGGCTTCGGACATCGGAGAACTTCGTCTGACTCCGGAAGAAATGGAGAAATTCAAAGCTTCGGTAGCAATTATACGTGAATATAGTGAGGAAATCGAGAAGAAACTGCTGTAGACATCATAAAAAACGATTGGCGTTTTTTCTACGCCAATCGTTTTTGCCTTATGAAACTTACAGCATCTTTTTCTTCATTTCTTTAAGTGAATTACGAATATTCCGCAATCTTACTTACCGCCACATAGATTGCTGAAATCTTATACCAGGTATTAAAGCCGACTACACCGTCCGGTGTCAGTCCAAAGACCTCCTGGAAGGTGCGGACGGCTGTTTGCGTGCCGTCACCAAACACACCGTCTACAGCGACCTTCGGAATCCGAGGGTAAGCGTCGCTGATGGCGTTTAACTGCTCCTGAATCGTACGGACAGAGTTACCGCTGGAACCGACGCGCAGAGCTGCGCCCGGATAGGAAGCCGGAATACCGGAAATCTGTTCCGTGGAGTTGATGTACATATTGTTTCCGTAGAAATTTCTTAAAATCTGAATCGGAGTATAACCCTGCGCGCCTAACTCTTTACTTCCCCATTGCGTCATGAGACCCGGACATTTGACCTGCCTGCCGTCACAGTACTGTGTGAGGATGGGCTGTTTTACGTTTGGGCGGGAAAGGTAGTCGTTAAAGATATTGTCTACGGCAGCGTCAATGGTATCGTAGATGTTGCGCTCCGGAATCCATTTGTGGTCAAAGGCGGTGGAAGAAGTGATGGTGAAGTCATAGCCACGGCTCCGATACCATTCGGTATACACTCGGTTCAGTGTAAATGACTGAATGGCAAGAATGTTTGCATAGATTGTGGATTCCGGCCAGGTGGCGTAGATTTCGCTGGAAGCAACATTTTTGATATAATCACGATACGGTACCGTATAATTGCTGGCACGGGAGTTGCCCGGGGTACCGTCATGGACAACAATATATTCCGGGATGACCACTTCATTAAGGACAATTTCTCCGGAAGCGTTTGCTTCTTTGATTTCTGCCTCCACAATCTTTGGAGGATAAGAACCGTACAGGGTGTGGTCCGGGATAATAAATTCTTCTTTAGTGTCGCGCAGAGCCGGGTCAGACGGCAGTAACTGTACCCGCTGTTTTGCGGTTACGGTAGCAAGAATTTCTGCACCGGAGATTTGAATCGGCTCGTAGCCCGGAGCAGAGAGGGTTAGGATGTATTGGCTGTATGGACGTACATCGGAAGGGGTAAGGCTGAATTCCACCGGAGGTGCCGGAAGATAGATAAGAGGCGTAAAGCCGGCAGAATCGCTTCGCAGTTCTTCAATAATGCGGTTAGGGGCATTTTCTGCTGCAATTGAGACGGTGGCACCTGAAATCGGCAGGTTGGTAGTAATATCGGTAAGCTCCGCCTGAAAGCCGCCCAGACTGTTTGCGGCAGTGGCGACAGCGGCAGGATAAATAAAGGAACGCATGGAAACTCCTTAGAAAAAGGTATTATGATTAGTTTATGCAGGGGAGGAGGAAAGGGTGAAGGGGAAACGCAAGTTTTTCTTTTCAACTGACGAAGAAAGTGTTATAATAATTCATTATGATATTTACAATGGAGTAACTATGAAATAAAGGAGAAGATTTAAAATGAAGCGTGTAGAAGACTATGTAAGAACAATTCCGGATTTTCCGGAGCCGGGGATTATGTTCCGAGATGTGACAAGTGTGTTACAGGATGCGGACGGATTGCAGCTTGCTATTCAGGGCATGGAAAAGCTCTTAGAAGATGTAGAATATGATGCTGTGGTAGGACCGGAATCCAGAGGATTTATTTTTGGTGTGCCGATTGCATATAATCAGAAGAAGCCGTTCATTCCGGTACGTAAAAAAGGTAAGCTTCCTTGTGAAACCATTGAAGCTACGTATGATTTAGAGTATGGCACGGCAACCATTGAGATGCACAAGGATTCCATCAAGCCAGGCCAGAAGGTAGTAATTATCGATGACTTAATCGCAACCGGAGGCACCATCGAAGCTATCATTAAGCTCGTAGAGCAGCTTGGCGGTGAGGTAGTAAAGATTGCATTCCTCATGGAGTTAGAGGGATTAAACGGCAGAGAGAAGTTAAAGGGTTATACGGTAGATTCCGTAATCAAGTATCCGGGCAAATAAATTCCGGAAAAGTTAGACAGACTATACGTAAAAATACTGATTTAAGACACGATACGCAGATGAGGTTTGGTGATAACATGGCAGAAAATGAGCAAATCAAAAAAGGAAAAGTGATTAAAAAGCCGATACAGGAAAAGTCTTTGAGTACGCCTGCAGATTTTACAAATCCGGAGGAACTGTACAAGAAGCTGATTGAAACGGTGTATGAATATCGTCCGGGCACGGATATTTCCATGCTTGAAAAGGCTTATTGTCTGGCAAGAAGTATGCACGAAGGACAGCTAAGAAAGTCCGGGGAACCTTACATCATTCACCCGCTTTGCGTGGCAATTATTCTTGCGGAGCTGGAACTTGATAAGGAAACGATTGTTGCCGGAATTTTACATGATGTGGTAGAGGATACCGCGTATTCACTGGAAGATTTGACGAGAGAGTTCAACGAGGAAATTGCTCTTTTGG
>CAZIQL010000041.1:0-21555 GCA_964541485.1 uncultured Lachnospiraceae bacterium
CGTTTCTTAATTTTTCTGCACAAAACAAAGTTGCACAACTGCGCAACGGATTGTGCAACCGGTTGCTCAGCACATTTACATAATAACAGTGTTTTTTTTATCCGTCAATAGGTAAATTTGCACAATTAAAAAAATCCTGTTATTTCTTACTCCGGTTCTTACACCGTTGAGTATAGAAATAACAGGATCGTCGTTTGTTATTGCGTTTTGTTACTCTGATAGCCACTCTTCATCGAGCCACTGAATGCGCTTTTCCACCCAATTTAATATTACATCGCCGGTAGCAGTGGCAATGCTCTTTTTACGGTTCAAATCTGCTTTATAGTCTGCCATGTAATCGCGTTCTTCCCGGATGGCTGCATATAGAAGACCATCGCTCTGCAAAGAAGTCCACTTTTCTTTTACCATCTCAACAAACCAATCCTGCTTCATCAAGAGGATAAACCATGGCAGGCTGCGGTCTCCGTACTTATCCACAAAGCTCTGCTCATTAAACGCTGCTGCATAATATCTGCCCTGGGCATCATCACGACAGGTCCAGTCATAATCCCACGGACATACAAAGGTCAGCCTAGGATACTTGCTGTTCTCGGCAAAATCCACACACATATAAAAGCTTCCTTCACCACAGTCCATATCATGCATAATCTCTTCCAGAATATAAGATGCCACAACCGAATCCAGATCCATCACCGCTGCAATGGTATCCTTTGCATTGTCATACGGAGCATCTATCAGATTATGATTTTCATCCAGCGTATAAAAGGTTTCGTGTTCACACGCCTGATACACAATTTTAAACACATTATTAATATAGTTATCGATAAACTTTGTCTGTGCATCCGAATATGTGTCCGATTTTATAGAGTAATTTGCCCAGCCAAACTTCTGTGTCTCCCCTTGCAAATCGGTCACCGTTGCCTTTTCATAATACATTTTAAAATACGGATGCTCTGCAGAATTGGCATAGTTATCAATCTCTACAAGATATCCGATGTCGGTTCCTGTATAATTTTCCTCAGGCTCGGTAATATTTACCCTGTTTTTGTTGACCTGTGACTGCTCACACAACAGGTATACGCCCTTGAACTCTTCATTAATATAAAGGTGTACCAGCTGACCATCAGAGCAGTAATACGTTTCACCCAAAATCACACGTCCCAGACGAAGTGCGATATCATCACGAACCAATCCCTCATCTGCGCGAAGCAGAACCCAGCTCTTGCATTCCGCACCGTCATTTAACCCGATTAAATTCTGTTTCTTTTCAAATTTGATACGGTATGGCACCTCATTTGCCAGAATCTTTTCAACATTTCCATAGTAAGCACTGGAATTTCCTCTGACACGGATGCCTGCTGCCACCTGCTGCAATCCATATTCTCCCGATACATTAAATACACTCACTTCGCAATTTACGTACTCATCCCGTGACACGATTACCTGTCCGTTTTCTGTCTCCACATAAATCACCGGAATCTTTTCCGACTTTGACAAATCTACCACCATCGGAGTCACGGTCGGCGTTGGTGTATTGGTTGGAGTTGGTGTGTTGGTTGGCGTCGGTGTGTTGGTTGGTGTCGGTGTCTCCGTTGGAACCGGAGTATTGGTCATAGTAACCGCCGGCTCTGTAGGTGCTGCCGTCTCCCTTGCTTCCTCGGTCGGTAAAACCGATGGACTCTCACCCTGTGTCGGTGCGGTATTCGTCACTGCCGGTGGAGTTATTGTTTCTTCCGCCCCGCCCATCGGATTCTCATCGCATCCAGCCAGACAACCAAGCATTCCTATTATTAATAATGAAACTATTGATTTTTTCATAACAATCGCCTCTTTTTCCTATTCCGTATCGTTGTCTCTATTTTATCAAACACGGATTCAAAACACAAGACTTACCATGGACTTATATTTTTCCTTCTAATTTTTTTTAAAAAACTCTTGCATTTTTAAAAAGCTTGTATTATAATCAACTTTGCATTAAAAAATTTGCGCGATTAGCTCAGTTGGTAGAGCACCTGACTCTTAATCAGGGTGTCCAGGGTTCGAGCCCCTGATCGCGCACTCTGAAGTCTAGTTTTGGCAGTGTTGCCGGGGCTGGGCTTTTTCTTATTCTATTTGACTATCTATCAAAAAAATAGTAAGATATTTTACGTAATCTAAGGAGATGTTATAAAGAGGTAATTTATGAGATTAAGAAAAGTAAAAGGTGCCGCTGAGGCAATTGCCGGAAGTCCGCTCGTTATCCACGATGCCCCGGCACACAAAGGTCATTGGTCGGAGGTCTTTGGAAACGGACATCCCATCCACATAGAAATCGGTATGGGAAAAGGTCGTTTTCTGACAGAGCTTGCCGGACAGAACCCGCACGTAAACTATATCGGTATTGAGCGTTACGACAGCGTATTGGTCCGCGCTCTTGAAAAAAGAGACGAAGCAGAAGAGCTTCACAATCTGTTCTATCTTTGTGAGGATGCCAAAAATCTGACGGAAATTTTTGACCACGGTGAGATTGACCGCATTTATCTTAATTTTTCTGACCCATGGCCAAAAGAACGTCATGCAAAACGGCGTCTGACCTCCAAAGAGTTCTTTGCCCGCTATGACGAAATTTTGAAACAGGATGGCGAGGTTATGTTTAAGACAGATAACCGCATTTTGTTTGATTTTTCCTTGGAGCAGGTACCGGAGGCCGGCTGGCAGTTAAAAGACATCACCTTTGACTTGCATCAAAGCGAATTTGCAGAAGGTAATGTTATGACAGAGTACGAAGAAAAATTTTCTTCCATCGGTAACCCAATTTGCCGGCTGGTAGCATACCGTTAGGCATCCCGCCGAATATACTGATAGTAATCCACAAATAGGGGTTTTGGTACATGTCTTATCCACTGAAACGTCGTATTGCCGATTGCTTTTCGGATCATCCGGCACTCAACCGGAAGGCACTTTGTCTTTACCGGTCACTTCAGGAGGTAATCCGATTGATTAACCCTCCAAAAACGGAACATACTAAAAACAGAAACCAAAAAAATATGCATTGCAGATAAGATAAGGAGGCTTATATGGCATTTCATTTCACTGACGAAAATTTTAACACAGAGGCACTGTCCTGCGAACTTCCTGTACTGGTTGACTTCTATGCTGACTGGTGCGGTCCATGCAAGATGCTTGCTCCAATTATTGAGGAACTGGCACCTGCTTACGAAGGCAAAGTAAAAATCGGCAAATTAAACGTTGACAACGCTCCAAATACCGCAGAAAAGTACGGCATTATGTCCATTCCTACGCTTTTATTCATCAAAAATGGTGAAGTGGTAAACAAAATCGTTGGACTCGTTTCCAAAGCCGCCTTAGAAGAGGCATTAAACAACCTGTAATTTTTTTCTTCGAGGTTCAACATGAAACATTTGTTTAAAAAATTTCTGTGTGGAATTCTTCTGTCTTCTGTTCTTTGCAGTATTGCTCCGGGCACGGCTGCATTGGCAGAAGAGGAGCTCTGGCCCACTGCTCCGGAGATTACCTCCGAGGGTGCTATCCTGATTGAAGCTTCCACCGGAACCATTATCTACAATAAAAATGGTTTTGAGCAGTTTTATCCTGCCAGTACCACCAAATTAATGACTGCGCTCCTTGCTATTGAGCAGTGTTCGCTGACGGATATTGTGACCTGCTCTTATGACTCTGTCCACAAAATCGGATGGGACTCCAGCCGTATCGGTCTGGTAGAAGGAGAGCAGCTGAACATGGAAGAGGCGCTGTATGCCATTTTGCTTGCCTCTGCCAATGAAGTTTCTTACGCTGTGGCAGAACATATCGGCGGCACTATTAACAATTTTGTCCTGATGATGAACGAGCGTGCCAGAGACCTTGGCTGTTCCGGTACAAATTTTGCAAATCCGCACGGTCTTGACGATCCGGAGCATTATACCACACCGTATGACCTTGCCCTGATTGCAAAAAAACTGTTGGAATATCCTACCTTTGCACGTGTTTCCGGAGCCTACTATCATGAAATTCCGGCAACCAACTTAAATGTTGCAAGACCGATTGCAAATACCCACCAGATTTTGCGCAGAAAAATCAAATGCGAGGGTGTATTTGCCGGGAAGACCGGACATACCTCCATTGCAGGAAATTGCCTGGTTACCTGTGCAGAACGGAACGGCATGACGCTGATTTGTGTCATTATGAAAGCTCCTGACTCTACCGTCGTATATGACGATACGATTGCTCTGTTGGATTATGGGTTTAACAACTTTACCATTACGAACGTGGATGATTCCCGCATGGAATCTACCAATGCTTTTCCTGTATTGTTTGACGATGACGAGGCACTTGTTTCTGACGTGTCCTCCCTGCTTTCCATCAGCGGAACCTCCCTGGTTCTTCCATCGAAGGCTTCTTATCGTAATCTGACAAAAAAAATCACATTAACACCAAACGAAGCCTTATCCGCCGGTGAAAATGTGATTGGTAAAGTTGATTACTACTACGCTGACAATTATGTAGGGTCAGCAGATATTCTTTTTTACAGTGAATCGGATGTGGTTGTTGCTCTGTCTCCGACTCCATCCCCTATTCCGGACACCACTCCGGATGAAACGGCATCTCAGGAACCTGATGTTTCTCCTACCGTTCCTGCTTCCGGTGATGATGTGGATGATGATTTCCGTCCGCTCATTATTGGAGGTATTGCAGGCATCTGCGTCCTGATTGTCGGTCTTTACCTCATTTTAATTGAGCTTCCATACAGAAGACGCAAGAAAGAATATTATCGTAAGCGCAGACAGGGTTAATTTCCTGCTGCTGCAAATAATTTTGCAATATCTTCCGGTGACAGTGCTGCATTCGGATCGGACAAATCAACTCCTGTGGCTACTCCAAGAGTATCCACAGAAATGTCCGCCGGCTCCTCTGTCACCGTTTCTTCTTCCGGAAGGAAAAGTTCCGGTTCTGCATCTTCTTCCTTTCTTACAGTCACACCGTTTTCCAGAACAGACTGTAAAGCCTCCAGCTCCTTATTCTTTCCCTCTTCCATTTTCTTAACAACAACGGAAAGAACATGTTCTAACGTTTCCCGCTCATTAATTGCCATTTGGCGTGCATTTTCTTTGTTATATCTGACCAGCGCCTTATGATCTGCTGCCTGCTGTTCTGCCATCCGCTCAATGGCATTTTCCAGACGGGAAATCTGTTCCTCTGTACTTTCCTCTCTGCGCTTCATGACAGAAAACACTGCCTTTTGTGTACGGTCCACGCTTTCCATATAGCCCTTCAGCTGATCGTAAACATCATCTCCCTGTGTTTCTTTTTCCATTTCTTCATACAGACTCTTCCACTGGTCTGCCTTGTCTTCAAAAACAGCCGAAAGAAAAAAATAGGCCGCTACCAGCATCACCACTCCGGCAATTATCACAAGCGGCAATGTATTGTCCGTTCCGACAGAACCCACCAAAACAACCGCTGCAAAAAACAGGGCCGCCAGAAAAATCAGACCTGTAATAATCTTTTTTCCTGCCCCTTTTTTATTTCCCATACATTGATTCTGATTCATTTTTTACCCTCCGAATTAAGTTTTCCACAAAAATTGTCGTTTCTTCTATTAATATACACTACCGGACGCATTCCCGCAAGTTTTCTTCAAAAAATTGCCGACTTTTCTCCCCGAATCACGGGCAAAACCTTGACTTTAAAATTTCTTTTTCATATAATTAAGAGAGCATTTACGTGCTTCCATAGTTAAATGGATATAACGGGCCCCTCCTAAGGGTCAGTTGCAGGTTCGATTCCTGCTGGGAGCATTTTTTAATTTCCCATCGAAATAGCTATTTGATTGTCTTTCCTTTATATTATTTCTACACAATAATTCATAAAAAAAGTTTGCTGTTTTTTATCTTTCAAAAAGACACCGTTTCTGTTATCCTATTAATAAGCTATATTCCAACAAGAAACCTTACGCGAGGAAAAAATGAAAAAATTACTTCTTTTTTTGATAATGCTGCTTTTTATCCCTTCACTAAATGCATGTGCTCCAAATAACAATACAACATTACCTAAAAGTGAAACCGTAGAAATAAAATTACATGACGATTTTTTCACTAAATCCGGAACAATAACTAAGACATGGAAAAAAAGCTATGATTGTTCGGAATGGGAGGATAGTAAACAAATATCTTTGTTTATTTCATTTCCTATGGGTAATAACATTACTGGTTCCATTCAGAACATTGAAGATGAAATAAATCATTATCTCCATGAATCAGGATATGATTTTTTCGTCTCTTTTCATTTTCCTGAATTAGACGATCTTATTTCCGCTGTTCCTGTAGACCAGCAGATAGAAAAAATACAATCCTCCGGAGGTTTTATTGATATTTATATAACAGACGATTATTCAGATGCCGTAAAAAATAATCGAATATTAAATCTTACCGATACTATTCATCGCGAAGGAATTTATGAAAAATATGATTCTTCCGTTTGGAGCCAATTATTGATATCCGAACAGTTTTTTTATGGTATTCCTTTGTCTCCTATTGCCACCGAACGCTTCGTTTTTGCATACAATCCTCAACTGTCGGAGCAGCTTGGTGTGGATATGACTTTATTTCAAAATAAAATTAAAAATTTTGAACCTTTTTTTCAAAAAATGTTACAGAATAATATAACCCCTTTGGAATTATCCTTTCAGAATGATTACTTAATGTTATCCCTTTTTGGATTAGAGGAATATGACACTATTTTTTGTATAAAACATGATGATTCAGATGATTCAGAAACTGTCATCGACTTGTGGTCTGACGAGGCTGCTATATCCTTTTATGAACAATTAGGTGTATGGAAAGAAAACAATTATCTTTCCTACGATTCATTTCTACTTCAATCCTTAGGTTACAGCGGCACAGAAGTCGATAAACAGATGAATAGCAAAAACTACGATTACTGTTTTTTTAGCCTCATCAAAACAAATTCGTCTTCTTTTTTTCATGATGTAAATTATAGTGACGAAAATACGTTTTTACAAACTAACTTTTTAGTTCCTGACACAATTGCCTACATATATGATATAATAAATACAGACATCATGGTAATAAATGCAAACACGCCTTACCCTGAAGAATGCAAACAATTTTTAAAGTTATTTTCTACCGATAATTATTTGCGAATGCTTTTATATTGTGGAATTGAAGGTGAACACTATGAGTGGGAAGGCAAAACACGTATATTTGAAACTGCTGGCTTTGCTATTGGTCTTGGTCTTTCCGAGGACCAAAGATTTCTTCCTGTAGAACAATATTCCAAAAAATATGAAGAAGAATTTCATGAGATGAATCAAAATGTTACCTTTGCCTGCATGACTAATATAAACTTCGACTTCAGCTCCTTATCAGAAGAATATGAAGCCTGTCAAAAACTTTTTTATGAAAACCGACTTGTTTTTCTTGGCTATTATGGTCTGGAGACTTCTCAAAAATTACAGGAATTACATGATAAACTCTTAGAAGCAGGATATATGAAATTAATTGATTATATGAATAAAACTATAAGGTAGGTGTTTCCCATAAAACGTACTTATAAACACGGCATTTTTTTCTTTATCATATTCCTTCACTGCATCTTTCTTGTTGCGTGCAACAAAAAAACAGAACAAAACAATGAAACCACTCAGATTTTTTCTTCGTATACCATATCTCCCTCCGGAGTTCTAAAGAGTACTACTAAAGAGTATCTTCGCTTTTGGGACGCTACTACAAATCAAACGGTCTATTTATGTAACCAGAGCAGTTGTCTGCATCAGAATTCCTCTTGTGCAGCCTATTATCCCGGATATACTACGGCTTTTTTCTATCAGAACCAATTGTACTTTTGCCAAGCAGATGCTTTTTTTGAAACATATACCTTTTCCACAGCAAATTTGTATGGTGAAGAGAGAAAAACACTGCAAAGCATTAATGCATGCTGTATACATAGCTCCATGCATATTTTGGATGGAAAACTATATTTTATCGGTAATAGCTATGACAAAAAACAAGATAAAAGCATAAACGAAGCTTATTGTCTTGACTTAACCACCGGTTCTTATGAGAAATTTCCCCTCCAGGATACCAAGAGTAAGTTTTCTTATCTGACTGGCTTTATGGCATCAGAAGACTATTATTATGAACTTTACACCGGTGCAAACGTTGATTTAAAAGATTTTATTGACGCAGAAACCAATAGCCTAAAAGAAATTGATTGGAAAACCGTTTCCTATTACTATCCTCTCTTTCAGATAAACAAACAGGATGGAAGCACTAAAATACTGATGTCGCAGGAAATCTCTGCCTCCGAAGAACCTGTCATCCAGTTTATCGAACACTACGACAATGTTCTCCTATTTCAATGGGGAAACACGATTTACAGCTATAACGAAAAAAACGACGAGCTTTTTACTTACTACGAATATGAAGGCGAAAAAACTCTTTTCAATGTTAAAAAATTTGAAGACGGTTATTTATTGGTACTGAAAGACAAAAACATCAGTTTTTCGATTCTCAAAGATCAAAAAGAAATTTTTTCATTCTCCGATGAAAAGGGACTAATCAATGGTTATCTTGGTTCCGTCAATGGTATTGCATATTTTACCGGTAACGGAACTTTGTATTACACACCTTGTGAAGAATTACTAAACGGAAATATATCTTTTCTTTTCATTGATATTTAAAATGAGGTGACATTTTGAAACTATTACTTCTGGAAAGTAAACGCATTTACAAACGAATATGGCTTCTATTTTTGTTTGTGACATTGCTCTTGTTGGGACTATGGATCTCCAGCCTGAGCCTCACTCAAAAATATGCTGCCCAGGGAGCCACGCCAGAAGATTATCAGAGTATCACTAATCAATATTCCGGCATGCCGCTTGACCAGGCAAAAATAACAATCTTGCAGGACAAAGAAACCGTTGATTTACTCACCAACACCTTATTACAATATCGCCTGGGACTAGTCTCTGCAGATGAATTAAAACAGGTTATGAACAATAATAAGTTCCATGAACTCTCCATCACTGAAAGTGACTTTGCAAAATTAGATTCATTACGTTGCAGTTACACTATGCTCTTTGAAGAAATTGAGATTCTTTCTTCCTATGAAGATTTTCTTGCAAAGATACAGCAGGGTTCCTTTGGGCTTTCCGGTATAGATTTTTTTAGTAAGGATTCTTATGTCCTTCGTACTGCTGAAAAATCTAAAGCAGATTATTCACACTTAGATGTAAAAATGGATTTCTTTTATGCAAACGTAGCGTTGAAGGAATTTTTTCAAAGTCGTTTAGTTGACCTCTTTATATTTTTGTTTTTGACAACAATTGTGCTTCTTCTATTTTTAGAAGAAAGTGATAAAGGCTATCTCTCTCTGACTTCTACTATGAAGCTTGGAACACATACCTTTTTCTTTATCAAACTACTGATTCTGTTTCTTTCTGTTTTTTTTACAGTGCTCATTTTTTATGGTTCACAATTTTTACTTTTCCGTTATAAATTTGGACCTTGTATTTTTGATGCTCCTATTCAATCTATTGCAATATTTTCTTCTTGCAATCACAATTGGTCTGTTGCAACAACATTGGTGTTGTTCCTTTTTTTGAAAGGCTTAACCTTCTTTTTCCTTACACTTGTACTTGTACTTTTGACCTCTTTTTGTAAAAATACCCTTAATTTTTTAGGTATCCTTTTTCCTTTCCTAGTGTTCCTTTTCCTAGGCTACTATTCTATCTCTGTCACACAGAGCGAATTACTTTATTACCTAAACCCTATTCATATTTTAGATACTGCACAGTTACTGATTGATTATAAACAAATTCGCCTTTTTGGCTTTCCGATTTCGCATAAGCTGGTCACTTTTTCCGTTCTTGCTGCTTCCGGCTGCCTTTGCTATTACATTAGTAACATACTGTATGCTGTTCCAAAAAAAAATAAAATTTCATTTAAGACATTATTTCATAAAGCTAAACCGATTTTTCCTCACAAGCAGAGAAGAAAATATTTTTCACTTTTTCTATTGGAAACCAGAAAATTATTACTTACCTATCGCCTTTGGCTACCTATATCTATCTTTTGCTTTCTCATTTTCTTATGTGCTTTTGCTTACAATAAAGAAACTTTGACTATGGAAGATAATTTTTATAAAGAATATATGCAGCAGCTAAACGGACCTCTTACCTCTGAGAAGAAACAGTGGATTAAAAAGGAAGAAAACTATTTTTCAAATTTGGAATCTCTGAGAAATGAATTACTAAGCCAGGAAAATCCTCATATTTTGTTACACTACATCGAATCCTTGATGATCAAGAGAACTGCTTTTTCTCGCGTAGAAGAAAAACTGGCTTACCTCGAGAAAACACCAACTACAACCTCCTTCTTATATGAAGATGGATTTCTCATTCTATTTGGTATAAAACAATCCACACAGGCTGAATGGTTACTTCTTCTTGGTTTGTTGTTTCTTTCCGTAACAACTCCATATTGCATTTATATTGAATTTCAACAAAATGCGATTTCTCTTACTTATACCTTTTATAAAGGTCGGCGGTCTTTTATTAGAATTAAATACCATTGCTTATTGGCATTTCTTTTATTCATTCTTTTTAATATTGCCGTAAGCCACCTTCTTTCCGTGTTTCGAACATATGGATTTTATGGTATAAACTTAGACTTAATTAATATTCCTCAAATGCAGGGACCTTTTGAACATCTTACCGTAGGTACCTATCTGATATTAATATTGATGATTCAACTACTTGGTTTTGCATTGATGCTTGCTTTTAGTATGGCCGTCTCTTATTTATCAAGAGACTTTTTAAAATCCGTTATATGGAATATTATATTTTTTATCGTACCTTATATATTAATGTTAAATGGATTTTCTGTTTTTGACAACTACCTATTTAATACCCTTAGTAAAGGAACTTCGTTACTATTGCTGATACAAGGCAAAGATTATGTTTCTCTCATATTGCTTGCCGTCCAGCTATTAATTACCATTGTAATTATTCTAAATTTTTATAAAAAATATAAAGAAGGTGACTTATGGACAGTAAAACAACGATAGAAATCGTGCAGCTTTCCTTTGGTTATGAAAGAGAAAACTTCATAGAGAATATGAATTTAAAAATGGAGCCTGGAATATATGGATTGCTTGGACCAAATGGCGCCGGAAAAACAACACTAATCAATTTATTAGTTCAAAATCTTTCTCCAAAACAAGGACATATTTTTTGGTGCGGAAAAGAAATAAAAACAATGGATGCAGAGTATAGAAAACTCATTGGCTACAAACCACAACAACAAAGTATTTATCCTGAGTTCACAATCGAAGATTTTATGTATTATGTTGCATGTTTAAAAGGAATTTGTCAAACCCAGCAAAAAACACAAATTGATAATATTCTTTTTCGTTTACATCTTACTGAACATAAAAGAAAAAAACTACGCACTCTTTCTGGTGGGATGTTACAAAGAACTTTGTTATCTCAGGCACTTCTTGGTGATCCGCTATTCATAATTTTAGATGAACCGACTGCCGGATTGGATCCTATGGAGCGAATTAATATGCGCAAACTAATATCTGAAATTTCAAAAGAAAAAATTGTGTTGTTTGCCACACATATTATAGAAGACATTGCAAATATTGCCACGGAAATTATTTTCTTAAACCATGGAAAAATTCTTTTGAAAGGCACAATGAACGAACTTAAATCTTATTATGAAAAAGAAAAAGAAAACGGGAAAATGAATCATGTTGTTATGCAGGATGAGATATTGGTTCTTGAAAATTTATATAGCGAGCTATTTCATCACTAGTCCATCACGCTTTTTACGTGGATTCATCAGATTCATCCAAATGACCGGTCTTGCAAACACTCACGAGAAACCCTCAAAAACTTTGATTACCAAAAAAGGTTGTCGCTCTGTAAAATGTCATAGAGCAACAACCTTTTTTTACATCCCTGTCTATTACAGATTTTGTTCAATTGCAATAGCAAGCTGGTTTGGGCAGGAATTGTTGCCACGGCACTCGATTCCCTTTAATCTCTTTATCAGCTCTTCGGTTGTCATGCCTTCTGCCAGTCTTGCCACACCCTGTGTGTTTCCTTTACATCCACCGATGAACACTACATTGTGTACTACACCGTCGATTACATCAAATTCAATTCCCCTGGAGCAAACGCCCTCTGTCTTATAACTTACGTGCTTTTCCATTTTTTTGATTCCTTTCTACACTTCAATTTTTCCCTGCAGCCATACATTTCCCCGGAAACGTCTGCCGACTTCCGGCTCTCCGAGTAAATCTGCTGCGTTGATACATACTTCAAACTCTACCTCATTACAGGAAAGAGCGAGAATGTAAAATTCTTCTTTCGTATATTTATTCTGACATTTTTCCATATCGGTAATATAACCAAGAATCGTATAGTTATCCGATTCGGAACCATACGGGATAAAACTTGTCTCCACAATGGAATAAATGTCTTCCTTCCGTATTCTCTTGCTGACCACCGCATATTGGTCAATATCGTCAAACGTCAGACTCTGCATTGCCTCCTGGTTGCCCTGTTTTGCTTCCGCAATGAGTGCCGAGCGGTTCTGCAACTCTTTCTTTACCTTTTCCGCTTCCATTTTCGTTTTTTTCACCGGGAGAAGAATTTTTCCTTCTCCTGACATTGCAGCAAGAGTAATCGGATATTTTGTCCGGTCCTTCTTTAAAATCGGGTGCTTCAGCAAATCCACCACATTCTGCACATAAAATATCATGGAAACCCCGATGCGGCAGTCGTCATACATCCCCGTAAAAGCATC
Organism: uncultured Lachnospiraceae bacterium; assembly: GCA_964541485.1. Classification (GTDB taxonomy): domain Bacteria; phylum Bacillota; class Clostridia; order Lachnospirales; family Lachnospiraceae; genus SIG299. The sequence goes on from CAZIQL010000041.1 coordinate 12,834, forward strand.
CGTATCTACCCTTTTATTAATAAAAACGGCTTCCTCTGCACTGATATTTTTTCCCTTGTGCACCGGGAAATAATGTGACGCATGAAACGTTCCCTGTTCGTCTGTCTCGCCACGAACCACAATCCCGGTTTCCTCCGCAACCTCTAAAAACAGTTCTGCCACAGAACGCTCCTCCGAAATACGGATTACCTGCTTTTCTGAAGCATTCTCAAGAACCAGATTAATTAACTTTTCTTCTGCCTGTCGGCTCTTTATACTGCTAAACCCGACAGATTTTAAAAAACTATGCAATATTTCACCTTCCTAAGCTGTCTTGTTTCTACGGATAATCAGTGTAAGTATACCAAGAAGCATAAGAGCAGCACCTGCAAAAATACCAATCATTGCAGATTCACTTAATCCCTCTGCCATCCAGCCAAGCACAGCATTAATCATTTCACCAAGGCTATCATGTGGCAAGTCTACCGCACTATGAACCATCTCATTTACCACCGGCAATACTCTTCCGGATATTGCTTTCACACCAACTCCAAGAATCAATGTAACTATGCCTGCAACAAAGAACCCTGCCGGACGGAACAGATAGCAAAGTAACAGTAATAAAATAACCACTGCTGCTGCCCCAAAACAAACATAACCGGCACCTCTAAAAATTTCATTCAGACCATCAAAGTCATATACGTTAATCCCATACTCTTCCTGTGTCTGTTCCAGCTCAGCATACTCTTCTGAAGAATAAATAGAGGCAATGGTTGCATTAATTTCTTCCTGCGCTGAAAGAACGGCTTCATCTACCATTGAAGAATATTCATCCACATACTGCTGCTTGTGCTGTGCCTTGTATTCTTCTTTTATCTCTGGTGTATACTCTTCCTTTGCCGTTGCAATTAATTCTGCCTTTGTTTCTTCATCAATCTTTGTATATAAATCACGGATATTTTCCCTGATATAAGTATCCGCTTCTTCCTCAAAAGTACTTTCTGCTTCTGCTAAAGTCTCAGCCCTTGCATCTGCTATAATCTGATCCTTATTCTCTGCCAGATATTTTCCCGTTTCTGCTTCTACCAGATCAGCAGAGGCATTTGGATAATTTTCCTCAATATACTTATCCACTTCTTCTTCCAGAAGCTCATCAATCTGGGCATCAAACTCTTTTTCTACTTCCTCCATCACAATTTTCTTTGCTTCTGCCTTGATTTCTGCCTTAATATCATCGGAAAGAGAATCATAAATGGTTTCCAGATTTTCATCCACATAGCTTTCAATCCGGGAATCTATCTCCTGATCGATCTGCTTGTCGATTTCCTGATCAATAATTCCATCTAACTGCGGCTTAATCCTGTCAGCGATAAATGTAACATCAATCTGATAAATTTCACCGTTCACTGCCTTTGCATAAAACTCCGTTGCAATTTTCTCAACATCCTCTACCGTAAGAAGTCCTTCCGTATCAAGTCCTTCATACTGTCCCGCATACTCTGCAACCATATCCTGAATTATTGGCTCTACCATACCGTAGATCCACTCCGCACCCTCATTCTCCAGGAAAATATTAAAAATTTCATCTTTTCTTTCTTCCTTAATTACAGAGGAAACTGTCATTAAGGTAGTACCGCTGATTCCAAATCCCCAGAGGAACGGTACTAAAATGATACTCATAATTACAGAAATAATGATTCCTAACACGCTTCTCTTTTTCATTTTTTTTCCTCTCTCTACTTCCTCGTTATTCTATTGTATCAACAATAAACAGCGTTAATTCCTCCGCCAGATCCCGCTCGTCCTTCGAAATCCATCCTCCCGTCGTATCCTCTTCGAGCATTCGAAGAAGTGGTCTGGTCGGCGCGTCCGCATTCTGTTTAATGACAATACCTCTTTCACCGTTATTCAATAAAACAATAGTACCGGTTGGATAAGCAGCTACCGAGCGCACAAAAATTTTCACCAGCTCCGTATCAAATTTTGTGCCACTGTTCTTCATAATTTCATCGATTGCTTCGTATACCTTCTTTCTTTTTTCAAGAGTTCCGTATACCATATTGTCAAACGCATCACAAATCATGATTAACCGCACTTCCGGTTTTAATTTTTCTCCCGGCAAATGAAACGGATATCCGCTCCGGTCCATTCTCTCATGATGATACAGAATAATTTCTTTCACCACCTGATTTAACCAGGTCTGTTGCTCCACTTCAATGTATCCATATACCACATGACGCTTAATCTCTTTTTGTTCATCCTCTTTTTGTTCCTCTAAAATCACATTCTTATAAGGAACCTTGACACTGGTAAATCCAATGTCATGAAGGAGTGCTCCCATTGCTATATTTTTTGTTTCCTCTCTGGAGTAACCCGCACGTACCGCAACCAAAACCGCAATTGATGCCACACTCAGCATATGCTCATACAAACTCTGGGAGTGATTTCTTACATTTGAAATGTTGTAGATGACCTCATCCTGCATCAAGACACCTTCCATCAGCTCCGTCGTCACTGTAGACAATTCCTTCATCTCTTCTTCCGTTGTGTACGAAAAACGCTCTATGGTATCTTTCAGCTTCTCCGTGCATTGAACACTAATTGCTTCCTCCGTGATATCATTTGCTGAAATATCTCTTGAAATTTCGTCTTCCACAAATACATCTGTGATTTTCAATTCCAAAAGCTTATCAATATAACTCCGTTTTAATAAGGTTCCCTCCGAAATCAGGACAACACCGCTTGAGCTATAGACATCCTTTGCCAGAATTTCTTTTCCCGTAATTTGCTCCGTTTGTATCCTTCGCACCTTTTTTCACACTCCCCACACCAGCATTTCCTGTTATTCTGCATACAAACTTCCCTTGTTCTTTGCCTCCTCCAACGCTCTTCGCTCTTCCGCAGCCAGAACAACAAAAGATTCTCCCTTAATAATCTCTTTGATGTAAGTATAGCAGCCTTCTCTGGTATGCATGGATGTCAGAATAAATCCATTGTTCTCATCATCTAAAAGACACAGAGAAAAGCTCAATTTTCCTCCCATTTCTTTAAACGCATCATACTTCACAATACCCACCTTCTGGTATGCTGTAATCAGAGTTTCACAGGCAATGTTTAACTTCTCCGAAGTATACTTGCTTTCTTCTTTTAATTCATCAATTTCTTTGAATCTGGACAGAATCGCACTCTCCATTGTAACTCCGTCAGAGCCCTGCATAAATGCCCGGTAAGCTTTTGATAAATTTACAGTTTTTACCAAAAGAATAATTGTAACAGTAAGAAGTGCCACCAACAGAACTGCCAGTACGATTATAACAATCAGTACTTGTTCCCCACTTAATTGTATATTTCCTATTGTCATATTTGTTCCTCTTTCTTTTCCGTACGAAATCCTTTCCCTATAAACTTTCCATCATCTCAATGATACGTTCAAGTTCATCAATGGAATAGTACTCTATTTCAATTTTTCCTGTATTATTTGCTTTTCTTTTAATTTCTACTTTTGTTCCAAGGGTCTTCTTTAATTTTTCTTCAATTTCACGATAAATAAAGCTGTCATCCTTGCCCTTTGTCTCTTCCGGCTTTTCAGAAACATTCTTCTCTTCCTGAAGCTTCTTAATCAGCTTTTCCGTTTCACGAACACTCAGTTTTTCATCAAAGACCTTCATTGCGAGTGTAAACTGTTCTTCTCCATCCGCAACAGGTATCAAAGCACGGCCATGTCCTTCACTGATCATTTCATCTATTAACATCTGCTGTACTCTTGGGTCCAGCTTTAATAAACGCATGGAATTTGTAATAGCGGTTCTGCTCTTAGATACCTTCTCAGCCACTTCATCTTGTTTCAATTTCAGCTCCTGTATCAACTTCTGGTATGCAACCGCTTCTTCAATTGGATTTAAGTCCTGTCTCTGAATATTCTCAATCAGTGCAATTGTGAATATTTCATTCTCCGAATATTCCTTAATTACTACCGGAACTTTTTTTAATCCGGCAATTCTTGCCGCGCGCCAACGACGCTCACCTGCAATAATTTCAAATCGGTTTCCTTTCTTCTGTACCACAATCGGTTCAATAATGCCATACTGTTTAATAGAATCCGCTAACTCCTGTAGTGCATCCTCATCAAATCTAGTTCTTGGCTGTGCACGATTTGGTTCTATATCATTCAGCGGAATCAATGTTTCACGTGAAACATTTTCTTCTGCTACTGTCTTCCTACTCTCTGTTTTTGTTTCAACAATTCCAATATCCGGAATCAAATTATCTAATCCCTGTCCAAGGCCTCTTCTTGCCATGTATCTTTCCCCACTTTCTCAATTATTAAAAATCTGAATACCAGTCTCTGACGCCTCGCTCCATTACTTCATCTGCCAATTGACGATATCCCTCTGCTCCGGCAGACTTAGAATCGTATAGATTAATTGGAAGTCCATGGCTTGGTGCTTCCGCCAGACGGACATTTCGCGGAATAATTGTCTTATAAATATTGTGTTTCAAATTTTTCTTTACATTTTCTACTACCTGTAAGGAAAGATTGGTTCTCGCATCATACATAGTGAAAACAACACCTTCCATCTCTAAATCAGGATTTAATCTCTTCTGTACCAAATCAATGGTATGCATTAACTGCGATAAACCTTCCAAAGCATAATACTCACACTGAATCGGAACCAAAACAGTATTTGCTGTAGTCATTGCATTTACTGTTAACATATTTAAGGATGGTGGACAGTCGATAATAATGAAATCATACTCATCACGTACCGGGTCAATCAATTTCTTTAAAATAAATTCACGATTATCTACACCGATTAATTCAATCTCGGCACCTGCCAAATCCACATCAGAAGGAAGAACATACAAATTTTTCATTACACTTTTCGTCTTGCATTCTTCTAAAGTGCAATCACCCAGCATCATATCATAAACCGTTTGCTTTAATTTTTTCTTATTGATACCAAGACCAGATGTTGTATTACCTTGTGGGTCAATATCAACAACTAGTACATTATTACCCTTTTCTGCAAGACAAGCAGACAAATTAATTGCCGTAGTTGTCTTTCCCACGCCACCTTTTTGATTTGCTATTGCAATAATTCTTCCCATAGTAACTCCATTCCGAATAAATATTTCATACCAAATGTTTCACGTGAAACATTTTAATATAATTCCACAATATTATTTTTGATGGCATATACCGCCGCCTGCGTTCTGTCGAATACTCCGATTTTCTTAAAAATGTTAGAAACATGATTCTTTACTGTTTTTTCACTGATAGATAACTTAAAAGCAATTTCCTTATTAAATAATCCTTCTGCTACCAGCTTTAATACTTCAATTTCTCTGCGTGTCAGAATTTCTTCCTCTGTTTTTTCCTTAGTCTGAAGAAGTTTTTCCTTCATAACAGGAATCATGGAAGAATCAATGTATTCTTCTCCGGATGCAATTGTCATAATCGCTTTCTTCAGAATAGAAGACTCTGCGTCCTTTAATACGTATCCTTCTACACCAATTTCAACCGCACGCATCAAGTACTCAACTTCATTATGAATCGTAAGAATCAAAATTTTCTGATTCTTCTTTTCAGATGCACGTAACACCTCTAACATCTTAAGACCATTCATTACAGGCATATTAATATCCAACAATACCACATCTGCCTGAACGGTCTCCAATAATTTCAGACATTCTTCACCATTGCCTGCTTCGCCAACTACCTTGATGTCACCGTCTAATTCCAACAACTGCTTTAATCCTTCACGGATCAGGGAATGATCATCAACAATCATAATCTTAACTTTTTCCATCTTAATCCTCCTTGTTTTGCGGAGCAAAATGTGAGACTACTCTCATGAGCAGAGAATTTTACTCCTTCTCCAGTTCTTATTATTCAGATTTTTCTTCAGAATCTATGTAACTAACAGGAACATTCACATAAATTTTTGTACCGCTGCCTACTTCTGAGAATAAAGAGAAGGTTCCGTTCAATAACCACGCTCTTTCCTTCATTGTAGACAATCCAAACCCATACAACTCATTATCTGAAGTTTTCTTCTCCGTATCAAAACCCTTTCCGTTGTCTTCGATACTCAGCTGCACCGAATCTTCTTTATAATTTACGCGAACCCAAAGGTGTTTTGCGTCAGAGTGTTTCACTGCATTATTACATGCTTCCTGGAGAATACGATACAATGTTACACAAACAATAGAAGGAAGCTTCTGTTCTTTTCCGCTTACCGTAAGACTGACTTCCATCCTTCCGTTTCTCTGCAAATGTAAGCAATGAGATTCTATGGTAGGAATAAAACCCAGATTATCCAATGCCATCGGGCGCAAATCATAGATAATTTCCCTCATGTCATTAATAATTGCTTTGTTTAATTCTATCATCGATTGCAATTCCAGCTTTGCACAAAGCGGATCCTTATCAATCATCTTACTGCAATATTCTATCTTATGTATCAGCGAGGTTAAACTTTGTACTGTAGAATCGTGCAAGTCCCTGGAAATTCGGTTTCTGTCCAATTCCTGTGTCTCTAATAATTTAACACTGTAATTCGTTAATTCGCTAATATTTTTATTATCCTTGTAAGCAACAACAGATTCCATGTCTCGGGTAAACTTCTTCATCTTCTCAACAGAAACCAGCTTTTGACGCATCTGCTTCCATTGCTCTTCCAGCTCATGAATCTGCTCTTCCAAATTCTTTATCTCATCCTTCTTTGAAACCACATCCGATTCATACACATCTTCCGTTGAAAGAGGAGAAAACATAGAAATGTTTGGACTTCTTTTTTTGTTTTGTTCCTCTAAAATCAACTCCAGCTTTCTTTTTTTGTACTCCAATTCTTTTTTTTGTTTTAAAAGCTCATCGGACTGTTTCAAAAAATCAGATTCCAGAATTCCAATAAACTCCTTCATTTCTTCATATTCAGTTTTTGTCGAATTTTCCTTCTTCATCTGTTGTTGTCCTTAATCTATGTTTCAACTTTTCCTACATTATCATAATATACTAAATTAATGTTTTCCGCAATCTCTCTTGCAGGTTGTCGGCATAATTTTCATCATTTTATGATAAATTTCATCCTCATAATATTCTTCCGGGAGCTCTACAAAACCTATTTTTTCATAAAATGGTATCGCTGCTTTTTGTGCACCGACAAAAACTTCCTTTGCACCCATGACAAATGCCTTATCCACCAGCATTCGCACAATAAAATCACCGTACTTCTTTCCGCGGTATTCTTTCTTTACCGCAATTCGTCCGATTTTATAAAAATCATCTGCAAAAATCAGACGTCCCGTACCAACAGGTATCAGTTTATCTTCTATCGTACCATCCGGCAACTCTGTCTTTTCTGTCTCGTATGCAAGTGCAAAAATAGCAGACGAATCATCCTCATCTGCACCGGCTGCTGTAGGAAATCCCTGTTCCTTGCCAAACACTTCGGCTCTGATTTTCAGACACTCACTGATATCATTTAAACCACCAAGCAAATACTTTCCCTGAATATACATCTGTTATTTTCTCCTCTATTTTCGCGTTACTTTTTCGTACTATGACTACTTGGCATTAACGGCTGCTTCAACGGTTTTCCTCCGCCTCTCGGATATTTCTTTGGTGTCTGCTTTGTTTTTTCAATCACCAAAAGAGTACGTTCTATATCAGAATGAGGTAATGTAAAAGAATATTCCTTCTTAAATTCTCCGCCAAGCTCGCGGATGGCAAATTTTCCTTCCTTTAATTCCTCAGCAATCTCTCCGGATTTATAAGGCACAAAATATCCTCCCTGCTTTACAAACGGAATACAAAATTCCGAAAGAGAAGTCAGTCTTGCCACTGCACGGGATACACAAAAATCAAATTGTTCCCTGTACTCCGGTTTTGCCGCAGCTTCTTCAGCCCTGCCATGAACTGCTGTAATCCCCGTAAGTCCCAGTTCATCGATAACTTCCTGTAAAAATACAATTCTCTTATTTAAAGAATCCATCAATGTCACTTCCAACTCAGGAAATGCAATTTTAAGTGGCAATCCCGGAAAACCGGCGCCGGTTCCCATATCCAGAAGTTTCACTCTTTTTCCGCCAAGAGGCATCACTTTAGAAAGTGCGAGACTATCTATGAAATGCTTTGTAATCACATCCTCATATTCCGTGATTGCAGTCAGATTCATTACTTTATTTTTTTCTACAAGCAGTTCATAATAATGTTCAAACTGCTCTTGCTGTTTGTCACTCAGTTCCAAACCCCATTCCTTCAGTCCTGCCAAAAACAAAGAATTATCTCTTGTTTCCATTTCTGCCTCCTATCATAAATCAAAACGATTTTCCAAAAAGAAACCCATGTCCTTAATTCTGCTTCAAATAGACAAGCAATACCGAAATATCCGCCGGCGATACACCCGAAATTCTGGATGCCTGTCCGATATTCTCCGGACGAATCTGCTTTAACTTTTGCCTTGCTTCAATACGCAGTGAAGGAACCTCATCATAATTTAAGTCCGTCGGAATTTTTCTTCCTTCCGTCTTTTTAAACTGATCTACCTGTCTTTGCTGCCGTTCAATATATCCGGAATACTTTAATTCAATTTCCACCTGTTCCTTGACATCCTCCGGTAACGATTCACGTTCCGGATCAAGTTCAGCGAGTATGTCGTAATTTAACTCCGGACGCATAATCATATCCGCCACGGAAATTGCCGTACGAAGCGGTACACTGCCATGCGATGTTAAAAATTCC
>CAZIQL010000042.1:0-21434 GCA_964541485.1 uncultured Lachnospiraceae bacterium
TATATTCTAAGAAAAACTCTTTCTGAGTCTCTAAACTGTTGAGCTGGTCTTCTTTGTCTGTGGAAACTCGGCAATATGCTGCTATGTTCATATTTATCAACCTTTCTGTTAGAATTGTAGCGTTCTGTTACGACTATTATAACCCTTTTCATTAAAAAAACAAGGTGCAACCTGATTGCATTCAGCTACACCTTGTCTAAATTCTTAATTAAACCTTTTTTACATCTAATGACTCTCTTCGCCTATCGATTCTTTCTGATACACAACGCACGTGCCGCTTTCTCTGTTAAGCGACTACGTGATAGAAATTTTATCATCTGCCAGATACCATTCTTCATCTTAAAAGTACCCATCATAGTTCCTCTAAAATCATATGGCAACACTGCATAGGAAGCACCGTTAGATGTATATAATTTTTGCACATGCCAAATCGTCATACATTCCTCCCGATTAATCTTCCTCTTTCAACAAGTATCTTCTTGCTTTACGCTCGCCTTCTACCGTTAGAGCACCGTCATCTACCATTTCTTTCAGTAATCTCTTAACCGTCGAATCTGCTAGCCCTAACAGTTCTCTTGCTTCCATATTGCTTATACTGCCGTGTTCCTTCACATATTGAACGATTCGCTCATATCTATCAGCTTTTATCGGTTTTTTATCGGCTTTTATCGGCTTTTTATCGGCTTTTTCTTCCGACCGATAAAAACAAACTACAAATCCGGACTTCATTTTCTTAAATTCGTATCTGACTCCGGCAGCATCACAAGCCTCTGCAATACGCTTTAATCCTGTTCCAAAACTCTCAATATCTTTAGAATAGTAAAGCATTCTTGCAATCTTAGGATTTCTACGTATTGGTCTTTCTGCCTTATCAATAAAGTCCTGTGGCTCGTATCCTTCCGGGAAAGCTCCCGGATTATAAATCTCAACCCTATCTTTATAGATTGCAACTTCATTACTTTGACCGGACGCATAATCCTTATGGCAGAACGAATTTAATAATGCCTCACGAATCGCATCCACCGGAATCTCAGGTATCTCCGTACGTTGTAAAGCTCCGGTAAATTCCACTCTCCAATGAATATTACTCTTAATATAACTTTCTGCTATATCTACAAGCTTTAGCACCGGTCCATGATGACGTTGGATATCATTAAAAGTCAACCTTTCGTTTGTAGCAAAAATCGCCATCTGCAAGTCTTGTACAATATCATCGCTAAATAGAACTTTTCCCGCATTTAGCAAAGCGTTGCCCTCTGTTAATTCCAACTGATTTAAAACAGTCTCTTTATCCGTGTAAGAAATTGCTATTCTTCCCACCTCATGCGCTTGTGTTGTGTACTTCTTCAAAAGATCCTCGTCAATGTCATCAACGGTCTTATTAGACACCAGACTTTCCCAACGATTTCCCTCTCTACCACTACGCAATAGTAACTCCGTTATTTGTTCCGGAGACATAGTTAAATCCTCATCTGCCACACGAATCTTTGCTACGCCATATGCAAAATAAGGAACTTGACTCCCCTCAAATTTCACATGAATACAATCTCTGCCATCAATAACTACTTTATTGATTTCCGGATAAATTTTCGGTTCAATAAAATTCTTGATTTTCTGACTAACTTCTCGCAAAGATTCCTCCGTAACAACTTGTCCTACTACGGTTCCGTCAGGCTTTACGCCAAAATATAATTCTCCATGCTGATGTTTATTCAAAATGGCACAGATTGACTGTACTGCTTCTTTTAATTCACCCGTAGATTTCTTAAATTCTAATGTTTCTGTTTCAATACCTAAGTTCAAATCATCAGCCCCTTTGCTGTATTTCTTTGTGTTATCATTATTGTGTGTCCATGACTAAATTCTATGACTAAACAATGACTTTCTATGACTAATTTTATATTTTTACTTGCCATTAATCAAGCAGTATTACAAGGAACTTAAAAAACATTTTACGAATTCAAATAGAAACTCAAATTTCAACTTAAACCATTTGAGTTTCTTCACTTTCTTATCAAAAACTCAAAAAAGAACTCAAATTTCTCTTCAGAATTTAAGTTCTTTCTTTGCATTCCTTATAGTTACAGAAAAAGCAAGGCATCTCTACCTTGCTCTCCTCGGTCTTATACTCACCGGCTCTTCCACCATTTCCACCTTCTCCAGTTCTGCTATGTACTCACGTCCCTCTGCACACCTTGATGCAGTTTCTTCAATCGCACGCTCTACTTTCCCTGCATTTGCTTCAATCAAAAGCTTACACAAGAAGTCAGCGGTATCCTCCGCCGAATTCGGATTATGAAAGCGATAATTCAATTTTCTCTGCTTCAAGCGGAATCTCCACCTCCTTCTCTTGCTTGTCCTTCTTTCCAATACTATGAGATTGATTCTCAGGTTATACCTGTTGCTTTCCTCTCATTTAGTACTTAGGCTCAAAAAAGCTGATTGCTAAAAAAGTTCAAAAATTTTTGTCTACATTTAGAGAAAAAATTAGTCTCTCTTTTTGAACTCGTAAAAGCTCTCAATTAGCCAGTCTCAAATTATGAACAGCCACAAACACAGTAAATACAAGGTTTTTCACAAAACGAGACTGTGCAAAATAAAAGAAAGCAGGATACGCATAAAGTTGCATAAACTTTACACCACAGAATTGCTGAACACCCAGGGCATTCACTTTAGGGTTTCCCTAGCACCCAATCATTCTCTACCGGCACCTCTAGTCATCGTGACTAGAAGCAAAGCTCTTCACATATGTTGACAGCATGAACCCACTGATGCGCTGATAGGCAAATAAGAAAGGCTCTGATTCCTACCTTTCAATAGAAACCAGAGCCTATCGCACTTGTAACTAGCAGCCTAGCACATCAGCCCCTGCTGTAAACATATGTATTATACGAAACCCCGTCCACTACTGTAAACAAGTTCTTCAAGGCCATTGCCGCCCAGTCACAATTGTCACATTCAAAGAAAATTTCATCATGTTCCTGAAACATCTTATCAATTACCGCAGATGCAAAACATTGAAAATTCACTTCATCCATGGAGCACATATATGCAATTTCATTCTCCTCCACAAATACAGCACTTACAATCTTTCCTCCAAGTTCTTGATACAACACTTTCTCCGGAAGGATTTCAACAAATTTTTCATAAGGTGCTGTTAATGGGCTTACGCATTGATGGGTCTCACTATAATATTCATACATTAACTTACAGCATTGTTCATATATGGAATCTCCATGGCTACAAGACTTCACTTCTGTTTTTGAGAAAATTTCTTCTTTCAAGTCTTCTGGACCCACTTCCAGTTCATAGCATTTCCGCTTGCACTCAAACCCTCCGGCAATAAAAAAATCCACCATTTCATCATCTGATGACACCATGACCTGCAAATCCCCCTCAACGAATGTTGCCAATTTTTCAAACAACAGGGTTGCAATGGAGGCATCATACTCTTGCAATTCCAAAGCTATATAACAATTTTCTGCATGAAAATCATTATATTTTATTTCTACATATCCGAGATCTTTTTGACCATATCTGACGGAAAATCTGTTTCCCTCCACCTTAGCTAATCCAAGTTCCATTGTAGTCTAGTCCTCCACGCTATACATCCAACCGATATACTTCGCATCCGTCCTCCTCGCCCACAAAAACAAATCCATTTTTCAAGGCAATATGTTTACTGGCCACCTGTTCCTTATCACACTCGATAATCAAACTGCTTATTTCATGAACCTTTGCATAATACACCAATGCTTTTGTTAACTCATCAGCAATCCCTTTAGCCCAATAATTGCGATTCAGAATCCAGCCAATTTCGTAACTTTCTTCCTCATACGGATGAAAAATCACGTGACCGATTACTTTACCTGTTTCCCTCCACTCCAAAGCATAAACAAGAGGCGGTTCACATAATCCGGCTTCTAATATAAACTTTTGGGTCTGATTTCTGCTAAAAGGAGGCTCTATATACTTCATAACCGCTTCATCAGAAAGTGTTTCAAACAAATCATCCGTGTCTGTTTCATTAAACTTGCGCACCAGAAGGCGTTCTGTTTTTATATACTCCTTCATCACAGTATCACTCCATCCAAATCAATTTTTTCGCAGTATATACCACACCGCATCTCCGACAAAACCACAATTTCTGTACAGCAGCTCCGGTTTCGTTTTATTATCCACTTTTCCAGAAACAGTCACAAAATCTACCTTATCCTTCATCCGCCAAAGCAGTTCCTTCACAATATACTTTCCAAGTCCTTTTCCTCTGTGTCCCGGCGAAACCTGAATCCATTCCAGGATTCCTTCTTTTATGTCAGCATCATATTCCGCAATGCCACTGGCAACAATTGTGCTTTGTCTGCACTCCCTTACTGCAATCCATAAGTCCTTATCATATACCACATGCTTCTGATAACTCGCTAATTCCTCGCTTGATATGCCTACATCATCATAGCAAGCTGCTATGTGCTTTGCATATTCAGAAACCTCACAAAATACCAATTCATATCTGCTATCCAGCATCGGTCTCTCTATCGCATTCATGCGGTGAACCAGTTTGAAATACCGCTCATCCGAATACTCCCGGGTATCAATCCCCTGAAGTTCTTCCTCTAACACAATCTTCATATTTTCCGGAATAGTTATCAGATTCATTTTCCAAAAAGGCAGGCTGGATGCTTTGCATGGATTTGCTAAATAAACTTCTTTCTGTAACATATCATTCCCTCCAAATACTAGCGACCAAATCCGAAAAGTGTTTTCTTTTCAATCAAAGTCCAAACGTACTTGCCGGCAAATCAATTCCTAACATTTCTCCTACCTTAAGCCCAAACTTGATAAAGTTATATGAAACAGACGTGACAATATTGTCCGTCACCAAATAGCCTGCTTTCACAGGATTTTTCACATTATCATCCCAACCTACCATATAAGCGAGCTCTTCTTCCGAAAAGCCTTCTTCCATAATTTCATCCTTATTCACACCTGCCATAAATGGTTTGCCGGATAATAGTCCTGCTTTTACAAGCATAATCGGTGCGATAGAAATAGCACCAATAATCTTATCGTCAAATTGCTTGATAAAATCTATCACCTCTGGATTTTCTATTGCCTCTCGAATATCCATCGCTCCCGGAAGTAACAAACTATCATACTCTTCAATGTCCAATTCGCTTAATTCTTTCTGCGGAATAACAACCAGGCCATCTTCGCTTTGCACAGGCTCTTTTGTTATTCCAAAAACAGTTATTTCTTTTTCAGCCAGTGCCAACACTTCAAGCGCCACACTTATTTCAAAATTACAAAATGAATTATATACCAACACCGCTGTCTTTCGCATTTTCTCTGTCCCTCCTCTTCATTTTAACACTATACTGACGTAAACATAAACTTAAATCCACCAATCTCTGCTTCAAAGGTAGTATCGCCCCATGGTTGTACTTCCACATTGGTTGCACCAAGTCTTTTATGCTTTTCGAACACATCATTAAAATTATCTTGTGGAATCGTTAGATATAAAACCACTCCACAACCTACATATTGTTTTTCTTCATTCTTTACATATCCTTCTGTGACACCTAACAAAATAGAATTATCAAATAAGGATATTCCAACCAAAGGATCACCGCTTTCCGGTGGTTGTGAAAAATCCTTTGTCCAACCGCAATCAAGAAATTTTTCCGCTGTTTGGTACGGGTTCTCACATGCCAATATTGGTCGAATCATTTTTCAGCACCTCCATTTTCCGAACACAAAATATGCTCCCGCATTTCCGCCTCATGCTTTTGGCAATAAGTGAAACTAACCTGCATAAACTCAGAAATGCTCAATGACTGATACATCTTATGTATCGTGTCTGTAATTGGAACCCCATCTATTTCCATGGTAAAGAAATACGGATAAATACATCCACCCTGTTCCCTTTTATAATAAGGATTTTACGAACTTAGCCTTTCATCACTCATTATTGCTTCCACAATCAACTCTGATAAAATCCATTTTAAAGATGGATTTTCATATTCTTCATAGGAATCATTAAATAAATCATGCCAAACCGTAAACCACACAAAATGTACCATCTCATGTAATGCATTTCCAAGTGCGCCTCTTTCAGAGTTCAAATAAAATACATCAAAAGCATGCTCCTTTAAATATCTTGGCGAAACCGGATTCAGTGATATATTGCAAACCAAATCATTAAATACAGCAGAACAATCTACCTCAAACGCATCCGAAAAAGCCTGTATTATTTCCTCTTTATTTTCATTCCAATATTTCGCATATGCTTGCACTTTCTCTTCTAACAAAGATTCGTTCGCTTTATATATCTCAAGCATTTTCTCTTCAAAATATTCTCTTCGTCTTTCCGTCGAAAGACTATACGCATATTCTTTGTCTAATTCTTTAAAAAAATAAAACAAAGAATCATTCCAAAAAGAAGACACATCATCCTTCTGAAACTCCATAATGGAATTCAACATATATTCAAATCCGGGATTCACAAATTCTATGTGCATATTTCACCCACCTTTTTTCAAAATAACAATGTGTTCTCTTTTTGCTTTTTCGTCACGATATATTATGTTACAGCCTTTTAAAAGTTCATCTATCATATCCCAATCATAAGGTCTGAAAATCATTTCTTTTCGACTTCCCTCTACATATTCCATAGTTCCGTCTTCAAATACCAAATGCTCTTCCTCGTAGTCTTCATCTTCAGCAATATCAAATGTAATCAAAACCAAACCATTTGCTTTTGTAATTCGTAACATCTCGTTCAGTGCTGTATTTGCATCCCTTAAAGTAAGGTGGTCTATTACCGCATGAGCAATTACACCATCAAAAAACGTATCCTTATATCCTGTGTCTAATATACTGGCAGCCTTAACATTATCTGATTCCAGCCCATATTTCTTTAGTCCGCTTTTCGTAATTTCAACCGCTGTAGCAGAAATATCAAAGCTGTAAACCTGAAATCCATTCGATGCAAATGCCAAAGAGTATGCACCAAAACCACATGCTACATCACATACTTTTGCTACATGATGCTCTTTAAAAATATCTATTTCGTTACTCGTCATTCTATAGTAATTGTCTAAGTATTGAAATAATTCCGTTGGTTCTTCCTCTTGCCAGCATCGTTCCCAATACAGATTGTAATCCTTCATCATTTGAACATCTACCCTTCCATAGTTTAATAAAAAGCATCCAACTAGCCAATCAACCCTGCATACTGTATCCAATTATACCAAAAACACTCCCAAGTTTCCACCCAATGGGATGATACCATTGGATTTCTACCCGGGAGTGTTTCATCATACTATCATTTGCTTTTATTTCAACCAAATTCTCAATTGATTGTCCGAGTCTATCAAACCGCTTTTTGTAAACCCTGTTTTTTCCCAAAACGTCTCGCTTGTTTCTGTCGACGTCAGATAAATTTTAGGGCACCCCATGTCATTAAGCTTCTCGCAAATGTTCTTTGCGCAACGTAAACCTATATTTTTACCCCGCCACTCCGGGAGCACAAAAAACTCCATAATATATCCATATCCGGAAGGGATAACATCCTTTATTCCTCCATCAATAGAATAGAATGCAAATCCAATTGCAGTGTTTCCACTCCACATAAGTTCGAAGAAAATATTCGCATTTGATTGCGAAATATTAAGGCGATTGATTAGTCCATTTCGTAAACTTTCATCCGTATCACTTTCCCCAATTTCAGTCATATAAGTTTTCCACATTGGCAAAAGTATCTCCATGTGAACGGGAACAATTTTTGCCGGATATAACTTCGCTTCAAGCCAGTAACAATATGTTGTCTCATCTTCTTCAAATGTATAATCTGCAAATAAAGGTGTAATACCGGTATCTATAAACCCGATCTTTTTGTGTAGCTGAACTGATGCACTATTCGATGCACTTATAGAAGTAATAATTTTAGTCGCCCGCTCATACCCTGAAACAATCTCCATTGTCTTCTTATACATTAGCGAGGCAATCCCTTTTCGCTTATGGTGTTCACCAACATGAACATCGCAGGTATACCACTCACATACATCGTCCGGATTGCGGAGTACTCTCATAAAACCTGCTATTTCATTTTCAACATACGCAAAGATAGCGTATTGTTTTACTGCAAACTCCTTTTCAAAATCTACAATCATTTCTTTCCAGCAACATTCAGGAAGATTATCCCATGTGTCATAAATCTTGATTTCAATTTGTTTATTCATATTTGCCTCCAATAAAAAAACATGTTTCCAAAGCTGAAAACATGTTGTATTTATCACGGCTATACTATGATTATTTTCCGACATACAAAATAAAAATCGTAAGTAAATGATATATGCTTTCAGTTCTGTTTATTAAATTGCTCATATCATTCACCCACCTTTCTTGTTTTCAAGTATATACCATGGTTTTTGTTGTGTCAACGTGATTATTTTATCATTTCCTATTCAACTATCCAAACAACCTTACTTCCAAACCGTTCCTTATTGTTACCTC
This sequence comes from uncultured Lachnospiraceae bacterium, assembly GCA_964541485.1. Classification (GTDB taxonomy): domain Bacteria; phylum Bacillota; class Clostridia; order Lachnospirales; family Lachnospiraceae; genus SIG299. The sequence goes on from CAZIQL010000042.1 coordinate 8,515, forward strand.
CGCATGTACCGTACTCTTGGAAATCCCAAAGGCCTTTGCCGCCTGCCGGACAGTCGCATTATTGTCAATAATATAATGCGCCACCTCCGCTGCCCTTTCCTCGATTTGTCTATACTTCACTGCACTCAGGTTGTTCATGATTCCACCCGTGATTCACTGTTTGTACAGTGTATGTGGAACTAAATTAAGATATGACGATAACTCAATTTGAAAATCTTTAAACTTTTGATTTGCATCTGCAGTTTAATCAAAAAGATACCTGGCAATTTTCACAACCACCAGGCATCCTCTTTACTTAATTGTTATATATTTCTGATTTTTACTGTTTGGCTTGTCCGGTATTGTCATCGCAAGCCTTCCTTGTTCCAGTAATGGAGTTACATACCTTCGTCCGGACTTCTTTTCTTTAAATCCCAGCATGTCAATAATTTCAAGTATACTTCTTGGATTTATACAGAATTCCAAAATACGTTCTGCGTATGGCAAATTATTATACAAGTCTATCAGTTCAACTAGGGTACTATCTGGGGTAGTAACTGGGGTAGTCTCATCTGTCTGCATCCTAGTAAACGGATCAGTAACGTAGAAAACAACCGCACCGCCATGTCTTTACGTATTTTGATGTACTATGCCCGTTTAATGGGATGCTCCCTGGATTCCCTTGTCGGCGAACTGGAACCGGAATATTCGGAAACCGCGCTGGATAGAAAGCTTTATGAAGCTATTCTCAAATTAGACCATGACATAAAAGAAAAATTACTGAAGACCATTGAACTATGGTCAAATTAAACATTCCACAAAAAAACTGCGGAAATCCTTCTAACGATTTGCCGCAGTTTTTCTTTTGCTTATCCTGTTTTTCTACCGTTGGTATATATTTTTTTCTACCATTTGTACAACTGGTAAGTAGACATTCCCCTTAAATCTGCTACAATAAAACTAACAAACACATCGGAGGAATATCAAATGGAACTTCATTTTAGCGAAAATATCAAACAATTGCGAAAGAGCGGCGGATTCACCCAGGAACAGCTTGCAGAAGCCTTGGGAGTCACCACAGGCGCCGTATATAAATGGGAAAACGGATTGGCAATGCCGGAGATCAAAATGCTGGTAGAACTGGCAGACTTTTTTGAAATTTCTGTTGATTTTCTGTTGGACTATGAAGTCCAAAAAGGTAATGTTGACGCTGCAATCAATCGAATACGGACTCTGCGCAACGAACGGAAACTTGCGGAGAGTGCCCGTGAGGCAGAAAAAGCACTGCAAAAATATCCGAACCATTTCAAAATTATTTATCAGGCATCCAGCACCTACTATTTATTGGCAACTCAGGATGAAAAAGCCGCACGCCGTTGTATTGAACTTTTGGAACGTGCCTGCCAGCTTTTCGACCAGAATCCTTATGAAAATTTAACCCTCGCTGAACTTCAGGAAAACATTGCCACCTGCTACATTGGATTAAAGCAGTATGATAAATCCATAGAATTACTGAAAAAGCTCAATATAAACGATTCCCAAAGTGCTATGATTGGCATGATTCTGGCGCAGTTTTGTCACAAGCCAGAGGAAGCGCTTACCTACCTTTCTGACGGTTTTTACAGCAGTCTGCAGGCACTTCTTCGCACTACAATCGGATTTGCCCAATCCTACATCCAGCTCGCAAAGTATGACAAGGCACTTGGAATTGTTCAATGGGCATATAATGCTGCAAAAGGGCTGCGTGATAATACTGTCATTACAATCTTAGACAAAACTGATGCCGTTTTCCTTGCTATGATGGCAGATATTTCAGAACGTGACGGTGATTCCACTTCTGCATACTCTTATCTACAACAGGCTCTGGCTACCGCCCGCCGCTTTGATGCCGCTCCGGAATACCGTTCCTTTGTAGGCATGAACTTTTACCATAGTAGCCTTGCCGCCATGTCCATTGATGACCTTGGTGACACAGCATATTTAGCTATTGAAAATTATATAACAGAGGATGCTTGCAGTTCCACGCAAGCCATCTGGAAGGAGATAAACAATGAAACCAACTAATATATCTATCCATTCCTACACAAAACAATTTTATCGTGGTAACCTCATCTGTTTCTTACTTGCAATGTTACAAACTGTCTTAGCAACCTTCGCCGAACTTTTTCTTGCATGGCTTCTGCAGCAAGTCATCGATTTAACCACCGGTGCAGAGGTCAGCTTTACACTCACAGAACTAACACTACTTGCTATTGGAGGTTTTTTTGTTCAACTGCTTGCTTTTGGTTTTGCCTATCTTTCCAAACCAAAATTTCTCTCCAAAGCAATCGAGCAGTACAAAACCTATGTCTTTGAAAAGATTTCTAGGAAGGGCATCCAGGCATTTACCTCCGAGAATACTTCTCTCTATGTTTCTGCACTCTCCAACGATGCAGCCTCCATTGAGAGCAACTACCTTGCCAACCTGTTTCTCATGATTGACAGCATTGTCATCTTTTTCGGCGCTCTGTTTATGATGTTTTGGTATAATCCGACCCTGGCGCTGATTTCTATTGCACTTTCCCTGCTACCTTTGATTGCCGCCCTCACGACAGGCAATCTCGTAGCCAAAGCAGAAAAACAGGTTTCCGACCGGAATGAAACTTATATGTCTACCCTCCGGGACAGTCTGGCAGGATTCTCCGTTATTAAATCCTTCCGGGCAGAAGCTCAAATTTGTCGTATCTATGTGCAAAAAATCCGGGAAGTTTCCGGTGCAAAATGTCTGCGACGCAAAATGTCCATTTTGGTACGGATGCTTTCGGCTTCAGCCGGATGCATCGTCCAAATTGGTATATTCTTAATCGGGGCATATCTTGCTTTATCCGGAAAAGCCGTCTCTGCCGGCTCCATGATTGCCTTCGTGCAATTACTCAACTATGTTGTAGGTCCAATCGATACCATCCCGCAGTGCCTTGCAGAGCGTAAAGCCGCAAGAGCTTTGATAGAAAAGCTTGCCAACGCACTGGAAGAAAATGTCCGCGAAGAAGGTACCGTAAATAAAAGCATATTAACAGACCAAATCACTCTCAGCAACCTATCTTTTGCTTACGAAAAAGATACTCCTGTTTTAGAAAACATCAATCTGTGCTTTGAAAAAGGAAAAAGCTATGCCATTGTAGGAGCTTCCGGCAGTGGTAAATCTACTCTACTAAATTTGCTAATGGCATCCCATACCAATTACTCCGGCAGTATTCTTTACGATACGGTAGAACTACGGGATATTACCAGCCAGACATTGTATGACATGGTTTCCGTCATACAACAAAACGTGTTTATTTTTAATGCTTCCATTCGGGACAATATTACGATGTTTGCATCTTTTCCAAAGAACGAAGTTGACCTTGCCATAGAGCAGTCCGGCTTATCCGAACTCATTGCAAAATATGGGGAAGATTATCTTTGCGGAGAAAACGGAAGCGGTCTTTCCGGTGGCGAAAAACAGCGTATCTCTATTGCCCGTAGTCTGTTGAAAAACTCTCAGGTTTTATTAGTCGACGAGGCGACTGCTGCTTTAGATGTAGAAACTGCTTACCACGTTTCTTCCTCTATTCTTGGTCTTAAGGATATCACGCGCATCGTTATCACCCATGCGTTAGACCGGGAACTTTTACAAAAATATGATGAAATTATTGTACTCAAAAATGGCACAGTAGAAGAACAAGGCGACTTCGATTCGCTTATGGCAAAGAAAAATTATTTCTTTTCCTTGTTTACCCTTGCTCAATAACCTCATACATAGCAAATGGCACTCTCAGATTTCCACCTGAGAGTGCCATAATTTATTTCTATTCAATTGCCCATGTCAACTTACTTTTATATCGCTCTATATTATTACCTCCACATGTACCGTACTCTTCGAAATCCCAAAGGCCTTTGCCGCCTGCCGGACGGTCGCATTATTGTCAATAATGTAATGCGCTACCTCCGCTGCTCTTTCCTCAATCTGTCTATACTTCACTGCACTGCAACCTACCATTGCTCCACCCTGCACTTCACTGTTTGTACAGTGTATGAAAAGACTCAAAAAAACATTCCCTTTTTCTTTCTCATGTGATACTATAGATGCATGGGGGTTCAACTGTATTTTCAAAACGCACCTACTACATTCCGAAATTACTATGGGGAGGAAAATTCTATGAGAGAAAAGCACTTGCTCAGAACCGGTAAAGTCATGTTTCTGGTTCAAATCATCACTACTGTATTCTTAATGGTCGGCTTGATGTCCCAGTTAATGTTATCCGGCATGCCGCCAATCTTAAGCATCATTCCGATTGTTGCCAATGTGCTTGTATTTTTATCAAGCCTTGTTATTTATCTCAAATTCAAGGGTTCTGACCGTTATTTTACTTATGTCGGCATCAGTTTTTCTGTATTATATGTGCTGATTCTGATGACGGCACAGGGAAACGCAACCTTCCCTTATATGGTTCCATACCTGGTAGTTCTCATGCTTTCCATGAAGAAGCCGATTGTTATTTATGACAGTATTGTATTCCTCGCAATTAATATAATAAAAATTATTACCATCATAGCAGGTGCGGCAGATCCTTCCGCAGTCATTGAAACCATCATGATTGAAGCCATTATCTCAATTACTACATCCATTGCCGTGATTAGCGGAGTTTCTCTGGTGATTCGCTTCTTTAACGAATTTTCTACCGACATGAGCAATTCCGTGAGCCGCAATGCAGCTATTGTCGAGCAGATGGTTCAGGTTGCTGAAACTGTAGAATCCGCTACCGGTGCAGCAGAAGAAAAGATTAACACTGTTTCCGAACAGACCACTGTTGTTTATGGAGTAATGAATGATATGTCCGATGGCATTACCTCTGTTGTAGATGCTGTACAGCAACAGACAAAGGAAACTCAGGCCATTCAGGATATCATCAGCAAGACAGAAGAAGAAAGCAGGGAAATTGCCCAGATTGCAGAAACCACCCAGGAGGTTGTAAACAAGGGTGCAGATGCGATGCAAAACCTCTTATCCAATGTTAAGGCCGCCATTGCCGAAGGTGAAGAAATGAAATCCGCTGCTACCCTTTTAAAAGAAAAGTCCGGCGAAGTACGTGGTATTACCAATGTCATTATGGGTATTTCGAACAAGACTAATCTCCTTGCCTTAAATGCTTCCATTGAAGCAGCTAGAGCAGGTGAAGCAGGCCGCGGCTTTGCCGTTGTTGCTGACCAGATCCGCAGTCTTGCAGAACAGACCAAGCAGGAAACAGAAAATATTACCGCACTTTTGGATGAACTGACCACAGACACGGAAACCGTATCGGTTAAGGTAGACCAGACCGTAGAAATTTCCGAGGCAGAAAACAGCCTGGCATTGGAAGCAAATGAACAGTTTGCTACCATCAAGGAAAAGACCGCTGTTCTGGTAACTATGATTTCTGACATTACCGGAAAGCTTAGCGACCTGATGACAGCCAACGCAGGTATTGTAGACAGCGTAAATACCTTGTCCGCATCCAGCGAAGAAATCAGCGCAAGCACATCCGAGTCCTGTAGCATTTGTGAAAACAATGTTCGCATCGTAGCGGAGTTTAAGACTCTCATCGATGAAATCGCAGCTCAGGTTAATTCTTTAAAGGAAATTGCAAAGTAACAAAATGATAGAAAAAGAGGGTGGATAAGCTCCATCCTCTTTTCATATATACTCAAAATACTTTAATAACTTCTTATACGCATCTTGGGCAGCTCTGCACGTTTCAATCAAAAAACCTCTCTCTGCGGAATACTCCTTTAAACCTCTTCTGTAATACTCCTTTGAGACATCTTCAATAATAAACGGCGGAATGTTATATTTAAGGCACTCTTTAAACAGAATTAATCTACCGACACGACCGTTACCATCCTGGAATGGATGTATCTTTTCAAATTTATAGTGAAACTCAACAAGGTCCTCAAAGGTAATATTACTGTTTTCTCTATACTCTTTTAATAATTGCTTCATCTCAGATGCGACCTTTGACGGATGTGTTGTTTCCTGCATATCCCCAATCATATTGGGGCTTTTTTTATAATCACCAACGGCAAACCACTCCTTTTGACTGTCTGTTGTGCCGCTCTTTAAGATCAAATGAATTTGTTTGATCATATCTTCTGACAATTCTTTATCTGCTACTGACAATACATAATCAAAACACCTGAAATGATTCACCGTCTCAATAATATCATCAACTCGCTCATATCCATCCGTAACACCAATTGTTTTCGTTTCGTATATACTTCTGGTCTGGTCTTCTGTCAATCTACTCCCTTCCATATGATTTGAATTATATGCCAGTCTAATTTGCGTTTGATGATATAATCCACCTTTTAACTTAATACTCTGTTCTTCTCTGAGCTTAAAAAGTATTGAATCTTCATTAATTTCTCTTTCATACGACAAAATAGCCCCCGGCTGGCAATCAAAATAATTGCATAATGTTTGTATTGTTGACAGTGCAACTTCTTCGTTTTTTGCAAGCTTTGCCATGGTCGCCGAAGATATCCCTATCTCATTTTTCAATTTTTCTTTCGATATTTCTCTCTCTTCCATCATTAAGAATAATTTTTTATATGAAATCATGTCACTTCCCACCTTTCCGACTATTTATAGTATAGCATACTCGTTTGCCATTGTAAATATAAGACCTTTAGTTTCCTAAATTTTTAAAGCAATTCATCGTTTAGAGAACCCCAACTTCTTTATTCCTTTCACTCTATCCACGGAGCTGCTTCTTCTTTTGTGACATGTCCTGCCTCCGCTGCTTTAAGATATGCCTTTAGTGCTTCTTCGTAATCCGGATTTTCGCCTGACTCATATATGGCTCCCGTTCCAAATTCCACCAAGCCCGGAATCTGTGTTGGCATCAGCGCAACTGTTAATGATGGTGTCTCTGTTACATTCTCAACCGGGTTCTCTCCGGACGCCCTTCCACAAGCCGTTCCGGTTACAGCCAATGCTACCACAACCCAAAAGAACCAAATATAACGTTTTTTCTTCCCCTTCTCCAGGTTTTTCCCTCCAAAGTATTCCGCGAGATTTTGCAATCTCATTCCGTATAATTCCAGATTTTCATTCCGTATGATTTTTAGTTTCTATTCCGTACAATTTCCCGATTCTGTTCCGTGCAATTTCACTTCAGCCCAATCCCCCGGAGCACCTCCGTCGTAGTCACACCGCTATCTTCAAACAACAGCTCACCCAACTCAAACGGCAGCTCATCTACACCGTCTAACTTAATCAATTGGTAGTTCTTCAAAATCCGTTCCCGGCTCGACCTTACAGACTCTCTTACAGACGGTTTCTTAATTTCGTCCGCCCTCGCAATCAGCTCTTCCAATGAACCAAACTCATTGATTAACTGCGCCGCCGTCTTTGGTCCCACCTTATCGACACCCTTGATATTGTCTGCCGTATCGCCGGTCAGCGATTTAAACTCTGCATACTTAGGCGACTCTATGCCAAGCTTCTCTCTGATATATGCCGTATCACAAATCACCGTATTTTCCCCACGGTAACGTAAAATATTAACCTTGTCCGATATCAGCTGAAAGAAATCACTGTCAAACGAGGAAATCGTAATCTCTACATCCCCACACGCAGATACCCCACTGCCGCTTCCCGCATACTTCCTCACATACCCTGCCATCCAGTCATCGGTCTCGCAATCCGTCGTCTCGGCGTAGCGGATTCCCATATATTCCAGTGCCAGGTAGATGTCCGGCAGCTGAGAAAACGGATTCTCCTCCTCGGAAACCTCACTGTAATCCTCGCGGTTTGCCTTATAGTCGGCATCCACATCCACACGCGGATTTTCCGACTCTCCGTCAAACAGCACCGCCACATGTGTCGGCTTCACCATGCGGATGATTTTTAGGAGTGCTCCCACAAATCCTAATGTCCCCTGGATTGCTTTTCCGTCCTTATTTATAATTCTTGCCGGCATGCCAAAAAACATTTGGAATAACAAATTACTGCCGTCTACCAATAACAACTTCATACATAAGTCTCCCTCGTATTCCACCTATTAAAAACTTCAAAAAACAATTTGCCACTCACCTTACTTTATAGTATAATGAAATGTGGCTCACTACGCAAATTATCATTCGTGCCGTGGTCCGCAATCTAAAAAAGAGAGGTGAGGTTCTTGTTAAAATATGAAACCCTGTCAGAGGAACTCGTTTCCCGTATGGAACGTGAAAAAGCGGATGGCAGCTTCGTAAAAACAGCATTTGATGACAATAACATTATCAGAAGAAGTGCGACTTCCAGAGATAAAGCCTCCATCTGGCGGCCGCCTTTTGTTCACGATATCGACAAGATTTTACATTGCCCTTATTATAATCGTTACACAGATAAGACGCAAGTTTTTTCCCTGATAAAGAATGATGACGTAACCCGAAGAAGCCTGCATGTGCAGCTGGTTTCCCGTATCGCCCGTACTATCGGGGCAGCGCTTCATCTTAACCTGGATTTGATTGAGGCAATTGCACTCGGGCATGACATCGGACATACACCGTTTGCCCATGCCGGAGAGGTTTACTTAGATGAGCTTTATTTCAAACACGCCGGGCGGCATTTTTATCACAACATCCAATCTGTTCAGGTATTAGATAACATTTTCCCATATAATATCAGCCTGCAGACGCTGGACGGCATCGCCTGTCACAATGGCGAGGTGGAACTGGAAGAATATGTTCCGGTTCCGTTAACCGGCTTTGACGAATTTGATGCCATGATAGAACACTGTTACACCGACCCTGCCTATGCAAGAAAGATTGCGCCTTCCACGTTAGAAGGCTGCGTGGTCCGCATTTCCGACATCATTGCCTATCTTGGCAAGGACCGTCAGGATGCAGCCAGAGTAAAGATGGTAGAGGAAAACGCCTTTGTCAATGAAGCCATCGGCTCCATCAATGCAGAGATTATTAACAACTTAGTTGTAAACATTATAGAAAACAGCTACGGAAAACCGTACATCAAAATGGACAAGCGCCATTTTGAGGCGCTCAAGTCCTCCAAGCGTGACAACTACGCCATGATTTATGAGAACAATGCCACCAGGGCAAGGCTGGACGTCAGCATCCGTCCGATGATGGCAGAGATTTACGGACAGCTTTTGGATGACTTAAAGCAGGAGAATAAAAAGTCCCCTATTTTTTTGCATCACATTGACTACGTGAACCAGACCTATTACGCACGCAGGGTTCCATATGAAGTTACCGAACCAAACCAGGTAGTGGTTGACTTTATTGCCAGCATGACCGATGACTATTTCATCGATCTTCACCGCTTCCTGTTCCCGGACAGCAAGCTCACCGCAGACTACATTGGTTACTTTGATGACCTATTATAGGGAGGATACTATGTTTCAGGAAATTTTAGAGCAAATGAAAAAATATGACCGTATCATCATCCACCGGCATACAAAACCGGACGGGGATGCCATGGGAAGCCAGATTGGATTAAAGCATATCCTGAAAGAAAACTTCCCGGAAAAGGAGATTTATGTTGTCGGTGATCCGGCAGGTAACTACAGTTTCATTGCAGACAGTATCATGGATGAAATTTCCGATGAGCTTTATACCGGAGCCCTTGCCATCGTGCTGGACTGCGGCGGCAAATCCTTAATCAGTGATACGCGCTGGGAAACCGCAGAAACCACCATCCGTTTTGACCACCACTTATTCGTAGAAAAGATTGCGGATTATGAGGCAGTTGACAGCTCCTACGAAAGCTGCTGCGGACTTCTTACAAGCTTTGCAAAGGAATGCGGCTTAACCGTATCGAGCCTTGCAGCTACTGCCCTCTTTACCGGCATGGTGACAGACTCCGGGCGGTTCCGTTATGATTCCACTACGGCACATACTTTTGCCCTGGCATCATTCCTCATGGAACGCTCCGTGGATACCACGGAACTTTACCGAAATCTCTACGCTGAGGATTATGAGAGCAAGAAAAGAAAATCACAGTTTATTTTGAAAATAAAGTTTACAGAGCACAACGTAGCTTACATCTACACCACCGCAGAAGAAGTGGAAGATCTTCAGATGGACACGTTCTCCATTTCCCGCGGTATGGTAGGTACGATGGCAGACATGAAGGGCGTTGACATCTGGGTAAACTTCACAGAGGCCGACGGAAAGGTCCTCTGCGAATTACGTTCCGGCAGATATAACATTAACCCGGTTGCAGTAAAATACGGCGGCGGCGGTCATGCCAAGGCCAGCGGTGCGACGGTGGATTCGAAAGAAGTGGCAATGCAAATGCTTGCCGATTTAGACCAAATGGTAGCAGAAGGAGAAGAGAGTTAAATATGGAAAGAGAAGTCATGGAGAAAATTCTTAAGAAAATCAAGGAGTACAATCGCATTCTTATCTTCCGTCATTTCAGACCGGACGGAGATGCTGTTGGCTCTACCAAAGGCTTACAGGAAATTTTAAGACAGACCTATCCGGATAAGGAAATCTTACTTGCTAACGATGATTATGCCGATTATCTTGCCTTCCTCGGACCGGAGGACGGTGTGATTGCGGACGAATTGTTTGCAGATGCTTTAGGTATTGTTCTGGACACCGGTACACTTGACCGTATTTCCAGCAAACGTACCCATCTTTGCAAGGAACTGATTAAGATTGACCATCACATCAATCACAATCCTTACGGTGACCTCATGTGGGTAGAAGAAGAAATCTCTTCCACCTGCGAAATGATTACCAAATTTTATGACACCTTCCGCGATGAGCTTGTACTGAGCAAGCAGGCTGCCACTTACCTTTACACCGGTATGGTAACCGATTCCGGACGGTTCCGTTTCCGCGAAGTAAACGGTGATACACTTCGCCGTGCGGGCATTTTACTTGATCAAGGATTAGATACCGAGACTTTGTATGCAAATCTTTATCTGGAAGAATTCGACCAGTTAAAGTTTAAGGCATATGTGTATGAAAACATGCAGATTACCGACCATGGTGTTGCTTACCTTTTCGTAGACAAGGCAATGCAGGAAAGATTTAATCTCTCCCAGGAGAATGCCAGTGCTTCCGTATCCTACTTAGAAGGCATCAAGGGAGCCCTTTGCTGGATTGCATTTATTGAAAATAACGATGCCAAACAGAGCATCCGTGTACGTTTACGTTCCCGCTTTGTTCACATCAACACTATCGCAGAAAATTACCGTGGCGGCGGACACGCATGTGCCAGCGGTGCTACTATCTACAACATGGACGAGCTTCGCGCTCTGGTTGCAGATGCAGATGCTTTGGTAAAAGAATACAAAGAAACTCACGAGGGCTGGTTATAATGAGAATACTGATTACAAACGATGACAGCATTTCTTCTTCCGTCCTTCTTCCACTGGCGCAGTGGGCACAGAAGCTTGGCGAAGTAACTGTCATTGTTCCAAAATATGAACAGAGCGGAAAGAGCCACGGCATTGAACTTCATAAGTCATTCGAGGTCGTAAAGCTGGCGGATATTCTTCCGGGAGTTCCAACCTATACGGTTGACTCTACCCCTGCCGATTGTGTGCGGTTTGCTTTATTCGGTTTTCATATGGAGTTTGATTTGGTCATCTCCGGTATCAACCGTGGTCTTAATGTCGGTCGGGATATGATTTACTCCGGTACGGTAGGTGCCGTCTACGAATCTGCTTATCAGGGCATTCCGTATTCTGTTGCAATTTCCACAGAGCCGGGAAACTTTGACGAAGCAATGACTCATTTGGACAAAATCTATGAGTTCTTTATAGAACATGAACTGTTAAAGAAAAACAACCTGTACAATGTCAACATTCCTGCAAACGCAAACGGCACCATCCGCATCACCCGCCAAGGCGGTCCTTACTACGGCGATGATTTCCGTCCGGAAGAACACAACCTGTATCATCCGCTTGGGCACAGTATCTTTGAAGAAAGCGGGGATGATTCCATTGATACCGATGCGGTGTTGATTCATAAGTACATTTCCATCACACCGCTTGAAACTGACAGAACATGCAAAGCTGTATTTCATGAATTATCAAAGCTCAACAAATAATAAGATTTTATTAGGATTGTAAATCATAGATTTAAGCTTAAGTTCCAAAAAAGATGTCCGTCAAATCCGACGGACATCTTTTTCTGTCTTTTACTGATATGAAATTCTCTTACTTAACTTCGATATAGTAAATGTTAATTCCGCTCTTTTCAGAACCAAGATAGTATGTACCAGCTTCCGTAATCTCATAAACAGCTGCAGGAATTGTGCTGTTATCTACAGTACCATACACAACATTAGTAGCAAGAACAGTACCATCTGCTCCCATAAGAAGAAGATTTCTTTCTGTATCGCCGGAAGAACTCATAGCGTATACAGTAACTGTTGCAGCACCTGTTGTTGTGAAGCTTACGCTTCTGGATTCTACCTTACCGGTACCACCAAGCTTAATTCTCTGTGTGAATTCGATACCGCTATCACTTATCTTCTTGTTACCATCGATAGTAACAGAAGCATCCGCAGTTGCTGTAATTGTGAATGCACCGAAAGTTGTGTTCTCTGTCAGAGTACCTGCCGTTAAATCATTTGCATTTAATACAAGTGTTTCACCTGCAACAGGCTCTTCTACTGCAGGAGTGTCAACCGCTTCACCCTTTTCGTAAGAAACGAGTGTACATCCGTTGAACTCGTAGGTTCCCTTGTAGTTCTTAAGAGGACCTGTTACTGTGATAGTGTCGCCTACTGCAACTACATCAATGCCCTCGCCCTTGAGCTTATAACAAACAACCGGCTTATCTGTCATGCCATTTACGATAATGGTAAGCTGGATGTTATCAAAGTCCGGGGTGTAGGTATACTTAAAGCTGTCAATCACACCTACTAATGTGTATTCACCCTCTAAAGACTCACCATCTCCTAATGCATATAATGC
>CAZIQL010000043.1:0-20456 GCA_964541485.1 uncultured Lachnospiraceae bacterium
ATGATACTTGCGAAAATATCGAGTTTTGCAGGGGAGCAATGATACATATCTAGAGGGGCTATAGCATAATGAACATATTCAGCGATAAATTTTTCAATATAGATGGTGATATTCTTGAACTTCGTCTGATTGACACCTATGAAGGTGAATCCGGTGCATTGCCGTTTTACTGGTGGAATATCATTTTGAAGTCGTCCAATGTTGCTATTGGGAAAATAAGTTTTCGAATCGGTCATAATTATCATTTGTATTACAATGGTAATATCGGATATGAGATTGATGAGGAGTACCGGGGAAATCATTATGCATTGACAGCGTGCCGGATGGTTTTCAAACTTGCAGAATACTACAACATGGACAAGTTATATCTGACTTGTGATTACGATAATATAGCGTCCTATAAAACAATAGAAAAGCTGGGCGGCAAGCTCATCGAGGAAGTTTGCCCGCCGAAGGGTTACATATACTATTATGATGGTATGCCTAAGCAAAGAATATATGAGTTGAATTTACCAATGTGATTAAAAGGAAATAAGGAGACTACGTGAAGTGGATATTCAGAAGTTGACAACAAAGTTTGAAGTCAGAAAACTAAATGAATCTGATATCGAAGCAGTGTATAAAGTTATGCAGGATAATCCTCTGTACTTTCAGCATTGTCCGCCAATGGCCACACATCAAAGCATTCTGGATGATATGAAGGCTTTGCCGCCAAGGACAATCTATGATGATAAATATTACATAGGTTTTTTTAAAGAGGACTGTCTGGCGGCGGTGATGGATTTGATTTTAAACTTTCCTAATAAGGAAACAGCATTCATTGGATTCTTTATGATGAGTAAAGAATTTCAAGGAAAAGGACTGGGAACGGAAATCATCAAGGAGTGTTCGGGGAGGCTGAAAGAGGATGGATATCAATATATCCGTCTTGGATTTGCAAAGGGAAATCCACAGAGTGAAGCATTTTGGATGAAGAACGGTTTTGCAAGAACCGGCGTAGAAGATGTACAGGAACGGTATACTGTGGTGGTTCTGCAGAAAGTATTGTAAAGCAGGTGTTAATATGGAAAATTATAAATTTGATTTAAGAAACGTAAACGAAAGTGATTATGATTTCGTTTATACTATGGACGAAGAGCAGAAGGCGATTCTTATTTATTTAGACGATTGTATGTTATTAAGTAAAAAGGAATATTCCTGTTGGCAAGAGGTTCGAGGCGAGTATTATGAGAAATATAAAACAAATTTTGCACCTATGTCCTGTGAAGAGATAATGAGTTTCTTTAATGACGATTTTAAACAGGAAGAGAACTGGCCCTTTTCGCGCGAAAGAATCATTGAGTTCTTTAAGGGGAATGAGTTAGTGATTCAGTCAAAGGAGTAATTGTTTTGCGGTTTGGCATATTTAACAGAGCATAATGGTCATGCATGTATTTACTGAAGGTAACGGAGGAACCAAATGATAATAAAAGCAGAAATCATTAACCAACCAATTTCCGGAGAATATGAAGAACGTATCTATGATATCGAAAGTCCTTGGAACTCTCCGAATTGGACTTGGGTGAGATTTGAAGATGAATCAGGGACATGGTGCGGTGAGTTCCGTGGAGAACCCAGAAAAGTGGTACTTTCTACAGAACATCGGAAGGTGCTTGTACTTACCTCGGATTATTTATATCTTCTGGATTGCGACAGTGCGGAAATAATGGAATATGAATCACAGCCGCAGTATAGTGATTTGATAGTGACACCATATGGTGATTTTTTGGTTACAGATTATTATAGTATAAAAATGTTAGGGGAGAATCTCGCAGAGAAAGAAACCATTAAAAGTCCAATACAAATGGATTTGATTCAATTTCATGAATGGGCTGGCAATAGATTAAGAATTAGTTGTTGTGAGTTTTTGAACTGGGAAAGAAAGGTAGAATTGTATTTGGATATAGATACGAAGGAAATGAGTTTTGTTAAGTCGTAATCCAAATGAAGAAGTGAAAGAACGGGAAGAGAGAGTCTCCTTTGGAGAGTATCGGGAAGAATTACATTTTGTAATGAATGGCATAGACGGAGGGAATCATGATATTATATAGGCCAGTTGGAACAAAAGAATTAGAATTAATTAAAAATAGTGGATATAAGGAGTTCCCGCCACGATTACCGGAGCAGCCAATTTTTTATCCGGTTCTGAATGAGAAATATGCAACTGAAATTGCGTCAAAATGGAATGTGAAATACAATGACGATCACAGAGGTTATGTGACAAAATTTGAAGTGGATGACGAATATTGCAGACAGTTTGATGTGCAGGTCGTTGGCGATAATTATCATCAGGAACTGTGGGTTCCTGCGGAAGAATTAGAAGAGTTTAATCGACATATTGTGGGAGTAATTCAGGTGATAAGTGAATTTGTGGAGTAAAATTAAGAAACCGGCACAAAACTGTGCCGAGAATGGAATTGGAGAAACCCACATGCTTACAATACGCCCCTACAACCCCACCGACGCCGCTACCATATTATCATGGTGCAAAGAAGCAAGAGCATTTTACCAATGGACAGCAGGTGTGATGGGTGAATTCCCTATTACACAAAAGGAATTTGCTTTTGTTGAAAATTTGATGCCGTTTACTGCGTTTGATGAAGACGGAATTGTTGGCTTCTTTACATTAAGAAACCCAAAGGATTCCCCGGATGAGCTTCGTTTTGGCTTTGTCATTGTGAATCCCAAGAGGCGCGGTCAAGGTTGCGGTAAAGAAATGCTTAGACTGGGGCTGAAATTTGCTTTTGAGACCTACGGTGCGAAGCGCACATCATTGGGAGTTTTTGAAAACAATCTTCCGGCCTATTATTGCTATAAAGCAGTCGGGTTTGAGGATGTAGTTCTTGACGAGATAGAAACCTATTCCGTTTTGGGCGAGGAATGGAGATGTAGAGAATTAGTAATAGAAAACAGGAATCCAAAGAGGGAATACTGATGAAACTTGGAATTATAACAGATATCCATAATAACTTGATTGCTCTTGAGGCAGTGCTTACATACTTTGCAGAGCAGAACTGCGATAAAATCATATGCTGCGGAGATATCATAGGCATCGGCCCGTATCCGGAAGAAACCGTAGAGCGCATGAGGAAGGTCAATCATCTGATTGCGGTGAAAG
This sequence comes from uncultured Lachnospiraceae bacterium, assembly GCA_964541485.1. GTDB lineage: Bacteria > Bacillota > Clostridia > Lachnospirales > Lachnospiraceae > SIG299. Next base: position 3,158 of record CAZIQL010000043.1, read on the forward strand.
GGAATCATGACGGATATTTTGTGGATGGAATGCCGACGGAATTTCCGAATGAGGAGCAGATGGAGTACGGAGAAATGCTGCATCACAAATGGGAACACAGCATGTTATCCGAGAGCTCCGCTAAGTTTTTAAAGTCATTACCGGTACAGGCAAAATTTTCGGCCGGAAGCTATGAGATTGCCGTGATGCACTATTGTATGAATGACGCAGGAGACTATGTGGAATTTGTTCCGAACCCGTCGGAGGATGACGTAGTAAGTATGATGGCAGGTATTGGCAGCGATATTATCATTGTCGGACATGACCACAACAGAACGATTCGCAATGTGGATCATAAATGGTATGTGAATGTAGGTTCGTTAGGTTGTCCGGGAAGGGATGGAAACATTGCCAGAGCGGGGATTCTGACGATAGAGAATGATGCTGTTGAAATCGAGCCGGTGGAATTGACATACGATGTGGATGCTGTGATTAAGAAAATAGATGAGTTAAATTATCCGGAGGCGGAGAATATTAAGAAGTTTTTTTATGGGATATGATGGAGTGGGCAATGCTGTTTGGAGGTTGCCCGCTTTTTTTGATTGGAGAGTGTCATAAATGAGATTGACACAATGAACCATTAATGCTACAATAGTGTCAATAAAAATATTGACACAAGAAATGGATTGCAGATAAAAAGGAGTGAAAACAAAGTGCCTAATGTATTTGACCTTTCAAAATTTGATGAATACAGAGAAGATAACAGAAGAGAAGTGAAAAAAGCAAATGGCGGATTGCCGATTTCTTTGTGGGATACTTATTCTGCTTTTGCGAACTGCTATGGTGGTGTCATTATCCTCGGTGTGAAGGAAGAAAAAGATGGCAGTTGGAAAACCACCGGACTTCAGAATGCATCCAGACTTCGTAAAGATTTCTGGGATACCATTAACAATTCCAAGAAGGTGAACGTCAATCTTCTCTCGGAAGATGATGTTCAGATTTACGAAATAGGTGACAGTAAAGATGTCATCATGGTTATTTATGTGCCTATGGCAAAACGCGAGCAGAAGCCGGTGTACATCAACAATGATATTTTTAACGGAACCTACCGTCGCAATTTTGAGGGTGATTATCGCTGCACAAGATTGCAGGTAAAGGCGATGCTTCGTGACCAGACGGAGCGCACTATGGATATGGAGGTACTGGATAAGGTTCCCATGGAAGATTTGAATTATGATACGATTCACGGATATCGTAATAGTCATCGTTCTTTGAAAGAAGGACATCCTTTTGAACGTTTGACTGACCATGAATATCTGAGAAGCATAGGAGCTGCTTCAATTTCTGAGGAGGATGGCAAGTTGCATCCTACGGCAGCAGGTATGCTGATGTTTGGTGATGAGTACAATATTGTTCGTCATTTCCCGGAATATTTCTTGGACTATAGAGAAGAGTTAGACCCGACAACGCGTTGGAGTGATAGACTGCAGTCTAGCTCCGGTGAGTGGTCCGGAAATGTATGTGATTTCTATTTTAGAGTTTATAACAAGATTATTAAGGATGTTAAGGTGCCATTCAAAATGGTCGGTGGTGCGCGGGTGGATGATACTCCGGTACATAGAGCACTTCGTGAAGCATTGGCAAATTGTTTAGTTAATGCGGATTATCATGGCTTGCGTGGTGTTGTTATCCGTAAAGAAACGGACAAGATTATTTTAGCAAATCCGGGATATGTCAGAACAGGCAAAAAGCAGATGCGTCTTGGGGGTGAATCCGATCCGCGAAATAAGGCTCTCATGAAAATGTTTAATCTCATCAATATCGGTGAACGTGCCGGAAGCGGCGTTCCGAATATCTTTAATGTTTGGGCAGACGAAGGTTGGGAAGAGCCGGTGATTGAGGAACGATTTGACCCGGATAGAACAGTATTATCGCTTTCTTTTAAGAAAAAAGCGACAGAAAAAAGTGTCGGTAAAAAAGTGACAGAAAAAAGTGTCGGTAAAAAAGTGACAGAAAAAACGCTAGCACATTATGAAGCAATTCTTTCATTTATGGAAGCTGATGTATGGTATAAAGCAAGCGAATTGACAGATGTGCTGGGAGTTAGAGAAACCAGAACAAAAGCATTACTTAGAACACTTGTTGAAGAAGGAGTACTTTTAGATAATGGAGCTATTAAAGGCAGGAGGTATAAAAAGAAAGTAGATATTGAGAAATAACAAAGAAGAAATTCCATCAACTGGAGATATATTTAGTTTATCAATAGTTTTCTTTATAGTGGGTGCGGCAGTTGCTGCTTTTTTAACCCGTTGAGCATCAAAAACATATTGATACAAAAAGACGGCTTTGCTATAATTATGTCATAAAAATACTGACACGGAGGCTGCTATGATAAAAACATTAGAAGAAGCATTAAACTATATCTCTGAATTGGAGGCTGAAAATAAAGCGTTACGTGAAGAATTAGAGCATTTTCGTTTTCTGAAGCCGGCCGGACGAAAGAAGCACGATGAAACATGGATGGCTTCTTACAATGATTTTGCAAAGAAATATGAAGGTGGTATGTCTATCATGGAGATTGTAAATCAGGGCGAGATTAGTAGAAGGACGGCATATCGTTATAAGGCGTATTATGATGAACTGAAAAAGGGACTGTAAAATCGTAAAAAGGCCATATGGTGCGGGTGTAGATTGTGACACCAGTGGTGTCGCAAAGTGAATGGAGGGAACTGTTATGAATTCTATAATGGTGTTCGATGCAAGTAAGGATAGAATGTCAGTAGTCGAGATGGACAATATAGAGAAGTTTTCTGAATATGAAATGGAAGCATTTTTTGATAACGAGGTTAGAAAAGCATGGCACAAGCAGGAAGAAGAATGGTACTTTTCTGTTGTAGACATTTGTGCTGTTTTGACAGAACAAGAGAGTGCTAGAGGTGCAAGTACATATTGGGCTGTTTTATAAAAGAGACTCAAGGATGAAGGGGCAGATGAACTGCTTACAAATTGTAAGCAGTTGAAGATGCCGGCGTCTGACGGTAAAATGCGAAAGACGGACTGTGCAAACGTTGAGCAGATTTTGCGTATTATTCAATCCATTCCTTCAAAAAAAGCAGAGCCATTTAAAGAATGGTTGGCCTTAGTAGGAAAGGAACGTTTGGATGAAATCGCTGATCCGGAAAAAGCGATGGAAAGAGCGGTTGCTACTTATAAGGCAAAAGGATACTCGGATAGGTGGATTTCGCAAAGGTTACGTTCTATCGAAATTCGCAAGGAATTAACAGACGAGTGGCAAAACGCAGGGATTAATACCCCAAAAGAATACGCGTCGCTTGCAAACATATTAACGATGGCGTGGTCGGGGAAATCGGTACAGGCTTATAAGCAATTAAAAGGGTTAAAAAAGGAAAACTTAAGAGACAATATGACAAACACAGAGCTTGCATTGAATCTTTTGGCAGAGGTATCTACAACAGAGCTGTCCCGGATGCAAAAACCTAAAGGATATAATGAAACGAGGGATGTGACAATATCCGGCGGTGAGATTGCCGGTAATGCGAGAAAGGAACTGGAGAAGAAGTTGGGGAGAACAGTTATTTTAGGCGCTAATGCAATAACACCGGAAATGCTGGATGACACAACAAAATAGGGTTCCTTGGAATATTCTATGCAGTTGAAAAGTTAAATTGTTAGTTTCGAAAGAGGTACGATATGAAACCGAGAACCGAATTAAGTATGCAACTTTATGACATGCTTATAGAACGTGGTTATCACGAAGAGTTGTGTGATGTGATTACAAAAAATCTGAATACAGATTATACGGCGGCACGTATGATAGGATATTTGTGTCAATATTCCCATTTGCCGGAAGGAGAAGTGGTGGATGAGATGCTTGCTATACTAAGTGACCGTGATGCGCTCATCAAGAAAAAGGAAATGGAACAGGCGCAGGCAAAAATCAATGAGATATATGAATATGGTTTAGGTGCAGAGGATTTAGAATAAAACCTGTAAAAGGGTGAGTCTGCGATTGATATTACATGACGGGGCGGGTAACAAGATTCCGGGTAATCAAAGTTTTTGAGGGTTTTCCAAACTTTTTGAGGGTCTTTCGTGAGGGTTTTCCTGATTTTCAACGTAAGTTGATGAGGGTTCTTCGTGAGGGGCTGGTTTGAGGGGCATTTATGAGGGGCTGACGTCAGCCCCTCAAAAACTTTGATTACCCCATTTTTTTAGCCTTGAAAGTGACGCAACTTCATACGGGATGTGAAGTTATTTTATAAAGTGCTGGTTTACTTTGAAAATTTTTATGATAAAATGGATGACAGAAAGAGCTTCGGAAAACAAGGAGAATTGTATGACTCAAAAGAAACATATAGAAATTAATGAAAAAACCTCTATGATTTTTTTGGCAGGTCCGATTTTTATGGAACTGCTGCTCAACATCCTGCTCAGTAATGTAGATACTGTGATGCTCAGTAACTATTCGCAGAATGCGGTGGGGGCAGTAGGAAATGCAAATCAGATTATGTTTTTGTTCATCATTTTGTTTAATGTAATTGCCGGGGCGACAGGGGTCGTAGTAGCGCAGTACTTAGGAGCAAAAAGAACAGATAACATGGACCCGATCTATTCGTTGGCAGTGTTCTTTAATCTGGCTTTAGGTATTCTGGTGAGTGGTATGACCTTTTTTGGAGCACCGGGACTGATAAAAATGTTGAAGGTAGATGCCAGCCAGGTGGGCGATGCGGTCGCTTATATGAAGATTGTAGGTGGATTCTTATTCTTGCAGGCATGCTATAATGTCATGGTGCAGATTCTTCGCTGCCATGGATATACCAAGATAGGAATGTATATTTCTCTGGCAGTCAATATGGTGAACATTGTTGGCAACTGGATGTTCTTATATGGACCGCTGAAACATTTGCAGTTAGGAGTTGCCGGTGTTGCCATTTCTACGGTGCTTGCGAGAGCGCTGGCATTAACGGTAGCATTTGTGATTTTCTTCCGGTTGAAAGTAGGTAAGATTTCTGTTGCAGTGTTACATCCGTTTCCGAAGAATGTATTAATAAAGATGCTTCGAATCGGAGTTCCGTCTGCAGGAGAAAATTTAGTATATTCGTTTTACCAGTTGGTATTACTTTCCTTTATTAACCCGATGGGAGCTATCGCGGCAAATGCCAAGGTATACGCAAGTACGTTAATGTCCTTTTCCGTGGTTTTTGCGAATGCATTGGCTCAGGCAACACAGATTGTAACCGGGCATTTGGTGGGCGCGGGACGGGAAGAGGCTGCGGATAAGAGGGTAATGAAGACGATGTGGACGGCACTTCCGGTAGCAATCAGTGTTGCAGTGGTAAATTGTCTGATTTGTCCATATACTTTAAAGCTGTTTAATTGCGATGCAGAGACTGTGGTTTTGGTGCGCCAGGTCTTGATGGTTGGTGTGCTGATTGAAATTGGACGGACCATCAATCTGGTAGTCATCGGAAGCATGAAGGCGGCCGGAGATGTACTGTTTCCGGTGTTTGTCGGAATGATAGTGATGTGGGGCGTCGGTATTTCCGTAGGATATGGATGCGGCGTATTGTTATCCTTGGGAGTTGCCGGTGTCTTTCTGGGGACTGCGGCCGATGAGGGTGTAAGAGCGATCTTTGCTTTGATTCGCTGGAAAAAAGGAAGCTGGAAGGGAAAAACAGTAGTAAGGTGAGAAATCCGGGAAGAAAATCAATAGAATGACTACTTCCTGCGTTCACCAAGGATTCCCTTACCGGTGTATAAAGTAATATGGGGAGAAGTATAAAATATTAGTCAGGAGATTATTATGTTAAACTATGATGTGGTAGTGGTCGGCGGAGGGCCGGCAGGGGCAGTGGCTGCGATTGCAGCAGCAAGACAGGGAGTAAGCACATTGCTTGTAGAACGATATGGATATTTAGGTGGCATGCTGACTACGGCCGGAGTAGGTCCGCAGATGACGTTTCATGCGGGAGACACCCAGGTGGTCAGAGGAATTCCGGAGGAAATTGTGAGCAGGCTCAAAGAACTTAATCTGTCTCCGGGGCATATGGAGGATTATGTAGGATATTGCAGCACAATCACTCCGTTTGATGCAGAGGGTATGAAATATGTGTTGGAAACGATGGCACAGGAGGCCGGAGTGACCTTGCTGTATCATACGGTGTTTACCGGTTGTACGGTAACAGACGGAAAGATAGAGTCCATCCGCCTTTATGCAAAACAGGGCTATTTTGATGTGAAGGCAAAGGTTTTTCTCGATTGTACTGCAGATGCTGATTTGGCAACAGAAGCGGGGATTTCCAGCGTATATGGCAGAGAAACCGATCATTTGGCACAGCCGATGACGATGAATGTAAAGGTCGGAAATGTGGACAGGGACAGGTTGATTGACTATGTGCGAAGTGACCGGAATGATATGTTGCAAACCATGACTTTTGATGAGTTGCGCCGACTTCCGAGAACCGGTATGGCGGGTGCGTATAAGTTAATTAGGAAGGCAAAGGAGCAGGATGAATTCCATGTGGACCGGGATTTGGCGTTTTGCCTCGAAACGAACACTCCGGGTGAGTTTATTTTGAATATGTCCAGAGTAATCAAAAAGTCGGCAGTGAATTCCTTTGAACTGACAGAGGCAGAAATAGAGGGACGCCGCCAGGCAAGAGAAATTGTCGCATTTATGCGAAAAAACATTCCGGGGTTTGAAGAATGCCGGCTGATATCTACGGGACCGCAGATTGGCATCCGCGAGAGCCGCAAGATTAATGGAAAGTATAAGCTGACCGGAGAGGACCTGCTGGGCAATAAAATGTTTGCGGATGCCATTGCCATGGGCGGTTATCCGATTGACATTCATTCGCCGGACAGTGAGGGAATGCAGCACCGGCATTTAAAGCCGGGAAGCTGGTATTCGATTCCGTACGGCAGTCTGGTGACAGAGAAGATAGAAAACCTGTTGGTGGCAGGACGTTGTATCAGCGTCACGCATGAGGCGTGTGCCGCTATCCGGGTGACTCCGATTGTGATGGCAATCGGGCAGGCGGCAGGATGCGCGGCGGCTTTGAGTGTATCTCATGGGCAGAATGCGAACCAATTGGATACGGAGCTTTTGAGGAAAAACTTAAAGGCACAGGGAGTATTTTTGGAGGAGTACCGGTAAGGAGGAGAGGTTGTGTATCGGAGTGAGATACAGATGAAAATCAAATGGGTAATCTTAGTATGCATAGGGATTATAATGTTGGGAGGTTGTGCAAAGAGTAACACGGAAGATGTGCCGGGGAATACACCTACAGGAATAACACCAACAGAAACACAAACACCAACAGAAACACAGGCTCCAACAGAAACGGTGCTCTCATGCTGAATGAATATGTGCCATGAGCATCGTATAAAAAATGAGAAAAGGGGACCAAGGCGGGAGACAATACAGATAAAGGGGGAGCAGTCGGAAACAACAGGTTTCCTCATTTCTTCCCTTTTTCTGTGGAGAAAACTTGTGTAAGATAAAGTCATCAGATACGTAGCTGAAAAAAAGATGATGTAAGGAGTAAAGAAAGATGAATAGAGATGAATTATTAAGAGAATGTTTACCGGATACCGTTTCTCTAAATCCAATCGGGGAAAATGCAGGAGAAATTTGGATTGAGGAGTTTGAAGGCCTGTATCCGAAGTTCTTTGACAGTGTTTTGGAGATTCAAAAGTCCGATATTGATATGTTTTAGGTTATGGGGAATTGGAGGGATCTGTTTCAGCCCTCCATGATGATGAAGAGTCCAGCAGAACCATTATGCAGTCCATCAGCGAGTTAGAAGAAAGAATGAATCGATTATAGGTGACGTCAAGAAAGGAGAAAACGATGGGATTTATCAATTTTATGAACAAAAACAAATTACAGGAAGGGATTACATCAAAAACATTTACGTGCAAAAGAGAAGGACTTACCATAGGGGGGACAGAATATCGCCCGCAGGGAGAGAATCTGCCAATTGCAATCGTTTGTCATGGGTTTATGGCATGGCAGGATACGGTAAAACATTATGCACAAATGCTGGCAGAAATGGGGTATGCGGCATATTGCTTTGACTTTAACGGCGGCTCGGTAATGAAAAGTAAGAGCGAAGGAAAGACAACGGAGATGTCGGTGCTTACCGAGGTAAAGGACTTAGAAGCAGTGATAGAGCATTTGAGAAGTTTACCGTATGTCAATCCGGATAGAATCTTCTTAATGGGATGTAGCCAGGGCGGCTTTGTGTCTGCGCTTCTAGCGGCAAAGAACAAATATCCAATTGAAAAACTGAGCCTGTTTTACCCGGCACTTTGCATTCCGGATGATGTAAGAGCGGGACGAATGATGAATACCAAGTTTGACCCGGCCAACATACCGGAAAAAATCAACTGTGGTCCAATGAAGGTAGGCAGATGCTATGCAACAGATGTTATAGACATGGACCCGTTTGAGGAAATCAAAAACTATAATGGCGAGGTGCTGATTGTACATGGTACAGCAGATAAAATTGTAAATATTGATTACTCAGTGCGTGCGGTAGAGGCATATAAGTCTACCAGACCGGATGAAATGGCGGAGGAGAAAAGAGTACAGTATCACGTTATTGAAGACGGTGCTCATATGTTTTCTAAAAAGCATGATGTCATTGCCATGGAGTATTTAAGAGAGTTTGCGAACTGATATCTGTGGTCTGAGAACAGAAGAGGATGACAGAAAGAAAGCCCACCGGCTTTTCCGTTTGTATGAGGTAAAGCCGGCGGGTATTTTTATGTACGTTATTTTGCGTTATTGTAAACAGAACCGTCCAAAAGTTCCTGTCCCTTTGCTTTAAACAGCTCGGATACAGAAACAATCTGCCAGCCCTCTGCAACGAGTTCAGGAATCAAAATTTCCATTGCCCCTGCGGTGGTAGCATAGGTTTCGTGCATCAGAACGATAGAACCGTCCTTCATCTGAGTACGGATAGTGTTGATAATTTCCTCGGTGGTTGCACCGTCCCAGTCCTTGGTGTCAATGCTACAGTTAATCATCGGTTCGCGAACGGTAGCTTTAACCGTTGCATTCGTTGCCAAATATGGTGGACGGACAAGGAAATGCGTCAGACCGGTAATTTCGGTCAGTTTATCTGCACAGGCAAGATAGTTTTCTGCAATCTTGTCAGCGGTTAACGATGTTAAGTTTGGATGCGTATTGGTATGGTTGCCGATTTCAAATCCAAGCTCGTAAGCGCGTTTGATTTCGTCTTTGGTGCTGCTTTTGATATTGTTGCCACAATAGAAGAAGGTGGCGTGTTGACCGGAGTCTCTCAGTGCATTCTGTATGCGGATGGAGGTAGAGGTATCGGAGGTACCCACCGGACCATCATCAAAGGTGAATGCAATCATTGGCTTACTTGGGTCAATCCAGGAAATGTCCGCGTTGTTTTCCCAAACACCGGTATCATCCGGGTCAGTTGGAATCGGAGTAGCAGTCGGAGCCGGAGCACCGGAATCGTAGCCTGCCTTCATATGGAAGGTAAAGGAATAGACAACAGCATCTGTGCAGGTGGCTTCGTTTGCCATCAATCCGATACCGTGCGCTTTTACAGTAAGCGTCGGGGATAAAGAAATTTCAGCCACACCGCTTGTGGTGAGATTATATTGTACAAAGATTTCATTGTAGCTTGCATCATAAAGCTTGATGGCAAGCGGACCTGCTTCGCTCTTCATCTTAACGGTAATGCCGGTACAGTAACTCATATCCAGATCCTTTGGAAGGTCAAGCTTAATTTCCTGATATTGTCCTGCATACTGAAGTGTGATGGAACCGTCCGTTTCTACTTTGTATGTGGTGCCGTAGGAAGAACTGTAGACAAAATCCTGAAAGGTCCAGGTGATATCTACCGGACCGGAGACAGGTGCTTCGGTCGGCGCCGGAGTACTTGTTGCAGTTGGTACCGGAGTAGTTGTCGGAGTGACTGTAGCAGTCGGAGTAGCAGTCGGGGCTGCTTCGTTTGTAAGATTGTTTCCACACCCACTAAGACAGCCGATGCTTAGGCAGAGTGCAAAAATCAATGCAAAAACTCTTTTTCTCATGGTGGATTCTCCTTGTTTCATTTTTTTACATTATAGCAAGAACTGGGGGAGATGTCAAAAAATGATACCAATGTTTAGCGGTGATGAGAATCTATGAAAAATGCGGAACAGGACAAGAGGATGGAAAGGAAAATTTTCTGATATAAATCTTGATAGGGAACAGTTTGTCAATTATAATAAAAGAGGATTAACATCATGAAGCATAGTGAAAATTTGTACAGAAGGACGAAAATAAGGAGGGGTAGGATATGTATGATTTAAAGCCATATTTACAAACAATTGAGGAGGTCATTGCCAAGGGACCGTTTCAGGATAATTGGGACTCTCTTTCGGAATATCAGGTGCCGAAGTGGTACAAAGACGCAAAGTTTGGAATTTTTATTCATTGGGGACTTTACAGCGTGCCGGGATTTGCAAATGAATGGTATTCGAGAAATATGTACATTCAGGGAACGACGGAGTTTGAACACCATGTGAAGACCTATGGACCGCAGAAGGAATTTGGCTATAAGGATTTTATTCCGATGTTCCGTGCAGAGAAGTTTTCGGCAGAGGAATGGGCAACGCTTTTTCGGAAGGCGGGAGCAAGATATGTTGTGCCGGTTGCAGAGCATCATGACGGTTTTCAGATGTACCGGAGTGAGATTTCCGGATGGAATGCATATGAAATGGGACCGCACAGAGATATTGTCGGTGAGTTAAAGGAGAGCGTGGAAAAACAGGGAATGCAGCTTGGCGCTTCATCCCATCGCTTTGAACACTGGTTTTTTATGGGTCACGGCAAAGAATTTGACAGTGATATCAAGGAGCCAATGGAACGGGGCGATTTTTATTGGCCTGCCATGCCGGAGCCAAATCACCATGATTTGTTCAGTGAGCCGGTGCCGACACAGGAATTTATTGAGGACTGGCTGGTCAGAACCTGCGAACTGATTGACAAGTATCATCCAAAGGTATTGTATTTTGACTGGTGGATTCAGCATAGCTGTTTAAAGAAGTATTTGCAGAAGCTGGCAGCATATTATTATAACCGTGCGGCAGAGTGGGGCGAAGAAGTGGTCATCTGTTATAAGCATGATGCGTTCCTTTTCGGAACGGCTCTTCCGGATGTAGAGCGCGGACAGTTTGCGGAGATGAAGGCATATCACTGGCAGACGGATACGTCGATTGCACTCAATTCCTGGGGGTATACAGAGAATAATAACTTCCGTCCGGCACCGGAATTGATACAGGATCTGGTTGATATTGTCAGCAAGAACGGATGCCTGTTACTGAATGTCGGTCCGAGACCGGATGGTACGATTACAGAGGAAGAAACGGCGATTCTTACAGAAATCGGCGAGTGGCTTAAGGTAAATGGTGAAGCCATTTATGAGGCCTCTACATGGCGGTGCTTTGGTGAGGGTCCGACACAGATTGTGGAAGGACAGTTTGCAGATAGTATCAAGAAGAATTTTACCTCGGACGATTTCCGATTTACAACGGCGCATGGTGTACTGTATGCGACAGCATTAAAGGCAAGTGAAAATGGAGAGTACTGCATTAAGACGCTTGGTATTCAGGACATTTCAAAGAAAGCGAACTTTGGCGGTATTCTCAAAAACATCCGTGTGCTTGGCTATGACGGAGAGGTGAAGTACCACAGGGATGAAGAAGGTCTGCATCTGTTTGCTGATGTAAAGAGTGATAAGCCGGTGGTATTTAAAATTGAATTAGAGTAAAACGTGAGTCTGGGAAGGATGGGAAACCTTGGGTTTACTCATTCCTTCCCTTTTTTAATTGCCTGCATTAAGGTAAGATAGCATCATCAGATACGTACCTGAAGGGAAGGAAAAGATAGAGTTTCGATTAAGGAAGGAGAAAGAGGAATGAATAGAGACGAATTATTAAGAGACTGCCTGCCGGACACGATTTCATTAAATCCGATCGGAGACAATGCGGGAGAAATTTGGATAGAAGAGTTTGGAGAGGCGTTTACAAAGTTTTTTGACAGCATCATGGAAATTCAGAAAGCGGATATTGCCGGAATGAGCGGATTTGGGGAACTGAAAGAAGACGGTCAACCGCAGTACGATACATTCCGGGAGTTTTTGACACAAACATTTTCCGATACGGAAGAGAATTACTGGAAAAATTGGAGAGAACTGTTTCGTACCTCCATGATGACGGAGGAATTCTTTCATACCTATTATGAGAAGATGCTTTCCTACAGTAGATATTGCGAAAATCAAAGATTTTTAGTGAATAATAACCTGTTTTTTGGTAATATGGTAATAACGGAAAAAAACGTGGGTTTCCTTGACTGGAGCAGAGTGGCGGTCACAGATTGGTTGTTGGACTTTGTCTGCATGGATTTGCACAGACCGTATTTTCTGATTCCGGAGAAACTGGTCGGTTATTTTAAGGAAAAGGGGATTGCGGTGGAGCATTTTAAGGAGCGCTTTCTTTGTCTTGCTTATTATAAAGGACTGGATGTACTTCGCTGGCATGCTTCCATTGACGATGAGGAGTCCTGCACCACAATTATAAAGTCTATTTCCGAACTGGAAGACAGAATGAACCATTTATAAAGAAGGATAGGCAGCGAAAACCTGCCGACAGGAGACAAAGCGGATATGAAATATGAAAATGCGACCGGTATTTTACCGCCGGAGCTGATTGCGCAGATACAAAAATATGCCGAAGGAAAGCTTTTGTATATCCCCAAAAAGGAAGAGACAAAAGCGTGGGGCAGTGTGTCCGGCGCGCGGCAGAAGCTGTTGAAGCGGAATCAGAGAATTTATGATGAATACAGAAACGGAAAGAGCATCGGTGAATTGGCGGAGCAGCAATTTTTGTCGACGGATTCCATAAAGAAGATTATTTATGGGAAAAAGGAGTCGTTGCTTGACTTTGCACCGTCCTTGGAGTCTGCGATACAGTTTCATGAGGCGGGGCTTGCCGAGGAATGGCTGCGTGCGTATTATACGATGGAATTTGGTGAGGACGCATATCCGAAGGATTGGATTCTTGACGGAATGGTAAAGATGCCATTGCGGTTGATTGACAAGGTGTCGCAGGCATCGAAAGGAAAAGTATCAGAATTAGGGGAAGATAAACGCAGTCTTCCTCTGGTTCTGACGTTTACGGAAGGAAAATTTGTGTTACAGGGAACGGAGGAGATGCTGGAGGAGTTGAAGACTCGGCAGGTGAATGCACATCCGGCATTTATTTTTGTGACAAACAAGGAAGAGTATGCTGCTTATGTGAACAGCTACGGAAAACATTTTCATCAGGCGAGATTAGGATAAAATATGGATGATAGAAAGGGAGGATAAAAATATGTTATATCATGTATCGAATACTGCAGGGATTAAGGTTTTGAAACCGCGGGTTTCCACCCATGGAAGGGCATATGTGTATGCGATTGACAATCTGGTAAAGGGATTGTTATTCGGAGTACGTCATGACGATTTTGATCTTTTTATTTATACGGATAGAGAGGGGAATAATCCGACCTGCTGTGAGTGCTATCCGGGAGCATTGGAGAGAGTTTACAAAGGAAAAAGCTGTTCTGTTTACGAATTGCCGGAAGATGGTTTCTTACATGGAATGACCAGCTGGACGCCGGAGGTGGTCTGCGAACATGAGGTTGCGGTAGAGAGGGAGATTCCGGTTCCGGATATATATGGACGGCTGCTGGAAGAAGAACAGAAGGGTACCTTGGTAATTCGTCGTTTTGAGAACAGCGCCGAGTATAAGAAGATGATTTCAACGCATATTGTCGACCGGCTGATTCGGTTTGATGCGATAAAGTACATAGAGACGGATGCGCGTTTTCAGAAGTATTTTAAGGATATTATTGAAGCATTACAGGGGGCAATGGATGGTCATCTGCTCTGCCCGGAGAGGACCATCAAATCCATGGAAGAAAAGTACTTACAGAGTTCACTTGAATTGGTGGAAAAGGTCTTTACTGCTTCGGAAGGGGAGAAGGAAGGAAAATTGGTGCGCAGTCTGGTGGAAGAAATCCGGCGGAAAAAGTACTATGTGCCGGAACTTGAACTGATTATGGTGGATGAAACCGATGCACCGGTAGGCTATGTGATGTTTTCAAGATTTCATATCGAAGGAAAGTATGAGGAGAAATTTTTGATGCTTTCTCCGGTGGTGGTGAAGACAGAGTTGCAGAGAAAGCATATCTCGAAGGAACTGATTGAATATGGATTTCAGAAGGCGAAGGAGCTTGGCTATGAGGTGGTCATGGTGGAAGGTAACCCGCGGAACTATAATCCGAGAGGCTTTGTAACTTCGGCGCCGTATGGAATCGTGGCTGCGCCTTCGGTCGGACTTCCGGCACCGGAATGTCTGATGGTAAAGGAACTGGTGCCGGGAGCACTGGAAAACATGCACGGCGTAGTGGAGTATTCGTTTTATGAAGCGTTGAGATAAGTCAACTTTGGCATTTTGGATAGAAAAACAGAGGAGAGAAGGATTTAGATTGACATTTTCTTAAAACTGTGTTTTAATGACCTAAATGCAACGATTAGAATTAGTAGATATGTAACTCCCGCAGAGAGAAGCCGGTGGGTGTGAGGCTTTGGATACGTATATATCGAACCGGTCTATGAGCAGCAGAAGGAAAAATGACGCAGTCAGTAACTTCTGCCGGAAGTCTCCGTTATCAAAGACATGTAAGTGACAGCTTACAATGAGTGCAGAGAATATCTGAATTTAGGTGGTAGCGCGGATTATAATTCGTCCTAAGTATACTTTGGTGTACTTAGGACTTTTTTATTTTTAAAGAAAAGGAGCGAAACAAATGAAACTAAAAAACTTAGTAGGACAGAGATTTAAGGAAAGACCGGCAGACTGTGTGATTGACAGCCATGCCCTGATGGTGCGCGGCGCATACATGAAATATGTGTGCAACGGAATCTATTCGGAGTTTCCGACATTAAGACGTATTACAACAAAGATTGAACAGATTATCCGTGAGGAGATGAATGCGATTGACGGACAGGAGGTGTTGTTTCCTGTGGTAATGTCGGCGGACCTTTGGGAAGAGTCCGGCAGATATGAGAGTATCGGCAGTGAACTTTTGCGTTTTCAGGACAGAAACAAGTCCAAAATGGTGCTTGGCATGACCCATGAGGAGGCGGCAGTACATCTGGTAAGAGAGTACGGGCAGCCTTATCAGCAGTATCCGTTTATGATTTATCAGATTCAGAGAAAGTTCCGTGACGAGGCAAGACCAAGAGCCGGAATGATCCGTGTACGCGAATTTACGATGAAGGATGCGTATTCCTTCCATACTTCTAAGGAGGATTTGGAGCAGTATTATCAGAAATGTTATGATGCCTATAACCGCATTTTTGCAAGAGTCGGTGTGCCGGAAGTAGTGACAGTCGCATCCGATTCCGGAATGATGGGTGGCAAGGTATCGCACGAATATATGCTGCTTACGGAAGTGGGAGAGGATTCCATCGTGCTTTGTAACGAATGTGATTACCGCGCCAATATGGAAGCAGCAGAAACGATTGTAACAAATGAGACGAAGAATGCTCTTCAGCCATTTACCTGCGTGGAAACACCGAATTGTAAGACTATCGAAGAGGTGTGTACATTCTTAAAGAGCGAGGTGGAGGAATCCTGTAAGGCAGTGGTTTATCAGAAAAATGAGGATGATTCCTTTGTGGTGGCATTCTTACGCGGTGATTATGAAGTGAATGAAACAAAGCTTCGCAACTTTGTCGGAGCAGAGCTTCATCCGGCAGAAATTACCGAAGATGCTCCTTTGGTAGCAGGCTATATCGGACCGGTCGGTATTTCAGATGAGGTAACCGTTGTTTTTGATACCTCTTTAAAGGGCATTGACAGTCTGATTGCCGGTGCCAATAAGGAAGGATATCATGTGACGGGCCTGAATCTTGAGAGAGAATTGGGAGAGGTAACTTATGTTGATATCTCTAAGGTAAAAGAAGGCGGCATCTGTCCATGCTGTGGGAAACCTGCGCTTACCGTAAAGCGCGGTATTGAGGTAGGAAACATCTTCCAGCTTGGCACCAAGTATACGGAGAGTATGAACATGCAGTTTGCCGATAAGGAAGGTGCACTGCATCATCCGATTATGGGATGCTACGGTATCGGTGTTGGTCGTCTGGCGGCTTCCATCTGCGAGGCAAAGCACGATGACTTCGGCCCAATTTGGCCGATTTCCGTGGCTCCTTGGGAAGTGCATTTATGCTGTCTCCGCCCGGATGATGAAGAGACAAAGAAGGTAGCAGATACCTTGTATGAGGAATTGCAGAAAAACGGTGCGGATGTAATCTATGATGACAGAGAAGGCGTACGCGGCGGTCAGATGTTTGCCGATGCCGACTTAATCGGTGCTCCAATCCGTGTCGTTGTCAGCCCTCGTAACTTAAAAGAAGGCAAAGTAGAAATTTCTACAAGAGATAAGTCTGTCAGTGCGATGGTGGATGTTGTGGAAGGCAAGGATTATATCCTTGATTTAAAGAAGAAATTATTTGAAGAGATAAATGCTCAGGTGAAGTAAACACCGTCATTTCTGCTTTAAGCTGAACCTTGTTTGCTTTTTGAATTACCCAGTAATATAAAAAGAAGGCTATGAGTACATTGCAGTTTTGAAACTTACAAAACGCATGTACCCTAGCCTTTTTAGTTTATATTACTTCACGAAATCAAACG
Source organism: uncultured Lachnospiraceae bacterium (assembly GCA_964541485.1). Classification (GTDB taxonomy): domain Bacteria; phylum Bacillota; class Clostridia; order Lachnospirales; family Lachnospiraceae; genus SIG299. Next base: position 19,925 of record CAZIQL010000043.1, read on the forward strand.
CATTCAGCTTCTTATTAATCATAGCCATTGCACCATCCGGAACATTTCCCATCATACCCATCATCATCTCGATGGACATGTTGGAAATCATCTCCCACATTGGCATGCCAGGTCCCATTTCTCTGCCGGCAAGCTGACAGAAGAAAGCGAGAGCCTCAGGGTTATTTGCTACTTCGCCTAAAGTGTTTTTGATGCTTAACTTGCCCTCAGGGAATTCCATCGGAGCTTCTAAGTCAAGGTTTCCTTCTGCGGTGAACCAGTTAGCAGCACCTTCATTGCCGTCATCTTCTACAGGAAGTGTGTAGATGGAAGGCTCGGTTTCTACCTTTTCTAACGTCATGGTATCCTTGCATTCACCTGCAACTGCTAAGAAGATATTGAAACCGTCCTGTAAGGATACGGTAAACTTTGCAATGTGGTCAACCGGAGTTGCTTCGCCTACCTTTTCACGGTTCATGTAAAGAGTAACGGAATCCTGGTTGGTGTAAACCTTGATTTCCGTGGTTTCACCGGCACGCTGTGCATAACGCTT
>CAZIQL010000044.1:0-10818 GCA_964541485.1 uncultured Lachnospiraceae bacterium
GAATGAAAATTCATTGAATTTTCAGGGTTGTTTCACTGTTTAGTTATCAATGTTCTTAATCCTATTCATTAGGATTTCTAATCGCTGTTCAAGCGACTTTGCTATTCTAGCACACTCAATTCTCAATGTCAAGCACTTTTTTAAAAAAGTTTTTTAATTTTCAAATTTTCGTAATTGTTTGAATTTTTCAAACAACTTGCTCGAATCAGCTTTTGTATCTTACCACTGAGTTTTTTATTTGTCAACTACTTTTTTAATTTTTTTCAAAAAAAGTTTTCGGTGATTTCTCACCGAAACAGCGGAACGGAGAAGGAGGGATTTGAACCCTCGCGCCGCTATTAACGACCTACTCCCTTTCCAGGGGAGCCCCTTCAGCCGCTTGGGTACTTCTCCAAATTGCTAAATTAGATAAATCTATCTATTAAGGAACTGTGACCAGCTCTTTAAAGCGGAGAGTGTGGGATTCGAACCCACGGTTCCTTTCGGAATCACTGGTTTTCAAGACCAGCTCCTTAAACCACTCGGACAACTCTCCGAACAGTGCTTGATTATCTTATCACGCGTAACAACTAATGTCAAGCACTTTTTTATATTTTTTTAAAAATCTGACTTTTTCGACAAAACGCACAAAAGCCGCCTTTGTTATCCACATTCTTTTGTGTAATTAATATTCTTTCTCTTCTCTTTTTCTTAAAATACCTTCTGCCACAGAAATATCTTCGGGTGTCGTAATCTTGATATTCTCATAACCGCCTTCCATCATATACACTGCAACATCCGAATACTTTCTGATTACCATGGCATCATCCGTAATCGTGTTGTCTCCGGCTGCGATTGCATTATTATAAGAAGAAAGTGCTGTTTCATATAAAAAACACTGCGGTGTCTGAGCAATCCATGTGAGACTTCTGACCGGTGTCTGGGCAATCCTTCCTTCCAAATCCACCAGCTGGATGGTATCCTTTGCCGGCATCCCCACCACACAGGCGCCTGTTTCTTTTACCTTATTAATAGAAGCATTAATTACCGGCACCGAAATTAATGGTCTTGCTCCATCGTGAATCAGAACATAATCTGCATTCTCTGCCGCAAGCAACCCCTGATGGACGGAGTGATACCTCTCTGTCCCTCCGGCCACAATCCTGGTCACCTTTGTGATTCCGTATTTTTCTATAATTTCTTTTTGACAGTACTTTTCCTCCCCGGCCGCTGTTACCAGAATGATTTCGTCTGCCACACTTTGTTCAAAGGCAGACAATGAATAAAACAGTACCGGCTTCCCAAGGAGAGGCAGATACTGTTTCGGAGTTTCACTATGCATTCTGGAACCTTTTCCACCGGCAAGCACAATAGCTGTTACCTTTGGTTTTTCCATGGTTCCTCCTAACGCTGTCCGATTTTTAAATTCGGTACCGCATTCAAATCCAGTCCGTGACGGACTCCTTTCTTATATTCATAATATGCCGCCGCACCAATCATTGCCGCATTGTCGGTACAAAAAATCGGGGACGGATAAAACAGATGGCATCCGGCCTTCTTACATCCTGCTTCCATTCCGGCACGAAGTGCGGAATTGGATGCTACACCACCGGCAAGTGCTACATTTTTAATCCCATATTCCTTTGCTGCGTGTAAAGTGCGTTCTACCAACACATCTACCACCGCCGCTTGAAACGATGCTGCCACATCGGCACGGTTTACTTCTTCCTTTAACTGCTCCGCATGATGAAGGTAATTGAGCACCGCTGACTTTAGACCACTGAAGCTGAAATCGTATGGACAGCCTTCCACATGGGCACGCGGAAATGCAATCGCATTCGGGTTGCCTTCCTTTGCAAGCTTATCAATCTTTGGCCCGCCCGGATATCCCAGCCCAATGGCACGGGCAACCTTATCATAAGCCTCTCCCGCCGCATCGTCATGGGTACGTCCGATAATTTCATACTCCCCGTAGTCTTTTACAATAACCAGGTGCGTATGCCCACCCGACACAATCAGGCAAAGAAACGGTGGTTCCAAATCCGGATGTTCAATGTAATTTGCAGAAACATGTCCCTCAATATGGTGCACACCAACTAACGGAATATTCGCTGCATAGCTGATTGCCTTTGCTTCTGCCACACCAACCAATAACGCACCGACAAGTCCAGGTCCGTAGGTCACACCAATGGCGTCCATCTGACTTAACTCCATATCCGCATCACGGAGTGCTTCCTGAATCACCTGGTTAATTTTTTCAATATGCTTTCTGGATGCAATCTCCGGCACTACGCCGCCATACAGGGTATGCAACGCAATCTGCGAGGAAATCACATTTGACAAAACCGTCCTTCCGTTTTTCACAACAGCTGCCGCTGTCTCATCACAGGAGGATTCTATTGCTAGTATGTACGTATCTTCCATCTTTTCGTCACGGAATCTGAGTTCTTCCGCGCTCCTTTCACTAATCCGTCATCTCCACTGCTCCGGTGACACGCCAGCCGACAATTTTCCATCGTTCCTTCGCATCTTCACGAAGCAAAAATTCTTCATAAGTTTTTTCAATCTTGCCACCATTATTCATTGTAATACAGATAATAATTGAGGCAAACTCCTCTTCCTCCGAGGTCCAGTATTTCACACTGCTCAATTTTTGCACCTGATAATAGAGCATGTAGTACTCATTCTTTTTTGCAGCAGAAATTTCCTTTTCCAGACTTTCCTTATAAGAAGGCTCCGGATTTTCCTCCAACAACTCTGCATCGTACAACTGGCGGAGTTTTTCTACCAGACCGTCAAATTCCTCCGAAGAAATGTCCTCGTTGTAAAGGCATTGTGTAATCCGGGCATACTGATTGACCACTTCCCTGACCGTTGCCGGATAGTTTCTGTCATAATCCTTCTGAAGCAACAACTGCGCCTCGGTGTTTGTTTTATCCTTCTGGTCTTCATTGCCCTCATTCTGATTCAGCATAAAATATGCCCCAACCAGGACAAGGCAGATTAACACCATCATAGCAATCGTTTTTCCCGTACCTTTTCCCTTCATTCCTTCACCGGCCTTTCCTCTCTTTTCAGAATTACTCGTCCTTATCAAATTCCAGCGTTACACTCATGCCGTCCTTTCCGCACCTTGTGTTTGCAAAAATTCCCCTTGCTTCCGGCAGAGCATCCTTTGGTCTTACAAGAGACGGACTGTAATGCGTCAGCCAAAGTTCTGCCACCTGCGCCTCTTTTGCCACTTTCGCCGCTTCTGCAAAGGTCATATGCTTATACTCCGAAGCCCTTGCCTGCTTTTCTGCCTCGCCATACATTCCTTCACATATTAATAAATCGGCATGTTCCGCATTTTTCACAAGGCTCTGCGTCGGTCTGGTGTCCGTGCAATAGGTAAGCTTAATACCTTTTCTCGCCGGGCCGAGCACCATCTCCGGTGTGTAAACCACGTCTCCTTCTGCAATCACTTCGCCCTTTTGCAGGCGGTTCCAAAACTTGAGCGGAATTCCCAGCTCCTGCGCTTTCTCTGCATAAAAACGTCCGCCACGCTTAATGGACAAGGTATAGCCATAGCAGATTACATTATGGTTTACCCGGAATGCATCTATCTGATAACCGCAGAGTTCCAGATGGAACTCCGGTTCTGTTATCTCTATAAATTTTAATTCAAACGGAAGCTCGGGTGCAATTACACGAAGTGCTGACACCACGCGTTCCAACCCCTTCGGTCCCACCAGAGTTACCGGAGCTTTTCTCTCTGCATTCCCCATGGAAAGTAACAGCCCCGGCAGACCACTGATATGATCGCCGTGATAATGAGTAAAACAAATGACATCGATATCGTGACAGCTCCAGCCGCACTGCTTCAGCGCAATCTGTGTACCTTCCCCACAGTCAATCAAAAGTCCTTTTCCGTTATATCTTGTCATTAGTGCTGTTAACCAACGCCCCGGCAACGGCATCATTCCACCGGTACCAAGCAAACTCAAATCTAACATTTTACCTCTTCCTGTGCCATGCAGCACACATTTTATAGTGCCTCCGTGCAGTCCCTGACCACCGGAGGAATTTTAAATCCGGAAACCCATTTATCGTAGCAGGCCTCACAAATCAGGAATTTGTGCTGTTCCATGTCCTTCTCGGAAAAGTATCCCCAGTTCTTGGTCACTTCAAGCACATCCTCTTTTAATATCCCCTGCTCTTCTTTGATGATTTTTCCGCATACATTGCATTTTTTCTGCTCCACTGTTCATCCTCCACTCTTCCTATCCGTTTCAGAGTTCATTATAAAGGTTTCCGTCCAATCTGCCAATGGAACTATGTGGCATGATTTCTATATTATAGGGCGGTTACAGTGTCTTGCTCATCAAAACAGCATCTTCCTTTGGGAGTTCATAAAAATTCTTCCTCATGCCAATTTCTTCAAAGCCAATGGAACGGTACAGATTCTGTGCAGCGACATTGCTCTGCCTGACCTCCAGATGCATCGTGGTAATACCCAGCCCCTCTGCTGTCTTTACCAGTTCCTCCATAAGTGCCCGACCGATTCCCTGCCTTCTTGCCTCTGCACTGACACACACATTAGGGATTTCTGCTTCATCCAGCACATAAATAAAACCGCAATACCCCAGAATCTCTCCATCTTTCTCTGCCACAAGAAACCGATAGTTGGACTTTCCTATCGTTTCGGTAAACGCATGCAGACTCCACGGCATCGAAAAACTCATTGTCTCAATAGCCGCAACCTGTGCACAATCTTCTAATGTCATTGGGCGAATCTGCATTTTATTCTGTCCTATACCTGCAATTTCAGGCTCCTTCTCTGTTTTACCGGGTTGTTTCTTTTATTGCTGCGCCTGCTTCTGTGCAAGCTCACGTTCTGCCTGGGAAAGACGCAAATAGTCCGGTTCATGCTCCTCTGCGCTTTCAAACCTTCCTGCTGCAAATAATTCCACAGCTCTTGCCGCAAGTGCACCCGCTCTTTGCTTGGAGCAATGAAGCGGTGCAAACGAAAACGGCACCGTTGTCTTTTCTTTTAAAATATCCGCAAACGCCTCGACTCCGTCGCCAAGGTATGTCACCGGCTCGCCGTAAGCATTTACTTTTTCGATAATCTCATCTACCAGAACTGCCATCTGGTCCTCTACAATCTGAAAACCATCTTTATTATAGCGGTACAATCCCGTATAGACCTGATTTCGTCTGGCATCCATGAGCGGACAAATCATTCCGTCCACGCCATAGAGATTTGCCGCAATCCCCTGAGTTGTCGGCACCGGAACAATCGGTTTTTGCAGTGCAAGTCCCAACCCCTTTGCCGTAGCAGAACCGATACGGAGTCCTGTAAACGAACCCGGTCCGGCAGAAACTGCAATTGCATCAATCTCGTTTAAATCCAGCCCTGTCATCTTCACAATCTCGTCCACCATTGGGAGCAGAGTCTGTGAATGTGTCTTTTTGAAATTTACCGTATACTCGGCAAGCAGCACCTGCTCTGTTGCAATTGCTGCAGACGCTACCAATCCCGAGCTTTCGATTGCTAATAATTTCATCTTCTTTTCCTCTTTTTATTTACTGGACTTCAGCCGGCAACCGTTATTCTACGATAGTCAAATCCCGCCGACAAATCCTTCTCAATCAAAATATTCTTACAGCTTTCCGGCAAAATCTCTTTCACCAGCTCTGCCCACTCAATCAGGCAAACCCCTTCTCCAAAGAAGCAGTCTTCGTATCCGATTTCCTCCATCTCCTCGATGTCCTCAATGCGGTACACATCAAAATGATAGAGTGGCATTCTGCCGTCCTCATAAATCTGCACAATGGTAAAGGTCGGGCTACTGACCGGTTCGGTAATGCCGATGCCGGCTGCAAAGCCTTTGGTAAATACGGTCTTTCCCACGCCCAAATCACCGGACAGACAATAAATCTCACCCGGAGTTACCTGCTCGGCAAGCTTCTTTGCAAACTCAAACGTATCTTTTTCCGAAAAACTATCAAAAACAGTTTTTACCTCTGACATACTGTTCCTTTCTATGCCACGGTTGTCTTTTCCTGCAACCGTCCAACTTTCTATTTCTTCAATTTAGGCGCAAACGCCGGACGCGCCTCTTTTAAAAGTCTCTTAATCTCTGCCATTGCCTCACCGCACTCTTCCTTTGGAAGCACAATCGCATTGGCCGCACCAAGGTAAAGCGCCAGTGTCTTCTTCGTTTCTCTGACAAGCACCACTTCTGCCCACTCTGCCTCTGCCGACTCACCGTCCTGCGTTACCGTAAATCCTTTTTGATCAAAGGAATAAAGAATCGGGTTCCGAAACATCGGCATTCTCTTTACCTGCTTGTCCGCTTTTTGAAGCAGCAAAAGAGGGTTGATTACGGTAAACAAAAGTGCCAGAACCACCAGCGCTATCGTAGCCATGGCATCTCCTTTCCCAAAGCCCAGGCACAATGCCACAACCGCTGCCAGGCTGAAACCATAGTTTATAATCCCCATAAATCCACTATAGGAGTGCCAATATAAAAAATCAAACATATATGCTGTTTTCATTTGAACACTGACAGTTACTTTGTTTTCTGCATAATCCATTGTTTAGTGCTCTCCTTTTAAAATCCGGCTGATTGGTTTGTAAATCAGCATGGTAAGTACCGAAACCACTGTACACTTAATTATGTTCAGTGGTGCTGTTGCAAATATCACAAAAGTAAACATGCTGTCAATTGCCTTATTCACTGCTGTTCCCATGGCAATGAGCGCATCGACATCCAAATGAAATGCCTGACTGTACGCAGGAAGCAACAGATACGCATTGAGCAGGCAGCCGCACACCGTGCAGGATACCACACCAAGCAAAAGTCCGATGACTGCATTCTTTCTGGTCTTCTTAAAGTAGTAAACGATCGCTGCCGGAACGACAAATGCACATCCGATTAAGAAGTTTGCAAACTCGCCGACAAATGCCGTAGTCGTGCCATCCATAAATAAATTCAGGATTACCTTTAAAAACTCGATGATAACTCCGGCAAGAGGTCCGAGTGTAAATGCACCGATGATAACCGGGAGTTCGCTGGCATCGATTTTATAAAACGGAGGCAGAAAAGGAAGCGGCATCTCAAATAACATGAGCACTACTGCGACCGCAGACAGCATGGCAATCACAACCATGCTTCGCGTCTTCTTAAGCACCCTCTTTTTTCCGTTTCCATTTCTCTTATCTGCTGCGTTTTCGGCTACTTTGGCAAGCGCAATAATCACTGCCACCACTACAATGCTTACAATTACAAATCCAATATTCACTTTCATGCTTAATCTCCTCTCTCATCCAGACTATACTGTCGGTACCGGAATTGCACCGGTTCGGCAAAAGGATTTTCCTTTTGTTTGCGGACTCTACCGCCGGTCGGGAATCACACCCTGCCTCGAAGAATGTTCTTCTTAGTTACATTATGCTATTTATCCTTCCACGATTACATAATCATGGTGAGCTGGATACGCTTCTTTGCCACATCCACACTCATTACCTTAACATCCACAATGTCGCCGACACTGACAGCTTCAAGCGGATGCTTGATAAACTTTTTGTTTGTAATCTGGGAGATGTGCACCAGACCATCCTGATGTACACCGATGTCCACAAAGACACCGAAATCGATGACGTTACGCACGGTTCCCTTTAAAATCATGCCCTCGGTTAAGTCCTTCATATCGAGTACGTCGGTACGAAGAATCGGCTTTGGCATTTCTTCACGAGGGTCTCTGCCCGGCTTTTCCAGTTCCTTAATAATATCCACTAAGGTAAGTTCCCCGATGCCAAGTTCTTCTGCAAGCTTCTTCTTGTCACGGATCATACCGCTCAAATGGGATAAATCCTCACCTGTGGAAACCACAACAGGAGCTGCTGTCTTCTTTTCCTCAACAGGAGTTGCCACCGGAGCACCGCCTGTTGCAAATGCGCTGGCAAGTGCCTGACCAAATGCAGAGTTTGTATTCTTTACCTGAATCTGCTTTGGTTCTCTGCGGTTTTTCTGTTTCTTGTCATTCTTTGCAGCCGCTTCCTTTGCTGCCTTCTTAGCAGCAGCGTTTGCCTTCTTCTGGTTTTCTTGTAATTCCTTGATATTTTCTGCGGTAAAGCCAAGCTTTGCAAGGAGCTCTGTTGCCGCTGCATAGGATTCCGGATGTACGCTGGTTGCGTCCAGTGGATTCTCTCCGCCTGTGATACGAAGGAAACCTGCACACTGCTCATATGCCTTTGGTCCAAGTTTCGCTACCTTTAACAAATCTTCTCTCGTGGTGAACTTACCGTTTGCTTCACGGTAGGCAACGATGTTCTTTGCAATCACCTTTGTAATACCGGAAACATATTCAAGCAGAGATGGGGATGCTGTATTTAAATCCACACCCACCTTATTTACACAATCTTCTACGACGCCTGCAAGCGTCTCGCCGAGTTTCTTCTGGTTCATATCGTGCTGGTACTGACCGACACCGATTGCCTTTGGCTCAATCTTAACGAGCTCAGCGAGCGGGTCTTGCAGTCTTCTTGCGATGGAAACCGCACTTCTTTGTGCCACGTCGTAATCCGGGAACTCCTCGGTAGCAAGCTTACTTGCAGAATACACGGAAGCACCTGCTTCATTGGTAATCACGTACTTCGTCGGTACGTTCATTTCTCTTAACAAATCAGCCACGAACTGTTCGGACTCTCTGGATGCAGTACCGTTACCGATGGAAATGAGAGTAACGCGGTACTTACAAATGAGATGGCGGACAATCTTCTTTGCCTCTTCTAATTTGCCCTGGGATGGGATGGTTGCAAACACAACTGCCGTATCAAGCACCTTACCGGTACCGTCAACCACTGCAAGCTTACATCCGGTTCTAAAACCAGGGTCCCAGCCGAGCACAGTCTGTCCGACAATCGGCGGCTGCATAAGGAGCTGCTCTAAGTTCTTTCCGAATACCTTAATCGCACCTTCTTCTGCCTTTTCGGTCAGGTCATTGCGGATTTCACGGTCAATGGCCGGAGCAATGAGACGATGATAGCTGTCTTCGATGGTAGCCTTTAATGCATCTGTTGTATGTGGGTTGTCCTTTACGATTACCTTTGTCTCTAAGTAACGTAAGATTCTCTCTTCAGGAGCAGAAATCTTAACGGTAAGTACCTTTTCATTTTCACCACGGTTCAGCGCCAGAATACGGTGTCCCGGAAGTGTGGATAACTTTTCGCTGAAGTTATAGTACATTTCATAAACGCTTTCTGCTTCTTCGTCCTTTGCAGAGGAGGAAATGCTGCCTTCTTCCATGGTCGCCTCACGGATGTACGCACGATACTCTGCCTCATCGGAAACCTTTTCAGCAATAATGTCAAGTGCACCGGCAATCGCTTCTTCTGCGGTCTTTACTTCCTTTTCCTCAGAAATAAAAGCCGCTGCACTCTCCGTAAGCGGTACGTCTGTCTCCTGCGCCAAAATAAGCTCTGCCAAAGGCTCTAAGCCCTTTTCCTGCGCGATAGTTGCACGGGTTCTTCTCTTTGGACGGTACGGACGGTATAAATCTTCGAGCACTACCATCGTAGCAGCCGCCTGAATCTGCGCCTTTAATTCATCAGTTAACTTGCCCTGCTCTTCAATGCTTCTGAGCACCTGCTCCTTCTTTTCTTCGAGACCGCGAAGATAAGTCAGTCTTTCGTCTAAGTTACGGAGCACTTCATCGTTTAATGCACCGGTTGCCTCTTTACGGTAACGGGCAATGAACGGAATCGTGTTTCCTTCATCAATCAGTTTTACGGCTGCCTCTACCTGTTCGTAGCGCACGCCGAGTTCTGTTGTCAATTGCTTTAAAATATCCATGTTGTAACTCTCTCCTTTAAAAAGTCGTTATATTGGGGCAGGGGATGTCACCATCAGATACAGCTCATCCACTGCGAGAATTTCACTACCTTTTATCATACCACATTTTGCCGCCTGATAGCAAGAAAAAGACGCAAAAAAAGGCAACAGACACCGCAAGATGCCTATTGCCTTTTTACTATTTATTCTCTGTTTCCTTCTACCGGTATGGAGTCTGTCGGATAACATGCATTTTCCAAAAGATTCTTTGCCACCGTATTCTCTCCATTCGCAATATATTCATACCACTTGCTTCCCGTATCTTCACCTTCTTTGATATATGCGTAAAAGCCGTTTACCATCGTACTGTCATCTGCACCAATATTGTACTTTCCGTTTCCTCTGGCAAGAGTTTTTTCCTGCACTGCAGCCAGTGTCTGTTCCTTCTGCTCCTTACTCATCCGGTCAAACACTTCATCCGTAGCGAGCATTGCTTCCAAAAGTACAATCCGGTCAGCCTGTTCCCATACTTCTTTTTGATATGCTGTCTTCTCTTCCGTATCTGCAATGGTACGATTTTCTATAAATTTCATCTCCTGATAGGTCGCCAGCAATATCTCCACATAATCTTCCTGCTGTACCAATTCGTCCATGTATTCAAATTTGGAATTCACAAAACCCAGATAATCCGATGGAAAATTGTATAAGCTGTACGTAGTATTCATCTGGTCTGTCAAAAGTAAATCCAATAGTTCTTTTGCACGGCCCGGCTGTTCCGCAGGCACAGTAGTTGCAGTTGGTTGTGGTGTTCCCTCCGGACTTGCATCCGGTTCCGTTGCGCAGGCGGCGCAGAACAGAAGAACCATTGCTCCTGCCACGACCCCCCATACGTTTTTCCTAACCTGATTCATGCTCATCCACCCTCCATTCGATATTTCTTGCTTTTTCTATGTGGCTCGTTGTATAATTAATACAAGTATATCTTATAATTTTCTTTTTCGCAATAATATTAAGGAGG
>CAZIQL010000044.1:10918-20141 GCA_964541485.1 uncultured Lachnospiraceae bacterium
AAAATCCTCTGCTCGCACAACGCGGCTCGCATTTTCCTTCGGAAAACAAGGAGGAAAATCCTCTGCTCGCACAACGCGGCTCGCATTTTCCTTCGGAAAACAAGGAGGATTGCATGATTTCACCGATTGGCAACAGCTATCGCTTTTATACGTCCAGTCCATATACTTCGGGCAGCACAGCGGGCGCAGCACGTACTGCGCTTGCAGACATGTCCCATGAAAATATCTCCTCTGTAGTACCTGTGGATGATGTGCCGGAGGTCTTTTCCAATGACGAGACCGAACGGGTGCAGCGTACGCCGGAAGAATTACAGCAAGATCGCAGGGACGCGTATGAAATTATGAATTCTTTGAACCCAAGAAACGCAGAACATTTAAATGCTCCGCTGGAATTTATGGCAAAGAAAGAAGAAATCGACTTCCCGTTTGATGGAAAACAGCCGGAAGAAACTGAAGAAGTAAACGAAGCATGCGAAACCTGTGCAAACCGCACCTATGTGGACGGTTCCAATGAAAGTGATGTTTCCTTTAAGACACCGGGACACATCTCACCGGAGGCTTCCGCTTCGGTTGTCTCTGCTCACGAATATGAACACGTAAGAAACGCCATGCAAGAGGACAAACGACCGGATGCTGAATTGGTCAGCGTTTCCGTATCCTTAAAGACAGCCGTATGTCCGGAATGCGGTACCACGTATGTGGCAGGCGGAAAGACACGTACCCTCATGCGCTACGGCGAGGAATTAAATCCTTATGAAAAGCAGCAGAATGCGTACAATGAGTTTGCAAGCGACACAACGAAAACCTTTAATGCTGCGGCATAAGATACATAATAAATATCAGACCAAAGAACTATCGAGCAGGAATGTATACCCCCAGCTTAGCTATTACTTTATTCTTGAATACTTAGCCAAGCACTTGTGCCATTCTCCAGTATCCTTTTCCTCTCTGGCTGCGTTACTCATACTATTGTCTGCATACTCTTGACACTTACGAAACGCATCATGGTCTTGGCCATATCCTTTCCACTACTAATGCGGATTCGGGACTTTCACCCGTTAGAAACGTGCGCCGCTGGATGCACCAAAAAAGCCACGGTGATACCCGAAAGGTAACATCGTAGCTTTTTTTCTTACTGTTCCTAGTGATTCTACTGCATCATAAACTGATACCACATAGGATTGTTCCTGTCATGGTGCTTCAGTCTCAACTCAAAATCGGTCATCATAGTTTGCACACTTATATCAATATCTGCTAAAAGAAGAGTTAATACGGTTTCATCTTCTATCGTTAAAATTAACTCTCTGGTGACGTCTACCGACTCATAAACCTCTTCCCCCAAGAAATGACGAAAACCCTCAAGGTCTCCTATACTTTCCAGATATTGCTCTGTTACCCTTATCTTCCCGGTTCCCAGCGCATCCAGCACCTTATCGAAGCCGACTATGGAACATCTGATAAAACTAGAGCTTGACTCCTGATAAAATGCCTCTTGAAAATTGATTTTTATATTCAGATTACCACTGTCCAATTTTTCGAAAAATGGCAGGTTTTTCGTTCTCCATTCCTTATACTCGGCACTATCCCTTTCCCCACTGTAAAACGCTGGAGTTGATGTTGTTATGGAAGTGAATCTACAGGACATATATTTATAGGTCTCCTCAAAGCCTTCTTTTCCATATGCTTCAAATCCGTAATAATTCGTCTTCCCTCTTACATAGCAAAGATAATCCAGTGCATTCAGCACATCCTGTGCCGTTATTTTTTCTCCGCTTTCCTCAAAATACGCCATTGTCTTCATTTCCGGTATAGGATATAACAACTGCCCCTTATCCGCCTTTGGATCCAATATATCAGAAGCAACTATCGGCACCGGCGCAACGTCATTTTCCTGACAATACACCAATCTGTCTTCACACTGCTGTATGTATGTCCCAATCTCAGTCAAAAATGTGCGCAGAATATTTTCATCGGTAATGGAAGCAATCAACTCTCTGGTAATTTCTACTGGCTCATAAACTACCTCCAAACCAAGCACTATATCGCCACCCACAAATCCGTCAACACTTTGAAGATATTCCCATGTTGGAATTATTTTCCCGGCACCAACTGCTTCCAGCACCTTATCAAACTCAATAAAATCATATAAAACATAGTCTGGATTAGATTCTTCATGTAATGCATACTGGTAGCTCACCTTCACTTGATAGCTACCATTTGTATAATAGAACGGATTTTCTTTCCATTCTATTTTATTTTCTTCCGTCCACCTGTAAAACGGAATAGTTGTGATGGAAGTAAACTGTGCGGATAAGTAGTCGTAATCATCTCCTACTTCTTCATTCCCATAATATAGATTTTTCGTTTCCATGTAGCAAAGGTAATCCAGTGCATTCAGTACATCCTGCGCCGTTATTTTCTCTCCGTTTTCTTCAAAATCCGTTACAGCTTTGTATTCCGGCACCTGATAGAGCAGCTCGTTTGCACCTACTTTTCCTTCATCCTCTTTTTTACCGTTACAGCCCATCAGCGCCATACCAAGTATAGCTATCATCAGTAACATCGCACCGACTTTGACACCGGCTTTCCTCCCATTCTGTACTTGTGTTGCATTTTCTCTCCTTACCATTTTCCTTCTCCTTTCTCGTTAATATCTAACACAACTCCTAAATAGGAACTTTTCCTCCTGCAATTATGCCATTTGCCCTCCTTTTTGTCAAGAAATACAGGAACTAAAATTCCTATATAACAGAAATATAATGGAGGATTCATATGACAATCACAAATACAAGACAAATTGGAAATAAATTATTACACTTTAGAAAAAAACTTGGAATGACGCAAACAGAAGTAGCAGAAGCTGCCGGTTTATCTAACCGAACCTATGCAGATATTGAACGAGGAACCGTAAATATGCGGGTAGATACCATTTTAAAAATTTGTAATGCCCTCTATATCACTCCGGACCAGGTTCTCACAGAAGAAAAATCGAGCACAGACTTGCAGCAGGAAGAGCTTTTTTCCAGACTGAATGCCTGTTCCCAAAAGGATCGGATAACGGCATTAAAACTGCTTTCTGTTTATCTGGATTCCCTCAGCTAAAAAAGCAGGCGGGAAATTCATCCCGCCTATAACAAATCTAAAATTACATTGAATTTTTAGATAGCCAAATCAATATGCTGTACCGTTCCCGCGCCGCCGCTTTCTTTTAAGAAAATTCCGGTGCTGCGCACGATACCGTTTGTCGCATGGTCGGTTTCATTTTTCATGGAGTATTCGGTCGATGCCTTACCAAGATAAATCGCACCGACATCCGCATCCGTGAGGGAAATCTGTACCTTCTCGCCCTCTGCATTTAACGTCCAGATGGTTAAATCTTTGAATACCTCATCCGCCTCATCAATCCAGCCGTTGCCGTCTTCATCATACACTGCAAGGTCTGCAAAACCATCACCGGACTGTGTGCCAAAGAGTTCACTACCATCGTTAATTTCCCCATCACCATTCTTATCAAGAGCCAAAAATCCGCTTCCATGATTCGTGAAGGAAATCTCTTCTTCCGTTCCGTCTGCGTTTAAATCAAACAAAAACTTCTGGTCACTGATACTGTTTACGTTTCCGTCGAGATTGAACACGAGCGGGTCCACACAAATGTAATCCTCCATTGCAATAGAGTCATACTTTTCACAGAATGCCCTCGACATCTCTACCTGTACATCAAAGGTCAGGGTTCTGCCATCCTTTGTATGCACCAATCCCTGCGACTGGAACGCCGTGTGTTCTGCTTCTGTGTAGAATGCAGAAGTCACTGTCACCTTCTTAAACGACGGAATAGAAATAGAGGCACCGCCGTTTAACTGCACGACACTTGAGCTTCTCGCCATACTAATGCCTTGAACCGTTGCCGCCGCACCGGCAATTGGAGATGGATTCGCGCAACCGGAATAGCCTTGCAAGCCATTTACCTGCTTGTTAATTTCTTCCTGCGCTTTTAGCAAATCCTTGAACCTGCCGCCTTTTGCCCTGGCATTTAACATCGCAAGAATCCGCTTTAAGGTCTGGATCTGGATGTCTTCTGCCGTCTTCACCGGAATGCCTGCATTCTGATTTGCTTTTGCATTTTCCGCAACAGCAAGTGCCATCTTTCCTGCCTGCTCCTTCTGGTTCTGCTTTGCCTGCTGGTTCTTTTCTTCCCGATATTCATTCAATTGTTCTACCAGGGATTTTGACTCTTCGGAAAACGTAAGAATCGCGGCCTCGTCGGATTGCATAACCATCGAGACACTTTTTTGTTCCATGTGTGAGTAAAATGAACGCTCAGACTTCATGGTGATAGTACTACTATCAATAATCATAATATCGCTCCTTCCTTGGGCTGTTGTATTTTTCCGGGCAAATCCTTTTGTCCGAAGGATACCGATGGGTATCCTTATTATGATTATCGGCAAACATTGGTCAAAAGTTGAGTTTTACTATTTCTGAACATAAATCAAATAAATCTGATACTACAATGCTTTCCAAAAAGTATCTATCCTAAAAAAATGAAGCATCGGATACCAGACGGCACCGTTTTCTATACTTTTTCCCTTATTTTCATCATCATTTGTATCTATACAGAAAAAAACACTCCCAAGATACTCAAAACACAAGAATTGAGTATCTTGGGAGTGAAATATTTTCTATAGGTACAATTTGCAAATAAATAAACTAAAAATCACATAAAACCTGGTAAATATGTATCTGAGAGAGAAAAAAATCTGTATAGATACATATAACTCCGGTTTACTCTTCTGCAATGGATTCTTTCGAAGCTTCTTCCGTAGTTTCTACCTCAACCAAAACCTCTGTCGGAACTTCTTCTGCCGGTTCCTTCTCAGTCTCTACAGGATTCTCTACGGTTTCCGCTGAATCCTGCTTTGGCCGGATTACGCCCGGAAACTCTACGATTACCTTAAACAAATCTCCATCCAGCTGAATTTCCACGATGCCGCCCTGCGCTTCCACAAAGCTCTTCACAATCGCAAGCCCAAGACCGGAGCCTTCGGTATTTCTGGATGCATCGCCTCTGGTGAACCGTTCCATAATTTCATCGGATGCATACGTAATTTCCGTAGCAGAAACATTCTTTATTGTCACCCGCACCTTTTCACCCAGCGTCTCCACATCAACAAAAGCTCTGCTGCCATAGAGTCCGTACTTTGTAATATTCACAAAAAGATTCTCAAAAATACGGCAGGTCTTCTGGCCATCCAGGCAAACAAGCACTTTTTCCTGTGGCACGGTAAGCTTAAACTGAATGCCGGACTGCATAATTCTGTCCTCTAAATTCAGCTGTACTTCCTGAATCAGGTGTACCAAATCCAACTCCTGCGGATTCAGTTTAATATTGCCGGAGGTTGCCTTGCTTACTTCAAACAAGTCCTCAATCAATGTCTTCAGTCTTGCCGATTTTGTCTCAAGCACCTGTACATATTCCCGGCGCTCCTCTGCCGAAATCTCTTCATTCTTTAACAAATCCACATACGTGATGATTGCCGTGAGCGGTGTCTTTAAATCGTGTGATACATTGGTAATCAGCTCACTCTTCATGCGCTGACTCTTAACCTCTTCCTGTACTGCCGCATCAAAGCCGCCTTGCACACGAGCGAGCTTTTCCTGCAGTTCATGGAAGATACCCGACTTACCATTGTACGTCACCTTGGTATCGCCGGACGCCATTTCCTCGGTCGTCTCAAGGAGCTCTGTGTACTGCAAACGGATCATGTTCCATTTTTTCATAAGGAACAGATATAAAAGGATGTGGTATACAAGCGATACTATGAAAACAAAGATTCCGCCAACGAGTAACAAATCCTCGCCATACCAGTTCCAGTCAAGTTCTACCATCACCCATAAAATCAAAAAGGTCAACCCATACGTAATTGCAAAATTAAGGAGCACCGCAATAAGAATTTTCCGATTGCCCTTCTCGTTAAAATCCACTTTACTCACTGTCTCCACAAGCTGTTTTCCCTTACGGCAGAAGAAACAGAGGATTCTGCCGATAATGGTATTCTCCTTTAGGAAACGCATCGGTCTCTTATAGAAAATCTGTAACAAGCTGACAAAGACAAAGAACAGGACAATGAACAAAACAGTCCAAACGATCTGATTGGCAAGCAACAGAAGCTTTCCTTCCATTCCGCCTACCATAATCTCCTTCCACATACCGTCCCATGTAAAGTAACTGCCCGGATAATCCACAGACATCTGTGTTACCCAAATCATCTCCGGCGCCGGTTCTATGATAAAAGCAACAATCAGAAGACTGAGTGCCACAAAAACTTCCAACGGAAGATTGGAAATCCTAAGTTCCCGTAACCGAAGCGGCTTGATAATAGACAGAAAAAGTGCTACAAAAAATACCAGAATGACTGCTGCGAGCACATAGTAGACAAACCATTCCAAAACAGCATTTACGCATTCCCATTCCATTTCACTGTAATACCAATTGTCCTGATAATACAGAGAATCATCTTCACCCGAAAACAGGCTTTCGTCTGCCGCAACGACAAGGAAACAATTCTCCAGGAGCTCTGCCCCCGCCTTGACTGTATTGTCATACGTAGTTTCCTCTATAAAACCATAGTAATGATAATTTGCAATTTCCTGACTACCTGTCGCTTTGGACTCATAGGTCACATACGGATACCCACCCGTAAAATGTACTCTGATTACAAGCGGATACTGATTTATAGTCAGCTCCTCCCACGCATGTGTCCCATACCAATCGTCCTGTTTGCTTTGACGGTCAATACAGTATTTCAGATTCAGCTCCTGCACACGTACCTTGAAATGGTTTACGTATTGTTCATCCCAATAGGCAACCATGGAATCGTACCACTCCTGATAGTTTTCAGTGTAGCCTTCCCATGATTCATCCACCATAGGTGTATCCTCATACCATTCGGACGGAAGCGGTGTCGGCGATGGCATAAAATCACCAAAATAATTCCTGTCTGCGCCGGACATCAAAATCTCGCCCGGGCTTCTCTCATCGCCTAATACCTCCTGACAATACTGCACATGAAATCCATACAGCAGTTCGCAGACCTGACTGAAATATTCTCTGGCAATCCCGTAATCCCCATCTAATAACTTAACGTCATATATTTTCTTTGCTTCCTTCGCCATCCTGGGATACTGGCTGACAAAGCCCTGTGCTAACAATGCCATCAGTACCAGACTAAGGACAACACCTATAACCTTTCCAAAACTTCCTTTCTTTTTCTTTTCCATTGCTGTTTCTCCTATCTTTGTTATTCTCCTGATTATCGCCGGAGGAACCTGTCTGCCCTCCCGGCTTTACTCCTCAATTTTATAACCAACACCCCAAACCACCTTTAAATATCTCGGATTCTTTGGGTCGAGTTCAATTTTTTCCCGGATATTCCGGATATGTACCATCACCGTATCCGTGGTAATCGCTTTTTCGTTCCACACCTTCTCATAAAGCTCGTCTGCCGAGAACACTCTGCCCGGATTCTTTATCATAAGAGAAAGCATTTTGTATTCTATCGGGGTGAGTCTGACCGGATTGCCGTCCATGGATACCGTTGCCCGTTCTTCATCCAGCTCCAACCCGCCGACTGCATATACGTTATCACGCTTTACTTCCTGTCTGCCCTGCAGGACATCCAGATATCTTCTATACCTGCGCAACTGGGAATTGACTCTGGCAAGCAATTCCATCGGTGCAAACGGTTTGGTCACGTAATCATCTGCTCCGACATTCAGTCCCGTGATTTTGTCAATCTCTTCTGACTTTGCTGTCAGCATAATCACCGGAAAATCATATTTTTCCCGAAGCTTCATCGTCATGGTGATGCCGTCCATCCGTGGCATCATGACATCGACAATGGCCAGATGAATCGTCTCCTTCTCCAGTACCTCCAAACCCTCAACTCCATTGCCTGCCCCAAACACTTCATAGCCCTGGTTCTTTAAATAGATCCGGATGCCTTCCAAAATTTCTCTATCATCCTCTACGATTAAAATACGGTTACATGGTTCCATGTCTTTTTTTCTCCCACTGTTTCTAAATTTCCTCATGAATATCGCGATTTCATTCACTGTCCCCATTATACAGTAAAACTCTTAAGATGTCCCTGCAAAATTATAAAAGAATTTCTTAAGATTTCTTTAGAAACTACGGAACAATTTGTACTTTTCTCTTCCCCCTTCCAAAAACCAGGTATAGCCCAAGGTAAATGAGCACCGCAAGTACCGGCGCCAGCAGAGCAAACCATACCTTTCCCAATTCCAAATATCCTATCGCCTCTGCAATAGTATTTTCAATCACACATCATTGTGTGAAGTTTACCAAGGTAGGCTTTTGCTCCATATAACGATACCTTTTGAGGAAAAACCTACAAGTAATCTGCCTGGTGATAATTTGAGATATTATCGTCAAAGAAAATCCCTGACCACCAGACAGCTTGCAGAGCAAATTAATGTTGTTCCTGCTACTATCCTGATGTACGAGCAAAACAAGCACCCCATCCCTTATGATGTAGCAAATGGTCTTGCTGTTGTGTTGGATGTAAATGCAGACCTTTTGTACGACGAATTTGCAGTCTTTCTTGCCACTCCATATAGCAAAGCACTAAAGAGTATTCGCTTGGCTATAGGGATGTCTCAGAGGGCGTTTGCGGAGCATATAGGGGTTATCCCAAGTTATTACTATAAGCTCGAATCTGGGCATCGTAGGCCATCCAGAAAGGTATATCTGAGAATGGTTGATACTCTGACACGTACCCATCCACATCATTCACTTTTTACAAGGCATGAGCTACAATCAAAGTGAACATAAACGATTTATTGGAGGACGTGATTATGGCTCTAAATTTAACCTACACCCAATGCGGTGATTACTTTATCCCTGACATCAGATTAGCACACACAGGAACACATACACTCGGCAAATATGGCAGGATGCGCAGAGCGTTTCTTGAAGAAAATAACCTGATGCTCCTAAACGACATGATTTTGACGGAGAACTTGTTTCCACACTTATGGGAAGTTCAGCAGATGTGTGAGTTCCGAATGGAGCAGTTGATAACTGAACTGTTGGCGAGAAATCCAGCCCCAGACAAGGAAACACAGCAGCTTGCATGGGTGACAATCAGCACAGTTTGTTTTCCATGCAACGAAGAAATCAAATTTTCCAGTTTCTGATAGCATT
>CAZIQL010000045.1:0-19939 GCA_964541485.1 uncultured Lachnospiraceae bacterium
TTGGCACGAAACGGCTGATAAAGCGGAAGGAATTTGAAAAATATCTGGAACAGGTAAATGTGATTTGCGGTATATTCACAGTTGTATGTCTAGATAAAACGAGCCTCATATGGTATAATATAGGTACTGCATTTGAGGCTCGTTCCGTAGGGAAAAAGGTCTGTTACAGACTTTTGAAGGAAAGGAGGCAATAGATGCCTAACAAGCGAAAGGACAACAAAGGCAGACTGTTAAGGACGGGAGAGAGTCAAAGAAAAGATTTGACATACATGTATCGTTATACCGATATGAGAGGGAAACGGCAGTGTGTCTACGCAGATGATTTGAATAAGTTGCGTGAAAAGGAAAAGAAAATACAGTTAGATACCTTGCAGGGATTGGATATATCCGGTGGCGGTATTACGGTGCTTGAACTAGTAGAGCGATACGTCAGTATCAGAAGAAATGTGCGTTATAACACCACAGTCGGATAAAATTTTGTACTGAATGTTTTACGCAAAGAGGAATTCGGATACCAGCAGGTAAGCAAGGTCAGGGTGGTAGATGCCAAGAGATTTTTACTAAATCTGTATGACAAAGGAAGAGGTTACAGTAGCATCAATAGTATCAAAGGTGTGTTAAAACCTGCTTTTCAGATGGCTGTGAATGATGACTATCTCAGGAAAAATCCATTTGATTTTAGGATGGATTTGATTCCGAATAACAGTCAAAAGAGAGTAGCAATGACTGAGGAAGAACAGGAGCGGTATCTGGAATATGTTCGTAATGACGAGCATTTCAGTCGGTACTATGATGAGATAATAGTGTTGCTTGGAACAGGGATGAGAATTAGTGAATTCATGGGTCTTACCTTTTCAAATTTGGATTTTGAGGAACGAAAAATAAGGGTAGACCATCAATTGACCAGAACTCGGAATGGCAAATACTATGTGGAGAAAACCAAGACGGAGAATGGTGTCCGCTTTATCTACATGACGGATGAGGTAAAGGAAGCATTGCTGAATATCATTGCAAACAGGCAGAAACCACGCAAGGAAATGGTAGTGGATGGCTATAAAGGATTTCTACTGTTAGACAAGGATGGAAAGCCTAAAGTAGCAATGCATATGGAGCATGTCATGAAGCGGTTGCTTGACAAATACAATGCCACTCATGAGGAGCAGTTACCAAGAATTACGCCTCATGTACTTCGGCATACCTTTTGTACCCGGATGGCAGAGCGTGGAATGAATCCCAAAACACTGCAATACCTCATGGGACATGCTGACATTACGGTGACTTTAAATGTGTACACCCATGCATCTTACACCAAAGTTGCAGATGAAATGGCGCAAATCACCGCTGTTTAAGCGGGTTGCAGGCACATTTTATTTACACCATTTTTACATCAAATCACTGTAAAAATACGAAGAATTATGAAGATTTGTGCCAAGATACGGTAAAAAGTAATATGGCAGAAACATAAATCAAAGGGAATGGAAAAACTACCAAAAACCCAGATAAATCAAGGGTTTACAAGGAATTGTAAACCCTTGTGGAAACGAAAAAGAGGAGAAAAACCAACATGATAAAAATCTTATTCATCTGCCACGGCAACATCTGCCGCAGCACTATGGCGCAATCCGTCTTTAACCATCTGGTGAAAGCCCGCCATGTGGAAGACCTTTTTTACATTGACTCTGCGGCCACCAGCCGGGAAGAGATCGGCAACGGTCCGCACTACGGCACCGTAAACCAGTTAAGAAAGGTAAATATTCCTGTCATCCCGCACCGTGCCATCCAGATGACGAAGAAAGACTACGAGGAGTACGACTACCTCATCGGCATGGATACGGCAAACATCCGCAATATGAACCGCATTGCAGACGGGGACCCGGAGGGAAAGATTTATAAACTGCTTTCCTTTGCAAATTATGCAGAAAGAAAGCAACTCACTTCCGGGAATGACGTGGCAGACCCGTGGTATACGGGAGACTTTGAGGCGACGTATCGGGATGTGGCAGCAGGCTGCACCGGACTTTTAGAGTTTTGTCTGGAGCAGATGCGGTAAGGCGTGCAAGGACCGCAGAATACCATATGATATATCCATATGGTATAAATGAAATAATAAGTAAGAAAACGCAAATCGGAGGAAGACATGAAAGGAGAATCCAACCTATGAAGACGATTTATTTAGCAGGCGGCTGCTACTGGGGCGTAGAAAAATATATTTCCAATATCAAGGGCGTGCTTGAGACGACCGTTGGTTTTGCAAACGGAGATATCGAGCATCCGACGTACGAGCAGGTGCGCTATGAAAATACGGGACATGCAGAAACGGTGAAGGTTATCTATGATGAGACAACGCTTCCGCTGTCTGCACTGTTAAATCTCTTTTATGAAATCATCGATCCGACTTCGGTGGACAGGCAGGGCGAGGATGTCGGACACCAGTACCGAACCGGCATTTATTTTACGGATCCGGTGGACGAAGACGTCATTCGGGATTCTCTCAACAATCTGGAGAAGAAACTCCAGACCGCTTCTTTAGAAGGCGGGGAAAACAACACTTGTGTGCCTGCTATTGAAGCATGTCCTCTTATTCATTTTTATGACGCGGAGGAATACCATCAGAAGTACCTGGATAAAAATCCAAACGGTTACTGTCATGTTCCGCTAGGAAAAATCCGCTGGGTAAAGGATGTAGAGCCAAAGGAGTTTGTGTAGACGGAACAGAAGAGTATTATTCAGAAAGATAGCCTGCTTTGACGAAATAGACAAAGTAATCAGTGAATTATACACAATATACACTAAAATTATAATATTTATTGAAAATGTGTAAATAATTATGGAAAGTGTTTAATGAATATGCTATAATACCTCAGTGGGATAGAAAACGATATATACTTATTGGAGGAAAGGATATGAAAGAAACTGAGGCAAAAAAATTTCGTTACAATGAGGAGGATGAGCGGTATAAGTCACTGAACCGATTTTACTTTATCGGCATGAATGCCTTGTATGCGATGTTTTTGGCATATTTACTGCTAAGGTCAATGTGGGGAGATATAAACAAGGTTGTTGCGTATGCAAATATAGCGCTTGTGCTTGTGTTTGAAGCAGTAAACCTGATTGTGTACCTTAAGGATAAGACCAGCAGAAAGTATGGACTGTTTTCGGTGATCTTAGGCGGCATAGAGCTGTTTTTACTTGGGGCAAATACCGATGCGCAGTTTATTCTCTATGCATGTATCGTCATTCTGATGTTACAGATTCCTTACTTTAAGCAGAAACGGCTTGGTAAGATGAGTATCATCTTTGCAGTGGGAGTGGTGATTGTAAGTGGGATCAGAGGAGCAAAGGGGCAGACGGATTTTGATGTGGATTCGCTATGCTGCCTCATATGTGTATTTTTAGGTCTCTATGTTGACTGGAGACTCTGCGATATTATGAAGAGGTTCAATGATGATGCCCTTGGTTCGGTAGAGGAGCAGACCCATAAGGTGCAGACAATGTTTAACGGTATTGTGGAAAGCTCAGAAGTAGTACACACAGAAGTAGCAAAGAGTACCGGACTGGTTGGACGGTTATATGAAGAGACACAGAATGTGACATCCAGCATGCAGGAGATCGTAGATTCTACGCAGATGACTGCAGAAAATATTGAAGAGCAGAACAAGATGACACAGATGATTCAGAATGCAATCAGCGATACAAGCGAGCGTTCCAGAAAGATGGTTGGCATTGCAGTGGAATCCAATGAAAGCATTCAGGAAAACATCCGTGTGATGGAAGAATTAAAGAAGCAGTCAAAGCAGATTGCAGAGACGAATGCGGATGTAAACAATGCAATGGTTCGCCTTCAGCAGAAGACAAAGGAAGTGGAAGAGATTGCTGGTATGATTCTTGGTATTTCCAATCAGACTAATCTGCTTGCTTTGAATGCATCCATTGAAAGTGCACGTGCAGGAGAAGCGGGCCGCGGCTTTGCTGTAGTTGCGGACCAGATTCGCCAGCTGGCAGAGCAGACACGTCATTCCACAGAACAGATTACAAGAATTATCAACGAATTAAATCAGAATGCAGCAGAAGTTGTAACCTCTGTCGGAAATTCCGTAACGGCAACCGAAAGCCAGAATGCCAATATTATCACTGCTTCGGAAGCATTCGGCAAATTGAACGAGGACATGACAGTGCTGATTGCCGATATCAATGAAATGGACCGTGCAATCGGAGAGTTGTCAGATTCCAACAATGTAATCGTAGACAGCATTTCCCAGTTGTCGGCTGCTACCGAAGAAATTACGGCAAATGCAGAACAGGTGCTCACCATGAGCCAGCATAACTTGGGCCACGCAGAAGAGGTAAAGGGTTCGATTCTTATAATCGAAGAATCCACACAGCAGATGCAGCAGTATACAGAATAAGAGATTACGCGCCGGGGAGCAGCTTTCCCGGCGCTAATTGATTTTCTAATTGTTTTTTAATATTTTTTTATGAATACTATATTGCAATATAGAATAGTTTGTGATAATATGTACCCAGCAAAACAAAAACAGGAGACAGGAGGAAACCTATGAACGCACAATTTAAGAAAGGAGCCTTGGAACTTTGTGTTTTATCGCAGCTGGTGAGCGAAGACCGTTACGGCTATCAGCTGACAGATGCGATATCACAGGAGATGGCGATTGCTCCGGGAACGCTGTATTTAGTCTTAAAGAGATTAAAGGAAGAAGAACTGGTGGAGACCTATTTGGTGGAGTCGGGAGAAGGTCCTGCAAGAAAGTATTATCATTTGACACCGTCAGGAAGAACACATCAGGAAGTATTGCAGAAGGAATGGATGGAATTTGTAGCAGCGGTCGGCCGTTTGATTGACAGCGGAAACCGTACTGCGTAGATGGGAGAAAGGAATCAGAATAAAGGAGGCAAAACATGAACAAAGAAGCATATATGAGCAGTTTGAAGACTGCGTTAACAGGGTTTGAAGAAGATTTGGTACAGGAGATTGTGGCAGACTATGAGGAACGGTTCTGTGTCGGTGCAACGCAGGGAAAGACAGAGGAACAGATTATTGCAGAGCTGGGTTCGGTGGAAGGATTGGTGATGGAGTTAAGTGAGATGCAGAGCTTTTCGCAGGGTCCGACCGTGACCATCAACATTAATAAGGCGAATGCAGAAGAGACACCGGAATCTGAAGCAGACGGTACCACAGAGCAGACAGAGGATACCACACAGAGTGGAAACACCTACAATTTCCATGGCTCTTACACACAGGAAAAGTCCTTCACAGAATCGCTGGATAACCTGATGAGAAAAGTGGGTAAGGTTGTAGACGAGGCGATGAGAGAAGCCGGTCATGCGCTGGAAAATGCGATGGAGCAGGTGGAAATCCATGTGGAGGAAGCGAAGAAGCGCCGGGCGGCAGGTGATGACGTGGATTACAACGTAAATATCAACTTCTCCTCGGAGAGTGAAAAGGAAAGCGGTAAGGAGCCAAACGTGGAGCAGAGCGGAAAAGGCGGTGCAAACTGCAGTAAGATTGTGGTGGATGCAGCGATTGCTGATGTGAAAATGAGAAGAACAAGCAATGCGATTCCGACGGCAGATTGCTGGTACTATTCCCACAAGACGGCGATAGCATATCCGTTTTATGCATACCAGGAAGGTGACACCTTCTACGTAGGCATCCGGCAGGAGAGTCGGGATAAAAAGAGCGGTTATTTCCAGTTTTCATGGAATCCGTCCATTGAAATTGAGATTGGTATTCCGGAAGGCGTGCAGTGTGTGACGGCCGGCTCCGGCAGCGGTGATTTGTCCGTGACAGAGCTTTCTGCAAAGACGTTAAAGCTTCGTTCCGGCAGCGGCGATATTGCGGTCAGCTACTTTGAAGGAGAAAGCTGCTGCATCGAGACGTCGAGCGGCGATTCGACATTAGAGAAGTCGAAAGTGCAGACGGCAGAATTGACTGCAAGAAGCGGTGACTGCAGAGTATTCAAATTAGATGTGACAAAGTTAGATGCGGATACCGCAAGCGGCGACATTTCGGCATGCGGTGTCGTGGGTGAGAGAGTTCATCTGCGCAGCATGAGCGGAGACCAGAGAGTGGATGATGTGGAAGCGAAAGAATTGCATGTAAATACCGCAAGCGGTGATGTGGATGTAACGGATAGCCGCGGTGGTCGTGTTTTTGTGGCGGCTGCAAGCGGTGATGTCAGCGTATCCGGTGATTTCACAGGCTACCAGGTGAATTCGACCAGCGGTGATGTGGAAGTGACGAGCCGTCATGATGCGGACGTGACAGCAAAGAGTACTTCGGGTGATGTGGAAGTCCGTGTGACGGAAGCAAAGGGACACTACGAGGTGACCATGAACAGCGCATCCGGAGACTGCAACGTGACAGGGTATCAGGATGCGGCAGGTGCACAGCCGGGCGAAAAGATTTACCGCATCGAAGGAAAGAGCATTTCCGGTGATGTAACGATTAATTTTCGCTAGAATCACAGGATAAATCGGTTTTAAGATAAAAAAGCGGCAGGACGATGTCTTGCCGCTTTCTATTGATTTTATTACGTTAATTCGATATAATGAGGAAAACGGAAACAAAAGAAGGAGAATAACAATATGAAAAGAAAAAATGTAAAGTACGTAGGAATGGCATTACTTCTTGCCGTGCTTCTGTTTTCCGGCTGTAACAATAACGAGCGTCCGGCGGTAAAGCCGACACCGACAGGAGCACAGGAGGTTTCTGTTACACCACAGGAAACGGGTATGCCGGCAAATCCGACGGAGAGCCTGACACAAGTCCCGCAGGAGACAGAAACGTCAACCCCGGTGCCGGAGGACGTTGCAAGATTTGACGCGTTTACAGAAGAATTGTTTTTGAGTGATATTTCCGGAAACACCATCAATCTTCATTATACATTGGCGTATCCTGAAAATTTTGGGATTACAGAGTATGACATCAGCCTGGGGGATGCTTCCTATGAGAGCATGGCTTCGTCCTATGATTCCCTTCGTGAGTTAAAGACGGTATTTGAGGAGTTTGAGTATGATAAGCTGACGGCAAAACAGCAGTTTACCTATGATATCATAATGGACTACATTGATACGGAGCTTGCGGCAGAAGAGCTGCTTCTTTATACAGAGTTTTTCGGACCGACCACCGGTTATCAGGCACAGCTTCCGGTACTGTTGGCGGAGTACGCATTCCGCAGGGAGCAGGATGTGGTGGATTATCTGGATTTACTTTGTGTCATTGATGATACGTATGCGAGTATGGTCGCGTTTGAACAGAAGAAATCAGAAGCCGGACTTTTTATGTCGGATACAACGCTTGAGGATATTTTGGACCAGTGCAGACAGTTCATTGAAAATCCGGAAGAAAACTATATGATTGAAGTGTTTGAGGCAAAGATTGCGGATGTGACATGGCTGACGGATACCCAGAAAGAGGAATACAGCAAAAAGAATAAAGAGCTGATTGTGACAGAAGTGGTGGGCGCTTATCAATTGTTGATTGATGGGTTATCTGCACTTCAAGGGACCGGAACGAATGAACTTGGTCTTTGTTTTTATGAAGACGGAAAAGAATATTATGAGTACCTAACCTATGTGGCTACCGGTTCGGGGCTGTCGGTTCCGGAGCTTGCAGTTGCGATTCCGCAGACAATTTATGAGGCGATTGTGAATATGCAAGTGGTAATGCAGGCAGATCCGTCCATTGAAGAAAAGTGGAACGACTATCAGTTTTGCGAAACGGACCCGGCAGAGATTTTAATCGATTTACAGGAAAAGATTGCGGAGGTATTTCCGGATTTGCCGGATGTGACATATCAGATTAAGTATGTGCATCCGTCCATGCAGGAGCATATGAGTCCGGCATTCTACCTGACACCGCCGTTGGATGATTATACAAACAATATCATCTATATTAATCCGGCATATGAGAGTGGCGAGCTTTATGTGACTATGGCGCATGAAGGCTTCCCGGGACACTTATATCAGAATGTTTACACCGCATCCAAGGAATTGCCGTTGGTACGCAACCTGTTCAGCTATTCCGGTTATTCGGAGGGCTGGGCACAGTATGTGGAGTTTTTGGCATATGAGATGGGTGGTCTGGATGAAAATCTTGCCAAGGTGTTAAAGTATAATTCCATTGCCATCATGGGAATCCATGCGGCAATTGATATCGGCGTGCATTACTACGGCTGGAGTGCAGATGAAGTGGAAGATTTCTTATATTCCTACGGTCTTGGAAGCAGAGAGGCGGCAGAGAGAATTTTTGATTATGTGGTGGCAGAGCCATCCAACTACTTGAGCTATTTTGTGGGATACATGGGATTCGTTGACTTACAGAAAACAGCAGAAGAAACGTGGGGCGAGGCATACAGTGACACACGTTTTTATGACGTTGTTTTAAGCCTGGGACCGGCACCGTTCCCGCTGCTGGAAGAACAAATTATTTCATTAAAGTAGCCTGCGGTTCCAATACAGCTTCCGAGCAGATATCATACATGAATTGTGTTTAAAAATCAAGAATTGTCTTGTAAAAAGAGAATTACTTATATATAATGTAACAGTGGTTAATAATTTTGAAATAATTTTTACAGGGGAAAACAAAGATGGACCATAACATATTGGTGCAGAGAAAAGAACTCATGAAAAAGCAATACAGACGTAAGGTTTTGACGTTTGGGATAGCTTGTGCCTTGGTGGCTGGGTTAATAATAACGGGTGTGATAGTTGCGATTGCGAAAAACAGTGAGGGACAGTCGACCTATGGACCAAATCCGACGATGCCGGGAGTAGAAAATCCGGATTATTCAGGGCTTCCGACAGAGAGTCCGACACCGTCTTTGGTGCCGACTAACACGAATACGCCGGCTCCAACCCTGACTCCAACCAATACACCGACCCCAACTCCGACAAACACGCCGACACCGACCAACACACCGACCCCAACTCCGACGAACACGCCGACACCAACCAATACGCCAACACCAACCAATACGCCAACACCAACACCGGTTCCGGTAATGGTAGCGATTGATCCGGGACATGGCGGTAAGGATGGCGGCAGTGTCAATGACGAACTGGGTGTAAATGAAGCGGATGCGAATTTGCAGATTGCGTTTCTTCTTCGTGATATCTTGGAAGAAATGGGCTATGATACCTTTATGACCCGTGAAGATGACCTGACACCGACTACAAAGCTTCAGAACGATGACCGTAATCCGATGGCAGAAGAGGCCGGAGCGGATTTATATATCAGTATTCATTTGAATGCTGCAGAGGCAAAGAGTGCCAATGGTCTTGAGGTTTGGTATTGCAATGAACGCAAAGACGGAAGCAAGGAGCTTGCTGCGTATATTGCAAAGGAAGCAGTTGCTTTGACAGGAGCAAGACAAAGAGAGAACAAGGTAGGAAATACGTTGCTTGTGTTAAATAAGTCCAATGTTCCTGCAGTTATCGTAGAGTGTGGCTTTATTTCAAACAATGAGGAATGTGAAAAACTCTTTGATCCGGAATACCAAAAGCTCTTGGCACAGGGTATTGCCAACGGCATTTACAAATTTATGCCGCCGGTAGAAGAACAGGGAGACTAATTACATAAAGGAGATACACTGCCGCAAGCCATTTGCGGCAGTTATTTTTGGAGAAAATGAGAGAAAAGATAAAAAATAATTACGGACATACCATCTATGCCTCGTACATTGGATACATCACGCAGGCCATCGTGAACAACTTTGTACCGCTTTTATTCCTGACGTTTCAGAATCAGTACGGAATCGGTCTGGGACAAATCGGACTTCTGGTAACCATCAATTTTGGTGTGCAGTTAACCGTTGATTTTCTGTCTGCAAAGGTTATTGATAAAATCGGATACCGTACATCGATGGTAGCGGCACATCTGTTTGCGGTGACAGGTCTGGTCGGACTTGCTGTTTTACCGGAGCTTTTGCCGCCGTATCTTGGTATTGTGCTCTCCATTGTGTGCTATGCCATCGGAGGCGGTATTCTGGAAGTGTTGGTGAGTCCGATTGTCGAAGCATGTCCGACTACAAAAAAAGAAGCAGCAATGAGTCTGCTGCATTCGTTTTACTGCTGGGGACACGTATTTGTAGTGCTTGCGAGTACGGCTTTCTTTACTTTTGTTGGGATTGAGCACTGGAGAGTGCTTGCAGTCATTTGGGCAGTGATTCCTTTGGGGAATGCGTTCTATTTTTCCATGGTTCCTATTTCTGCTCCTGTAGAAGAGGGCACCGGTATGGGTATGCGGGAATTGTTGAAAAACAAGATGTTTTGGATTTTGTTTCTGTTGATGATTTGCTCCGGAGCATCGGAGCAGGGCATGAGCCAGTGGGCTTCTGCCTTTGCAGAGTCCGGTCTTAAGGTATCAAAGACGATTGGTGACCTTGCCGGTCCGTGTCTGTTTGCAACCCTCATGGGAACGTCCCGTGCCCTGTATGCAAAGATGGCGGATAAAATCAGTCTGCACGCGGCGATGATCGGAAGCGGTGTGTTATGTGTGGCATGTTATGTTCTTGCAACCTTTGCTCCGTATCCGGCACTTGGTCTCATCGGCTGTGCGGTCTGTGGATTCTCTGTTGGTATTCTGTGGCCCGGAACCTTTAGCCTTGCATCTTCTTCCCTGCCTGCCGGTGGTACCGCGATGTTTGCGCTTCTTGCGCTTGCAGGTGACCTTGGCTGCTCTTCGGGACCGACGATTGTCGGTACGGTAGCAGATGTTTTAGGTGGGAATTTAAAAGCCGGTATCATCAGCGCCATTATTTTCCCGATTCTTCTTGTGATTGTTATTTCTCTGCTTGATAAGAAAAAGAAAGAGAAAAACTGATACCACATCATGCTCCATTTTGTATCTATGGAAAAAAATCTTCTCTACAGATACTTTTCAGTGAGAAAATATCCATAGATACAAACAACAGTGTAACCGGACAATTTTTACTTTATTTATCATAATAATATGCCTCTAAAATAACCTTCCGTGCTCTTTTTGCATCTTCTTTGGTGAGAGAAGGAATCTCCTTTAAAGGATACGGGATGCCGAGGTTTTCATATTTTGCGGTGCCCATCTGGTGGAATGGGAGCACTTCAAGACCAACTAAATTGTGAAACTGCTTCATCAAGGTTCCGAGCCTGGTCAGTTGCTCCGGCGTGTCGGTAATCTCCGGTACCAGAACGTGACGGATGACCATAGGAATCTTCAATTCAGAAAGTAAAGACGCAAATCCAAGCGGTGCTTCTGTAGTATGTCCGGTCAGTTTTTTGTGCTCCGGGGAATCGCTGTGCTTGATGTCAAGCAGCACAAGGTCTGTGTAGGAGAGCAGCGTCTCGTATTCTGTTTTCTTTGACGGATGATAGACAGCTCCGGAGGTATCAAGACAGGTGTGGATTCCCTTATCCTTTGCCTTTTGGAACAGTTCGGTTAAGAATTCTAACTGCTGCAGCGGTTCTCCACCGCTTGCCGTAATGCCGCCGTTTTTATAAAAGGAAGCGTTTTTCTCAAATCCGGTAAGGAGCTCATCGACAGTCATCAGCTGACCGCCTTCTGCCTTCCAGGTGTCCGGATTGTGGCAGTATAAACAACGAAACGGGCATCCTTGGAAAAATACCACATATCGGATGCCCGGTCCATCTACAGTTCCAAAAGTTTCAATTGAGTGAATCCGCCCTTGTTTACATTCCTTCATGGAATGTACGGGAGATTACTTCGTCCTGCTGCTCTTTGGTTAACTTGTTGAAGTTAACAGCATATCCGGAAACGCGGATCGTGAGCTGAGGATACTTTTCGGGATGTGCCTGTGCATCCAGGAGTGTTTCCTTGGAGAAAACGTTGACATTTAAGTGATGTCCGCCTTTTTCTACATAGGCATCTAACATATTCACGAGGTTATCAATCTGTGCGTCATTTACTGACATAATGTTTTCCTCCTTATTTATCAAATCTAGTCTAACTTCATGCCCTCTACTTCCAAATCGCCGGAGAAGAAGACATCTTCGCCCTTACCCAAAGCATCCGGAATGATGGAGAAGGTATTGGAAATACCGTCCTGGGCATCCTTAAACGGAAGCTTGGATACGGAGCTTAAGGATGCGATGGCACCGTGGGTGTCACGGTTGTGCATTGGGTTTGCACCCGGAGCAAATGGCTCGCCGGCCTTTCTTCCGTCCGGTGTGGAACCGGTATTTCTGCCGTATACTACGTTTGATGTGATGGTGAGAATCGAAGTGGTAGGGATACCGCCACGGTAGGTGTGTACACCGCCGATATAGCCCATAAAGGTATGGACAACATCGTAAGCGATATCATCTACGCGGTCATCGTCATTACCGTATTTCGGGAAGTCGCCTTCGATTTCATAGTCTACAACGACACCGTTCTCATCACGGATGGTTTTTACTTTTGCGTACTTGATGGCAGATAAGGAATCGGCCACAACGGAAAGTCCGGCAATACCGGTTGCAAACCAGCGGGTCACATTCTTATCATGAAGAGCCATCTGTAATCTTTCATAGCTGTATTTGTCATGCATGTAGTGGATGATGTTTAAGGTATTGACATAAACCTTTGCTAACCACTGCATCATATCCTTATATTTATCCCAGACATCATCATAATCCAGATATTCGGTTGTAATCGGGCGGAACTTCGGACCAACCTGCTTTTTGGAAACCTCATCGATACCGCCGTTGATAGCGTAGAGGAGACACTTTGCTAAGTTTGCACGTGCACCGAAGAACTGCATTTCCTTGCCGACTCTCATGGAGGATACACAACAAGCAATGGCGTAGTCATCACCATGTGTTACACGCATTAAGTCATCGTTCTCATACTGGATGGAAGAGGACTCGATGGAGGTCTTTGCACAGAACTTCTTGAAGTTTTCAGGAAGTCTGGTGGACCAGAGAACAGTCAGGTTTGGTTCCGGAGCAGTGCCTAAATTCTTTAAGGTATGCAGGTAACGGTAGGACATCTTAGTGACCAGAGAACGTCCGTCAATACCCATACCGCCGATGGACTCGGTTACCCAGGTAGGATCGCCCGAGAATAATGCATTGTATTCCGGAGTTCTTGCAAACTTTACAAGACGAAGCTTCATAACGAAGTGGTCAATAAATTCCTGAATTTCTGCTTCTGTGAAAGTACCGTTTGCAAGGTCGCGCTCCGCATAAATATCAAGGAAGGTGGAGGTACGTCCAAGCGACATTGCTGCACCGTTCTGTTCCTTGATGGCAGCAAGGTAACCAAAGTAGGTCCACTGGATGGCTTCCTTTACGTTGGTTGCAGGCTTTGAAATATCAAAACCGTAAATCTGACCAAGCTCTTTTAACTCTTCCAGAGCACGAATCTGTTCGGAAAATTCCTCACGGTTTCTGGTAACATCCGAGTACATCGTCTTACGTGTGGTTGCCTTCTGGTGCTGCTTGTCCTCGATGAGACGGTCAACACCGTAAAGCGCTACGCGACGGTAGTCACCGATGATACGACCGCGGCCGTAGGCATCCGGAAGACCGGTAATGATATGGCTCGAACGGCAGGCACGCATTTCCGGTGTATAAGCATCAAATACACCCGCGTTGTGTGTCTTTCTGTGTTTGGTGTAAAATTCAACAATCGTTGGGTCTACCTCATATCCGTTGTCCTGACATGCTTTTACTGCCATACGGATACCGCCGTTTGGCTGCAGGGCACGCTTAAACGGCTTATCTGTCTGGAAGCCTACGATGGTTTCCTTCTCTTTATCTAAATAACCAGGACCATGGGAAGTGATAGTGGAAATAATATTGGTGTCCATATCAAGCACACCACCCTTTTCTCTTTCCTGCCGGGTAAGTTCCATAACCTGTGCCCATAATTCTTTTGTGTTTTCGGTTGCATCACATAAGAAGGATTCATCACCTTCGTATGGATGGTAATTCGTCTGGATGAAATCACGCACGTTGATTTCTTTTACCCAGATGCCGCTGATAAAATTGTTCCATTCTTCTCTCATCTTTGTTGTACTCCTTTCTAAAAACGTGACGTCCACGCCATATGAACCGAAAAACGGTTCACAAGAAACCATAAATAATATAGCATTTTGAAACAGAACTTGTCAATGTACGAAAGGGTGAATAAATTCTCAATAAATTAAGAAAATTAGTAACTTTGCACAAAAAGGGCAAGAACTGTGGCGGGAACAAAAACTGCTGTTTTCTAGTATGGGCAGAAAATGCGGAAATATTAGAATCAGATTAATTTAGGAACAAAGTGGTTGACTTTATTGCGGTAGAGTGACAAAATAAAGGTACCTATGGGAAAAGGAGAGAATGATATGCTTGAAGTGAAAAATTTAACAAAAATGTACGGAGAGAAAACAGTTGTGGACAACTTAAGCTTCTCTATTGAAGAGCCGGGTGTGTATGCCCTGCTTGGAACGAACGGTGCCGGAAAGACGACATCCATCCGGATGATTCTCGGCATGCTTGCCAAAAACGGCGGTGAAGTGCTCTGGAATGGGAAAACGTTTTCGGCAGCAGAATTGAATGTAGGTTACCTGGCAGAGGAGAGAGGTCTGTATCCAAAGTACTCCCTGCTTGACCAGCTCCTTTATTTTGCAACCTTAAAGAAGGTGCCAAAGAAGGAAGCTATGGAGCGCATCAAATATTGGGCAGAGCGTCTTCAGGTGGAGGAGTATATCTTCCCGCCAAAGACAGTGAAGGGAAAGAAAGTCAAAGCCAATCAGGCAGATCAGTTATCCAAGGGTAATCAGCAGAAAATCCAGCTGATGGCAGCCCTCATTTCTGACCCGGAATTTCTGATTTTGGATGAGCCGCTCAGCGGACTTGACCCGGTCAACACCGACCTGTTTAAGGAGATTATCCGTGAGGAGATGGCAAAGGAAAAATATCTGATTATGTCCAGCCATCAGATGCCGACCATCGAAGAATTCTGCTCTGATATTACGATTTTAAACCGTGGTCAGACAGTATTGCAGGGGAATTTAAATGAAATTAAGAAGAGCTACGGAAGAGTGAATCTGTTTGTAAAGAGCGATTCTGATATTACGGATTACATAACGGATTTCGGCTTACAGGTTGTTGCAAAGACTCCGAGCGAGCATCACTTAAAGGTGCGGGATGAGCAGCAGGCAAGACAGTTCCTTGGCAAACTGATGACAGAGAACATACCTTTGGTTAAGTTTGAGCTCAGAGAGCCGTCTTTACATGAAATTTTCGTAGAAAAGGTGGGCGACGACAATGAAGAAAGATAGTTTGAGAGGATGGAGGGATGTCTTTACGTTTACGGTTACGCAGACGGTAAAGAGCAAATCCTACCGCGTCTCTCTGATTATCATGCTGGCGATTATTTTAATTTCCATGCCGCTTATGAACATCTTTTTATTCAGTGAGACGCAGACCGGGCCGGAAGAAAGCTCGGTAGAAAAGGTTTACTTATATAATATGACAATGTACCGCAATCTTGATATGGCGGGAGAGCTGACGGAGGGTTATGACCACATCGTGTTTGAAAGTGCGAATGAGAGCATGGATGTGGTGCAAAGGCGCATCTGCGAGGAAGAGACCAATGCAGTGATTCTCTATCTGGCAGAGGATGAAGCGTATTGCTACATCCAGTTCCTGCGTGCGCCGGAAGGCGATGTTACGATGCTTGAGCTGCAGCAGCTGGGCCAGTTTGTGGAAAATGCTTATACAAAGGCAAAGATTGCAACGCTTGGTGTGACAGATGCGCAGATGGAATTTTTAAAGACCAGTGTTGTTGCATCGGCAAGTGTTGTGGATACGGAGAGTGCGCTGGTTTTGGAGGATACCTCGATTTCCGACAGTGAGTACTGGTTTGTATACGGAGTATTGTTTGTGGTTCTGATGGTGAGCGTGATGGCAAGCACGCAGGTGGCCACTTCGATTGTGCAGGAGAAATCCTCTCGTGTTATTGAGTATCTGTTGACCTCCATCCGGCCGCTGGCACTGATTGTGGGTAAGGTACTTGCCATGCTTGTGACGGTGATGTTACAGATGGTTATTATGCTGCTTGGCGGTTTTGTTTCTACAAAAATCGGTGCAGCAGTGTCCGGGACCGGAACGAACGCGGTTACACAGTTCCTGACTCCGGAAATTCTGGCAAATTTAAATCTTGGAAACATCATTCTTGGTCTGTTGACTGCAGGCACAGGTCTGATTTTATATGCAACTCTGGCAGGACTTTGCGGTGCTACGGCAAGCCGTCTGGAGGAGGCAAACGACAGTCTGATGCTCTTTACGGTGACGGCACTCATTGGTGCTTATATTGGAATGGGAGCCGCAGGAAGTCTGATGGGCATCGGTGACAACGCATTTGTGACCTTTGCGCTGATTTTTCCGTTGTCCTCCGCATTCTTGCTCCCGGGAGCTTTGCTTGTCGGAAAGGCGGATGTGCTGACTGCTGTGATTGCAATTGCAGTGCTTCTCGTTTCGGTGGTCCTGATGTTTATGTTTGTGGCAAAGGTGTACGAAAGCCTGATTTTACATACGGGTAGCAGAATTAAGATGAAGGAAGTCTTTGCCATGGTAAAAAAGAATAAAAAAGTAAAGGAGGCAGCGTAAATGAAGAAGTTCAGAGGCTGGGAAAAGGTATTTTCCTTTACTTACGGACAGAATATGAAGTCCAAGTCTTATATCGGGGTAACCGCTCTGATTGCGGTGATTATTCTGGGACTGACCATGTGGCTTTCGGTGCTTGCCGCAAAGCCGGAAGAACCGGAAGAGGAAATGGGAGAAGCTTCCTACTTTAACTGGGTAGAAGAAGCGTATGTCCTTGATCTTACCGGTAGCGTTTTTTTGGATGAGGCAGAGTTTTCTGCGAGCCTTCCGGCATATGATACCGGGTATTTCCCGGATTTGCGACCGGTGTATGTGACCGGAATGACGGAGGAAGAGCTGAAAATAAAAGCAGCGACAACCAGTGATTTTGCCATCGGGGTTGTGATTGAAAAAGAAGAAGATATTATTGAAGTGCGCGCTGTGGTTCCGTCCACCTCGGCAATTGAAATTGAAGAGGGAATGGAGGTTGCAGAAATCGTGGCAACTGCGGTAGAACAGGCACTTATTGCAAAAAGCGGTCTGAGCGAATTCCAGATTGGCCAGCTTACCAAAGATGTAATGCTGAGTGTCAGCGATGCCGGGGAAGCACAGAATGTTGTGGTCTACCTGATTCAGTACCTTGCTCCTGCAATTTTTGGTCTGGTGCTTTATTTCCTGCTTTTGTTCTATGGACAGAACATTAATCGGGAGGTTTCCACAGAAAAGACCTCAAAACTGATGGAAACGCTCTTAACCTCCCTGCATCCGTACGGACTGCTTGCCGGAAAGGTATTTGCGATTGTGGCGGTGGCGTTGCAACAGTTTCTAATCTGGGTGCTGGCAGCGGTGCTCGGTCTGATTGGCGGAAATATCATTGGAGGCATCCTGTACCCGGATGCGAACCAGAGCATGCAGGTAATGCTTACATTTCTGCGGGAAAACATTGGTGAAAGTGCATTTTCTCCTGTTTCGGTTGTGCTTGCACTGATTACCTTTGCTTTTGGATTCCTCTTTTACTGTGTATTGTCCGGCATGTCCGGCAGTATGGTGAGCCGTCCGGAGGATGCGGCAAACACGCAGAGCATTTTTACCCTTCCGATTGTAATCAGCTGGATTGTCTGCTATTTCGGCACCCTGATGGAAAATGATGCACTTCTTGCGGTGGCAAGAAACATTCCGTTTACTATTCCGTTCTGCGTACCGGTGGATTTGCTGACAGGAGCAATCGGTATCGGACAGGGTATTCTTTCGACAGTAATCCTGCTGGTGTTCTCGCTTCTTATCATTATGTTGTCGGGAAGAATCTACAAAGGAATGGTGCTCTACACCGGTCAGAAGATTAACATGAAAACGATTCTCGGAATTCTTAGAAATAAAGACTAAAAAATGCCGGATTTCAATGAGAAAATAAGTAAAAACGTAAATTGATGCTTAGCGTCCGCAGTGATACAATCTCAGCTTGGTAGTAGAGAATGTATTCTGCGGACGTTTTTTATCACCAGTTTATGTTAAGTTAACATGCAAACAGGAAACTTTACAGGATGGTTAAAGTGGCAAAAATGACGGAAAAATAGTATTTTTAAATGGAAAAGATGTACAAAAGCGACAAGAAATTAATAGTAACTTAATAAAAGCGCACAACAAAATAAACAAAAAAGTAATGTATACAAGATGAAAAATTGTTGCATTTTACCAAAGGATATTGTAGAATAATATTGCAAGAAGAAGATGAATATATGCCGGACCATCTTCGGGAGTGAACGGATTTTTCTGTGCCGGCGGCAGAGAAGGAGACAGCATGTTTATGAGAAAAGTGAAAAAGGTACTTGCGCTCGCTATGGCGGCGCTCATGGTAGTTGGTGTTGCACACACCGCACCTGCACAGGTAAAGGCAGAAGAGGATAACACCTTCAGCGTATTATCTTTGAATGTAGCAGGTCTTCCTGCTATTCTTTCCAGTGGCGATCCTGCTACTAACACAGTAAAGATCAGTCCTTTACTTGACAATTTTGACATTGTAAGTGTACAGGAAGACTTCGCTTATCATGATGAATTGGTTTCTGAGATTACAGAATTGGTTTACCAGACGGATCACAGCGGCAATGTGCCTCTGGGTGATGGTATGAACATTTTCTCCAAGTTCCCGATTTACAATGAAAAGCGTGTGGAATGGGACGAGAGCTATGGTCTGATTAACAATGGTGCAGATCAGTTAACACCAAAGGGAATCCTTTATACAGCAATTGAAATTGCACCTGGCTATTTTATTGATGTATATGATATCCATACAGATGCTGACTGTGATGAAGACTCTTTAGCAGCAAGACGTTCCAACATGATACAGCTTGCAGAGATGATTCAGGAATACTCCACCGGCAGAGCAGTTATTGTTATCGGTGATACCAACTCCCGTTACACAAGAGAAGGCGATAACTTCGAGACAGCAGTTCTTGAAACCTGTGGTTTAACAGACCCATGGATTGACTTAAAGAGAAACGGTGATGTTCCAGCAGACGGTGATGCATTACAGGATTGGAACAACTTAAACAGCGGAGACTTCGAAGTAGTAGATAAGATCTGGTACAGAAGCGGTGCAAGTGTAGAACTGACTGCATTATCTTATGACTTATTAGATACTATGTTTACAGATGAAAACGGTGCTCAGTTATCTGACCATTACCCAATCACAGCTACCTTCTCTTACACATTAAATGAGAGAATTCAGTACAGTGATACATACGGCGGTGGCAGCGGCACAGCATTCAGCTTTGTTGAAGAAATGAATATGGAATTCCCTGACAGCGTAACTATCCGTACAGGGACCAGAGTTGACGGCGTTTCCATGACATATGGTGATACTACAGCATCTGCAGGTGGAACAGGCGGTACAGCAAAGACATATACATTTGCAGAAGGTGAATATATCACGTCCATGACAGTAAGCAAGGTAAAGAAGAGCTTATTCGGTACATACAGAGTATCTTATGTGAAGCTCGTTACGAACCTTGGCAACGTAATCGAAGGCGGCACATATAAGTCCGGTAACAGCACAACTTATACTGCACCTGAAGGTTATGGTATTGCAGGTTTCCACGGCCACTACGGTGATGAGATTGACAGAATCGGTGCAATCTATCTCTTAGTGGAGTAAATGTGTCACGCGCCCGGTTCTTTTGATAAGGCGACAGCGCATTCCGTAAAAAACGCAATAGGCACACTCGGACCACTGGCTTCCTGTCCGTGCTTTCACGGCAGTCATGAACAGAAGAACCAAGCCCGAAACCCGGCGGGGCAAA
Organism: uncultured Lachnospiraceae bacterium; assembly: GCA_964541485.1. Taxonomy (GTDB): domain Bacteria; phylum Bacillota; class Clostridia; order Lachnospirales; family Lachnospiraceae; genus SIG299. The sequence continues at coordinate 19,863 of CAZIQL010000045.1, forward strand.
ATAAAAGCATATAAAGATGTCACGAAAAAGGGGCTGTAAAAAAACAGTCATAAAAAATGCTACGGGACTACCAAATG
>CAZIQL010000046.1:0-19226 GCA_964541485.1 uncultured Lachnospiraceae bacterium
AAGCACTATGCCTACAGCGACTTTTCTTTATGACTGTTTTTTTACAGCCCCTTTTCGTGACATCTTTTTTTTGTTTTTCCCCCACCCCGCCTCAAACAGTCGGCTCTTGGTTCTTCCATTCCTGCCTATCAAAAGCACGGACAGTCAGAGTGGTACGGGTGCTTGTTGCATGTTTTTTTACAGAACGCGCTGGCGCCGGATAAGAACCGGGTGCGCCGACACATGCACGGAGCTTCCATATCGGCATGTTACGAAGTAATATGCCGATACAGTGAGACTGGCCCCGTCTTTCGGGTGGGAAGAAACCGCTATTTACCAATTACAGCGTTGCCTTCTGGCCCTTGGCACCGCGCTTACGGTTTCTGACCTTCTTTGCGGAATAGTCTTTGCCTCGGTAAGAGAACGTTTCGGTGTTTGGTCCGACGCTCGTTGCATAAGCTACGGTGTCGTTCTTTTCGAGGGAAATGGCTTTGACGCCCTTTCCGGTTTTCTTAAGCTCCGGTACCTCCTCTAATGGGAAGCCGAGGGAAAGTCCGGCAGCGGTATAAAGAATAACCTTCTGTGTGCCGGATAATACTTCTTTGGCAGAGAGTCTGGTAAGACCAGCCAAAATATCGCCATCCATGAGCTTTGTGGCTGCAATAGCGGCGCGGTTGGTATCAAATTCAATACCGGAAACCAATTTAATGAAACCGGATTTGGTAACAAACAATAATTGTGATTCAAATAATTCTTCAAAGCCTGCATATAGGATGATATCTTCCTTGCCGACTTTACAAAGTGTATGAATCAGTACGCCCTTGTCCTTTGGTTTACCCTTTGGAATAGCGGAAGCCTTTACCTGATACATGTTGCCCTCTGCGGTGAAAACACAGATACGGTCGGTGTTCTTCATCTTAACAATATGAGGGAATTCCTTTAATGCATCCTCGCCCATTCGCGCGATGGTAGCCGCATCACAGGACTTGGTGTAACCGAATTTATCAATCATCACAACGATGTCTTCGATCTTTTCTTCCACCACATAATTTGCAGTTTCCGCCTGGATGATTTCGGTACGTCTCGGACGGTCAAATTTTACACGGAATTCCTGTAACTGCTTTTTGATTACCTTGTGCAGTTCCTTCCTCGAGCCAAGCACCTTTTTATAAGCAGCAATGTTCTTAAGAAGAGTATCGCTTTCCTCGTGTAACTTGATGATTTCAAGACCGATTAATTTGGAAAGCGGCATGGCAAGGATGGCATCTGCCTGGCGCTCGGTAAAATCAAACTGAACGGCCAATCGCTTTGAAATCTCTGACTTAAACTTAATGTCTGTGATATCACCGGAAGTTAAACAGGCCTTGGCCTGCTTTACGGAGGTACTGCCGCGGAGCACTTCGATAATCAAATCGATAACGTCAACCGCACGGATTAAACCACCGACAATTTCTAAACGGTCATTTGCTTTGTTCAGCATATGCTCGTATTCTTTTGTATAAAGGATTTCCTGGAACTCCACGAATTCCTTTAACAAAGACTTTAAGTTAAAAACAATCGGCTGCTGTTCCTTTACAGCAAGGAGATTGACGGAGTAAGTATCCTCGAGGCCTGTTTTCTTAAACAAACCATTTAACAAATTTTCTGTGTCACGGTCACGCTTTACTTCAACGACAATTCGTACATCCTTGGAGGATTCGTCCCTGACATCACCGATTTCTTCAAATACCTTGTCCTTCATCAGATCAACCAGATTTTCCACAAGCCTTGTTTTATTACCTGCGCTTGTGTAAGGAATTTCGGTAATGACAATGTTTTTCTTGCCGTATTCGCCGTTTTCGATTTCTGTCTTTGCGCGTACCTTTAATTTGCCTTCGCCGGTAGCATAGATGCCCGGAATGGCATCCGCATTGATAATCTGACCGCCGGTCGGGAAATCAGGTCCCGGAATGTAGGTCATCAGTTCTTCAAGCGTAATGTCCGGATTGTCAATGTAAGCCATGGCACCGTCAATGACTTCGCCCGGATTGTGCGGCGGGATATTCGTTGCCATACCTACAGCGATACCGGTGGTGCCGTTGATTAACAGGTTTGGAAGCATGGCAGGAAGAACCGTAGGCTCCTTTTCACTGTTATCAAAGTTTGGTAAAAAGTCTACGAGGCCTTTTTCCAAGTGGTCAAGCATTGTCATCGCACCTTCGGATTGTCTTGCCTGGGTGTATCGCATGGCAGCGGCTGGGTCGCCGTCGATGGAAGCGATGTTTCCGTGTCCGTCAATCAAAGGAATCGACAGGGAAAATTCTTCGGACATGTGCACCAGTGCATCATAAATGGAGGAGTCGCCGTGCGGATGATATTTACCCATCGTATCACCTACGATACGGGCACTCTTTCTGTGTGGCTTCTTTGGGTCCAGACCAAGTTCGGTCATGGCGTATAAAATTCTTCGCTGTACCGGCTTTAATCCATCGCGGACATCCGGCAGAGCTCGGTCAATAATAACGCTGATGGCATAGTCACGGAAGGAGGTTTTCATTTCCTCCGCAAAATCAAGCTGTATCATCTGTTCTGTAGTCGTTGTTTTCATCGTATCTTTCTCTCCTTAGGACAAATTGCTATACATCCAGCTTCGCATATTTTGCTTCTTCAATAATGAAAGCACGTCGTGGCGGAACGGCATTACTCATCAAAAGAGTGGTTACTTCGTCTGCTTCTACGGTGTCAGAAATGGATACCTGAGCCAAAATCCGGCTGTCCGGATTTAAGGTGGTTTCCCATAACTGGTCCGCATCCATCTCACCAAGACCTTTGTAGCGTTGCAGGGCAAGAATTTTATGTCCTTCCTTACGGAACTTTTCTAATTCAAAATCATTGAAGAGGTACCGGGACTGCTTTGCCTTCTTTGTCTTTGCGGCATCCTCGTAATCCACCTTATAAAGAGGTGGGAGTCCGCGGTATACCTTTCCTGACAGGATGAGCTCCGGCATAAACCGGTAGAAAAACGTGAGCAGGAGTGTGCTGATATGGGCACCGTCCACGTCCGCATCGGTCAGGATAATAATTTTGTCATAGCGGAGCTTTGAAATATCAAAATCATCACCGATGCCACAGCCAAAGGATGCAATCATCGTTTTGATTTCGTTATTGACTAAGATCTTTTCAAGCGGTGCTTTTTCTACGTTTAAAATTTTACCGCGAAGAGGAAGCACAGCCTGTGTTTTACGGTTTCTGGCAGTCTTTACCGTACCGCCTGCGGAATCACCCTCGACGATGTAGATTTCGCATTCCTCCGGCTTTTTGGAAGAGCAGGAGGCAAGCTTACTTCTGGTATCGACATCATTTAACTGCTTTAAGATGGCGTTTCTTGCTTTGTCTCCGGCTTTTCTTGCGTTGTAAGACTTCATGGTATTGTCAAGGATGGCACGAAGCTCTTCGATGTTTTTGTCGAAGTATCTGGTTACTTCTGCGGAGAACACATCCTCTACCGCAACCTTGGCATCCGTATTACCAAGCTTTGTCTTTGTCTGACCTTCAAACTGTGGGTCCGGGTGCTTGATGGAAACGATGGAAATCAGACCGTTTCGGATATCCTTACCATCAAAGTTTTCATCCTTTTCTTTTAAAATGCCAAGTTCCCGGGCATACTTATTCATAATACGTGTCAATGCATTTTTAAAGCCGGTCACCAGAGTACCACCGTCTACGACATTGATACGGTTACAGTAAGCATTAATCTGTTCCTGATAGGAGTTTGTATAGGTAAAGGCAACCTCTACCTCGATATCACCGGAAGTGCCCTCCACATAGACCGGTTCCGAAAGCAAAAGCTTTGCATTATCAGCATCCTTTATGGACGTCTTTGTGATATGGGAGACAAAGCTTTTGATGCCCTCTTCTTCGTAGAAGGTGGTTTCTGTTCCGCGAATCTCATCCTTAAAATAAAGGGTAAGGCCCTTGTTTAAGTAAGCGGATTCCTTCAGACGCTTTGTGATGATATCCGGTTTAAATTCCACAGTTTCAAAAATGGTGTCGTCCGGATAGAAGGTGACCTTGGTTCCGGTATCGGCCTTGGTACATTTGCCGATAACAGGAAGAAGCCCTTTTTCCAGTTCTGTGGTCGGATGTCCGCCCTTTTCGTAAGTATCGCGGTAAACTTTACCGTCCTTTTTTACTTCGACAATCATCTTGGAGGAAAGGGCGTTAACAACGGATGCACCTACACCGTGCAGACCACCGGATACCTTGTAAACGGAATTTCCGAATTTTCCGCCGGCATGAAGAATCGTGTATACGACACGCACGGTTGGGATTTTTTTCGTCGGATGGATGTCAACCGGGACACCGCGTCCGTGGTCGGTAATAGAAATTCCGCCGTCCTTCTGTAAAACGATGTCAATCCGGTTACAATAGCCTGCCAGATGTTCATCAATACCATTGTCTAAGATTTCCCAAATCAGGTGATGAAGACCTCTTGAGCCGGTGCTTCCGATGTACATACCCGGACGCTTTCTGACTGCCTCAAGACCCTCCAGTACTACGATTTGGCTACCATTGTATTGTTCCATAAGTAAACCTTCCTTTGTCTTGTACTTTGAATTGTTTCCATTACCTTTTACTATAACATAATTTTTTCAAAGTTGCAAAAGAAAACATAAGGGAAAGAAGGATTGTAAAATATCAGGAAATGCGCTATACTTACTCTGAATAAGTCTGAAAAGGAGAAGGACAGATGAAGAAGGTTATTACTTATGGAACATATGATTTATTGCATGTGGGGCATATTAATTTATTAAGAAGGGCAAGAGAACTTGGTGACTATCTGGTAGTGGTGCTTTCTACCGATGAATTCAACGCCATTAAACATAAAACCGCATATCACAGCTATGAGGACAGAAAGGCAATTTTAGAGTCCATCCGGTATGTGGATGAGGTGTTGCCGGAAACCTGCTGGGAACAGAAGATTTCCGATGTACAGGACAATGACATAGACATCTTTGTCATGGGCGATGACTGGAAGGGACAATTTGATTTCTTGAAGGATTATTGTGAGGTAATTTATCTGCCGCGTACGGATGGTATTTCTACCACAAAAATCAAACAGGATTTACATAAATAAAACTAAAGGGGCAAGATAAGCTATGAATCTGCTTCGCAGGATTTGGCGGAAATTGAAAAGAGAATACAGAAAACGAAAGAAGCAGTATGAAACCCAAAAAAAGGCAAAGGTTGCAGAAGCAGAACGTCAGGCAAAGCGTCTTCTTGTCATGCAGGAAACGGCAGAAAAAAGATATGAGACATTAAAAGAGCTGGTGATTGCAAAAGAAGAGGAAGAGCGGCTGCTTCTTGAAGAAAAAAGGGCAAAAAAGGCACATCAGGACCGGCTGGAGCAACATTATGTGGAAATGTGTGAAGTCTATCCGGTGGATAAAAACATTGTACTTGTGGAATCCCAGCACGGCAGAGGCATGGATGAGAGCGTGATGATTCTTGCCCGGATGCTGAGTGAGAAGAATGAGTATCGGACATATGCAGCATGTGTGTCGGAGCAGATGGAGGAACGTGCACTTTGGCTCATGAAACACGGCATGTCCAATGTGGAACTTGTGACGTTTAATACAGAGGAATATTATCGGATTCTTGCTACGGCAGGAACATTAATTAATGAAGATAATTTTGGTGCAGTATTTATCAAAAGACCGGAGCAGAAGTTCTTGCGGCTTTGGAATGCCACACCGGTGAATGTTACAGGAAAGAGTGCGAAAATAAATTACGGCATGATTGGAAATACCCAGAGATCAATTCTGGAAGCGGACTATATGCTTTGTCCAAACCGTTTTACTCTGGAAATTCTGGAAAAGGAATTCATGCTTGCCAATATTGCAACAACAAAGGTTCTTTTGTCCGGAAGACTGGAAAACGAAGTTTTTGTGTGTGACAGCTTCCGAAGCAAAATCCGTGAGCAATACGGCTGGGAGGGACAGAAGGTATTTGCATATCTTCCGGCGTTACGTACGTATGAAGAACCCCGACAGAAGGAATATGCATTGACTCTGGCCGGATATTTGAAACGTTTGGATGAGCTGCTGCCGGATGGATATCGGGTTGTCATTAAGGTGCCGTATGAGGTGCGCAGACACCTGAAGCTAGAGGAAATGATTCACATTGTGCAAATGCCGGATGATTACACACCATACCAGATGCTATCGGCGACGGATGGTCTGATTACGGATTATTCGGCCATTATGATGGACTATGCGGTGTCCGGACGGAAAATTATCCGGTTTCCGTTTGATGAAGAGGAGTTTTTAGCGGACAAGCACAGATATCAGCCGATGGAGGAATTCCCGTTTACAACAGTACTTTCTGCGGAAGAACTGGCAAAAGAGATGGTGACCGAAATCGGTTATGAGGCATCGGCATTTTGTGAAAAGTACTGTAAGCATATGAAAAACGGTATGGCTGAGGCGGTTTACCAAAAGGTATTTTCGGGCGTGGACAGTCCAATGCTTGAAGAAGTCCGTTTTTCAGACAACGGAAGGAAAAATGTGCTGATTTATGCCGGTGCATTTCCCAAAAACGGTATCACTACAGCAATTCACAATATGTTAGAACGTGTTGACCGCGAAAAGTATAATTATTATGTATATTACCGGATGGGAGCACTGAAAAACAATCAGGAAGAGTTAAAAAGGCTTCCTGAGGGTGTGGGCTATTACGGCTTTAACCGGGTAGACAACCTGTCGGAGCAGGATGCGATTTTATATGCCGGCTGGAAGGAGGAAAAAACCTTCCCGTATGAAGTGATAAAGCAAATCCTTTATAAGCGTGCCAAAAGAGAGTACCGCCGGATGCTGGAGTTTTGCAGGATTGACCACGTAATCCAGTTTGATGGTTATGGTGAGGAGGTAACGCTTCTGATGGAAAATATGCCGTGTGGGCGTACCATTTATGCGCACAATGACATGGCAATGGAATTAAAAAAGAAAGCTTTTGTCCGGAAGGAAGTATTAGAGCATGCCTATCAGACCTATGATTCGGTGGCAATTGTTACGCCGGACCTTGCAAAGTCGGCAGGAGCCGTCGGAAAGGGAAAAGCAAACCTCAGAGTGGCGAGAAATGTAATTGATTATGAACGGATTCTTCGCCTCTCGAAAGAACAGCTGGTGCTTGACGAGGAAAAGACGGAAATGAATGTGGAGGAGGAAACTCTTCGCAGAATCCTAAAGTCAGATGCCAAGAAGTTTATTACGATCGGCCGCTTTTCTCCGGAAAAAGGGCATTTGAGGCTGATAGATGCATTTGAAAGAATTCTGCGGAAGGAGCCGGAAGCGTATCTGATTATTCTGGGAGGATACGGCCCGTTGTATGAAGAAACAAGACAGAAAGCGGCCGGTATGAAGTGTGCGGACAGGATTGTTGTTATCCGCTATTTGGCGAATCCGTATCCTTTGTTAAAGGAGTGCGATTATTTTGTGCTTTCTTCTTTTTATGAGGGATTCGGACTGGTGCTTGCGGAAGCGGATATTCTTGGGATTCCATGCTTTTCCACCAATATTACAGGACCGGAAAAGTTTATGCGCCAATACAAGGGAATGCTTGTGGATAACAGTATCGCAGGAATTGTAAGAGGCATGAAGGCGTGTCTTAACGGCAGAGTGCCACAAAGGCTGCAGATAGATTATGAAAAGTACAATAAGGAGGCAGTGGAACAGTTTGAGTCGCTGATAGAGGTGCGATAGGCTGTTTCGGGGGAGAACACATTATGAAGTTAAAACAGTTTTTACAACGTGAAAAGTCGATGGCAAAAAAGCTTCTGGACAAAGCCAAGAAACTGGATGGCAAATACTTTTACCGCAAGAAGTATGTCTGGTACAGAGAGCATCTTCCGATTGATGAGAAGGCGATTTTCTTAGAGTCCTTAGACAGCAAGATTCCGACCGGAAATATTGCTGCCATTCTGGAGGAGTTTTATAACAATCCGCTGTATCAGGAGTATAAAATATATTTGACCGGTAAAAAGAGCGTGCTGAAGTTCCGCCAGGAATATGTAAAAGTAAAAGGATATGACAGGGTAACGGTACTCGGAACGGACACAAAGGAATACTATCGTGCCATGGCTACGGCAAAATACCTCATCACGGAGGTAAGCTTCTGGTTTATGTTTATCAAGCGTCCGGAGCAGGTATATTTAAATACCTGGCACGGTACACCGCTTAAGACACTCGGAAAAAAGGTAAACAATGACTTTGCAATGCTCGGTAATGTGCAGAAGAATTTCTTTGATGCGGATTACCTGCTCTGTCCGAACGAATTTACCATGAATTGTCTTGTGGAGGACTATATGCTCTCCAATTTTGGACGCACCAAGCTTTTGCTGACCGGTTATCCGAGAAACTGTATCTTCTTAAATAAGAAAAGAAGGGAAGAAGTGCGGGAGGCCTGCGGCTTTGGTGACAAGCAGATTATTGCGTTTATGCCGACCTGGCGTGGTACGACCGGAAAGATTGACGGCAAGGGTCACAATAAGATTCTGGCAAAGTATCTGGCGCAGTGGGATGAACAGCTTTCCGATTATCAGGAGCTGTATGTAAGACTGCATCCGATGGTGAGCAGCGGAATCAACTTAAACAAGTACCAGCACATTCATCCGTTTCCGCCGGAATTTGACAGCTATGAATTTTTAAATGCGACCGATGTTTTGGTAACGGATTATTCGAGTGTCTTCTTCGATTATGCAAACACCAGAAACAAGATTGTTCTCTTTACGTATGACAAGGAACAGTATACAAAGGACAGAGGCTTTTATATTTCCCTGGATGAGCTTCCGTTCCCGCAGGTGGCTACCATTGAAGAACTGATGGAAGAAATCAATGCGCCGAAGCAGTATGATGATACCGCTTTCTTAGAGCGTTTCTGTAAGTATGACCATGAGAATGTAACGGCTGCGCTTTGCCGTAAGGTGATTTTTGGGGAAGACAGTGAGTACATTGAGCAGAGAAACCTGCCGGATAACGGAAAAAAGAACGTAGTCCTTTATATCGGCGGATTTGAAAAGAACGGTCTGACAACGGCAGCGGGCAATCTGTTAAATACGCTTGACAGAACGAAATATAATTATGCGGTTATTTTCTGTATGAACAGCTTAAAGGGACGTCAGAATGATATTCTGGTGCTTCCGGAGGATGTGACCTATATGGGATTTTATCATTGCAGAAGTGCAACATTCTTCGAGATCATCCCATATATGTTATGGCGTGAGTTAAAGCTTTTGCCGTTTGGCCTGGTAAAGGGCATTGTAAAGCGTATGGCAAAGAGAGATGCAGACCGAGTGCTGACCCACTGCCGTGTGGATAAGGTGGTGCAGTTCTCCGGCTACAACGAGGAGATGATTGCCATTATGGACAGTATGCCATGCAGCAGAACCATTTATGCACATAATGATATGGAACAGGAGATTAAGACACGCGGTATTGCCAATACCGGTATGTTGAGCTATGCATATAAATCCTATGATTCCGTGGCGTGCGTGACAGAGGATATTGTGCCTCCGGCAAGAAGAATTTCCGAAAAGCGCAAGGACAAAAAGTTACATCCTGCAAATATTGTAGTTTGCAAGAATGTACTGGATTATAAAAAGATTTTAGAGCGTGGTGCAGAGGAATTAAAGTTTGATAAATCCACTACTATGAATGTGCCGCGCGCCAGCCTGTTAGAGGTTTTGGAAAGCGACAAAAAGAAGTTCGTCAATGTGGGGCGTTATTCGGCTGAGAAGGGCCATGCACGTTTAATCCGTGCTTTTGAGCGTCTGCACAAGGAGGACCCGGATACCTGTCTGATTATCGTCGGCGGACATGGTGTACTGTATGACCAGACGGTAAAGCAGGTAAAGAATTCCTCCTGCCCGGATGCGATTTTCTTAGTGCGCTACATGTCGAATCCGATGCCTCTTGTGAAGAAGTGTGATTATTTTGTACTTTCCTCCTTATACGAGGGCTTTGGACTTGTACTTGTGGAAGCAGACGTACTTGGTCTTCCGTGCTTTAGTACGGATATCGTGGGACCACGCGGTTTCATGAAGAAATATGACGGACTGCTGGTTGCCGACAGTGAAGACGGTATTTTAAACGGTATGCATGCCTGCTTAAACGGCACGGTACCGGCAAGGTTAAACATTGATTATGAGCAGTATAACAGAGAGGCAATTGAGGCATTTGAATCTCAGTTGCCGTAAAAGGTATTGCAGGGGTAATAAAGGGGAATAAACACATAAGGAGAGTTAGTCAGATGAAGCAGTCATTTTTGACAAAAGAACAGATGAAAGAAGTGGTAAAGACGTATCCTACGCCGTTCCACATTTACGATGAAAAGGGCATCCGGGAGAACGCAAGGAAAATGGCAAGGGCATTTTCCTGGAACGAAGGTTTTAAGGAGTATTTTGCGGTAAAAGCAACGCCAAATCCTTTTCTGATGCAGATTTTAAAGGAAGAAGGCTGCGGTTTTGACTGTTCATCTCTTACTGAGCTGATGATGTCTGAGGCGGTTGGCTCTGTCGGCAATGAAATCATGTTTTCCTCCAATGCAACTCCGGCAGAGGAGTTTGTTAAGGCAAGGGAGCTTGGTGCGATTATCAATCTGGATGATTTTACGCATGTCGCATACTTAGAAAAGGTGGCAGGCCTTCCAAAGAAGATTTGCTGCCGTTACAATCCGGGTGGCGTGTATGCAGTCAGCAATTCCATCATGGACAATCCGGGTGACGCAAAGTACGGCATGACAAAGGAACAGCTCACAGAGGCGTTTCGTATCATGAAGGAAAAGGGTGTGGAGGAATTCGGTATCCATTCCTTCCTTTGCAGCAATACGGTAACCAATGATTACTATCCGATGCTTGCACGGACCCTGTTTGAACTTGCTGTGGAAATGAAGGAAAAAACAGGTGTACACATTACATTTATCAACTTATCCGGTGGTGTCGGAGTGCCGTATTATCCGGACCAGGAGCCAAACGATATTCTTGTTATCGGTGAGGGTGTCAGACGTGCATATGAGGAGGTTTTAGTGCCTGCCGGCATGAACGATGTGGCGATTTTTACAGAGCTTGGACGTTTTATGTTAGCGCCTTACGGTCAGCTCGTTGCGACTGCGGTTCATGAAAAGCACATTTATAAGGAGTACATCGGTCTGGATGCCTGTGCGGTAAACTTAATGCGCCCTGCCATGTATGGTGCATATCATCACATCACGGTTCCGGGTAAGGAAGACCTGCCGTGCGATCATAAATATGATGTGACAGGTTCTCTTTGTGAGAACAATGATAAGTTTGCGATTGACCGTATGCTGCCAAAGATTGATATCGGTGACTATGTAGTTATTCACGATACCGGTGCACATGGTTTTTCCATGGGCTATAACTATAACGGCAAGCTTCGCTCGGCAGAACTGCTGTTAAAAGAGGACGGAACCGTTCAGATGATCCGTCGTGCAGAAACTCCGGCGGATTACTTTGCAACATTTGATTTCACTGACTATTTTCAGACAAAACAGACGAAAAACGGGTAAAAATTTCACACAAAATTGGCAGGGAGGGACTAAAGTATTCTTTGGTCCCTTCCGATATATAGAGTATAGGAGCTGTGAGAAGCCTGTAACAATATTTTAAGAAGAGTAGGATGGTGATAATGATGCGTATTGATGCTATGGCCGAGATTAGCCAGATTTATCAGGCAAACGGAGTAAAGAAGAGAGCAGGAGTTTCTTCTGTGACAACGGCAAGAGATTCTGTAGAGATTTCCAGTTTCGGTAGAGAACTTCAGGTCGCAAAGCAGGCAGTAGCCCAGGCACCGGACATCCGTGAAGAGAAAGTGGAAGAACTGAAAAACAGCATGGCAAACGGTACTTACAATGTACCTATGGGAGCACTTGCAGACAAGCTGTTAAACGGATTTACGGTATAGGAGAGACTTTACGTTATGGCAAGTTTGATGGAAGAACTGATAGCCACTTTAGAAAATGAACTGGTGGCCTATCAGGAGCTGCTTCCTGTGGCAGAGAAAAAGACACAGGCGATTATTTCTAACGATTTGACGGAAATTCAGAGAATTACAGAAATTGAGCAGGATGCAATTGCAAGGGTCAATTCCTTTGAAAGAAAACGTACCGATGTTATGAAAAATATTTCGGTGGTCTTAAATAAGAACCAGTCCGAGTTAACACTGCCAAAGCTGATTCCGCTAATCGCAAAACAACCGAAGGAGCAGGAAGCGCTTGCAAGGCTGCATAAGGATTTGACAGACACATTAAAGCGCATTGCAGAAATCAACGGACATAACCGTAACCTGATTGAACAGTCTCTTGAAATGATTTCCTACAACATGAATTTACTCCAGAGCACAAGGATTGTGCCAGGGAATAATTATACGAGGAATGCGGGTCAGTGGGATATGACCGCCGCGCAGACAGGGATGTTTGATGCAAAGCAGTAAGGCATGGGACGTCCCTGCTGTTTATTTGCGGGATAAGCAAAGGTTGAGAAAAGGAAAAGCACGCGGAAAGTTCTTTTCCTGAGTGCTTTTCTTTTTCTCAGCCGAAGCAACGCGACTGAGAGAACGTAGTTCTCGAAGTTGCTTATCTCGCAATATGAATGATGAAAGGAGAGGTTGATATGAGTTTAATGAGCAGCTTATACACCGGCGTATCCGGTCTGAATGTAAGCCAGAGAGGCTTAAATGCCACAGCACACAACCTCTCGAATGTGGAAACCGAAGGATATGTGCGTCAGCAGACCATTCTTACGGATTCCTTTTATACGACCATCGGAAGTAATGCGGTTTCTTACCTGCAGATTGGCCACGGCGCTACGGCGGCCGCCATCACTCAGGTGAGAGACCAGTTTTTAGATAAATCCTATCGTCAGGAGCTTGGTCGTCAGTTGTTCTATGAGGCGCAGTATGAATCTGCGACTGAGATGGAAGAAATCCTCGGTGAAACCGAAGGGGTTGCCTTTCAGGATTCCATGGAAGAACTTTGGGAGGCGATGTCAGAGCTTTGTAAAGAGCCGGACAATATCGTAACAAGAACCAGCTTTATCCAGACAGCAGTAAGCTTTATCGAACGCGCCGAAATGGTGTATACCCAGATGAAAGATTATCAGGTCAGCTTAAACACAAAGATTCAGAATTACGTGGACCGTATCAATGAAATCGGTGATGAGATTCATGCGTTAAATGAAAAAATCCGTCTGTATGAGGCAAGCGGAATGGAAAACGCCAATGACTACCGAGATGCCAGAAACCTGCTTCTTGATGAGCTTGGCGGACTTGCAGGTATTACATACAAAGAGCATGCAGATGGTGTAGTAACCGTAATGCTTGAGGATAACGTGTTCATTTCCGAAGACCTTGTGTACCACATGGACACGAGACTTCTTGACAATGACACGGGAATGATGGAGCCATACTGGCCGAGCTATGGTAATGTTTCCGTTTATGATTTTGACCCGTTGCCAAATACCGAAGCAAACACCGATGTCGGTGCATTAAAGGGCCTTTTGATGGTAAGAGGGAACATTGTCGGGAAATATACCGACATTCCTGTGGCACCGGATAAGGCAGATTACACAGATGAGACCGGATACCTATACCAGGCGGAGTATGACGAAGCATACGCAAAATACGAAAAAGAATTACATACGTATAATTTGCAGATTGAATCCTCTGCCATTGTCAGTGTGCAGGCAGAATTTGACCAGTTAATCCACGGTATCGTAACCACCATTAACGATTTGCTTTGCCCAAATAAGGAAGTGACCACCTCTGATGGTGAAACAATCCTGATTTTTGATGAAGAGAATGCTCCGGTTGGCATGGATGAAAATTTCACACCGGGTGAGGCGCTTTTTAACCGTAAGTCAATGTCGCGTTATGAGCTTGTCAGTGTGACGATTGAAATAGACGGTGTATGGCAGGATGTTGATGTCTGGAAGTACAACGAAGAGGATCCGGACAACAACTACAGCCTGTTTACATTGGGTGAGATTGAGGTGAATCCGGAAATCTTAAAGGACCCTTCCCTGATTCCTCTTTCGAACAATGATAAGACCGGTGATTACAGGATGGATATCTGCGATGAACTCTTGACAAAGTGGCAGGAGTCATTTGCAACACTGACACCGAATGAATATAAAGCGCATAATTTTAATGAATACTATACAGAAATGATTGGTGCTCTGGCAACGAAGGGTGAGAAGTTTAAAAACATTTACCAAAGCCAGGAAAGTCTGGTAACCAGTGTGGACAATCAGAGACTTTCCGTAACGGCGGTTTCTTCGGATGAAGAGCTGACCAATATGATTCGTTTCCAGCAGGCATACAATGCATCTGCAAGGTACGTAAATGCAGTCAGTGAGATGCTGGAGCATCTGCTGAATGCACTTGGATAAAGAAGTTAGTACAGGGCATGTGCCCAAAGAAATGAGGTTATTATGGCATCTACATTTTTTGGCTTAAATATCGGAACAACCGGATTATTTGCGGCAAAGACGGGACTCAATGTGACTGCACATAATGTTGCAAACATTGAGACGGAAGGCTATTCCAGGCAGGTTATCAGTCAGTCGGCAGACAGTCCGATTTCTACGAATAACCGCTATGGTATGCTTGGTACCGGTGTCAGCGTAAATGAAATTACACAGATGCGCAGCCAGTATTATGATGAGAAATACCGCTCCAATAATTCGCTCTACGGTCAGTATAGCAGCAGAAGTTATTTTCTGAACGAAGTGCAGAGTTATTTAAATGAGATTGAGTTGGAGGGTTTTACAACGACATTTGACAGCATGTATGATGCATTGCAGGAGCTTTCCAAGGATTCTGCCAACCTGACAGTAAGGACACAGCTGTCAAACTATGCACAGAGCCTTTGCGAATATTTTAATTCCCTGTCCACTAATCTTGACCAGGTACAGACGGAATGTAATTACGAGGTGAAGAACCAGGTGAGCAGAATCAATTCCCTGGCGCAGCAGGTGGCATCCCTGACACAGCAGATTAACACGGTGGAAGTCGGAGGGGAAAATGCAAACGATTTAAGAGACCAGAGAGAAAGTCTGATTGATGAGTTGTCCGAAATTGTCAATGTTACCGTAACGGAAACAAAGGTTGGTAATGTGGGAATGACAAGCTATATTGTACGTCTGGATGGCAATGTTTTGGTTGACAGCTATGATGCAAAGCAGCTGGAGGTAAGACCGAGAGAAGAAAAACTGAGTCAGTGCGACGTGGAAGGCCTATATGATATTTATTGGGATAACGGAGAACGTTTAAATACAGAAAGCGCCACTCTTTCCGGTACCTTAAAAGCATTGTTTGAGGTGCGTGACGGAAACAATGCCGAAAATCTGCAGGGTTATGCAGATGAAGTGGATGAGGGAGCTATGGAGGTTACCATCCGTGCAACCAACATCAATGACATTAAGGACTTAAATATTCCGACCGAAGGAACAATTAAAATCGGAAACGGAGAATACACGTATTCTTCTTTTGAGATTTCGGTAGAGGAAGACGGACAGTATGTCTATGTATTCCATTTAAATGAAGAAGCAAGAAGACAGTATGCGGAGGATACCAAGGTATCCATCGGTCATACCGTGAATTATAAAGGAATTCCGTATTACCGTGCACAGATGAATGAGTTTATCCGTACGTTTGCACAGGCATTCAATGAGGTCCATGCATCCGGTGTCAACTTAAACGGTGATACGAATGTGAACTTTTTTGCGGCGAAGAACCGGATGACCAACGAGGAGTATAATCTGAATTCCTTCGGAGCAGAGGAGTCAATGACGGAGTTTGATTCTGATCCGCTTGTTTCACAGGCATCTTATTATTGGCTGACGGCAGAAACCTTTACAGTGAGCCAGAATATTATGATTAATCCTTCGAATATAGCAGCGGCTTCTGATATTGTAAACGGTGTGAGCAATGCAGATGTTGTAGATAAGCTGATCGCCCTAAAGAGTGATATTACGATGTTTAAGCAGGGCGACCCGGCATCGTTTTTACAGACATTGGTGGGTGAAATCGGTGTCGATACCAAGGCAGCGCAGAACTTTGCGGAGAGTCAGCTGAATATTGTCAATGCAGTAACAAACCAGAGACTTTCTGTGGCAGGTGTTGACGTTGACGAAGAGGCGATGAACCTTGCAAAATATCAGGAAGCATACAGTTTATCGGCAAAGGTTATCTCGGTTATGAATGAGATTTATGATAAGCTTATTAATGAAATGGGAGTTTAAGCCGAAATATACAGTAGAAAGCAAAATGGAGGCAGACTATGCGTATCACAAATAAAATGATGACAAATAATGCGCTGTATAACATCAACAGTAATAAAAATCTGATGAGTTCGTTAGAACAGCAGTATTCCTCCGGAAAGAAGATTACAAAGCCTTCGGATGATCCTATTGTGGCGGTGCGTGCGTTGAAGTTTAGGACCAGTCTTTCGGAACTGAACCAGTATTATGAAAAGAATATTCCGGACGCGCTGGCATGGATGGACGTTACAGAAAGTGCATTAAAGACGGTAAACAGCATTATCACTTCTATGAATACATACTGTAATCAGGGGGCAAATGACTATCCGACCGCGGAGGACAGAGATGCGATTGCGACTAACTTAGAGCAGCTGAAGGGCCAGTTATATCAGGAAGGAAATACAAACTATGCAGGTCGTTATGTGTTCAGCGGGTATAAAACGGACACCAGTCTGGTTTTTAATGAAGCAGTAACTAATTTAAAATATGAGATTTCCGAGCCGCTGACGGCAGATTCCATTGACCGCATCTCCACTATCATCAACAGCGTGGATTTGAATGAATATAATCCAAATGATCTGGATGCATGGGATTCAACAGTTCCGTCCAAGGTAGAAAAGTATCGTTTTAAGCTTTCCTATACGGGAGTGAGCGATGAGACCATCAAGCTTTCTTATACTACAAAGGGTGGCACCGTTGTGGATAATCCGACCATCAATACGATTTCGGTAACAGATGAGAATGCATATCAGCCGGCAGACGGTACAATTAACTTTATTCCGGAAACGGGAGAGCTTATTTTGGCAGATGATCTGTATGAGACCTTCCGTACAGCGACGGACATCAAGGTAGAGTATGTAAAGGACGATTTTGATATTAACGACCTTCGCCCGGAACACTATTTTGACTGTACCGTGACAGACACCACGGATCCGGCGGCAGAGCCGATTACATATACCAAGTCCGACCAGCAGATTCAATACGAAGTGAACTTCAACCAGAAGTTGACGATAAATACGCAGGGCTCCGATGCATTTACCACAGGAATCGGCAGAATGATTGATGAAATCATCAATGCAGTGAATGCGGTAAAGGCAGTGGAAGACAACATGACAGAAGTCGATAAGATGCTTGAGGATACGACGCTTACAACCGACCAGAGAGCAAAGCTGGAAGAAATCAAAGAACAGTTAAAGTCGGAGTTTACCATTAAAACTACGGCTATGACGGAAGCATTCCAGCGCGGTATTACCGTAACGGAGCAGGAGCAGGAAACATTAAATATCGCGACCGCAGATCTTGGCGGAAGATATAAGAGACTGCAACTGACCGAGAGCAGACTTTCCGACCAGCAGGTGGATTTTGAAGATTTATTGTCCCAGAATGAAGATGCAGACCTGGTAGATACCATTATCAAGTATTCTTCAGCAGAGACAGTGTATAACTCTTCCCTTTCTGCGGCTGCAAAATTAGTACAGACATCGTTATTAGATTTCTTATAAAATGAGAGAGGAGAACAAGGATGTTAATTAAGACAAGATATTTTGGTGAAATTGATGTGGATGAAGCAAAGATTCTTACATTTGATGAGGGTCTTATCGGGTTTGAAAATCTGAAGAAATTTACCCTGATTTACAACAATGAAACAGAGGCAAGCAGCAATGTAACATGGTTACAGAGTCTGGATGAACCGTTGGTGGCATTCCCTGTGATTAATCCGTTTTATATTATGACAGATTATAATCCGATCGTGGAAGACGAGGTATTAATTCCGCTTGGAGAATTAAAGGAAGACAGCACTGCTATTTTCTTAACATTGACTGTTCCTTCTGATATTACAAAAATGACAACGAACTTGAAGGCTCCGATTATCATTAATGCGGACACAAAGAAGGGTTGTCAGGTAATTGCAGAAAATCCGGAGTACGTGGTAAAGTACAACATTTATGATGTAATCCAGAATATGAAGAAGGAGGTGTAGCCGATGTTAGCACTGTCCAGAAAAGCAAACGAGTCTATCGTTGTTGGTCATGACGTGGAAATTACCATCCTTGAAATTAAGGGTGACCAGGTAAAAATCGGCATCAATGCACCGAAGTCCGTTCCGATTTACCGTAAGGAAATTTATGTACAGATTCAGGAAGCAAACAAGGAAGCTGTGGTCGGCGGAGCGTCCATCGAGGATTTAAAGAAGATGTTTTAATAAAATGGGAAAAGAGATGGCGGAAAACCATCTCTTTTTTCTGTGCTGTCTATGTCGCGATTAGGTCACCTTTTTCAAAAAAAGTATTAAGAATATCGTCGTTTTGTCCGATATAAATAGCAAGTAGATAGATTGAGGCAGAAGAAGGAACTTGAAACAGGCTTATTGCAAGGAAAGGCAGGGAAAATATTATGGCATTAGAATCCATCAGCGGTGCAAAAAATGTTGCGTATAACGATATGGCAAGCAAAAGCACACAGGTAAAGGCAGCGCAGCCAAAGGAGACTGCGGCACAGCCTAAGAAGCAGACGGCAGATGCAACGTTAAATCTGTCGGCAGAGACAAAGGGAACAAACGCAGAACCTCAGAAGGAAGAAATGGTTTCCGGCAAAATGAAGGATGCCATTGACAAGGTAAATGCAAAGATTGTTCCATCAAAGACCAGATGCGAATTCTCTTATCATGAAGACACAAAGCGTGTATCGATTAAGGTAATTGATCAGAACACAGAAGAAGTTATCCGTGAGATTCCTCCGGAAGAGACGCTCGACATGCTTTCTAAGATGTGGGAGCTGGCAGGAATTTTAGTGGATGAAAGAAGATAAGCTTTCAAAGTTACAAGGATGTAGCGTTTTAAATTCAAGGAAGAGGTGCCGGAGAAAAGCTTCCGGCAGAAGGTGAGGAAAATATGGGAATTGGATTATCAGGAATGATTTCCGGTCTGGATACGGATTC
>CAZIQL010000047.1:0-19190 GCA_964541485.1 uncultured Lachnospiraceae bacterium
TTAATCTGCTTGAATACGTCGTCTCCGGTAAAGAGAAAAGCAGCAAGCGCATTCCGAACCTCTGTATTGTCCATGTTTGGATAGGTGTCCTGAATTTCGGAAAATAGCGTTTTTTCCATGTGGAGCACCTGGTGTTCCTGGTCATAGTAGGCAGGGTGTACCTTGACACCAAGCTTTATTTCACCGGCATCCGGTGTGACAATACCGTTTAACATCTTTAAGATGGTGGTCTTTCCGGTACCGTTGTTTCCAATGATGGCGACTTTTTCGCCTCGCTTGATTTCAAAGGAGAGGTCAGTAAATAAGGTCTGCACACCAAAAGCTTTTGCAAGGTCTGTGACGGTCAGCACATCGTTTCCGCTGGTGACAGAAGGCTCCAGGCGGATACGCATGCCGTCAGATTCCGCCAAAGGCTTGTCTAAACGTTCTATTTTATCTAACATTTTCACGCGACTTTCTGCACGTTTGATGGATTTTTCGCGGTTGAAGGAACGAAGCTTTGCAATGACTTCTTCCTGATGTTTGATTTCCTTTTGCTGATTTAAGTACTGTTTTAATTGGTCTTCCCGTTGCTTTGCTTTCTTTTCGGCATAGACACTGTAGTTTCCTATAAAAGTCTGCCCCTTGGTGTGGTCAAGTTCCACTACCTTAGTTACTACCTTGTCGAGAAAATAACGGTCATGGGCAATGACAACAACAGCACCTTTATAGTTTGCCAAAAAGGTTTCAAGCCAGGCAATGGATTGCATATCAAGGTGATTGGTTGGCTCGTCAAGGAGAATCAGCTCCGGTTTGCAAAGTAGGAGTTTGCCGAGGGCAATTCTGGTTTTCTGCCCCCCGGAAAGAGTGTTGATTGCCTTGTCAAACTCGGATTCTTCAAAGCCAAGACCTTTTAAGATGCCGACGACTTCGCTGCGGTAAGCATAGCCGTTCTGTAACTCAAACTCGTGATTTAAACGGGAGTAAGAGGAGAGCAGCTGCTCAAGCTCTTCACCTTCGGCATGCTTCATGTTCTGCTCGAGGGTACGGATAGTTTCTTCCATGCGGAGAAGTTCGGCTTTTGTGGAAAGCAGTTCATTGTAAATGGAATTTTCTGAAGTCAAATCCTGATGCTGGGAGAGGTATCCGAAGGAGGTACCTTTTGCAAAGATAACTTCACCCTCATCCGCAGACAATTCCCCTACAATGATTTTAAACAAAGTAGATTTGCCGGCACCGTTGATGCCGACAATGGCAGCTTTTTCGTTCTCATTTACATGAAAGGAAATCCCGTTCAGGATTTCCTTTTCACCAAAATGCTTTGTTATGTTGTTACATGTAAGTATCATAAAATTACTCTTCTTCCTCCGGAACAACATAGTCCGGATCAATTGTTAACTTAATTTTGTCAATGCGGTTTTTATCCATGGCAATGACTTTATATGTGCAGCCACCGTCAGTGACGGTCTCCCCCTTGACCGGAAGATGGTCCAAAAGATGAATAACGTGACCGGCGATGGAGTCGTAATCTTCAGATTCGATGTCAAGCTCCAAGATTTCATTAATTTCATCCAGCTTTGTGGTACCAAGAATCATGTATATATTATCGCACAGCTTTTGAATCGCATCTTCTTCGTCGGTGTCGTATTCGTCACGGATTTCGCCGACAATTTCTTCTACCAGATCCTCAATGGTAAGCAGACCTGCAGTGGCACCGTACTCGTCAAGCACGATGGCAAGAGAGTTTGTTGCCTTTTTAAGCTCTCTTAAGAGCTCGGAGGTTTTCTTAAACTCGTACGTAAAGTATGGCGTACGTAAGAAATCTTTTATATGGAAATCTTCTTTTGCACCCTCGTAAAAGAAGACGTCTTTCATGTTGATAATACCGATGACATTGTCACGGGTGTCTTCATACACCGGAAGTCTGGTGTACATATCCTTTTCAAATGCGGCAACCAGTTCGTCGTAAGTCATATCAATTTCGGCAAATGCCATGTCGATACGCGGAACCATAACGTCCTTTGCCAAAGAGTCGCCAAAGTCTACCACATTGGTAATCATTAAACGTTCTTCGCTTTCGATGACACCATCTTCATGGCTGACTTCAACAATGGTGAGAAGTTCGTTTTCTGTCATGGTCTTAGTCTTGGCATTTGGGTCTACACGGAATAAGCGCAGAAGAAGCGATGACACTTTGTTCAGTAAAAAGACAATTGGTGTCATAAGCTTTGTCATCGGAGCGATGATTGGCGCATAAAAGAATGCCATCTTTTCCGCATACATGGTAGCCAGGGTCTTAGGCGTAATTTCACCAAATACAAGGACGAGCAGGGTCAGAATACCGGTAGCAACCGCGGCATACCTGTTAAGTCCCAAATCAATGACAAGGGTCGTGGTAAGAGACGAAGCGGACAGATTGACAATGTTGTTACCAATGAGAATTGCACTAATCATCTTGGATGGATTCTCAATCAAATCATTGATACGCTTGGCTCCCTTTACACCATCTTCCATGAGGCTTCGGATACGGAGCTTATTCACCGTAGTTAATGAGGTTTCCGCAGACGAGAAGAATGCGGACAAGAAAAGTAAAACAATTAACACTATAATCTGTGTCGCGACACTGGGGTCCATTTTAAAAAAATCACTCCTTTCATAGTACATAGATGTTTTTAAATATAAAAACACATTGTAATTATACGGTGTTTTATACAAAATGTCAACGAGGGCTGTGACGAAAAAGCGACTGACCTGTAAAGGTAATTTGTTTGTATCCGATTTTTCCTCAGAACTGAATGTTACGATTTCGTCTTTGGAAACGGGATATAAGTAACCATCCGCGATGATGTAATATTTATAAAGGAGTGCAATGTATAGGTTTGTAGTTACTGTCAATTATTTTGTACTTGTATAGTTTCCTTTTTGCTCAAAATGTGATAAACTACTAATACTTATGTTCCGGCGTGTCCGGGGAAAGAGGAGAATATGACAGTTCTGGAGAGATTTTTAAAATATGTGGCAGTGGATACTGAGTCTGTGGAGGATGCAGGCTGCTTTCCAAGTAGTGAAAAACAGAAGGATTTGGCGAAGATTTTGGTAGAAGAATTAAGGGAACTGGGAGCAGAGAATCCGCACATGGACGAGTATGGTTATGTGTATGCGACGATTCCGGCTACTTCGGACAAACAGGTGCCGGTGCTCGGCTTTTTGTCCCACATGGATACCTCGCCTGCGATGAGTGGAGCGAATGTAAAGCCTCGTATTGTGAAAAAGTATGACGGTGGAGAAATTGTATTAAATGAAAAGGAAAACATTGCGATGAATCCGTCCATGTTCCCGTCACTGAATCATATGGTGGGACAGGACTTGGTGGTGACAGACGGAACAACACTTCTGGGTGCAGATGACAAGGCAGGTATTGCAGAAATCATGACAATGGCGGAGATTCTGCTGAAAGACAAGTCGATTCCGCACGGCACAATTCAAATTGCGTTTACACCGGATGAGGAAGTGGGCGCAGGTGTCGATTATTTTGATGTAAAGAAATTTGGTGCGGAGTTTGCCTATACGGTGGATGGCGGCGGACTTGGCGAAATCGAATATGAGAATTTCAATGCAGCATCCGGAAGACTTAAAATTCACGGACAGAGCATCCATCCGGGGTCTGCGAAAGGGAAAATGGTGAATGCAATTTTAGTCGGCATGGAGTTCCAGCAGATGTTACCGGTATTTGAAAATCCGGCTTATACGGAAGGTTATGAGGGATTTTTTCATCTGGACCGTATGATGGGTGGTGTGGAGGAAGCGGAGCTGTTCTACATTATCCGTGACCATGATAAGGAAAAATTCGAGGAAAAGAAGACACGCTTTGAAAAGACAGCTGTATTTTTAAATGAAAAATACGGTACAGGAACCGTAGAATGTATCGTTACGGATTCCTACTACAACATGAAGGAAAAGATTGAGCCGTACATGTTCTTAATTGACAATGCAACGAAGGCGATGGAGGAACTTGGCATTGCACCGGTTATCACGCCAATCCGTGGAGGTACCGATGGTGCGAGACTGTCCTTTATGGGACTTCCTTGTCCGAATCTTTGCACCGGCGGAGAAAATTATCACGGGAAGTATGAATATGTTTCCATACAGTCGATGGAACGCATTGTTGAGCTTTTGTTACAGATTATCAAGGTATATCAGGAAGCGTAATATGAGTAGAAAACGTACGGAGGAAAAAGAACTTCGTTTTAGCGGAAGCAAAAGACGGAGCCGGGTATTTGATCTGGTGCAGATTGCGCTGATGAGTGCGGTGTTATGTGTATTGGCTCCGATTGCAATACCGGTGCCTATGAGCCCGGTGCCGGTTACGTTAGGATTGTTTGCGGTTTATCTGGTGGCGGTTTTACTGGGGGCCGGAAAGGGAGCCGTGAGTGTATTGGTGTATTTGTTGCTTGGTATGGCTGGACTTCCGGTGTTTTCCGGATTTCATGGTGGAGCGGCAACACTTTTTGGACCGACGGGAGGTTATCTCATGGGATATCTTCCGGCGGCATGGCTGATTGGATGGTGTTTGGATAGGCCAATGAAACAACACGATGGCAGAACGAAGCGTATCGGGCAGGTACTGCGACTGGCAGGTGTGCTGCTGTGTGGAACGGTGGTATGTTATGGCTTTGGTACTGTGTGGTTTGTACTTGTGATGGGTGGAACATATACGCTTGCGCAGGCGTTATTGGTCTGCGTGGTACCGTTTCTGCCGCTCGATGGAATAAAAATTGTGCTGGCAAGCGGGATTGTCCTGCCGGTGCGGCAAAAATTAAGAAGGGCAGGAATTCTGGAAGCTGAGGAATTTTTTGTGGGAAGAAAATAGGAGAGTTCGTATGACAAGACAGGAATTTAAGACCTTATGTCAAAATAAGATAGTGATACTGGACGGTGCAACCGGAACGAATCTGCAAAAAAAGGGAATGCCGACAGGTGTTTGTCCGGAACAGTGGATTTTGGAAAACAGTGATGTGCTGAAAGGTCTTCAGATGTCCTTTTTGGCGGCAGGTACGGATATTTTGTATGCACCGACGTTTTCTGCAAACCGTGTGAAGCTTGCGGAGTATGGGTTACAGGACAGACTCGTGGAAATGAACACCGAATTAGTAAAGATTTCTAAACAGGCGGTGGCAGAGTACGAGGGGATAAAGAAAGCCGCAGGAGAAGAGCAGGGAGAACATTTTGTTGCCGGTGACCTTACGATGACCGGAAAGCTGGTGTATCCGGTCGGCGATTTGCTGTTTGAGGATTTGGTCGAGATTTATAAAGAGCAGGTGCGCGTCCTTGTGGCAGCAGGCGTGGATTTGTTTGTGGCGGAAACTATGATGAGTCTGCAGGAGTGTCGCGCGGCGGTCCTTGCGGTCAGAGAAACGTGCGATTTGCCGGTGATGGTGACACTAACCTTTGCAGAAGACGGTAAAACAATGTACGGAACAACGCCAAAGGCAGCGGTGGTGGTGTTGCAGTCGCTTGGTGCGGATGCGGTTGGCGTAAACTGTTCTGCCGGACCGGAGACAATGGCAGATATCATTGCCGAGATGGTGGAAGCGGCAGAAGTGCCAATCATTGCAAAACCGAATGCAGGCATGCCGTCCTTAGAAGACGGAGAAACGGTATACCGGATGAGTCCATCTGAGTTTGCAGGACACATGGAGCAGCTCATGGAGGCCGGAGCAGGAATTGTAGGCGGCTGTTGCGGCTCGGAGCCGGTACATATTGCGGCGGTTGCTGAGGCGGCCGGAAAAAGGATGCCATCCCTTGCGTGGCAGAAACCGGGACGTCCGGCAATGTTAGCTACGGAATATGCAGCGGTTCCAATCGAGCTTGGTGGTCCGACACGCATCATCGGGGAACGAATTAACCCTACCGGGAAAAAGGCATTGCAGGCAGAACTTCGGGAAGGAAAAATGGATCTGGTAATTCAGTATGCCAGAGAGCAGGAAGAGGCAGGCGCGTATCTTCTTGATATCAACGCCGGTATGCCGGGGATTGACGAAAAAGAGACGATGTTAAAGATGATTTATGAGGTGACGCAGAATTCCTCGCTTCCGCTTGTGCTGGACTCAAGTCATGTGGATGTGCTGGAGGCGGCGCTCAGAATCTATCCGGGACGTGCGATGGTAAATTCCGTTTCCTGTGAAACGGAAAAGATGGAAGCCTTGCTTCCTTTGATAAAAAAATATGGTGCCATGTTTATTCTGCTTCCGTTATCTGAGGCGGGACTGCCAAAGGATAGCCTGGAGAAACGTGAGTTTATTGAAACAGTAAAAGTTACAGCCCAAAAACTTGGCATCCGGGAGAAGGACATTGTGGTGGATGCTCTGGTTACTACCATCGGAGCAAACAAACATGCGGCGATGGATGTATTGGAAACCATACGGTATTGTGATTCTGTTGGAATGGCAACGAGCATCGGATTGTCTAATATTTCTTTTGGTCTGCCGGCAAGGATTTATGTCAATACCGCATTTCTTACGATGGCAGTAGGGGCAGGGCTTACGCTGGCGATTGCCAATCCGTGCCAGGGCATGCCGATGCAGCATTTGATGGCGGCAAACCTTTTGATGGGAAGAGAAGGTGCGGACCTTGCATTTATTGAGGCAGCACCTGATTTGATGGAAGCACTACAGACAGCGGGGACAGCCGGTGGCGTGAGTGCACAGAGTACGGGCATGGCAATGCAGGTAAACGCAGGAACGCAGGGCGAAAAATCTACAGAACCATCCGGTGAGAAGTCCGAGATTTTTACGGCGGTCTTAAAAGGAAACAAACGAAATATTTTAGCACTGGTAGAAACGGCATTACGGGATGAAAACCTTGGAAATGCACTTGAAATCAGGGCTGGCAAAATATTAAATTCAGATTTAATTCCTGCAATTAATGAAGTGGGCGTACTTTTTGAAAAGAAAAAGTATTTCCTGCCACAGCTGATTGCATCGGCAGAGACGATGGAGATGGCAATGAAAAAGCTGGAACCGCTGCTTGCTGCGGGAGATGGTAAGAAACGTGGTACAGTGGTGATTGCGACGGTAAAGGGTGATATTCACGACATAGGAAAGAATCTGGTGGCGCTGATGTTAAAGAATTATGGGTTTACTGTGATTGATCTGGGAAAGGATGTGGAATCCGAGACGATTATAGAAAAAGCAAAAGAAACAAACGCCGACTGGATTGCGCTTTCTGCACTGATGACAACAACCATGACCAGAATGAAGGAAGTGGTCGGGCTAAAGAACGCAGCCGGACTGAACACCAAAATCATGATTGGCGGTGCGGTGACGACGGAGGATTATGCAAAGGAAATCGGTGCAGATGCCTACGGGAAAGATGCACAGGAGGCTGTGACAAAGCTTATGGAGCTGACGAAAGCGGCAGTGTAACAGCGTAGTTTGAAAAAGAATATGGAAAGCATAGATGAGGAAAAGGAGAAGAAGTTGTATGGAGTACAGAGAATTAGAAAAGTTAGGAATCAAAACATCGTTACTGGGCTTTGGCTGTATGCGTTTTCCAACCACAGCTGACGGAAAGATTGATGAAGAAAGAGCACAGCAGATGTTGGATGATGCGTACGCAGCAGGGATCAATTACTATGATACTGCATGGCCATACCACAATGGCGAAAGTGAACCATTCGTAGGAAAGGCAATGAAAAAGTACGACCGAAGCAGTTTTTACTTTGCTACAAAGCTGCCTTGTTGGGATGTTAAGGTAAGAGAGGACGCTACCAGAATTTTTAATGAGCAGTTAAAACGCTTACAAACGGATTATGTGGATTTTTATCTGTTACATGCATTGAATAAAGGGCGTTTCCATGAGATGAAGGATATGGGTGTGCTGGATGATGTAATCGAGCTTCAGAAGCAGGGTAAGATTAAGTATCTTGGATTTTCGTTCCATGATAATTATGAAGCCTTTGAAGAGATTGCTACATACCGCGATTGGGATTTCTGCCAGATTCAGTACAATTACATGGATACGGAGGAGCAGGCAGGAGATAAGGGATATGCGTTATGCGAAAAGCTGAATCTTCCGATTATTATCATGGAGCCGATTAAGGGTGGTGCACTGGCGTCGTTTGCGGATGATATTATGGAGAAGTTTAAAGCAGTCCGTTCGGATAAGAGCATTGCCTCCTGGGCACTTCGCTTTGTGGCAAGCAAGCCGCAGGTAAAGGTCGTGCTTAGCGGTATGTCAACGGAAGAGCAGGTAAAGGATAATTTAGAGACTTTCGGAAGCTTTGAACCGTTGTCTGACCTTGAATTGCAGACGGTTTCTGAAATCGTAAAAGAGGTCAAATCAAGAATTAACAATGGCTGCACCCGCTGCAGATACTGCCTGCCGTGTCCTTTTGGGGTAGAAATTCCGAGAAACTTTTCTATTTGGAATAATTATGGTATGTATCATAATGCAGGAAGTGCAAGATGGAATTATCAGAATATGAAACCGGAAGAACGGGCAGACCAGTGTAAAGAATGTGGCGCCTGTGAGGGAAAATGTCCACAACATTTGCCAATACGTGAACATCTGAAAAGAGTAGCAGAAGAAATCGGAAGCTTGTAAGCTTCCGATTTCTTTGTCACAGGATTACCGGTTCAAGTGGTTTGCTACGCGCTGCATAATTATCTCGAGGGCCACACGGTTTTCACCGCCCTCGTCTTCTCAAAACGTCTCTTTGATGTGTTTTGTTAAGGTGGATTTTCCACTGCCGGTGCCTTAGGCGATACCAATCATTAAAATATCCGACATAAGCTTCTCCGTTTCGTATCAGTTTTGTGAAATACTTTGAAACAAAATAGATTTAAATCTATTATAGGTGTAATTTTTTTGTAAGTCAACTTGAGAAAGTTGAACGAAGTTTGTTGACATATTTTAGTGAAAACAGTACTATGGTAATAGGTATATTTTTGTGATTTTGGAAGATTTTGATAGAGAGAACCCGAAAGGAGAAAAACGATGGCAGTCAATGTGTTGGAGAGAAGAGAGTTATATGTGGATGTAGTGGTAAAAGAAGGAATTTTGGATGAGATTTTCTTATATCAGGTGGATTTTCATAAGGACCATTCTTTTCGTTGCAAGGAATATTTATTTCATGTAGAAGAAAAACCGGAACAGGCAGAAGAGGATGTGCCGGAAGAAACAACAGAAGAACAGACGGATATTACGGAATTGTTCCGCGAACAGTGGGAGGAATTGTTGCAGACGGAGGTTCCGGTTGATGTGTTTGCAACGGATGTAAAGCTTGTGCTGGATGTGTTGTTCCTTGAACTGCTAAAGAAATATCCGGAAATGGCACTTCGTGCGCAAAAGAGCGTAAAGAAGGAATTTATGCATGACTTTATCAGTATGGGTAAGGTGACTTCTATGTCCTTCTTTGATGAACAGCAGTATTTATCCGCGGGTATCAGAAGACGAATGAAGGAAAAATATCATGAACGTGTCGATGAGGTTAAGGAGGAACGGGCGGAGCATATTTTTATTCGCCGGATGGCTGCAGGAAGCCCATATGAGCTGGAATTGTTTGTGACGGATGCAGATTACCGCATCCGAAAGAATATTTTACTGCCAAAGGCTGCAAACGAAGAGACTCTGACGTTAAAGCTTCTGGAGGTTCTGGCACAGCATGCGGATGCGGATCTCATTGTGGATAAGGTCAGTGTGAGCTTTTATCAGTTGTTAAATAATATGGCAAGTTTTATGGCAATGGGAACCGTACCGCCGGTATTCTCTTTAGAGAGTATGTTTTATTCTGCCGGAAAGACGGTTCCGGGCAAGGAGCTTGTAGAAAATTATGTACAGTATATCAGAAATTTGGAGGATATCCGGTTCGGACGGTTTGTTTCGGATACTGTGCATAGTGTACATACCTTTTATCTTCCGGTAGAGCTTTCCGGAGAGAAAGACTGGAAGAGACAGTTCGAAAAGAATACCATGTGGAAGGAAAATGGGGAAAATACCTATGCAATCTGCATGGAAGAAGGTCTGAAAGGAAAATTTGTTATTAAGGCAGGCAAGGAACAGTTTGTCCTTAGGTTAAAGAGTGTTTCCTTAAAAAAATACCTGGGAAATTATGCGGTGCTCCGTATGGAGGCAGAAAATCACTGCTATCCGGGCAGTATGGATAAAGAGAGAATCAATGGTCTGGCCGCCTGTCTGTTTTCAGAAAGCAATGGGCAGGGACCGGATTGTCTGGAATTAAAATTAAAAGCAGAAGGACAGGCGTATTCCCTGTCGACGGTGTTGTATGAGGGAAATGAAGACGAACTGTGGCTGAACGGTCTGCTGGCGTTGGGGACAGGAAAGAAGGGTAAGAAACGTACGCTTATTTTGAGTGCTTTGACCGAAAAGATGTATTGTACAGAAACCGAAGAGGCAGAACAGGAAGAAGAGATTGTGAGAGTGGCATTACTCCGTGACGGTATTTTGCGTGAGATTGAGCGAAGGCTTGCCGTAAATGCTGCTCCGACAAAGAAGAATCCGTTTGGTGTGCTGACAAAAAAACAGAGAAAGCAGATCAGAGGATTGTACAGCCGTTACCGTTACCTTGTGGTGTCCTTTGGGGATGAATACAAGAACGGAAGAAAGGCAGAAAGGGAGATGTTTGCGCAGACGCAGGACAGACTTGCGACACCGGAGGTTACGACTCGTTTAAAGGACAAGTTTGATATGTTTTTTGCATAAGCAGAATTTGACAAAAATATAACGATGGCGTATACTTTTTTGGGAAAGGGGAGAGTAAGCAAATGCAGCATAAGAATATCTCAATTGCGGTAATTAAGCGGTTGCCGCGCTATTATAGATATCTGGGAGAATTACTGGCACATGATGTGGTACGTATTTCCTCCAAGGAACTGAGTGAAAAGATGGGTGTGACTGCATCCCAGATTCGTCAGGATTTGAACAATTTCGGTGGCTTTGGACAGCAGGGATATGGTTATCAGGTGGAGTATCTTCACACAGAAATTGGAAAGATTTTAGGCCTTGACAGAAAAAATCGTCTGATTATTATCGGTGCGGGAAATCTTGGAATGGCACTTGCAAATTCCATGTCTTTTGAAAAGAGGGGCTTTGAGTTTGCGGGAATTTTTGATGTTGATCCTAGGGTAGTGGGGACAAGCGTCAGAGAACGCAAGGTGCTTCATATGGATGAATTGGAGAGCTTTCTGAAAGAAAATCCGGTGGACATCGCAGCACTTACTGTTCCAAAAGCACAGGCTCCGCAGATTGCAGCACTTTTGGTGAAGTGCGGAGTAAATGCCATTTGGAATTTTGCACCGACGGATTTGAATCTTCCGCCACACGTGGTGCAGGAAAACGTACATTTGACAGAGAGCTTGATGCGCTTATCTTATAAGAAGAGAGCGGCAGAGGAAGAGGCATGATTTTTGGTATCGGAACCGACTTAATTGAAGTTGCGCGTGTGGAACGTGCATGTGAAAAGGATGCTTTTTTACAGAAGATATTTACCACAAAGGAGCAGGAGCTGATTGCCGGACAGGGACAGCGGGCCGCAGGGAATTTTGCCGTAAAGGAAGCGGTAGTAAAGGCATTCGGTACAGGCTTTGGAGCAATTACTCCTGTGGATATTGAGGTGCTCCGGGAAGAATCCGGGAAACCGTATGTGGTACTGCATAGGGAAGCATCCGTGTTTTGCAGGCAACACGGAATAGAAAAAGTCCATGTTTCAATCTCAAATACAAAGGAGTACGCAACTGCATATGTGGTTGCAGAACAGGGAGAGCCTTTTTAGAAAGGAAGGGTAAGATGAAATACGCATTGGGAGCAGGTCAGATGAAAGAAATTGACCGGTACACCATAGAGACGGTTGGGATTCCGGCGTGTGTACTGATGGAAAAAGCTGCCATGGCTGCCTCGCGTCACGTAAAAGAATTATGTGAGAAGAAAGATAGGATTCTGGCAGTCTGCGGATACGGAAACAATGGTGGGGACGGTATCGCGGCGGCCAGAATTTTGCATATGGAAGGTCATGAAGTGGAAATCTATATGGCAGGTGACAGGACACATGCGACAAAAGAGACAAAACAACAGTTGAAAATTGCCAGAAAAGTTGGTGTAAAATTTGTAAAAAAAATTCAGTTCGAGCGATATGGAGGAATTATTGATGCAATCTTTGGAATCGGTCTTGCGCGGCCGCTTTCCGGAGAATTTTATGCGCTTGTGGATCAGATAAACAATTCGGGGAAAAAGGTACTTTCCATTGATATACCATCCGGTGTTTCGGCAGATGACGGCAAGGTACTTGGTATTGCCGTAAAAGCAGATAGGACGGTGACCTTTGGCTACCAAAAGGTAGGGTGCCTGTTGTATCCGGGTACGGAATATTGCGGTAAGGTGGTTGTTGAGGATATTGGATTTGCAACCGGCACATGGAACGGGCAGGCGGTCAGGTTTTATGTAGATGAGCCGTCGCAGGTACTGCTTCCAATCAGAAAAGCGGATTCGCACAAGGGGACTTACGGAAAGGTTCTTGTAATTGCCGGTTCAAAAAACATGTCCGGTGCGGCTTATTTTGCTGCAACGGCTGCGTACCGGATGGGTGCCGGACTGGTACGTATTTTAACGCCAAAAGAAAACCGTGAAATTCTGCAAAGACAAATTCCCGAAGCAATTCTTACCACATATGATACTTTGGAAGACGGAATTTTGGAAGAGGATATTGAGAGTATCCGGGAGGCGGTTGCCTGGGCAAGTGTGGTTTTGATTGGTCCGGGGCTTTCTGCCTCACGGATGGGAGCAAGGCTGGTGAATTATGTGCTGGCAGAATGTAAAGTTCCGCTTGTGATGGATGCGGATGCGCTGAATATTCTGGCAAAGCTGATTACAGACAAATTGCCGGAAGATGCAACTGCGGAAGAGCGCATAGAGTATCTTGCATCGATTCTTCCGAAAAAGACAATTCTGACACCACATAAAATGGAGCTTTCCAGACTGACGGGAATCAAGGTGGCGGATTTGGTGTCGAGTCTCATTGACAGCAGTTCGTCTTGCACTTATAATAATGAGATAATCTTTGTAAAAAAGGATGTCCGGACAATTGTGTCGTTTGGCACCACGGATTATATTAACGTAACCGGAAATGACGGGATGGCGACCGCAGGAAGCGGTGATGTCCTGGCAGGAATGATTGCCGGATATCTGGCACAGGATAATGACCCTGTGATGGCAGCGGTGATGGGCTGTTATCTGCATGGTATGGCAGGTGATGTGGCAGCGTCTGAAAAAGGTGCGCGTGCCATGATTGCCAGTGATATACTGGAAGCAATTCCGATTGTGCTGGAGAAGTGCAGTAAGTAACCCGAAAGGAGTTTTAAATTTATTTTGGATACAGAACAGAAATATTTCCGTGTCAGTGCGAATGTTTCGCTGGATGCGGTCAGAGATAATATAATAAGAGGGAAATCACTTTTGAAGCCGGGGACAAAACTGATGGCGGTTGTAAAGGCAGATGCTTACGGGCATGGTGCTGTACCGGTGGCAAAGGCAGTGGATGATCTGGTAGATGCCTATGCGGTAGCAATTCCGGAAGAGGGAGTGGAGCTTCGCCGGGCAGGAATTACAAAACCGGTGTTGGTGCTTGGTTATACAGCTCCGGAGATGGCAGAGCTTGCCATCCGGTATGATATTACGATGGCGGTGTTCCAGTCAGAGACGGCAAGAGCGTATGATGCGGTTGCAGGGAAACTTGGGAAAAAGGCGCTGGTGCATATTAAGGTGGATACCGGCATGAGCCGTATCGGGTATCTTTGCACGCAGGAAAGTGCAGAGGATGCCATGCAGATTACAAAGCTTGCCCATGTGGAAGTGACCGGTATGTTTACGCACTTTGCAAAGGCAGATGAACTGGATAAGACATTTGCAAGGAATCAATTAAAAAAATATTTGGAATTTTCTGAAATGTTAGAAAAAAGAGGCATCACAGTGCCATGCAGACACGTGTGCAACAGTGCCGGTATCATTGATATTCCGGAAGGAAATCTTGACATGGCGCGTCTTGGCATTGCAATGTATGGCATGTACCCAACGGATGAGGTAACAAAGGAACTTTATCCGGTGACTCCGGTGATGGAGATAAAGACACACATTTCCATGATAAAGACATTGCCGGCAGGTGTTGGTATCGGCTACAGCGGAACCTATGTGACGGAGAGAGAAACACGTCTGGCTACGATTCCGGTTGGTTATGGGGATGGTTATCCAAGAGGCTTATCCAATGCCGGAAGAGTGCTGATTCATGGTAAATCCGCACCAATCCGGGGGCGCATCTGTATGGACCAATGCATGGTGGATGTGACGGATATTCCGGAAGTAAAGCAGGGCGATGTCGTGACTCTTTTGGGATGTGACGGAGAGGAATGTATTTCTGCGGAAGAAATCGGTGCTACGGTAGGCAATTCCTTTCACTATGAGGTGGTTTGTGATATTGGCCGTCGTGTGCCAAGGGTATATTACCGGGAGGGTAAAATTGTTGAAGTAAGAAGTCTGCTGCCACTGGAATAGGAGAAGGACACTGCCGTTTGGACGGAGAACGGTTTGAATAAAAAACGAAATCACTAAATATAGAATACGCAAAGGAAAAGCAGGGAATACTCGGGATATAAAGCAACTGCTAATACCAAAAAACGGAGCGTGAATTTTAGTGAATATTCGAAGAGGTGATATTTTTTATGCGGACCTGCGGCCGGTCATCGGCTCGGAACAGGGCGGTATCCGTCCGGTGCTTATCGTGCAGAATGATGTGGGAAATCGGCATAGTCCGACGGTGATTGTTGCTGCCATTACATCAAAGATGCACAAGGCAAAGCTTCCGACGCATATTGAGTTATCAAAAAGATATGGAATTGAAAAGGATTCTGTGATATTATTGGAGCAGGTGCGGACGATTGATAAATCAAGACTCCGCGAGAAAGTTTGCCACTTAGACCAGGACATTTTAGTGCGTGTGAACCGGGCACTGCTGATCAGCTTTGCACTGGATACATAACGGTCCGGGTTTGATTTAATTTATTACGAAAAGGAGAAAGGAATTTTTATGGATGGTCTTCCCATACGTGGTGTGACGTGGATTGTAGTTTTGATAATTGTAAATGCACTTGTTGAGGCAATGGTAACTGCTTTTGAAAATGCAAGCGAGGCTGGCATGGAGAAAAGAGCAGAGGATGGCGATGAAAGGGCAAAGCAGGTATTGTACCTGATGGAGCATCACCGCCGCTACATAACAGTGACGGATTTGGTTCGGATTTTGGCGATAGCGGGAATAGCGGTTGCCTATGTGACATGCATCTGGAAAGAATTACTGTCATGGATTTGCTTGGCTTTTATGGCTGGGGAAATAACGGATTGTATGTACCGACCTTCAAAAGCCATGTTGGTTTATCTGCTTGCAGGCATTATAACGGCAGTGGTTGTGATGTTCGTAGAGCTTTTGGCGATTAAGCTTCCAAAGAAGTTTGCGTTTAAGCATGCGGACGGCTATGCACGTTCTATGGCGGGTATGTTAAGATTTCTGCTGATGATTTTTGCACCGTTTGCCTGGATAATTGAAAAAGTGACCGCGGGCATTTTGAAACTGTTTCATATTAAGGCAACAGAAGAAGATGTCGTTACAGAGGAAGAATTGATTTTCACAGTGACGGAAGCACAGGAAAGCGGAGTGCTTGAGGCAGAAGAAGCAGAGATGATTCACAACATCTTCGAATTTGATGCAAAGGAAGTCAATGATATTATGACACACCGTAAAAATATGGTTGCACTGGATGCGGACATGCCTTTGGTGGAGGCTATGAAGTTTATGCTGAATGCAGCATATTCCAGATTTCCGGTGTATGAGGATGCGGTAGAAAATATCATTGGTATTTTACATATGAAAGATGTCATGCGTCTGTATCTTTCCGGCAATCCGGAGCGCATGAAGAACCGCAAGGTAAAGAGTATTGCAAAGAAGCCGTACTTTGTGCCGGATACGCAGAGTTTGGATGTGTTGTTTCATGCGATGCAGAAAAAGAAGATTCACATGGCGATTGCCATTGATGAATACGGTCAGACCGCAGGGCTTGTGACGATGGAGGACATCTTGGAGGAAATCGTGGGCGATATTCAGGATGAGTACGACGCAGAGGAAGAGGATATCATCCTTGAAGAGAGCGGAAGCTATCTGGTAAAGGGCATGACAAATCTGGAGGATTTGGCAGAGACTCTGGAGATGGAAATTGAGGAAGAGGATTTTGATACCTTAAACGGTCTGATGATTTCGAAGCTTGACCATATTCCGGAGGAAAATGAGCGTGCAACGCTTTATTCGCATGGCCTGCAGATGGACATCTTAGAGGTAAAAAATAAGATGATTACGCTGGCAAGGGTGACAAAACTTCCGGACGAAGAGGAAGAAGAGACCGAGGAAGAGTAATATTGACAGGGCGTGAAATGATTCATGCCCTGTTTTGGTATGTGGAAATTGTAAAATAGAGAAGAACAGGGCATGAATTTTTACGCCCTTTGTAATCGTACGATAGGAGAGAGTGTGTATATGAAAATTACGATATTGTGTGTAGGAAAAGTAAAAGAGAAATATTTCACCGGGGCGATTGAGGAGTATGCGAAGCGTTTGTCCAGATATTGCAAGCTTGAGATTATTGAGGTGGCGGATGAGAAAACGCCGGACGGAGCTTCGGTGGCGTTAGAGGAGCAGATTAAGCAAAAGGAAGGCGAGCGTCTGCTTAAATACATCCCGGACGATGCGTATGTGTGTATTCTGGCGATTAATGGAAAGCAATTGACCAGTGAAGAGCTTTCTGAAAAAATTGGAGAGCTTGGCGTGCGTGGTACGAGTCATATTGTGTTTGTCATCGGTGGCTCGCTGGGACTTTGGGATGCGGTGACGAAGAAAGGGGACTTTCTTCTTAGTTTCTCAAAGATGACGTTCCCACACCAGCTGATGCGGGTGGTGCTGTTAGAACAGATATACCGGGCGTACCGGATTATGAATGGGGAACCGTATCATAAGTAAATACGAATATGCAGATGGGTGCGTGGTGAGGTTACAATAAAACCAACTTGAATTTAACGATGCAATCGCCTTTGACGATTCGCAACGTTAGTTGCGGAACCTTCGAAGAAAGTGCATCGTTAGTGAGGAAAATGCGTAGCATTTTTCGAACAGGGGGCATAGAGGAAATTTTAGCTATATTATACCCCGAAAGTTAATGGATTTTAATAGATTTTTCTGTCGAAAGGGCATATAAAGAAAAAAAGCATTTGTATGCCCCGTTATTTTTGAATTTTAGGGCATGGAGGGAAGGTTTTTGCGGATATGCCCCTTAGTAAATAGGAATATGAAGTTTCGGTGTAGAAAGCGGGGCAAGCAAGAAAGGTTTTCTTATATGTGCCCCAGGATGGGAGTTTTACTGCTATTCAAAAATGGTTTGCCAATTCCAATATATTGAACAGTTAGACAATACTAATTCAAGCGACAATTGAGTCCGCAAAAAATCAAAGATTCAACCACGAATTGATGGACTTTTCTGTCACATCTGCTACAATAAAGACAAGAAAAAGCTTTTTCCGAATTCCACAAAAGGAGAAAAAACAATGTTGGATATGAAGCAGATTGGAAAGGAAATTACAGATTTAAGAAAAACACATAATATGACTCAGATGGAGCTGGCGGATAAACTGGGCATCAGTTTTCAGGCGGTGTCCAACTGGGAGAGAGGCAACACCATGCCGGATATTTCAAAGCTACCGGAGTTAGCGGAAATCTTCCATATCTCCGTAGATGAATTATTAAAAGGTAAGGCTCCGTTGGTGGGGGCTGTACTGGATGGTACAGTAGATGCTTACATTGAAGAAGGTAAAGCAACCGAGCAGGAAATTGCAGATACACTTCCGTTATTAAAGCCGGAACAGGCGGAGAAAATTTTAGAGAAAACGGATGTATCCAAATTCCACGACATTTCATCTTTTCTACCTTTTATGGATTCCGATGCACTGACTGAAATTGCCATGGAATATGTAGAACAGGGGGATTCTGTGGATGAACTGTTGCCGTTCTTAGACGAAGAAGATGTTTCAGCAATTGCTCACAAATTCATGCAAAACGGCGATTCTATCAGCAGTTGCCTCCCATTCATGCATGAAGAAGATGTCGCAGGTCTCGCGTTTGACGCACTGGAACGCAGAGACTCCATTGATGAATTTCTTCCGTTTATGCATGAGGAAGATGTGGCCGCACTCGCAAAAAAGCTGGAAGAACGTGGCGATTCTATTGCACAATGCTATCCTTTTATGGATGAAGATGCCGTCAACGAACTTGCCATTAAAGCACTGGAACGCGGAGACTCCATCGATGAATATTTACCATTTATGGACGAAGACGATGTCACACAGCTGGCATTAAAAATCCTTCGCAGAAAAAAGAAATAATGGTCCTTTTACTTTAATGGTGCCTTTGCGAATAGGCGCGGTCTGAACTGTTAGTGAATATGTGTGTTGAAAGGGTGGTAAATGTGCCATCCTTTTAATTATTGTGGGGCACACGGCAAGTCGATGGTCGACAGGTGGAAGATAGGTGCTTTCTGTGGATGATTGTACTGATTTTGTGATTCCTAGGATGTGATACGGTGTTTCTGCTGAGGAAGCACTACGGTATAGTTTCTGGAAAAAGAAGTACACTGAGGAATTCCCTCAGTGTAGTCCACAGAGGAATTGAACTTTTAAGGTAATAGTTGTATAATAAATGACGGTGAAAATTGGAATTTATATAGCGGGAGGAGATAATAAAATGATACATAAAATGAACCTTTGGAACGATTCATTTAACAAAATAAAAGATAAGACTAAAACTATCGAAATGAGATTATGTGATGAAAAACGTTCAATAATATGTGTTGGTGATATTATTGAGTTCACTAATACAAAAACTAATGAAATATGCCAGTGTGCAGTTATCAATTTATACAAATATAAAAATTTTGATGAACTATATAAACATCACAATAAAATAGCCATTGGTTATGAGGATAATGAGATAGCCGACCCAAATGATATGCTTGCTTATTATAGTGCCGAAAAAATAGAACAATATGGTGTATTAGGAATAGAGGTTATTGTAAAATAAACAAATCCAATATGTCGAACAGTTAGAAAAACTTGAA
>CAZIQL010000048.1:0-18797 GCA_964541485.1 uncultured Lachnospiraceae bacterium
TAATTTCTTCTTCGTCTGTTACCTGTGCAATCAGACCTCTTGCGACTAATTCTTCATAAACTGTCATCTTTTTTTCCTCTCTTTCCTATTTCTCTCTTCATCTGCGAGATACTCCCCTCGAAAATCCTTCGGATTTCCTCGGTCGCGTTGCGCGGTCTCAGATTTCTGATGCACGTTCAGAATACATTCTGAGTACATCAGAAACCTAAGACCTTTGCTTATCTCGCAAAATAAAAAGCCCCGCCCTATTCAAAGGACGAGGCATTATTTACCACGTGTTACCACCTTCATTCACAGACGATTCACATCATCTGCCTTAGCAAGTACAGCATATGCGATACTCTGACACTGTAACGGTTGTCCTCCGTCGCAGCCTACTCATTTCTTTTCGGTGCGCAACTCCGGGATGTATTCATGTTGCTGTACTCTGCGCCTCTCATCCGCCGGCAACTTTCTGTTGAGCCAATTCAGCACTACTTCTTCCCATCATCGTTTTTGATAGTGCCATTATAGTCACTTACCTTTTATTTGTCAAGGCATATTTTACCTTGACTTTCCCTTTTTTATCGACCATAATTTTAGCAGTGGCATTCTGGGATGCCGTTGATTTTTAACATAGTTTTTATGGAGTGTTTATGCGCAGAAAGAAAAATACCGTACAATTGAATTACTTAAATTATGTTGC
Organism: uncultured Lachnospiraceae bacterium; assembly: GCA_964541485.1. Taxonomy (GTDB): domain Bacteria; phylum Bacillota; class Clostridia; order Lachnospirales; family Lachnospiraceae; genus SIG299. Next base: position 686 of record CAZIQL010000048.1, read on the forward strand.
CTCCGACATTCCCTGTCTTTTGCGCCATTGCGCCGGACAACTGTTTGCACAGGCCGGGGTTTCCTGCTGTGACAGACTGCTGACTGACCTTGTCTGCGATGCTGCATATCATTCCTTTTGCAGGAAACATGCTGAAATAGAGACTATCACCTATCCCTATCTTCCGGGCGAAGACACCCTGGGGCAGCTGTACCAGTCTCTGTGTGATATCGGTAACAGAAAATCGTCCGGTTCTTACTATACACCGGACTCTGTTGCAACGCGTCTGATTTCTGTACATCTGCCGGAAATCTCTCCGACACAAACCTTTTATGACCCATCCTGCGGCACAGGAATCTTTTTGTTAAAGCTACCCGATACTTTACCTCTTGCAAACCTTTATGGAAATGACTGCAATCCGCTTTGTATTACCTTAACCAGAATTAATCTTGCTCTGAAATACCGGGTTGCACATGAAGCGGAACTGGAGATTTTATTCCGGAACTTTACGGTTTCGGATTTTCTCTCCGATGAAAACAATATCCGCAAGCCTCCGCAGTCATCCGGCTTTGATATTATCTTAGGCAATCCTCCATGGGGAGCCACCTTGACAGCGGAACAAAAAAAGCAATACAGGAACCGCTTTTCCTGTACCACCAGACACGGCACGGAAATTTTTGATTTATTTATCGAGCAGTCCCTGCCCCTTCTCTTAGAAAACGGTACTCTTTCTTTCGTCTTGCCGGAAGCACTGCTCTCCGTTAAAATGCACCGTCCGGTACGCAAATTGCTGCTTGACAGCTGCACTGCCGTTTCTGTGGAATACCTGGGAGATGTTTTTAAGGAAGTTTATTGCCCAAGTATGATTCTTACGTTAAAAAAAGATACCGTAACATCCTTTTACCGGGATACAACGGTATATAACAGGCAGCGTACCTATACCATATCCAAGGAACGCGCCAAGGAGGATACCTGCCTTTCCTTTGCTCTTTCAGACGAGGAATATACTCTTCTTGAAAAAATCAGGCATACCCCTGGCTGCACCACCTTAAAAGGGCAGGCTGATTTCGCGCTTGGAATCGTTACCGGAAATAATGCTGCTCTCCTTTCAAAGGATTTTTCAGAAGGTCTGGAACCTATCATCCGTGGAACTGACATCAGCAAATACCACATCAATTCCTACTCGGGTTACTTACAGTTTCAACCGGAGATGTTCCAGCAAACCGCACCGGAACACCTTTACCGCACCGGGGAAAAGCTGTTTTACCGTTTTATCAACCGGCAATTGATTTTTGCCTATGATGACACCGGACTTCTTTCCCTGAACAGCTGTAATATCGTAATTCCACGCATCCATGGTCTTTCCATGAAATATATTATGGCAATTCTGAATTCTAGTGTTGCGCAGTTCGTTTTTGAAAAGCAGTTTGCTTCCGTAAAAGTACTTCGCTCCCATCTGGAAGAAATTCCACTTCCTGTTGCGGATAAAAAGACTCAGGAACAGATTGTCGCCATGGTAGATGTTCTGATGACTTCAGACAAAGAAAGTCAGGAATATCAAACGACATTCCTGACTTTAGATCAGGTTATCGCCGATTTGTTCAAACTTAATGAAGAAGAATACTGTATACTTTCAAAGAGTTAGGAGACTTTCCTAACTCTTTACTTTGTCGCTCTCTTTCGACATAGTTTCGAATTTCTCAACCAATATTTATTTTTCCATCACTCTACTCCGCCAACGGTATAATCCTCTGCACTGCTTTTTCCCAAATCGTAACGGATTACATCACCCGGAATCCAGTGCCACCCTGCTGCCAGGGCATCGCCTGCCATTTCGGTCTGCTGCCAGCCGTCATACAAAAGCCACTCTTCTTCCACCTGAAACTCAATTTGGTAGGAAACCATCAGATATCCTGTTTTCTCAAAAAAAGCTTCCTGTCCCGTAAGCAGATGATTCTTTCTGTATGCCTCAAACTCAGTCTGGTTTTCCTCACAGACAACAAACAGTTCCGATGGCAACAAAAAATTCCCATCCCATCTGTTCCATTCCGCTTCCCTCTCGCAATTTTCCAAAAAAATTGTACCGTTTTTCTGCCCGTTTCTGGTGTCCCGTTCACTTCCTGCAACCACAAAATACTCCTGACTCGCATTCTGAACGATATGATAATAAACAACGGCTTCCTTTCGCATTGCTCCGTTCTCCGATATCCAGAAGTAACTAGGAGTTATTTTAATTTGGGAAACAGTTTGCACATCAATGAAAAAAGCATAAGAAAATGCATGCCCTTTTTTTATTGTAAGCGCCTGTTGCCCATCTTCCAGCATGATTCCGGCGGCTTTATCGGTTGTCCCTGTAATCACAAAATCGGACAGGTATTCTTCTTGTTCTGCCTCCCATATAGCATACAGTGTCGTGTCCTTTACCGGCACATACGTACTGACTTCGTCACTGTCTTCATCATTCGGATAATAGATTTCCGAACTTCCATCCGGCAATTCACACCAGCCGGCAAGGGTATAGCCCTCACAAGTCGCATCCGGAAGAAGGACGTAGGAGCCGCTTCCTCCCCAGGTTGGATAAAGATAAAGCGTTGTTCCGTCTGTTTCTGTCAGTCTGGATACCACATCTCCCGGTGCAAAGTTATCACCGTAATACCGGTGTACTCCGTCGGCATCCGGTTCACGGAGCTGCCACCGGTTGAAGACAGGCGCCGATGTAGTTATGTTGGCATCTGTCAGCATTCCCATGACCGGTGCGGTACTCATGGTACTCTTTGGGTTCAGGTCATACCTTACCGTATAGCCGGTCGGGGTAAACGGCTGTCCCTCGATGGTTTCACTTGTGGTATTCGAAACACTGTTTACCATGGTCTTTGTCTTCCATGCAGTATTGCCCGCAGAACCATACGGATACTTCATGTAAACAAGGGTATAGGTCACTACAACCTCTTCCCACTGTGCATACAGCGTGATTTCACCGGTCACTCCGGTGATGTAAGCCTCGTCTGCATAGGATACTCCACTGCCATCCGGCATTGTATTCCATTCCTTAAACCTGTAATCTGTCCGGTAAAATCTGTTCTTTGCAAGATAGGTCGCTGTTGTCCCAAACGGCAGTACAGTATCTGCCATACCACCACTGCCACCGTTTGCATTATAGTGGATCGTTGGGGCTTTCACTTCCCATTGTGCATACAGGTCAAGTTCCTCCGTCAGTGCAAGCCTTGCCCCCGGAAGATAAGTCTCCCCCGTACCATCCGCCGCTGTATTCCATCCGGTAAAATTATAGCCATTCCTTGTAAAGAACTCATTCGCGTAGATATCTGCAATAAATTCATACCCAAGGTCTGCCACATACTCTGCCGGAGTGTAATATAAAGTATCATAAATACTCACGCAGCCATAATCCGTCAAAAGATACAGATACGACCCTGCCTCTTTTACGTCATAAATTTCCGACGAACTCATTCCGTCCAGTACATCCAACCGTGTAAACTCTTTGATATTTATATACTCTTTATTTTCATAGAACTGTCCGGCCCGATATAGGTTATTGTTCTCATCCAGAGCATAGGTTCCCTGAGAGAACCGGAAGATTTCTTTGAATTTATGTCCATTGTCGACCTTGTACAATGTCTTGAGAGATGTTGCTGTATTTCCCTCACCTACTCCTGTAGCATGTCCAAGTTCGCCATAGTAATTATATCCAAGTGCCCACAGACCGCCTTCGCTGTCAAAAGCGAACAGACTTAAGTAGTGGTAAGATTCTTCCCTATCCCACATAAGCTTTGTCAGACTGACTCCGTCCGGGGTCAGCTTTTCAAGGTAGAGACGTGTGGTAGCACCGCTGCTTCCCCTTGCTACGTAGAGAGTTCCTTTGTCCGTCAGATAGTATTCGTAATAATACGAGGACGAACTTGTGTAGCCGTGGAGATATCCAGTTTCAATCAGTACCTGCTCCACGATTTCACCATCAAGCCCCATAAAATGGATGCCGTTTAGCATAAACGCCTTTGCTGTATTCACTCTTACATTATTCGCATCATACGTATAATCCAACGTATAATAATACCCGTCAAGGTCTACCAAAAAGCTTGTTGTCTTTAACAGGTTTCCACACGTTGTCTGTCCCCTGAACTTACTTCCGTCTTCTTTAAGAAGGTTGGTAAATGCAGGATTATTTTCCAGAGCAGTGTCTGTCACGTAATAATAATATCCATTTCCGTCTATATAAAAATATGCACCACCTACATATACACTTGCGGTTACTCCGGAGGACAACTGACCGCAATATTTGATAATCGGGGTAAAGTAACGGCTTGCTGTACTTCTTGCATCACTGCATTTGACATAAAACACACGGCCTGCACTGTCAATAAACTTAACATAGGCATACTGTGAGGAATCATAATAAGCGTTCATCACATAAGTCTCTCCCGTAATGGAATACGGAAGTGTAATATATGTTGCTTCCTCCTCATATCTGCCCGAGAAATACAGCCGGTTATCCGTACTGATAAAAAAGCACTCTGCCAGCTGTTTCTTCATACCATCCGGAAGAGCCGTTCCTTTGTACACTGACGTATAGGTATAGTTTTGCGTTGTACCCGCGTCAGAATCTGTCTCTATCTTTCCGGTCGGAAGGTTTTCCATACTGAAAATGTAATAATAGTCATAAGAGGTATCTTCTCTTACCAGGGCAAACCGATGGGTTCCGTCTGAATCCGGTTCGTAAGGGATTGCATAGGTATACTCTCCGTCAGTAAATTCACTTGTAAATATCTGATAAGCACTGCTCCAGGTATTGCTGTCGGAAGAATAGTTCCGGTATGTCCGGTAAATCTTGTTGTCTGCTGTTACATAATAAACATACATGTAATAAGAGGAAGAACTGTTATACTTATACTGATATCCAAGGAAGGTACTTCCTGCCGGAAGTGGTATCTTACTGTCTCTTCCCACAAACCAGATACCAATCTCCCCACTGTCGGTTTCATAAAGGAAACCGCTGTAGTCACTCATGGTATTTTTGTTAATCCACTCCAGCACAGTTCCCGGCATAGTAAACGCACCGTGCTCTGTTACAGTCGCAACCCCGCTCGAACTTGTACCGATGGAATACCTCTTCCCATCATGAATAAAGTGGTTTCCTGTCAGCCATTCACCACCCGGAAGCTTGATGTCCTCCATTACGGAATTATAGCTTACGGTCTCATCCGGTGTACCGCCGTTCGGATGATAATTGACCGGATAACCTGCCATCAGGTTATAGTAAAACTTATAGGTACGTCCATAGGTAAAGGCATTGGCATCCGGCGAGGTATAAATGATGGTCCTCTCTTCCTTACGGATTCTTCCCTTGGTACCAAGGGTATTCTGTTTGTTGGAAGCAGATGTGTTAACTACAGTACCTGCATTCGGTATGACTATGGAATCCAAATCACATCCCATAAATGCATCTGCACCAATGCCGGTTACCGTTTCTGAAAGAATAACTGTACCAATATTTTTATGATATGCAAAGGAATATGTCCCAAGAGTCTTTAACTTAACAAAGGCTGAAAGCGGCATCATTCCATGATATAATACCGAATTTTCCCATGCCGTCATCACCGCTGTTTTTGAAGTTTTTGAGGTGGACATGTTGTAGTAATAATTCTTGTCCACTTCCATTGTGCTGGTAGATGTGGAAGTACTGTAAGCATAGCTTATGGTAGCTTTCTTTACATTCGCACCCATAAAGGATTTCTTACCAATACTTGTTACATTCACTGCCCCTTCTATCGTTGTTAATGCTTCGCAGTATAAGAATGCATTATCGCAAATCGTGGTTACCGTATCCGGAATCACAATTTTCTCCAAAGTTGTGTTATATACGAAGTAATTCGCCCAATAGTTATTTTGAGTCTCCGGCTGAGAGTTGGAAATATAACTGTCTCTTTCCAAGCTTCCGGCACTTGTAATCGCACCGTTTCCTAAAATACCATACTCATAGCCGATGGAGGTAGAACGGTAGGAATTAGACTGCACAACAAGATCATCATACCAGCCATAAGAGTAATCTACATTCTGATAATAGGTCCCGGCATCTGTCGTGGAGCTTTGGGAAACCGTTACCTGGCTTCCCGGTGTACGGTATGTAGAGGAACCACCACCGATGCTTACCACCTTATACGAAGTTCCATTATGCGTAAGATAAGATGGAAAAATCAGTTCCGTGATGTACTGCACATCTGTCGTATCTGCGTCGTAACCATTATACACGGCAGGATGCACCCATGTAGCGTTGGCTCCATCCGGAATAAAGTACCACGTATTACCTTCCGAATCCTCACCGACAGGATAAGAAGAATCTCTTTTCAAGTAGGCAAAATCCGCCATTGTACCTGTACTATAATAAGCCATGTAACCGGCAAGCTTATAGCCGGTATTATTGGCAATTTCATTGAGCGTATAGCCCTTGTCTGTTGTAAAATAATACTCCACGCTCTTCTCCGCTTCTTTTAAAGTCACCGATGTGGTCGGTGTAGGTGACGGTGGAGTCGTTGGAGTTGCAGTCGGTGTTGGCGTACCGGTAACGGATGGCACCGGGGCACCGGAAGTTGGATTCGATGGCTGTGGCGGCGCCGTTGGCACGTTGTTTCTATAAATGAAGGTAAGCGTAATCCCCTCGTCTCCACTTCCAAGTTCAGAGGACTTTAAAAGCCGCGAAAAATCACCTGTACTTCCGGAATATACAATCCCATTAGGTCCGACAAGGTTATACCCCACACAGTCATAATTTAATATATCCGGTGCAGTTTTATTAACAGTTTCACCAAAGATGTAAGTTTCGGTGTTGAATGAATAACCAGCTATCTCTTTTCCGGTAGCCTCATCCACTATTTTTACTGTAAAGTCTGTCAGCTTAAATTTTAAAATGATTTCCTTATCATAAGAACGTTTGAGCGCCTTTAATGTACCCCCTGACCATTCCTGCCCCCACTCACTTAAAGCATTTGCAATGTCATCATAACAGTAATAAATCTTTCCGACATCCACGTCATTTTTATATACCTTAAACGTACGGCTGGCATAAGCCTTTACCACTCCGGGTTCTCCATCCGTTCCTGCAATAATGGTATCCTTTCCGTATGCTCCGGATGCCCATGCAACGATATCTTCTGCAGCCATCTTCTGTTTTTCCTCGTACATACCATTGGCATCCGGTGTTCCTTTGGACACCAGGGATGTGGTAACCTTTGTTACAGTTGATTGGCTATAAGCAGAAGATGTCAGATTACTCTTTGCTCCATTCATCTTTTTGGATGATAACCACCAGCTGTCGGTTCCGTAGCGGTAAGCGGCAGAGCCGGAAGCTTTTTTCTGTGTAAAGGTAATAATCAGGTCATTATCTTCTGTCAGTTCGTAGACATCAAATGCCTGCACGGAAATGACCCTTGATAACGCACCCGCCAGCAATACAATGACCAAAAGCACAAATACTATCTGAAAGGGTCTTCGTTTCGTCAGTTTTTTTTGAAGTTCATGCATCCGTTTCTTCATCCGTATCCTCCTCTCTTTCTCTATCTATACTTAGTAAACACATATTTCTGTATACTAAAAAAGGACGACTTATCGAAGACAACCGCGTCAGCAGTCTGTCTCCATCGTCCTTTTTTATTTATGTTCTTATAATTATTTATGACATGATAATGTCCCAATCCGGATCAAAGTCTGACGTATCAAGTTCGTCCGGAACAATAATTTCAATATCCCACCGATAACCAAAGGCACCATAGTCGATGTATTCCACACCTGCAGGAATCGTTACACTTGCCACCTTATTGCGGTTCTTCGACTCGAGGTGGATATCCAGGTCAAACGCTCCCATGCCGATGTATTTGAGCGTAGACGGAAGCACAATCCTCGTAACACTGTCGCACATGGAGAAAGCAGCTTCGTCCACAGTTTCCACTCCTTCTGGCAAAACAATTTCCGTCAGCTGGCTACATCCACTAAAACAGGAATCTCCAATACTCTTTAGCGTAGATGGGAACGAAACTGATTTAAGACATGACGTATACAAATCTTCAATATGGGTCACACCCTCTTCAATCATAACCTCATACGTATTACCTACATAATTACTATAATCATAGTCTGTCCATGGCACGCCGATCCCCGTTTTATCATACGCAGTATTGATATCCCACATCGCACCCGTTCCGCTGACATACAGAGCTGCACTACTCCCATTCGACCATAACTGAACGGTAATATCATCCCCATACTGCCATTCATTCTCAAAAACCGGATACGCCGCAAACGGACTTGTTACCACTTCCTCCAACTCCACTGTTACCCGGATAGTCTTGGTATCGTAGACTAAGTTATACTCTCCTGCGGAATCCTTTCCGTAAATGGTAAACGTAACATCTGCTGCTCCGCTCTCTCTTCCGATGATCACAAACTTATATTCATAATATCCATTCGCTATCTCTTCCATGTAGACATTTGCTACATAGTCATTACTCGATATGCAGTCAATATAGAGTTCTTCATCCGTTTCATCCTGGATTTTGAACTTATACTCCTTTGGATTCTCGTTATAAAGCTTTACATCACTGACACTTCCGGAGAACTTAAAGGAAGGTGCCGGTGTTGGGGTAGGAGTACTCGTTGGTGTCGGAGTAGCCGTTGGCTTTGGTGTAGCCGTCGGCTTTGGTGTACTGGTAGTACGCGGACTTGGACTCGGTGTAGGAGTATTCGTTGCCGTTGGAACCGGTGTATTGGTCGGTGTTGGCGTAGGAGTGTGCGTTGGGGTAGGTGTACTTGTCGGAGCCACGGTTGGCTTATTATCTACGAGATAATTGTTGCTTACATAGCCAACCTTTCCGTCATACTCAATTCTGTACCACTCTGTTTCCTTGCACTGTCCCGTTACTTTTACCTTCTCCCACTTGGTAAGTCTTCCAATCTTCTCACCCTCAGTAGATGGTAAATCCCTTACATTCACTTCATCCTTTGCATACATTTCCTGTTCAAACTCATTAAATGTAAATCTCGGAGTAGGTGTTGGAGTGTTCGTTGGGATAGGTGTAGGCGTACTAGTTGCCGTTGGTGTTGGAGTATTTGTCGCAGTCGGCACCGGCGTTGGTGTCTCCGTTGGAGCCACGGTTGCTGTTGGCTCTGGGGTTGGCGTATTTGTTAATGTCGGCTCCAGTGTCGGTACCGGAGTTTCTGTTGGCACCAGCGTACTTGTTGGCGTCGGTACCGGCGTCAGTGTCGCCGTTGGAGCCTTAGTCTCCTCTGGAGCCTTGGTTGCCGTAGGCTCCGGCGTTGGTGTGTCCGTCGGTATCGGAGTGTTGGTAACCGCTGGCACCACTGTCGGTACATTTGTTGCCGTCGGCTCCGGTGTCGGTGTGTCCGTTGGAGCCTTAGTTGGCACCGATGTATTTGTCGGAGCACCTGTCGGTGTATTGGTTGCGAAATGTTTATTCCCACGCAACACAAAAACAAGCGCTATCACAGCTACTGCCACTACCACCACTCCTGCTACAATTCCTAACGCAATCTTTCCACTCTTTTTCATCTGTAGAACTCCTCCTGATTCAGTCTTTCCTACATAAAACTATACACCATTTGTCAATATCTGACAATCACTTTTCCCTCTGAAAAGGACGAATCAAAGGGCTACTCATTATCAAGCTCTTTTATGTAGGCCCCTGCATCAATACAATTTTCATACAGACATGTCCCACTCCCATTCAACGGCCAGCCTTGAAACACTACCAGCATCATAGGTAAACTCAGTGTCGCTTCTTCACGGATAAGAAAATACGGCACAGAGAATTCATACGCAATACCATATTGTTCTGCAATATAATTGTGATTTGAAATTATTTCGCTGACCTGCTCTTCAAGATAAGCTTTTATAACCTTTTTATCCTGCTCCGTATCTCCCGTTATCTCATACGGTATTTTCTCACTCCATTTCTGTTCCAGTTCCCAAGCACCGTTTTTTTCTTTTATCTCCGTATAAAAAAAGTAGCCTCCCTCTTCTGTCAAAAAAGCAAGTAACGGGAGATGTAACTTCAGTTTGTCCTGCTCTTCCTTCACACCGGAAATTCCAAGCCGGACAAACCATGCCTTAAGGAAACTCTTCTGGAAGGTAAAAAGCTTTACCGCATCTTCCTCTTCCATCACCATAGTCAAATCCTCTGCTGCTGTTTTTACTGCATACAAAAGACTCTCTTCCATTCTCTCTTTTTCTTTCTTTACGTTACGATATTTCTGCTGTTCCAGAAAAACATTCCAAAAGCAAAGACTGGCAACCAAGAGAAAAATCAATGCAAAATGACCTTTTTTCATCTCACCACCACACTGTTGTAAACAGAACTGCTCGTTTCTTCTCTCTCTTTGTGACTGTTATCATCAAAAAATCCCCCTCGCATAAATCAATCTTCCCCATGGTTTCAAGCATATTTTTTATATCCTTTTGATAATACACAATATCTTCCCTCTTTATCTGTAATGAGAGTACAAATTGTCCATTCAGCTCAAGCACTTTATTCTGTAGCGATTCATAATTCTCTGCGGAGATTTCCTGAAGTCTTTCTGCCTCGTCAAAAAAGGTTTCCGTAACATACTCTGCATATTCCAATTGATACGCATCGTTCCAGTAATGGGAGAACAAAAACAAAACTCCCGTAAGTATAATAAAAAAGCAAAGACTGTCCATTGCTTCTCCTAATAACTTATCCATTTTTCCTTACCAGGCCAAAGTACCCGTTATCGTTTACATAGAACCTGATTTCGCTCCCTTCCCGAAAAAAATACCTTCCCTTCTGCTCCAGCTCACTTTTTATTTCCTCCCAAGAGATAAAAACGCTGTATTCTGTTCCGTTCTGTCCAAAAACATTTTGAATCTCTTCAAAAAATATGCTTTCCGTATGGCATGCAATATATATCCTTTCGCAAAAAGCCACATACTCCTCCGTTGTAACGTAACCATTCCTGCAGATTTCTTCAAAAAAACATTCCGTCTGCGCCTCCGCCCATGTCTCAATATAGTATTTGTTTTGCCTATACTCGATATATCCCGGAGATACCGTCACCAGAACGGCCAAAAAAATCAATATTCCCCTTTGCAACTGTTCCATCCTTACTCCTCTGCCTTTGCCGCAATAGACGAATGCGACAGAAATTCACTCAGACACTGATATGCCATCCGGTAAAGTTCCGTCTGTTCCGTCAAGGCAAACAACGCCATTACAAATATTCCGATTGCAACCAGGAAGGCAAGCTGTTCCCGTATTACCTTCATTATTTCTGCTCAAATACAATGGAATAAATCTCTCTATTCTCATCATACACAACATTTGAAGTGAAGGAAGCGTACGGATTAATATAATATTCCTTCTTTGATTTATCGCTGATATCCTTTAGCAGTGTTGAATCCGAGGCATGAATCAGTTCATAACGGTATTCCTGTGGATCTTTCTTTTTTTGAAGCGTATAACCGTTTGCCACAACAATAGTTACTCCATCTTCTTCCTTTAATGTTTTAATCAGGTCTACGATTTGGCTTCCTGTTGCTGTCGAATTCTCATAATTTTTCAACTTTGCATTATCAAATTGTGAAACAATTTCATCATAATCGCTGATAGAGCTGTTAATGCTTGCATTCCCCTTCTTGTAAATCGTCACAGACACAAAGCAGATGGCCACCACAATCAATATCCCAACTGCACTCTTAATAAAATTCTTTGATTCACTCATTGTTTTTCCCCTCTTTCGCTTTTATATAAACATATTCTACATTGCTGTTCTCATCTCTAACGACTACGCTCTCATAAAATCCAAACGGATTAACATAGTATTCCGATTCCGGATTATTCAGTTCCCCGCATAATTCCAAACTGTCGATGACAGCTGTGAATTTATCTGTTTCCACTAAAACCTTAAGCTCATAATGAAATAACATATTTTTGATATAACTGACTGCGGTTACCCCATCTATTGTCCTGTTTTCGTATTGCACTATTTCATAGTCCTGCATTGCTATAATCTTCTGTTCCTGCTCCTTCTCCAATATGGCAATCAGATTTGCAGACCGTTGAAATACCTGCACACCCATTAATAACAAAGCAACCAGCAGTGTCAATCCAACCGCTTCAACTAAAAATTCTTTGCTTACCTGCACGGTACCCTTCCTTTCTACATCTGTAATTCACTCAGAATTGAAAACACTTCGTATACACCACGTAACGAAACCACAAAGAACGGTGCAATAAAATACCCTCCTAAGGCTATTCCCATAGGTACTTTAGAAATCAGGTCAAGTCCGTCTTTTCTTCGTTCCAGCCTGATTTCTTCCTCCAGCCGCGACATTTTCTCCAGTCTTTCTCTGTTACTTTCCACTTCAGCAAAGGCTTTTCTGATTCCAACCTCATCTACTGCCAGAAACCCATCTGCCAACTCCCGGAATGCAGGATGTATTTTCCCGCCTTCCAGTCTTAACCTTCGCAACGCCTTTTCCGGACCTGCCATATAAGAGTTGATACAATCTCTTAATGCCGGTCGGAATAAATGGCTGAAAATCTCCATGTCCTCTAAAATCTCTGTTACCGTATTATCCGCCATCCGTCGTTCCATAAGAATCACTGATTGGAACTGCCTGATTTCATGTTCAGCCTCCTCTTGCAAAAGCCTCCTTTGATACCATCGTTTCAACTGTGGGAACAAAAAGATACTACTTTCTTCTTCGAAGGAATATAGCTCCTTCGCCATCCGTATGAAACAATAAATCACGTACACAGAAAACAATGCAAGCCACTCCAACAGTTTCCCGTATCCCTTGTAAAATGTCTCAAGCTCCGGAGAAAAAGCTAATCCCCAATGTCTGAGCAGCGGCATGGAAAGGACAGGAACCAGCGACACAAACAGATACCCTGCATACTCGTAGCGTTTTTTTCTTCCATAATACAGTTCCTCCATGACAGCCAGGCGCAAATGCTCCAGGTTGTCAGAGAACAAAGAACTCTCTTCATTCAGCATAACGTCTCCGTTTTCTGATGCCTCATAGGCCTGTACCAAAAATAACTTCAAATACCGGTCATACTTGGTGAAAATGACATATTCTCTTACCTTCTCCTTTCTGTCTCCACCTGAAAGAATCCGATAAAGAAGCGCCGCATGCAATCGTATCTCCTCTCCAAAATTCTCCGCCGTCTCTATCACAGCATTGGCGATATTTTTTCCTGACAAAAAAGCATGCTTGACAGCAGAAAAATACTCCATTATCTCCTTATGCAGCACATCCATCGTCCTCTGCTGCCTAAGCCCTGAAATCTCATGATACACAAGGAATACCGAAAGACCAATACACCCCACCATATAAAAAACCGATATCATGGAAAAGAACGTATTCCATAACGCAAGAACAGCTGCGGCTAATATGGACGCAAAAATAATATACGCTATGTCCTTCTCTACCAGCTGATTTAATCTTTTCTCTCCGTAAGGACACAACCTCCTGTATTTCTCCTGCAGCTTCTGCCTCATCCTGTTTCCCCCGCACTCTCAAAAAACACAACAAAGTCCGAGAATTCTTTTTCCGTCATTTCTCCCCTTGCCCGTGTAAAGGTTTCTTCTCCCGGTTTTTCCAAAAAAACACCTCTGTTTTTGGTTTCATCAAACCGGTAAATCGTTTTAACTTCATAGCTACTTCCCATCCGGTTTCTGCATGCAGTTGCTGTGATTTCATTGATATAGCAGATGCGGCGTTTTCCGGAACGGTTTTGTAAATGAATATCAAACCCAAGGGAACGCACCACATCCAGTTCTGCCAGCACTTCTTCCTTGTATCCGCCCTTAGAAAGCTTGGCATTCACAAAGTCGGTAATCATCTGTTCCGTAGATACATAATGTGCAGAGAAAAACAGCTGTGTCGCAATTTTAGACAAGTCCATCAGCATCAGCGCAACCGCTGCCGAGTTTACCTCTCCTACCGCAAAAATCTGCCCCGTGGTCTTTCTTGCAAATGCAAGAACCGCCTCTGCCGGTGTCTCATCAGAAATGCGCATCGTCATGGTGTTTCTTTCCGGTAGAAAATTTCTCACATTCAATTCAAATGAGTCCGCCTCAATAACCCTGAGATTTCTGTCCTTTCCCGTTTCCTTAAGACACGCACGAAATAACGTTGTTTTTCCTGACGCCATTTCCCCTGTTATGGCAATGTTTCTTCCACTCTTCACAATCCACCGGAGAAGACAGACTAAAAACTCCCCCTCTGCATCCTGTTCATACAGGTCTTCTAGCGTTGTCCCTGCTACCGTATCAAACTTACGGATTAATCCCACCCAGGAATCCGTCATCGGTGGCCTGGAGACCGAAACTCTTCTTCCGTCTACCGTATCCACCACAATCATCGGATTACTTTTTGTGAGTTCTCCTGCCCCTGCATCTTTAATCAGATTTTTCAATACCCTCCGCAGTTCCTCTTCCGTTCCAAAGCTTAAGAACCGGAGCCACACCGTTTTCCCACGAATCAGCACATGAATTCCGTCCCTGGCATAAAACTTTCCGGACCGCTCCCGTAGGACTTCCTCTTTGTAATCATATACTTTTTCTGCAAAACCGTTCATTCCTAACTGTATTTCTTCAATACAGCCCTGTTGCTGGTTGATTGTATCAATCACACCCAGTCCGACCGTATCTGCAAACAGAAGCTGGGACAATATCATCATGTAATCGCAGTCATTAAGAATCCGTTCCTCTTTCACGTAATGATTCCTTACCATCTTTTCTGTCACAACAATACTCTCTGATTCCGTATCCCATCCCGCCTGCTTCCATAAGCTCCGGAATCCATAGTTTCCGTCTTTATCTTCCTCATATACAAGAATTTCAAACATCTGCCATGGACTTAATTTTTCAGGATGCTGTACCGGAAGCAATTCCTTAAGATTCGTCTCTGTAACTTTTAACTCCCGGACCAGATAAGCACGTATCAGTTCTTTTACAACCTCTTTTGCCCCATAATTTCCGGAACAGCAGGCTCTGATTCCTAAGGATACCATCCTCCGGTACTCCTCCTGGTTTCTTAAGATGTTCTCATCCCATCCCTCTCCCACCGGTTGCGCCCCGGTATATTCATGAAGCATCCGATACACCAGCTCCTTTAATTCATGATAGGAATACTGCGTTGCTGATTCCTTTTGCCGCCTTTTTGACAGTGTCCACAAACTCATAATTTTCATCTCTTTTCCCGGCATATTCATTTTTCATAAAAAACTCCATTGCTTTCCCCTCTGACAAAGCATCCATATATCCTTCACATAATGGTACCGCGCCAATCCCGCTCTCGCGGTTTACGATATGTTTACGTTTATATTGTGCGATTCCGTGTCTCGAATTTTTTAAATAACCACCAAAAAGAATATATATTTTTTTCTCCTTTAGTCGTTCTCTCCCGCATTCCAAAAAACATTTCCAGATTGTCGGATTCTGGGGGAGCACCACTACTACCAGGTCTGCCGCTTCCATATACTGAAACGAGCTGTCCAAAAAACCATCTTTTAAATCAACCACGGTAAGCCCATATTCTTCCCGAAAGCTTTCCGTCAGAATGTGATATTCCAGTTTTTCAGATTCCCTTCCATGAATCATCCCGATTTCTTTTCTTAACCCCGGAAACAATGAAACGCCGGGCAACAGTACCGGCAATGCGCACCGCCGGATGCGTTCTCTTGTCAGTGCCCCCTGCTTACAGCTAAGGAGCAAGGCTGATATCCCGCTCCGTTCATAAAGATACTCTGACCTTCTCCACCTGTTTCTTCCTTCCAGACTGTCTTCCAGGCTTGACTCTTCTTTTCTCACAGACGAAACAGCAATCTCATAAGATGGCTGTCCCATTGCCAAGGAAGATACCACAGCAACCATAGAAGCGGTCACCTTCGCCTGACCGGCTACCGGCGACCAGAATGTAACCAGTTTTCCCATAGTCCTTTTCTCTTCCTCCCTTTACAAATCATTACTTCCTCATCCGAAACCAAAACTTCCAGTAATTGCTGCACTGCATCCCTCATAGCCGCAGAAAGCCGTTCTATCCGGATATATTCTGCCGTTCCGAGACTGTTTCTGATTCTCACATCCCTTTCCTCCCAGGGAATGCAAATAACCTTCTCTAATTTCTGACCGGTTAATACTTCCAGATAATTTGTTCCGTGTTTACTCTCCGTAAAATTCCTTATCAGCAACACCTGTTTCCTGTCCCATGCCTCCATCTCGTCCAACAGTGCTGCATGCGCCGGAAATGCATCCGTAACTAAAACCAGCTGATTACATTCATAAAGCTTAGGGTGCAGCAGCCTGTATCCAAATGACATAAGTACAACATCATAATCTGCATTGTGAATCATCGCATTGGTAATAGGGATTTCCTGGAACATAATTTCTTCATTCTCACTCATCTCCCTGCTCTCCATCATACGCAACAGCATCCCATGCTCTGTCCTGTCCTCTATCACAACCTTTCTTCCCAGTTGCATTAAACAATATGCCAGATACAGCACAATATCCTCACACTCATAACCCACAAAACCAATCTTCTCTGTCACTTTGGCAATTCCTCTCATTTTCAAAAATAATTATCATACCCCAGTGCGGGGAAGCAGGTGGTCTGCTTGCGTAAAGCTTTATCCCATCCTGCCTCTCATGACACCAGAGCGGGTTCTGCACAGTAATTTCCCCGTGTTTTTCCCTATTGATCAGATTTCGTACAGTACGTTCCACCTCTTCTTCCGAAGAGAACTCTAAGAAAGGAAACCGGAACGTAATATCCCCTTTCCGTACTCCTATTTTATTTTCTTTGTTTGATCCGTATGTGCCAAATTCGATCGCATCGCCTCCTATTCTGACTAACATTCCCACCACTCCAATCCCAAGCCGGCAAGCCAGCCGGCGTACGAGAATTTCTTTTTTTTCTTCCCATGAAAAAAAACATCTTTCCTCTCGTTTCCGTTGTAAATATAAATCCGATATCGTTTCCTCTGTGATTATTGTTTTGTTTTTTGCCAGCTCTGTCAGCAGGCAGACATGTCCTCCTTCCTTTTCTCTTTTTTCTGCATCAAACAGCAAAAGCTCCAGTTTCTGCTCTGCCGTAAGATACCCCGACTGCTCAAACGGGAAAACAAACTGCTCCACATCTGACCATGTCAGCTTTTCTTCCCAAAATAAAATTTTTTCTACTTGCGATTCCAATGATTCTGTTTTCTCAGTTAAAATAATAATCTTTTTCTCAGTCAGGCGTTTCTTAAGAAAAGAAACAACCGATTCTTCTGAAATTAAGAACCTGTCACCCCCTATTTTTCTTTTAATCGTTCCTCTATTCGTATCCGCTTCTCGCTTTCATCATTTCTCCCGAGCAGTTCTAAAATTCCAATGCTCGGAATATAGTTCACCTCGCTTTCCTTCATCCGTTGAAACTCCGGATATTTTACAAGATAAAGCTCCGTATCCTCATAGGTATCGCAATCATGAAGAGCTGATGACAACAACAAAATTTCTGCTTCGCTCAACCGGAGCGCAATACCTTCTCTGTCATCGCAATACACCAGCAGTTTCCCTGACAGTACTACATAGTCCTCTGCATTTGAGTAGGATATCCTTACATCTACCTGATTTCCCTCTGTAAAGTACTCAGGATAATCTATTTTTGAAATAACAACCTCCCGCAGGCTTTCTCCTTCCTCTGTCAGCATGCACTTTAACATACAGCTTCCTGCCAAGACATCCGTCGTCAGAACCTTTCCGATATCCTCTTCTGACATATACATCTCCGCTTTTTCATCCGTATGCCTTGTTACCAATACCACATTCTCATCTAAAAGAATGTCTCCGGCATGCAGGTCCGACACAGCAACATATATCTTTTTTTCATATACAGAAAGCGCTTCTTGCAGCTCCTGCACCGTCCGGTTGCTTTTCTTGTTGTAATACACCCCTGCCAAAGCACCGATGTTTCCTGTCAAGGCTATCAGTATCAGCAGACAAATTCCGATTCTTTTCCAGCGTTTTCTACTCTGATAATTCATAGCCCTCCTTACTTTTTTTCTCGGTTTCACAATACTTAAGTATCATCCTTGCC
>CAZIQL010000049.1:0-18334 GCA_964541485.1 uncultured Lachnospiraceae bacterium
GTTATGATGGATATTACCATGCCGGAAAAGGATGGTATTCAGGCATTAAAGGAAATCCGCGCAAAGGATCCGGGTGCTAATATCATTATGTGTTCAGCAATGGGACAGCAGGCGATGGTTATCGAATCCATCCAGGCAGGTGCAAGAGACTTTATCGTTAAGCCTTTCGCAGCAGACCGTATTTTAGAAGCAGTCCGCAAGGCAATCGGTTAAGCTTATGCCTACGACATTGGAAAGTGTCATAGAACTTATTGGTTTAATTTTGATATTTGTGGTTGTTCTGGTTGCTTGCTATTTTACGACACGCTTTGTTGCCGGAAAACAGATGGGACAAAAGAAAGTGGGAAATTTTGAGGTTATTGAGACCTATGCCATTGCCCAAAACAAATATCTGCAGTTAGTTCGAATGGGAAGTAAGTATATTGTAATTTCTGTAACAAAGGATGCGATTCGTTTTGTTACGGAGTTAGAAGAGGATGATGTCTGCAGGATGCAGACGGATTTGTCCGCGAAGGGAAAGAGTTTTAAAGAAATTCTTGCCTCGTTTTCGAAAGATAAAGAAAAATAATTGAATAAGACAATATAGTACACTAGTAAAGGTTGATACAATGGACAGATTTTTTAAAGCGAAAAAACAAAACTTTTTAAGTATTTTTGTTTTTGTCGTTTCACTGTTGCTGTTAACCTTTATTTGTGCTGCTCCGGAAACGGCATATGCATCCGAATCCTCCGGTCTGAACATTGAGGCAGATCTGGGTGATTTGGATATTTCTGTTTCTACGGATGACAGTGACAATGGGTTAGCTTCAACATTACAAATATTATTATTACTGACAGTAATTTCTTTGGCGCCATCTATCCTGATTATGGTCACGTCGTTTACCCGAATTTTGATTGTGCTTCATTTTGTACGGTCGGCACTGGGTATGCAGACAACGCCTCCGAATCAGGTACTAATAGGTCTGGCGTTGTTTTTGACGTTGTTTATCATGTCACCTGTGATGACAGAAGTAAATGAGCAGGCGTTACAACCGCTTGCAGCAAACGAGATAACAACAGAGGAGGCTTTTGAACGAGGGCTTGAGCCAATTCGGAATTTTATGTTCGGACAGATTCGTAATGAAGGTGATTTGGCTCTGTTCTGCGATATTGCAGGAATAGAAGAAGTGGAGTCTTTGGATGATATTCCTACATATGTGCTGATTCCTGCTTTTATAATCAGTGAACTTAGGATTGCATTTTATATTGGTTTTATTATTTATCTTCCGTTTGTTGTAATTGACATGGTGGTTTCTTCTACCCTTATGTCGATGGGTATGATGATGCTGCCTCCGACAGTAATTTCTACACCGTTTAAGATTTTATTGTTTATTGTGGTAGATGGCTGGTCGCTTGTCATAGGAGAGCTTGTACAAACGTTCTTCTGATAGAAAGAGGTGGTCTTGGTGACAGAAAATTTAATCATAGACATGTTCGTACAGGTTCTGGTACTGATTATCAAAGTGTCTGCACCGATGTTGCTGGTATCGCTGGTGATTGGACTTATTATCAGTATTTTGCAGACAATTACGTCTATCCAGGAGCAGACATTGACATTTGTTCCAAAGTTGTTGGCAATTTTGCTGACAATCATTATTGCCGGAAACTGGATATTAACAACATTAAAAGAATTTACGATAGAGCTGTTTCAGTTTCAGAACTATCTGGGCTGACAAGAAAACAGTGGGTTGGTGTAGGGTATGACGTTTACGGTTGAAAATCTGGAAGTTTATCTTGCAATAGCAATGCGAATCGCAGGATTTGTTATGACGGCGCCGTTCTTTTCTAATCGTTCGGTACCGCAACGAGTGAAAGTGTTACTTGCTCTGGCAGTATCAATTATTGTTTACTGCATAATTCCGTATGAACCATTGGAGTATAATGGAGTTATGGGGTATGCCGGCGTGATTATATCAGAGGCGATTGCCGGAATGGTACTCGGATTATTTGCAAATCTTGCAATGTATATTTTAAGCTTTGCCGGTCAGATTGCAGATATGGAAATTGGGTTTTCCATGGTGACACAGTTTGATTCATCAAACAGAATGCAGGTTACGGTAACAAGTAATATATTGATGTATGCAGTAACTTTGATGATGATTGTGACAAATCTGCATTTATATGTACTCAGAGCAGTAGTGGATTCGTTTTTGCTGGTACCGGTAGGAGGAATGAAACTGTCACCGCTTATTTATGAATCCTATCTAGGGTTTTTGCTGGAGTATATGATACTTGCATTCAGAATTATTCTTCCGGTATTTGCAGCACTTTTGATTGTTAATGCAGTGCTTGCGATTCTGGCAAAGGCAGCTCCTCAGCTGAATATGTTTGTTGTAGGTTTTCAGTTGAAGATATTTGTTGGTCTTGCGGTGCTGATAGTCATGATGTTGTTCCTTCCTTCTATATCGAACATTATTTTTGAAAAAATAATGGAAATGGTGAAGGTTGCCGTGGCAAATATGATGTGATAAGGGATTGTAATGGAAAAAGATTGGTATGATTTATATTTTCCGATGAACCTGCAGTATTTTGCAGATGGTCCGGGTGGAGAAAAAACAGAAGATGCGACTGCCAAGCATTTGAAGGATGCCAGAGAAGAAGGACAGGTTGCAAAAAGTCAGGAACTGATTACGGCGGTTATGCTATTTTCACTGTTCATTGCTTTGAAGGTATTTGGCGGATATTTGGGAAATGGTTTTGCAAAAGCATTTTATAAATGCTATGGCTATATCAGCGTCTATGCAGTTGAAGTTGCAAATGTCGGTAACGTGGCAGCGATGCTGCGAGAGGCAATATTGGATGTTTTACTGCTTACACTTCCGATTTTTGTGTTTGCGGTTGTTGTTGCATTCTTGTTAAATGTATTGCAGGTAAAGTGGCATGTGACGGCAAAACCGTTAAAACCCAAATTTAACCGGTTGAATCCGGTGAGTGGATTTAAGAAAATATTTTCAAAGGATAAAATCTTTGAGCTGATTAAATCTATTGCGAAAATCATACTGATTTTCTATATGGCGTATGACACGATAAAAGACGAAGTGGATAAGATCAAAATTATATATGACCTAGGGCTTTGGCAGGCAGTAATCTATATCACGGACTTGGTCATTGATATGGGGATTAAAATTAGTGCAGTTTATTTAGTGCTTGGACTTGCAGATCTGATTTATAACAGAATTAAGTTTAAAAATGATATGAAAATGACCAAGCAGGAAGTAAAAGATGAGTACAAGCAGCAGGAAGGTGATCCTCAGGTAAAAGGACGGATTAAATCCAAAATGAGAGAAGCCTCCATGCAGCGTATGATGCAGAAAATGCCGGAAGCGGATGTAGTAATTACAAATCCGACGCATTTTGCATGTGCGATTAAATATGATAAGGAGCAGGCGGCAGCACCGGTTCTGCTGGCAAAAGGTGCCGACCATCTGGCTCAAAAAATCAAAGAGATTGCCAAGGAATTAGATGTTCCTATTGTAGAGAACAAACCATTGGCACGAATGTTGTATTATAATGTGGATTTAGATGCCGAAATTCCGCAGGAATTATATCAAATGACTGCAGAGGTTCTGGCTTACGTATATCAGTTGAAGAATAAATAAAGAGGCGGAAAGGAGGAAACAACATGAGAAAATCTGATATGATGATTGGTATTTATATCTTGGCAGCAATTGTGTTCATGTTAATTCCGATTCCGACGCAGTTATTAGATGTTTTGATGGCACTTAACATTGCCATTTCCATGATTATTTTGTTTAATGCTCTGTTTTCGCAGGAAGTGCTGAATATGTCGACCTTCCCTTCGGTTCTTTTATTTACCACGGTATTCCGCATTTCGTTAAATATTTCGTCTACAAGAAATATTTTGACACAGGGATATGCCGGAGGCGTCGTCGAGGCGTTTGGTGAATTCGTTGGTGGCGGTGATATGATTGTAGGTGCTATTGTTTTCATTATTTTGATTATTGTACAGTTTATGGTAATCAATAAAGGTTCTGAGCGAGTTTCCGAGGTCAGCGCGAGATTTACACTGGATGCGATGCCGGGTAAGCAGATGGCAATTGATGCTGACTTAAATACGGGTGCTATTACAGATAAGGAAGCGCAGGAACGTCGTCAGAAGATTCAGGAAGAAGCAAGCTTCTTTGGCTCCATGGACGGTGCTACAAAGTATGTAAAGGGTGATGCAACTGCAGGACTTCTGATTACATTGATTAATATTATCGGTGGAGTTCTGATGGGCGTAATGCGTCAAGGTATGGATGCAATGACTGCGTTGAATCATTATGGTCTTCTCACAATCGGTGATGGCCTGGTTTCGCAGATTCCGTCTTTAATGATTTCATTATCTACCGGTATTATGGTAACCAAGGTATCGAAGGAAGCAGATATCGGTGATTTGCTTATCGGTCAGCTGTTTTCGATTCCAAAGGTTATGTATATGGTAGGAGGAGGCTTGGCATTCCTTGGCATATTTACAAAGCTTCCTACCTTGATATTTGTAATTTATGGTGTGATTTTTATCATGGTCGGACGTTCCATGCAAAGCAAAATGGAAGTTGCCGATGTGGAGTCCGAGGTTTCCGCAGTGGAAACCTCAGCAGAGGAAATCAGAAAACCGGAGAATGTGGTATCGCTTTTGCAGGTGGATTCGATTGAACTGGAATTCGGTTATGGTATTATTCCTCTTGCAGATGCGAACCAGGGCGGTGACTTATTAGACCGGGTTGTTTTAATCCGAAGGCAGATTGCATTGGAGTATGGATGTGTTGTACCAACCATCCGTATGAGAGATAATATTCAGTTGAATCCAAATCAGTATATTATCAAGATTAAAGGAATTCAGGTCAGCGAAGGAGAAATCCTGTTTGACCACTATATGGCGATGAATCCGGGACATGTAGAGGAAGAGGTTACAGGTATTCCGACCTTTGAACCATCCTTCCACCTGCCTGCTCTGTGGATTACAGAAAGCCAGAGAGAGCGTGCGGAATCTTTTGGATATACGGTTGTTGATCCGCCGTCCATTATTGCAACGCATATCACAGAAATAATTAAGCAGCATCTGGATGAACTGTTGACCAGACAGGATGTACAGAATCTTGTAAACAATATTCAGGAGAAAAACAGTGCACTTGTTACAGAACTTATCCCAAAACTTCTGGGTATCGGCGAGGTGCAGAAGGTATTGCAAAATATGCTACGTGAAGGTATCTCCATCCGAGATCTTGTTACTATATTTGAAACTTTGGCAGATTATGCATCGACAACAAGGGATACAGATGTTCTGACCGAGTATGTGAGACAGAGTGCCAGCATTAAGCGTTTTATCTCTAATAAATATTTTCCGATGAATGTGACAACCAGTGTGGTGACGCTGGATCCTAAGATTGAGCAGGACATTATGGCATCGGTAAAACAGACAGAGCAGGGTTCGTATATTGCAATGGATCCGGAAAAGAACCAGCGCATTATGCAGTCTGTGAGAGAGGAAATTGAGAAGCTTGAGAATTTAGGCAATAATCCGATTATTATTACTTCTCCGATTGTGAGAATGTACTTTAAACGGATGACGAGAGATTACTTTAAGGATTTAATTGTAATATCTTACAATGAAATAGAATCCAATGTGGAATTACAGTCAGTGGGGATGGTGACGATTTAGTATGTTAATAAAAAAGTTTCAGGGGGCTTCTGAACAGGAAGCATTGCAGCTGGCAAAACAGGAGTTGGGAAAAGACGTAATTATTACGCATATTAAGAAGATTAATCCAAAGGGGATTTATCGCTTATTTAAGAAACCTTTGGTAGAGATTACAGCTGCTGTTGATGAGGATAATTTTTATGAAAAGAAGAATGCGCTGCAGGCTGCCGGTGCAGAAGCAATCCGTCAGGAGCAGCAGAAAAAGAGTACATTTGATGTGCGTATAATGCAGGAAGAAAACCAATCTTCCATCGAGCAGAAGCTTGACAGTCTGCAGACAATGTTGGAAAAACAGTTAAAGGATCAGAGTCAGGGGACACCGGTATCTGATAAGACAGAGACTGCACAGGAGGAACAGAGTGCAGCTATGATTTGCATCCAGATGATTTATAATCAGCTTGTTGCAAATGAGGTTGAAGAGGTTTATGCAAACAAAATAATCGGTGAAATTGAACAGTCCATTAAGCCGGATGCTTCTGTGGACAATATTTTGTCGACTATTTATCAGAAGCTTGTATTAAAGCTTGGTCAGACAAAGACACTTGAAATTGAAGATGGAAAAACAAAATTCATTTTCTTTATCGGACCGACGGGAGTCGGAAAGACAACGACAATCGCAAAACTTGCTTCCAGCTTAAAGCTGAGTAAAAAGGCAAAGGTTGCGTTGTTTACGGCAGATACATATCGTATTGCGGCGGTGGACCAGCTCCGTTCCTATGCAACCATCTTAAATATTCCGCTTCGGGTCATTTATTCTGAGGCAGAAATGCAGGATGCGATGGAAGATTTTAAGGAATACGATATTGTCCTGATTGATACGGCAGGACGATCTCATAAGAACAGGGAACAGCGGGACGATATTGAAAAGCTGATTTATTCCGTACCGGAAGAACAAAGGGATATTTATCTTGTATTAAGTGCTACTACAAAGTATAGGGATTTGGTAAAGATTACGGAGACATATTCTGAAATTTCCAAATACAATCTGGTATTTACAAAGCTGGATGAGACCGGATGTATCGGAAATATCTTAAATGTAAGAATGCTGACAGGGGCTCCGTTATCCTATGCAACCTTTGGGCAGAATGTTCCGGACGACATTTCAAAGATTAACCCGCAGACAATTTCTAAACAATTATTAGGAGGCGGCAGGTAATGGATCAGGCAGAAGTCTTACGAAAAATGATACAGCAGACTGAATCCAGACCGGCAGCAAGAGTCATAACGGTTACCAGCGGAAAAGGCGGGGTAGGAAAGTCGAGTATTTCTATTAATCTTGCCATCCAGTTTAGCAGACTTGGGAAACGGGTAGTTGTACTTGATGCAGATTTTGGCCTTGCCAATATTGAGGTTATGTTGGGAATAAGACCACAGTATAATATGGCCGATTTGATGTTCAGAGGAAAAGAGTTAAAGGATATTATTACACCGGGACCGGAGAATATCAGTTTTATTTCCGGAGGCTCAGGAATTCAGGAGCTTGCCAGAATGACCAGGGACCAGGTATTATATCTGACGAGAAAATTAGCGGAATTGGATGCTTATGCAGACGTTATCATCATTGATACAGGAGCGGGTATTGCTGATAATGTGCTTGAGTTTGTTGTAGCAAGCGCAGAAGTGCTATTGGTTGCAACACCCGAACCTACTTCAATTACGGATGCTTATGCATTGTTGAAGGCTTTAAACCGCAAGAAGGAGTTTTCAAAAACAAATACAACCATCAAAATGATTGCAAACCGGGTAAGAGGCGAGGAAGAAGGGCATCACCTGTATGAAAAAATGAGTGTTGTTGTCAATAAGTTTTTAAATATTCCGGTAGAGTATTTAGGTGCAGTACCGCTGGATGACCAGATTGCCAAAGCGGTAATGCGTCAGAAACCGGTATCAGTGACGAATCCGGAAGCACCTTCGGCAAAAGCAATCCGGTCTATAGCAGAAAAGTTGATGGACATGGAAGGAAGCGGCGGACAGGACAGAAGAGGAATTTCCCAGTTCTTTTCAAACCTGATTCGAAGTAAGATGAATAAAAACAAGTAAGCAGAGGGAGCAGACTATGGCAAATGAAATAATCCAGGCAGGAAATAAAATTGAAATGCGCTTAGTGCAAAAGTGGAATGCCGATTCAGATGACGAACCATTACAACCATATATCAGTCAGTTTGTGGAGTGGGTGGATTATAATATTGCCTTAATTTTAGTGCCATTTTATCAGGGGCATCTTCTTGCACTCCGTGTGGATGAAGTTTATGACTTGTGTTTTTATGCAAAAGGTGGTTTATATCAGTGCAGAGCAGTTGTATTAAGACGGTTGAGGAAAGATGACAATATAGCAATGGCGGAAGTGAAATTTATTTCACCTTTGGAAAAATTCCAGCGTCGTCAGTTTTATCGCATGAACTGTATTGCACCGCTCAGTTTTGCGGCTCTTTCCCCGGAACAGTTAGGTATGTATCTTGATTTAAAATACTGTATTTTCAGGGAAAAGAAAGCAGATTTGGAAGAACAGCTTGCTGTACAGGATATTGAGTTCCATAAAGGTGTTATTCTTGATATCAGCGGCGGTGGTATGAGATTTAATTCCGAGTATCCGAATGTGCCGGAATCCATATTGGTGCTCATGCCGGATATGCCGGATGATACAGAGCAGAAGGTTTCCTTGTTGTTCGGTAGGGTTATTTCCTCCAAAAGAATTCCAAATAAGGAACCGGTTATGTATGATAACCGCATTGAGTTTGTAAAAATCCGTCCTGCAGAACAGGAAGCGATTATTACTTATATATTTAAAGCAGAACGGGAACGAAGAAAAAGAGAAACAGATTTAAGATAATGGAGGAACGGACATGGAAAAGAAAAACATTCTGATTGTTGATGACTCTGCACTCATGAGAAGAGTAGAATCTGATATAATAAAGTCAGATGAGAGATTTCAGGTGATGGATACTGCTGCAAACGGGCTGGAGGCATTTGATTATGTAACAAGAAACAGCAAAAATTATGACGCGGTTGTTCTTGATATTAACATGCCGAAGATGAATGGAATTGAATTCCTGGAAACGCTTGAAAAGCAGAAAATCAAAGTGAAAGTAATCATTGTAAGTACGCTGGCAAAAGACGGTGCTGCAGAAACCATCCGCGCATTGGAACTGGGAGCTTTTGATTATGTAACCAAGCCGGACAGCTTTGTGGATGCCATGAGTGATACTTTTAAGGGAAAACTCTTACAGTGTCTTGCTTATGCAACCGGACTTGTGGAAGATAAGGCTTCGGATTTGTTAAAGCGTACAGATAAAGTTGAAGTAAAGGCAGTGGAAAAACGCCTTGAGAGAAAGCCTGCTGCTTCTGCATCGGGAAGTTTTGTTTCACCGATGAATCCAAGACAGATTCTTGCAGAAGGCTTTGTGCCAAAAAGATCATTTAAACAGGTATCCGGAAAAGCAAAGAGATTAGTTGCAATTGCATCTTCGACCGGCGGACCGAAAGCATTACAGCAGGTAATCTGCAAGCTTCCGAAGGATATCAATGCACCGGTAATTATCGTGCAGCATATGTCAGAGGGATTTACAAAGTCCCTGGCAGCAAGATTAAATGAGCTGAGTGCAGTTACTGTTGTGGAAGCAACAGGTGGTGAAAAGCTGGAGAATGGAACCGTATATCTTGCAAAGGGCGGAAGCCAGATGAGAGTTTTGAAAAAAGGCATTGATTATGTCATTGACATCAACACAGAGGAAGCTCCGAGAAATGGCTTAAAGCCATGTGCTGATATTACGTTCGAATCCATTGCAAAGCTTGATTTTGATGAAATTGTCTGCGCTGTACTTACAGGTATGGGTGGCGATGGAACAATGGGAATCCGCCAGTTAAATGAAAAACATAATATCTTCGTTGTCGCTCAGGACGAGGCAACTTCGACTGTTTACGGAATGCCGAAGGTAGTATATGAGGCAGGTCTTACAGATGTGGTAAAGCCTTTGGGGATGATAGCAGAAGAAATAACAAAGAATGTGGGGGTATAACAGCATGGATGTTAGTCAGTATCTTGAAATCTTTATTGATGAAACAAGAGAACATTTACAAAGTCTGAACGAACAGCTTCTTATTTTGGAGAAGGAGCCGGAAAATGCAGAAACCATTAACGAAATTTTCCGTGCGGCACATACGTTAAAGGGTATGGCCGGAACTATGGGTTACAAGAGAATGCAGAGCATGACGCATAATATGGAAAATGTTTTTTCGGAGATCAGAAATGGAAAGATGTCAGTTACTGCAACTATCGTAGATGTGTTGTTTAAGGGATTGGATGCTCTGGAAAATTACCTTGCCAACATTTCTTCCGGTGGAGATGAAGGTACGGAAGAATATGCTGATATCAACGGTCAGCTGGATTTGTGTTTAAAGCAGGGGCTTGCAGGTAATACAGGAACAGCTATGGCTGAAGCACCTGTGGCTGTTGCAGCAAAACCTGTAGCAGAAACTGCCGCACAAAGTGATACAAGGGAGAAGTATACTGCATTTACATATGCGGATTATGAAAAGCATGCGATGGCCGAAGCAATTGCAGAGGGACAGCATGCATATGGAATTACAGTTTATATTCAGGAAACCTGTCTGTTAAAGGCAGCAAGAGCGTTTCTTGTGTTTAAGACTCTCGAAGGCATGGGTACAATAATTAAATCTGAGCCGGAAGTTCAGGACATTGAGGATGAGAAGTTTGAACTTGATTTCTCTATGGTTCTTCTGACAAAGGAAAGCAAAGAAAAAGTAAAGCAGGCAATACTTTCTGTTTCGGAAGTTGAGAATGCTTATATTGGTGAAATCGATCAGAATAAGCTGGCAGTGACAGAAGAACCGAAGGAAGAGACCGATGCAGAGGAACCTGAACAGGTAATCTCCCAGGCATCGGCAGCTGCTGTGCAGGCGGCTCCGGCAAAGGAGCAGAAGAAGGCTGCTGCACAGCCGGCAGGTAAGGCAGTTGCAAGCCGTTCTGTCCGCGTGGATATTGATAAATTAGATGATTTAATGAATCTGGTAAGTGAATTGATTATCGCAAAGAACGGTCTCGTTTCCATCAACAATATTGATGATGCAAACCGAGGTCATGGCGGCTTTAATGAGCAGATTGAATATCTGGAGAGAATTACAACGAACTTACATACTTCTGTGATGAAGGTTCGAATGGTTCCGTTAGAAAGCGTAGTCAACAGATTCCCACGTCTTATCCGTGATTTAAGTAAGAAACTGGATAAGAAGATGGAACTATATATCAGCGGTGAAGAAACCGAATTGGACCGTACGGTTATTGATGAAATCGGGGATCCTTTGCTTCATTTACTTAGAAATGCTGCTGACCATGGTCTGGAATCCAATGAGGAAAGAATTGCAGCGGGCAAGCCGGAGACCGGTTCCATTTTCTTAAATGCTTATCAGGAAGGCAACAATGTAGTTATTGAAGTAAGAGATGACGGTAAGGGAATTGATGCTGAGAAGATTAAGCAGAAGGCAATTGCAAAGGGAACAATTACAGCAGAACAGGCTGAGGCAATGACGGATAAGGAAATTATTGATTTATTGTTCCGTCCAAGCTTCTCGACAGCTGAAAAGATTTCTGATGTTTCCGGACGAGGCGTAGGTCTTGATGTTGTAAAGACAAAGATTGAGAGCCTGGGTGGTGATGTTGAAGTACGTACTACCGTAGGACAGGGAAGTAACTTTATCATCCATCTTCCTCTGACACTTGCCATTATTCAGTCCCTTATGGTAGAGCTTGGAAATGAAAAGTATGCAATTCCGCTCGGAAGCATCCAAACAATCGAAGATATTCCTGTTTCGGATGTTAAGTATGTTCAGACCAAGGAAGTAATTCATTTGCGTGGCGCGGTGATTCCGTTGATTCGCTTAAACGAAGTATTGGACATCGAATCCAGCAAGAAGCAGGACGAAAACTTAACTGTAGTTATTGTTACCAAGGGAGACAAGCAGGCCGGCTTTGTTGTAGATAACTTAATCGGACAGCAGGAAATTGTTATTAAGTCCATTGGTAAGTACATTAATAACACTAAGATGATTAGTGGCGCTACCATCCTGGGTGATGGAGAAGTTGCATTAATTCTTGATGTCAACACTTTAATTTAGGAGGTAGAGAATTATGGCAGAGTTAGCTACATTGGATTCTAAACAGTATATTGTTGTAGAGCTTGGAAGCGAGCAGTACGGAATTGATATCCAGTACATTGATAATATTGTAAGAATGCAGAGAATTACACGAGTGCCAAAGGCACAGCCTTATTTTAAGGGTGTAATCAATCTGCGAGGTGAAGTGATTCCTGTTATGAGTTTGCGTCTGAAGTTTGAATTTGACGAAGATGTCATTACAGGAAATACAAGAATTCTTATCTTAAAACCGGACGCACATTCTTCTGTCGGGATTATTGTTGACAGTGTAAAGGAAGTTCTTACGCTTGGAAATGATATGATTGACAAGGTGGCAAAGGATGTAAACGATGAGAGAGCAGTCTATTTAAGCGGAGTCGGAAAGCATGGGGACAACCTGATTTCTATCTTAAATATTGCTGGAATGTTTGCAGATAAGGAAGAAGAAAATGCATAAATAAAGTACATAGCCTACCTGAAATTTAGGTAGGCTTATGTTGCTTTGATGAGATTTGAAAGGGAAACATATGGAACATTCAATCAATGAAATGCAGTTTGATGTGTTGCGTGAATTAGGAAATATCGGATCGGGCAATGCGGCAACCGCATTAGCAAAGATGTTAAATCAAAAAGTAGATATCAAAGTGCCAAAGGCACAGTTATGTGATTTCCGTGATTTACCGGATGAAGTCGGTGGGGCGGAGAATGTAGTTGTCGGCATCCTGTTGACTTTGTCGGAAGATGTGGATGGTATGATGATGTTTATTTTGAAGCTGGATGCAGCATATAATCTTTTGAAAAAGTTAATGTGGAGTGATATTGACCGCGAAGAAGAGTTAAATGAGATGCAGCTTTCCTGCCTTCAGGAAATCGGAAATATTATTACAGGGGCGTATTTGTCCTCCCTGTCTAACATGACAAGGCTTACGATTCAGGCAAGCGTTCCTTATATGGCACTTGATATGGCCGGGGCTATTTTAAGTGTTCCTGCGATTGAATTTGGCAAGCTGGGAGATAAGGCGCTGATGATTGAAGCTGAATTTGGTGGCGAAGATGAAGATGAAATCGGAGGATATTTCTTATTAATCCCTACCATGGAATCGTACGCAGCAATTATGAGTTCCCTGGGATTATAGGATAAAAGAGTATGAGCAAAATGATTAAAATCGGTATGGCAGAACTGGATATCTGTTTGCCGCCGGATGCAATCACTACGCTTGGACTTGGTTCCTGTGTAGGGGTTGTGCTGTATGATCCGACCAAAAAGATATGCGGCATGGTGCATGTCATGCTTCCGGACAGTACAAAAATAAAGAATAATGAAAATCTCGCAAAATTTGCCGACACAGGAATAGAAGAGCTTTTAAAACAGATTGTTGCAAAAGGTGCAAACAGAAAGAATGTGGTTGCAAAGATTGCAGGTGGGGCCCAGATGTTTGCATTTAAGTCAGATAATGATATGCTTCGTGTGGGAGACCGAAACGTTGAAGCAACGAAGGAAAAGTTAAAGCAGTTGCAGATTCCGTTGATAGCTGAAGATACCGGTAAAAATTCAGGTAGAACGATTGAGTTTTATCCGGAAACAGGAGAATTACTGGTAAAATCGGTTGGTAAAACACCATATAAGATTTAGATCACGCTTGAAACAAGGAGGTATCAGCATGGAAGGGAAAAATATACCACTCATTATTATGTTATCTGCAGGTTCCATTGTCAGTGTTGCCTGTATTGTGTATGATTTTTCGTTGTTGGATACGCTTCTGATTGTTCTTGGAACTTTGATTGGGTTTTACTTCATCGGACAGATTGTTAAGAAGATTATTTTATCAATCAATAAGAATGCGGAAGAACGGGCAGCATTACTTGAGGCTATGAAGGAAGAGACCGCGTCGGAAGAGAACGATGAAACAGAACCTGAAATGGGACAGGAGACACAGAAAGAACAATTTACACAAGAGTAAATGAAACAAAAATTATAGGAAAGGCGTGGTCGAAGTAAATGACTCAGGACGAAAAAGAAAAGCTCTGGCTGGAATTTTCAAAAAGACCAACACCGGAACTACGTGAAAGAATCATAATTGAATATGCCGGTCTTGTAAAAATTGTTGCCGGTAAGTTGAGTATCTATCTTGGGTTTAATGTAGAGTATGATGATTTGGTAGGATATGGTACATTTGGATTAATTGATGCAATTGATAAGTTTGACTATGATAAGGGTGTCAAGTTTGAAACGTATGCGTCTTTGAGAATCCGAGGTGCGATTTTAGACCAAATCAGAAAAATGGACTGGCTTCCGCGAACCGTGAGACAGAAACAAAAACGGATGGATGCAGCGTATAATAAAATCGAAGCCCAGACCGGAAGAATGGCTACCGAAGAAGAGGTTGCAAGAGAATTGGAAATCTCTTTGGATGAGCTGGATACCTGGCAGACACAGACAAAGGCAGCCGGATTGGTTTCGCTTGATGATTATCTGGAACAAGGCAATGAAAGCGGCATTAGTTCAATTGCGGATGGTGCAGAGGAATATCATCAGCCGGAACAGGTTTATGAGAAACAGGAAATCAGGGAGATCTTGTTAAAAACGCTCGAATCTCTGACAGAGAAAGAAAAAAAGGTTATTTTATTATATTATTATGAAGAATTGACATTGAAGGAAATTAGTGCGGTATTGGAGGTTTCGGAATCGAGAGTATCGCAACTTCATACAAAGGCAATTCAAAAGCTTCGACTGAAATTGGGTCCGAATATTGAATTGTTTTTCTAAAAAATATGACCGGGAGGCTGCAATGGGAAAAAATGCATATGTAAAATTAGATATTAGGGCAAATGGCGTGTTTTTAGAGCTTTATCCGGCAAGAGAAGGCGGAAATGCGTTAAATATTGATGCAACCGAACAGTATTTAGATAAGTTATTCAGTGGAAAATATGAAAAGGTTATGGTGCGTGAAGAGTTAAAGAAGCCGCTTACTGCGCCTAGAGATGTTTTGATTACGCAGGAGAGCGTTCCGCCAGTGGATGAGACTGTGGTAGTTACAATTTCCCATGACAAAATGTTTGCCAGTGGCAGGTTTTATCCGGCAGCCGGCGGCAGACAGCTTGACAGAGATGAAATTATCAGGGAAATGGTAAAAGCAGGTGTGAAGTATGGCGTTGCTGAAGATAATATTTCGTCTT
The DNA here is from genome assembly GCA_964541485.1 of uncultured Lachnospiraceae bacterium. Lineage (GTDB taxonomy): Bacteria > Bacillota > Clostridia > Lachnospirales > Lachnospiraceae > SIG299. The sequence goes on from CAZIQL010000049.1 coordinate 15,068, forward strand.
TCCTTTCCAAGCGCGTTTATGACGAAAATGTTCTTTTGGCGGCTGCAACCAAGCAGGTAGAAGGAACAGATGCTGAAATTACGTATCATTTCAATACGGATTTAACACAGAAGCCGAAGGTAAATGAGGACGGTAGTGTTGACTTCCACAATCTTGATTTAATTAGTTCGGTTACTGCTGGTGTCTTGATTGCAGAGTTAAAACCGGCGACTCTAGGAAAACCGGGGATTGATGTATGCGGAGGTCTGCTCAGACCGGTTAAGGTTAAACAGCGCATTTTAAGAGTAGGTAAAAATATCCGTCTTTCGGAGGATGGATTACAGGCGTTTTCAGAGGTGAATGGCCATGCTACAGTTGTAGAAGACCGTATTTTTGTGTCTGATGTATATGAGGTGTCTGCTAATGTAGATACTTCTACGGGAGATATCATATATGAAGGAAATGTACATGTACGCGGTAATGTCAACACCGGATTTTCGATTCATGCCAAGGGCGATATTGTTGTAGATGGTGTGGTGGAAGGTGCCAGATTAGTGGCGGGCGGACATATTATTTTAAAGAGAGGCGTTCAAGGCATGGACCGTGCGGTCCTTACGGCCGGAGGAAATGTTGTCTCAAGATTTATTGAGAGTGCGACTGCAGAAGCGGGGGGATATGTATCTGCTGATGCAATTTTACACAGTCATGTGTCTGCCAAAGGAGATATTATGGTAGATGGCAGAAGAGGAAATATTACCGGCGGTTCTATCAGATCCGGTAGTTTAATTTCTGCAAAGAATATTGGTTCAACTATGGGAACAACAACTAATCTTGAAGTTGGAATGGAACCCGAGATTGTTGATGAATATCATAAGTTAAATGAAGAGCTGGAGCAAAACAAGGAAGAACAGGAAAAGAATTTACCGATTCTTATGGCATTTGCAAAGAGAATAAAGCTGGGGGAAAAGCTTCCGGTGGATAAAATGTTACAGTTTAAGGAAGCAAATGCAAAAAGAGATATGCTCCTTAAGCGAGAGACGGAGCTGGGAGAGAGGATTGCATTCCTTAAGGAACAGATTGATGGGTATACCGGTGGTATTGTTAAAGTGCAGGGTGTAATTTATCCGGGGTGTAAGATTACAATTTCCGGAACGGTATATTATGTGAAACAGGAAGCTACCTTCTGTAGTTTTTCCAGACAACAGGGAGATGTTAAATTGGGAGCATATTAGTTTCTGAATTCAGAAAGGAGGTTTTTTTATGTCGATTACTCCGTATGAAGCTTTGGCAGTGGCTCCAAAGTCTCAGGAAGCGTCCATATTTCGGACAAGTCAGCTGCAAAAGGAGAATGCACAGCAGACACAGATTGCGGGTGCGTTGCAACAGCAAACAATGCAGAAAATGACCAGGACTGAAAAATCTTCACAGAAAGAGGAAACTCCTTTTAAGTTTGATGCAAAAGAAAAGGGAAATAATGCGTATCAGCAGCAAAAAGAAAGAGAACGTAAACAAAAAGAAGAGCAGGAAACGGAAGACAGAAAGAGAATGCTCGGATGTACTTTTGAAATATCGGTATGAATGGAGTTAGGTTATGTCACCAGTAGAAATAATATTTGTAATTGTAGGAATTGGGTTGATTGTTGCAAGCTGTTTTTTGACGAAAGAAAAAGAAACAGAAGCAACAATGACACAGCTTCCGGAAGAAGTTTTGGAGTTTCAGAAGAAAGAAGCTGAAAAACTTGTACAACAGATATTAGATGAAAAGACAGAAGAGGCCGTTGTAAAAGCAGATGATTATCTAAGTAAAATTTCAAATGAAAAGATTATGGCGGTGAATGATTTTACCGGACAGATTCTCGAGAGAATTGACGGAAATCATAAAGAAGTTGTATTTCTGTATGATATGCTTAATCAGAAAGAAGAAGAGATTAAGCAGACAATACAAAAGTTTGAAGCTGAAAAGCAGCAGATGAAGGAAACTGTGGATGATGTGGCGAAGCTTTCAAGACAGTTAAATTCTAAATTAAAGAAGTTGGAATCTACATCTGAAAAGAAGACCCCGGATGCGGCAAAAAAAGCGGAATCAAAGAAAAAAGAAACACAGCCGGCCGTAAGAGATACGATGATAACCACAGAGAATGTTTCAAACGGTCAGATTGAGTTTGCTGAAATGATGAGTCCGGACGGAAAGAAAGAAGAAATTCTTAAACTCTACAAGCAGGGAAAAAGTATTTTAGAAATTTCGAAGTCTCTTGGTATGGGTCAGGGTGAAGTAAAATTAATCATTGGACTGTATGGTCTGTAGAATATAGTAAGGAAAGAATCTTAATATGAAACGAAAATACTATATGCGTGGGCTTGGATTCGGAATTTTGATAACAACGCTTGTGTTTAGTTTTCTGAATACGGATAAGCTTACGGATGAAGATGTAATAAAAAGAGCAGAAAAATTAGGATATGTGTTACCGGAACAGAGTATTACGCCGGGGCTTGATTTGGAAGTGTTAAAGGAAAAACAGACACCGGCTCCGACCGAGACACCGATACCGACCGAGGCTCCGCAGGAAAGTGTAACACCGGTTCCGACCAAGACCGAAATTCCGACCCAGACACCAGTGCCAACAGAAACTGAGATTCCGACAGAAATACCTGCACCGACAGAACTTCTGACAGAAATACCTGCACCGACAGAACTTCCGACAGAAACGCCGACACCTACTGTGGCTGTTGTTAAAGCACAGATTACCATTGTGAAAGGGAATACCGCATCAAAGGTCTGCCGGATGATAGAAGAGGCTGGTATTATTGAAGAATGGGAAGAATTCCGGGATTATTTAAAAAGCAGAGAACTGGTGAATGAAATTAATGTTGGAACATTTACATTGTCCAGTGATATGAGCTTTGAAGAAATTGCAAAAACTATTACCGGAAAATAACAACAAAAAGTATTAAAAAGTTAATAGGAAGAGAAATTAGCAGAAAGTCAAAAAAACACTTGATTTTCTGCTTTTCTTATGGTATAGTTTATTTCGTGTGCGTGGGCAATTATGTCCATGACAAAACACGCATGTCGATTACAAGCAGGGTGCCGGAGAAAGTTATAGTTTACGGGATAAGAAATCATTCGGTCTGTCAGTAATAAGAAGCGTGCGGAAGAATTCAACCAAATGGAGGTAAAACAAATGAGCGTTATTTCAATGAAGCAGTTATTGGAAGCTGGTGTACATTTTGGTCATCAGACAAGAAGATGGAACCCTAAGATGGCTCCATACATCTACACAGAGAGAA
>CAZIQL010000050.1:0-18080 GCA_964541485.1 uncultured Lachnospiraceae bacterium
AGTTACGAACGGATGCAGGAACCTGAGGCTGACCACCACCGTTTACACAGCCGCCCGGGCAGCCCATGATTTCGATGAAGTGGTAGTTTGCTTCGCCGTTCTGAACGCGGGTAAGTAATTCCTTCGCGTTCTTAAGACCGGAAGCAACAGCAACGTTAACGTCCATACCTGCTACATTGTATGTAGCTTCCTTGATGCCGTCAACACCACGAACCTCTGTAAATTCGATTGGTGTGCCATCCTTTTCGCCGGTAAGCTTCCATACTGCAGTACGAAGAGCAGCTTCCATAACACCACCGGTAGCACCGAAGATTACTGCTGCACCTGTACCGGAGCCAAGAGGAGAATCGAATTCTTCTTCCGGAAGTCTGTTAAAGTTAAGACCTACTCTGCGGATGAGTCTTGCAAGTTCTCTTGTGGTAAGAGAGATGTCTACATCAGGAACGCCTGCTGCGTTCTGATCATCTCTTGTCAGCTCGAACTTCTTAGCGGTACATGGCATGATGCTGACACTTACGATATCCTTTGGATCGATCCCCATCTTCTCTGCGTAGTAAGTCTTTGTGATAGCACCAAACATCTGCTGTGGAGACTTACAGGAAGAAAGGTTCTCTGTCATTTCCGGGAAGTAGTGTTCGCAGTACTTAATCCAGCCAGGGGAACAGGAAGTGATGAGTGGTAATACGCCACCGTTCTGTACTCTGTCAAGGAACTCATGGGATTCTTCCATGATAGTAAGGTCTGCGGAGAAGTTGGTATCAAATACCTTATCAAATCCGATGCGGCGAAGTGCTGCAACCATCTTGCCTTCTACCGGAGTACCCATTGGGTAACCGAATTCTTCACCAAGAGCTGCACGAACTGCAGGAGCAGTCTGAACAACGACGTGCTTGGTTGGGTCAGCAATTGCTGCAAGAACTTCATCGAGGGAATCCTTCTCATATAAAGCACCGGTAGGACAAACTGCGATACACTGACCACAGGATACACAAGCGGTATCACCAAGTCCTAAACCAAATGCGGAAGAAATTTCTGTCTTGAAACCACGCTCATTTGCGCCGATAACACCAACGCCCTGAACCTTTTCACAAACAGCAACACAACGACGGCAAAGGATACACTTGTTGTTATCACGTACCATATGTACTGCGGATGTATCAAGGTCATAAACGTTCTTTTCACCATCGTAAGCGTCTTCCGCTTCGATGCCGAGGTCATTACAAAGAGCCTGAAGCTCACAGTTTCCGCTACGTACACAGGAGAGACACTTTCTCTCGTGGTTGGAAAGGATGAGCTGTAATGTCTTTCTGCGGGACTCTAAAACCTTTGGAGTATTTGTGAATACTTCCATGCCTTCGTTTACAGGGTAAACACAGGCAGCAACAAGGCTTCTGGCGCCCTTAACTTCAACAACACAAATACGGCAAGCGCCGATTTCGTTGATTTCCTTTAAGAAGCAGAGGGTAGGAATGTCGATACCGGCAATTCTGGCTGCTTCTAAGATCGTCGAGCCCTTTGGAGCGGTGACGGTCATGCCATTAATTTTTAAAGTAACTGTTTCCATCTTATCCTCCTTATTTCTTGGAAATTGCACCAAACTTACATTTTTCCATACAAGCGCCACACTTTACGCACTTCGACTGGTCGATCATGTGTGGTTCCTTTACAGTGCCGACGATAGCGCCGTTTGGACATACTCTGGAGCAGAGTGTACATCCCTTACACTTTTCAGGATCAATCTTGTAGGAAAGCAGGGACTTACAAACGCCTGCCGGACACTTCTTGTCAACAACGTGAGCCACATACTCATCTCTGAAGTAACGAAGTGTGGAAAGAACAGGGTTTGGAGCGGACTGACCAAGTGCACATAAGGAGTTGTCCTTAATGTAGTAGCAAAGCTCCTCTAACTTATCAAGGTCTTCTAATGTACCCTGACCCTTGGTAATCTTGTCAACCAATTCGTATAAGCGCTTCGTGCCGACACGGCATGCTGTACACTTACCACAGGATTCGTCAACGGTGAACTCAAGGAAGAACTTGGCGATATCTACCATACAGTTGTCTTCGTCCATTACGATAAGACCACCGGAACCCATCATGGAGCCGAGTGCGATTAAGTTATCGTAGTCAATCGGAACATCAAAGTGCTCTGCAGGGATACATCCGCCGGATGGACCACCGGTCTGGGCTGCCTTAAACTTCTTGCCGTTCGGGATGCCGCCGCCGATGTCTTCTACTACTTCACGAAGCGTAGTACCCATAGGAATTTCTACGAGACCTGTGTTTGTAATCTTACCACCGAGAGCGAATACCTTGGTACCCTTGCTCTTTTCAGTACCCATGGAAGCAAACCAGTCAGCACCGTGTAAGATAATCTGAGGGATGTTAGCCCATGTTTCTACGTTGTTTAATACGGTCGGCTTGTCAAATAAGCCCTTCTCAGCCGGGAACGGAGGACGTGGACGAGGTTCACCACGATTTCCTTCGATGGAAGTCATCAGAGCTGTTTCCTCACCACATACGAACGCACCTGCACCGAGACGTAAGTCAATATCAAAGTCAAAGCCTGTGCCGAAAATATCCTTACCGAGTAAGCCATATTCTCTAGCCTGCTTAATTGCTGTTTCCAGACGGCCGACTGCGATTGGGTACTCTGCACGGATGTAGATGTAACCCTGGTTCGCACCGATGGTGTAACCTGCAATAGCCATAGCCTCTAATACTACGTGAGGGTCACCCTCTAAGATGGAACGGTCCATGAATGCGCCCGGGTCACCTTCATCGGCATTACATGCAACGTACTTCTGACCACCCTTAACGAGGTCCTTAGCAAGCTGCCACTTTCTGCCGGTTGGGAAACCACCGCCGCCACGGCCACGGAGACCACTCTGTAATAAAGTGTTGATCACATCGTCAGGAGTCATGGTAGTTAATACCTTACCAAGAGCTTCATAACCGCCGGTACCGATGTATTCATCGATGTTTTCCGGGTTGATCACACCACAGTTACGAAGAGCGATACGGTGCTGCTTCTTGTAGAAGTCAGTTTCAACGAGAGGCTTGATACCGTCTTCCAGTACGGTTTCTTCGTAAACGTATTTCTTAACGACACGACCCTTTAAGAGGTGCTCGCTAACGATTTCAGGAATATATTCCGGCTTTACCATGGAATAGAAGGTAGCTTCCGGATAAACAATCATAATTGGGCCGAGAGCACAAAGACCATGACAACCTGTCTGTACTACAGAAACTTCTTCTGTAAGGCCGTTCTTTGCAATCTCTGCCTGCAAAGCATCCATAATCTGCTGACATCCGGAGGAAGTACATCCGGTTCCGCCGCAGACTAATACATGAGAACGATACATTTGTTTTCCTCCTTATTTCATTACGTTCTGAATGGTATATTCAGTAACAACCTGACCGCGGATTAAGTGCTGTTCAACAACTTCTAAAGCCTTTTCCGGTGTCATCTTTACATAGGTAACCTTTTCCTTGCCAGGTGCGATTACTTCAACGATTGGCTCATACTGGCAAAGACCGATACAACCGGTCTGGGTTACGATAACATTTTCAATCTTCTTTTGGGCAACAGCGTCGGAGAGAGCGGTAAGAACCGGTCTTGCGCCGCTTGCGATACCACAGGTAGCCATACCAACAACGACTCTTGTATCGGTAGCGGATTCGGAACGCATGCCAACCTGGCCCTGCATTCTCTCGCGGATAGCCTTTAATTCTTCAAGAGACTTCATATAATCCTCCTTGTTTTTTAGAGGGAAAATGCGAGCTCTGTGCGAGCACAAATTCCCTTTTGGGAATTGCGGATTTTCCTCCATATTTTTTTAGATACTGGTCTGTCCTTGATTCACTTCGGATTCATTTTCGGACAGATATTGTTTCAGATAAGCGGAAACCTCAGGGGTATCAAACGGGATATCACCGAGGATTTCCCGGAATTCTCTCGTATCGAGAGTAAATTGCCGATCATCGTATCGATATATGTAGAGAAAGTCACATTCCGGGTGCATCACAATCAGCTGATGGATGGTAGCATTCATATCGCCAAGAGGCATCCGGTCGATGTGTGACATACCGAAGACTGCACAGACAGTGGTTCCGACGCCCGGTTCGGACTCAATGGAAAAACTGCCGCCGGTAGCTTCTGCCGCCATTTTAAAAAACGGAACACCAAGACCTACCTTTCTGGTGGTACGGGTGGTAAAAAACGGGTCCGTCACACGGGCTACCTGTTCTTTTGTCATGCCGCATCCGTCATCGATAATCGAGATCGTAATTTTGTCTGCGGCACTTTCCACAGAAACCGAAATGGTAACTAAGGAAGCCTTTGCCTTTGTGGAGTTTTCGGCTACATCAAGTACGTGAAGGGATAATTCCGTCATCATATTATTCGTATTTTGCTAAGATGTCGTCTAAGTCATCTACGGTAAGTCTGCCGTATACGTCGTCATTGACAGTAAGTACAGGCGCAAGACCGCAGGCACCGATACAACGACATGCTTCTAAAGAGAACTTACCGTCAGCTGTGCATTCGCCGCCGGCAATGCCAAGCTTTTCCATAAGAGCATTGTATAAGTCTCCGGAACCCTTAACGTAGCATGCTGTACCAAGACATACAGAAATTTTGTATTTTCCCTTTGGATATAAGGCAAACTGGGCATAGAATGTAGCAACCCCGTAAACCTTTTCAAGTGGAATGTGAAGTTCGTCGGCAATAATAGTCTGAACTTCAATCGGAAGATAGCCGTAAATATCCTGTGCCTTCTGCATGATAGGCATCAGAGAACCACGCTCATCCTTTAACTCGGCGATGATTGCGCGAAGCTTAGCTTCCTGCTCCTGTGTTCCGTTAAACGGAACTGTTTTCTTAACCGAAGCCATTTAGAAACCTCCTTCATAATAAGTATTCATACTAACAATCTCCTGGCGGGACGATTGGAAAGTACAGTGAAATCTTGTTTGTTAAAAAGGTAACAAAAATGCAGAAAAAAATAGTGTTAAACACAAAAACCGCATTCTATTCCTTTATAACATACAAAGTATAACACATCTTTTCGAGAAAATCTATCAATAAATGTATAAAAAACGTGAAAAATATGTTATCATATTATATTAATAGAAGTAACAACTATATATAATCAGGAGGAAATTATGACAGTTAGAGAAATTCAGGAGACATTGGGTGCAAGAGTTATCTCCGGTGAAGAGTGGCTCGACAAAGAAGTGCATACCGCATGTGGTTCCGACATGATGAGCGATGTGCTTGCGTTTGTAAAGGATCAGGCAGTACTCCTTACGGGACTTTGTAATCCGCAGGTAATCCGTACTGCAGAGATGATGGACATTGTCTGTATCGTTTTTGTACGCAGCAAAAAGCCGGACGAGAGCATGATTGAATTGGCAAATGAACGGGAAATTCCGATTCTTTGCACGGGACACCGCATGTTTTCTGCGTGCGGACTGCTCTACGAAAAGGGACTGCGGGGAGGTTCTGACTATGAGCGATACAGTTAAGCTGACCTATCAGGTTTCCCATGAGGATTTTACAAGAGCTGGAGAGGCATCCGGTGATGTAAAGAGGCATTTAAAAAAGATGGGATTTAGTCCGGAGGTAGTCAGAAAGGTTGCCATTGCCATGTATGAAGGAGAAATCAACATGGTAATCCATGCAAACGGCGGCACCATTGACGTGGAAATATCGCCGGATGACATCCTGATGGTTTTAAAAGACGTAGGACCGGGTATCCCGGACATCGAAAAGGCGATGCAGGCAGGGTATTCGACGGCACCGGACAATGTGCGGGCACTGGGCTTTGGGGCAGGTATGGGGTTGCCGAACATGAAACAGTACTCGGATGAAATGGAGATTGATACTAAAATCGGTGTGGGTACTACTGTAACAATGCGTGTGTACCAGAACTGAGTTTTGGATGTTGTGATTAGAAGGAGAGATGGAGGTTACTATGGCGGAGAAATCCGAAATCAATTCAAAGTTCTTTACATCGGTTCATCTGGATCAGGACCTGTGTAAAGGCTGTATCAACTGTATTAAGAGATGTCCGACACAGGCAATCCGTGTGCGCAACCGGAAGGCTGTGATTACAAAGGAGTTTTGTATTGACTGTGGGGAATGTATCCGTATCTGCCCGCACCATGCAAAGCTTCCGACCTATGACAAGCTTTCTGTGATTGACGACTACGAATACACGGTGGCACTTCCTGCACCGTCACTGTACGGACAGTTTAACAATTTAGATGATGTGAATATTGTGCTCACGGCACTGAAAAAAATCGGCTTTGATGACGTGTACGAGGTAAGCGGTGCGGCAGAGATTGCCTCAGAGCTTTCCAGAAAGTACATAAAAGAGCATCCGGAAAAATATCCGATTATCAGCTCGGCGTGTCCGTCGGTGGTACGTTTAATCCGTGTGCGTTTCCCGAATCTTTTGGAGCATCTGCTTCCGATTAACCCACCGGTAGAGCTGGCAGCGCAGGCAGCAAGGCAGCGTGCCATGGAAAAGACCGGACTTCCGGCAGATAAAATCGGCATTGTATTTTTATCTCCGTGCCCGTCTAAGGTGACTGCGATGAAGTCGCCGCTCGGTATGGAAAAGAGTTCGATTGATGCGGTTTGTGCCATCAAGGATGTCTATGTGGAACTGCTTCCTAAGATGAAGGAAGTAGAGGAGCCGGAGGAGCTTGCAATTTCCGGTAAAATCGGTGTTGGCTGGGGTACCTCGGGCGGAGAAGCAGGTGGACTCATCAATGACAACTATCTGGCAGCAGACGGCATTGAAAATGTGATCCGTGTGTTAGAGGATTTGGAGGATCAGAAGTTTTCCTCGAATCTGGAGTTTATTGAACTGAATGCCTGCAGCGGAGGCTGTGTCGGCGGTGTGCTGACGGTAGAAAATCCTTACGTGGCAAAGGTAAAAATAAAGAGACTCAGAAAATACATGACAGTGGCATGCAATCATGTAGAAGAAGCGGTGATGCCAAAGGAAACCATGTGGACACAGGATGTGGAATATGAACCGGTGTTCCGTCTGGGCAGTGACAGAAGAGAAAGCATTGCAAAGATGGCACGTGTCGAAGAGCTTTGTGCAAAATTTCCGGGACTTGATTGTGGTTCATGCGGTGCTCCGACCTGCAAGGCACTGGCGGAGGATATTGTCCGCGGAGAAGCAAGGGAACACGATTGCATCCATATTTTGAAAGAATACATTCATCGTCTGTCCGGCGAAATGTCGAGACTGGATGGCGAATAGAAAGTTGGTAAGTGCAAAATGACAGTAAAAGAATTAATAGAAAAGACAGGCTTTCGGGTAATTCATGAAGCGGCAGACTCCGCAGAGACAGGTGTGACAAAGGCGTATTGCTGTGACCTTTTAAGTGTTGCAATGTCAAAAGTGCCGGAGGGGGCAGCCTGGGTGACGGTTATGAGCAACTTAAACACACTTGCGGTAGCTTCCCTGACGGAAGCCGGCTGTGTGATTATTGCAGAGGGTGCTGCAATCGACGACAATGTGGTTGCAAAGGCAAAGGAGCAGGAGATTACCCTGCTCTCTACGGAGCTTCCGGTCTTTGATGCGGCACTTTTGATTCACAATGAGCTTATCTAAAGAGAAACAGATGCAGGGAGGATGGCGTCAGGTAACCTATGACCTGCATCTGCATTCCTGCCTATCTCCGTGCGGTGATATGGAAATGACGCCGGCAAATATTGTCGGAATGGCAGTGGTCAAGGAGTTGGATGTTATTGCGCTCACAGACCACAATACATGCAAAAACTGCCCGGCATTTCTTAAGGTGGCAGAGGCGTACGGGATTACGGCGCTTCCGGGGATGGAGCTGACTACCACCGAAGAGGTTCACGTGGTCTGCCTGTTTGAAGCCCTGGAAGATGCCATGCGGTTTGATGCCTATGTGTACGAGCATTTGCTGGATATCAAAAACGAAGAAGCCATCTTTGGAGCGCAGGTGATTGTGAATGAAGATGACGAAGAACTGGGCAGGGTGGAAAAGCTTCTGATTAATGCAACAGATATTGATTTTGATGATGTGTATGCCCTGATGGAAGAGTATCACGGAGTCATGATTCCGGCACATCTGGATAAGTCAACGACATCGCTTTTGTCAAACCTTGGCTTTATTCCGCCGGACAGCAAATTTAAAGTGGCGGAGTTAAAGAGCTTTGAAAATCTGCACAGACTTCGCGCGGCACATCCATATTTGAATGACTGCATGGTGATTACGGATTCGGATGCCCATTATCTTCCGGACATCCATGAGCCGCTTTATACAATGATGGTACCGGAATTGTCCCCTGCCGGAGTCATAGCGGCATTAAAAACTGCATATATTGATAATGATAAAGAGAGATAAGGAAAGCGGTATGAAACGTAACTACGGGAAACGACTGCTTTTCTTTTTCTTTTTTGCCGGAGTGTGGCTTTGGATTTGCGGCTGCGGTAAAGAAGCGGAAGAAATAAAAAAGATAAAGGATTTGGAAGTAACGGTTCTGGAGGAAGGAGATGTTCCGGAGGAATTGCTCACAAAGATCAAAGAGAAATGGCAGGAGCCGTTTGTGATGACCTATGAGTCGGGCGGGTATTTTTATATTGCCAGAGGATACGGTACACAGCCGACCAGCGGATACAGCATCCGTGTGCTGAGTGTATATGAGGCGGAAGAGGGGATTGTCTTTGAAAGCGAGCTGCTTGGACCGGGAAAGGAAGAAGCGGTTCTGCAAATGGAGACCTATCCATATATTGTTATAAAGCTTCAGAGTATTGGCAAAGAGCTTATTTTCCGATGAAAAGGGGGAAAAATTTGTGAGACTGGTAAAAGAAAATATCCACCGGATTGGTGCCAAAGGGACCGTAGCTGGCTGCGGGACGACGGCTTCCTTTACACTGGACGATGATTTTAATGTGCCGGATATAAAACCGGACGCCAAGACAATAATCCGGGAGACCGGGACACTGCGGGTGCTTGAGAAAAAATGTACCGGTGGGAGACTGCATATCAAAGGAGTGCTGACGACAAAGGTTTTGTTTCTGAGTGAAGAAGGAAGCGGAATGTATGGAATGGAAAATGAAATTCCGTTTGATGAAATGATACATATGAATCAGGAGGAATGTAAGGATGTCACCGTGCATACAGAGCTGGATGATATCACGGCAACGCTGGTTCATTCAAGAAAAATTAATGTAAAAGCACTGGTAACCGTAAAGGCAGTCTGTGAAGAAGTGACAGATGAAATTGTGGTAACGGAGACCGAAGGGAAGGGACTTTTGGCCAGAGCAAAGGATGTAAATTTTACAAACCTTTCGGCGGTAAAAAAGGACACCATCCGCATCCGCGAAGAGGTGACGCTTCCGGCATCAAAGCCAAACATCGGAGAAGTTATTTATAAGGAACTGGGATTGGTAATGAATGAAAGCCGTGTGCTGGATGGAGAACTGATGGTAAAGGGTGTAGTGGAAGTGTTTTTGATTTATCGCGGAGGCGGTCTGAAGGACAGCGTAGAGTTTTTTGAAACAAAGGTGCCGTTTTCGGAGCAGTTTGAGCTTTCCGGTGCAGTTCCGGAAATGATTGAAGATATCTCGTTTCATGTGATTCAGGAAAGCATGGATATCCGGCCGGATGAGGACGGAGAAGAAAGAGTCATCGGGATTGAAATTGTGCCGGAGCTGGATATTAAGCTGTATGAAGAAAAGGAATTGATGGTGCTGGATGATATTTACTCGATGTCGGGAGACGTGACACTTCATGGACAGGAAGAGGTGATTCCGAGACTGCTTATGAAAAACCAGGGAATCGGAAGCTTTTCGGGGACAAAGGAGCTGACGGATCTTGCAGCAACACCGATGCAGATTTCCAGAGGGAGTGTGCAGGTGCACTTAGAAAAGATTACACCGGAGGAAAATGCACTTTTGCTGACCGGTATGCTGGAATTTCGTCTGATGTTTGTGACCGGCTCGGATGAACGTCCTTATATCGGAACAAAGTTCTATGCACCGTTTGAACACCGCCTGAATGTGAATGGATTGGATGAAGGCTGTACGTACAAGGTGACACCGATGGTGACGGATAGTTCGTTCCAGCTCTACCGGAGCAATGAGGTGGAATGGAAGGCAGAAGTGAATTTCCAGACCATGGTGTTCTGTAATGAGAAGGAATACATGGTAACGGATGCAGAGTTTATGCCGTTTTCACAGGAAGAGGCACAAAAGCAGTATAATGTGATAGGATACATGAGTGAGGAAGGAGATACCCTTTGGAGCGTCGGAAAGCGGTTCCACCTTTCGCCGGAGGAGGTTGCAAAGGAAAATGACCTGGAGGAGGAAGTGATTCCGAAAGGAAAAATGCTGCTCCTGGTCAGAAGCAGCATTTCAGAGGAAGTATAATTTATTTGTTTGTAGCAACTGTGATTTCCGGAGAGGCTTCCTGCGTACTGGTTTCAGTACCGGAGGTCTTTCCTTCTTTCCAGTCATTCAGCTTTTTCTGTGTGGCTTCCAGGGTTTTTTTGCAAAGCTCCGGAAGCTCACCGCCCCAGGCGGATGTGGCTTCGTCAAACCCTTTTTGAAGCGCTTCTAACATGGTATCGGCATAAGCGGGATCATTGCCGGCAAGTGCCTTTGCAAAGGAAAACAAACGCTCAGAGGTCTGTTCCACACCCCAGTAGCCGTCATCAGCCACTTCTTTTGCAGCCTCTTTAGCGGTTTCGTCATCTACTTCCAGGGTGCCTTCCTTAATCATTTCAAATGTGTCCGCAAGGGAAACGAATTTCTGCCCCTGTTTTAATAACATTTTTTCGACTAAAGAACGGAGCTGTGCAGTGCGCTGTTCTGCTTCTGCGAGGAGCTTTTCGATGGTAGCGGTGTCACGCTTTGCGGTTTTGGTTTCTGTGGTCTCTTCGGATTTTGTAAACTCTGCTGCGACACCTTCGTCATAGGTGGTGCTGGTGTCCGTCGCTTTTTTTTCGGTTTCTTTGTTTAACTTTGCACTGTCATATGCAGTGGTCATTGCCTGGGAAATTCCATTGATATCCATATCATGTTCTCACTTTCTTTTTGGAGTTTTGCCATCCGTGGCTGGTCTACATAAAGTATATCGGAATTTCTGTGACAAAACATTACGGCTGGTGAAATTTTGTTACAAAAGAGGTTTCCGGATAACCATGTACAGAAAAGTGCTCTGCGGCCTCCATTGCCTTGTTTCCGTCATTAAACAATCCGAACACGGTCGGACCACTGCCGCTCATGCAGGCACCAAGGGCACCGAGCTCTTTTAATTTTGTTTCGATGGCAGTGATTTCCGGGCACAGTTTAACAGCAACCGGCTCCAGAATGTTTTGCAGGTTTTCGCACAGTTTAGGAAGGTTTCTTGTTTCAAGGGCAGTTAACATCGCTCCGATGTCAGGATGTACGGCATCCACCAGAGACAGGTGTTCATAAATATATTTTGTGGAAATTTCCTGATTTGGTTTTACAAGGACGCAGTAAAGGGAAGGGGCAGGCGGAAGGTCGGAAAGGACTTCGCCAATCCCTTCAGAAAGCACCGTTCCGAGCTGGATGCAGTAAGGAACATCCGCGCCAAGCCGGACACCGAGCTTCTGCAATTCGCTCATGGCAGCGCCTTGCTCAAATAAAACATTTAAGCCCTTTAAGACAGCAGCTGCATCGGAGCTTCCGCCGGCAAGTCCGGCGGCAGACGGAATCTGCTTGTCAATGATAATGTGGACACCGTTGTCTGACGGATAGGTCTCAAACCAAAGCTTTGCTGCTTTGTAAACAAGATTGCTTTCATCCCATGTGATATCAGGAAAACGTTCTGCGTTTAAGGCAGAGATGCGGATTCCTGTTTCCTCTGTCCTTAATATAGTCAGGGTATCATGCAGGGACAAGGACTGCATGACCATGCGTACGTTGTGATAACCGTCTGCCCTGCGGTTGATAACATCCAGGGACAGGTTGATTTTTGCATTTGCATGTATAATAATCTGTTGCATAAAATTCCTCCAAAGTATCATAATCGTTCTCAGTGTAACATAAATTTCTTTCTTTTGGTAGTAAAAAGATTCCAAAGTTTGCTTTCGATGTAAATATCCACTTCGTTATCCGAATCGGAGAGTGAGATGTCATTTCCGTAGAACAGCTTTGCCAGGGAGCTTTCGCGGATGGTGGCAAATGTTTTCCGGTAGTCGGTGGAGTTTTTCGGTATATAGTCATAGGTGGAATCGATGAAGCAAAGGGATGGATAGGCAAGGCACCACCAATTATGTCCGTTTCCTTCACCAAGCACAATCTGGAGGCTGTCATAGATTCCAGGCGGGAAAATAGTGGCATCTCCGGATAAGTAGGTCTGGCTTCCATAAATGCGGATAGGAAAGTAAAGACGGGTCACCGAAACCTTAGCTGTGTAAGGGACGCCCAGCTCCAAAAGCTTTTGGTTGGCAATTGCGGTGAATGTATCGCATTGACCGGTGAGCAGCAGAAGGGCTTCTGTCTTGGAAGCTGCCACTTCGGTAACAGCAGCAAGGTAGGGAAGCAGGGTATCGCGGATGAGAAGCTTGATTTCCTGATCCGAGTCTGAATCGCTGTCAGCTAAAATATGTAGACGGATGACCTCATCGGAAAGGGTGGATGCAGAGGCGGTTTCTGCATCCCGGGCGGTGGAATCAATGGTTCCGTAGGTTTTTCGCAGTTCGGGAAGTTTTTTTGTCAAAGCAAAAAGCGTCAGGAGTGCAAGAAAAAATAAAAGTATAGCAGTCAGTCGTTCTTTCATAAATAAGTCCTTTCTGTCGAGATGTATTAAAAATTGTTGATTGGTTAGTGAAAGTATTGCCACAGAGGGAAAACTTATACACAAATTTATGGAATTCTGATTGAATTAAACACAAAAAGAGGGTACAATGGAAACAGAAAATTTGGCAGGAGTGAAGAAAATGAGTAAGAAAAATATACTGGTATTATTTGGCGGAAGGTCTTCGGAGCATGAGGTTTCCTGTGTTTCGGCGACAACCGTGATTTCCAATATGGATAAAGAAAAGTACGAAATTCATATTGTCGGCATTACAAAGGAAGGCCGCTGGGTCAAGGTGGATTCGGCAGAGGAGATAAAGGAAGGCCGCTGGACAGACAGCAAGAAGCAGGCAGTGCTCTCTCCGGATACAGAAGAAAAGGCGCTTTATGTGATGGAAAACGGCAATGTGACAAAGGTAAGCATCGATGTGGCATTTCCGGTGCTGCATGGTCTGAATGGCGAGGACGGAACCGTGCAGGGGCTGTTTGAACTCGCAGGAATTCCGTACGTGGGCTGCGGTGTCCTTGCATCGGCAGTTTCCATGGATAAGCTGTATACCAAGGTGATTGTGGACACACTCGGTATTTCCCAGGCAGCCTATGTTGCTGTCAGAAAAGAAGAAATCGGGGAAACTGCCATATATGAAAAGATTGAAGAAAAGCTTGGCTATCCGGTTTTTGTCAAGCCATCCAATGCCGGGTCTTCCCGTGGTGTTTCTAAGGCAGCAAACAGGGAGGAATTGATTGCGGGCTTAAAGGAAGCAGCCATTCACGACCGCAAGATTCTGGTAGAAGAGACGATACTGGGCCGGGAGCTTGAGTGCGCCGTGCTCGGTGACGGAGATGTGAAAGCATCCGGCATCGGTGAGGTGCTGGCAGCAGCAGAGTTTTATGATTATGAAGCAAAGTATCATAACGCGGAGTCCAGGACTGTGCTGTCTCCGGAATTGCCGGAGGGCAAAGCAGAGGAAATCAGAGAAGCGGCCGTTCGTATTTTTAAGGCGGTGGACGGACAGGGCTTGTCCCGCGTGGACTTTTTCTTAGAGCATGGCACAAACCGCGTTGTATTTAATGAAATAAACACATTGCCGGGCTTTACTTCCATCAGCATGTATCCGATGCTGTGGGCGGAGCAGGGGCTGGATAAGCCGGCGCTGATTGAGCGTCTGATTGGGCTTGCGCATGTGAGAGAGATTAATTTATAGAAGGTGTAGGCTGTCCGGTGGTGACAGCGAAAGGGAGATTGAGATGAAGAAAAATGCTCCGATTGGCGTGTTTGACTCCGGTGTCGGTGGTCTGACCGTTGCAAAGGAAATCATGAGAGCCCTGCCGGGGGAGTCCATAGTTTACTACGGAGATACGGCGAGGGTACCTTACGGGACAAAATCGCCGGAGACGATTATTGCATATTCGAGACAGATTGCAAAGTTTCTGATGGGCCAGCAGGTTAAGGCAATGGTCGTTGCCTGCAATACCATTAGCGCACTGGCATTAGAAACTATTAAGCAGGAGTTTGATGTGCCGTTTATCGGCGTGGTAAAGCCGGGTGCAAAGGTGGCTGCCCAGACAACAAAAAATAAAAAAATCGGTGTGATTGCTACCGAAGGTACCATTTCCAGCGGTATGTACGAGGACTTTTTAAAGTCAACCAATCCGGAGGTAGAGGTGTACGGAAAGGCGTGTCCGCTTTTTGTGCCGCTGGCGGAGGAGTGCTGGCTGGATGACCCGGTGACAAAGCAGGTGGCAGAGCGGTATCTCTTGGAGCTTCAGGAAAAGCAGGTGGACACTCTGGTGCTTGGCTGCACACATTATCCGCTGCTTCGGAAGGTGATTGGCGAAGTGATGGGAGAGCAGGTGACCCTTGTAAATCCGGCCTATGAGACGGCGCAGGAGCTTCGTTATGTATTGGAGGACAATCATATTTTAAAGGATTTGGATGAAGCCCCGGTACATAAGTTTTATGTCAGTGACGGTGCAGAAAAATTCCGCCGTATTGCGAATATGATTTTGCCATGTGAAATCGAGGTTGAGGATGTGGCAATTAAGAGTTTTGAGTAAGAGGTTGGTATGAAGAAAAATGTAGTTATTACGGTGCGTGGACTCCAGCCGGAGGTCGATGCGGACGAACCGATTGAAGTGATCAGTGCCGGAACCTATATGAGAAAAGAGGACACCCACTATCTGTCCTATGAAGAGGCGGATGAAAACGGGAATGTTACAAAAAATAGGATTAAAATTACGGGCGGCGCTATTGAGATGGTAAAGAAGGGTGCCGTGACGACACAGATGATATTTTTACTCGGTGAAAAACAGTACGCCTGTTATGCAACGCCGTTCGGGGATTTGACCCTTGGAATTACGACGAAGACCATTTCCGTAACGGACACAGGAAATTCTTTGTTAGCAGAGCTCCGCTATGGCCTTGAAATTAATGGCGAGCATGTGTCTGACTGTGAGCTTGATGTGGAGGTACATGAGTGCGGCTGATTTTAAGCATCTTGTGGCCGGTCTGAGTGAGACAACTTGGATAAATAAGCACCGACGAGGTGAAATATAAAAAAGGTGGGTGTAATTTCAATGCTCATTGTGATTCGACAGGGACGAACATCTGTCAGAAGATCGGAATGAACAAGAGTATGAAACTACACCCACCTTTTAATAGAAACACGCTCGGTGCTTATTTGTCGTTTTTCTTGACCTTTGCCGCAAGACGTTTAAAGAAGCCCTGCTTCTCCGGCTTGGAATCAAGACCGGTACGCAGTCCCTTTACATCGATGATGTAAATACCGTTCATAACAGCCTTAACTTCTTTCTTTACCGGGATTAAATCATAAATCTTGGCATCACACATGAGTGTAGCTACCTTTGGTCCGATTTTTGCCTTAACTACCGGCACCTTGGAACCGCGTAAGTACTTTGGAGTCTGATCAAGGACTATTTTTGGGAACCCCGCTTCTTTTAGCTTCATCATTTTCTTGTCAATGACGAGAATCGAGTAGGTCTGGGCACCGGCCATCATGTCAGCCTGAGCTGTTTCGGATTTTTTCTGCATTTTGCTTCCAAATATATATAATGCTACCAGTGCAGCAACAACTACCACAAGAACTACCAGTAAAACAATCTGCCATGTCTGCATAGCAATTCCTCCTTTCATTATTTCAAACTAACATCCATTGTATCAAAAATGTAAGAAAAAGCAAGAACCAAGTTTGCATATGAGCTATTATTCTGCAGGCTGGTCTGCCAGTTTCTTATAAAAAGGATTGTCTTTTACGTAAGGTTCATTTGCCAGAACCATTTCTGAAATCACGGAACGGCAATAAGCACCCATAAATTTGCGGTCCTCCGCAGAGAGTGTTTTTGGGTCAATCGGTTTACCGTATTCGATGATGGTAACCGCTTTCTTTACCCAAGGGAATGAGTTCTCAAACAAGTCATCCGTACCGGAGATGGCAACCGGGATAATCAGACAACCGGTCTTTTCTGCCATTTTTAAGGAGCCTTCTTTGAAGGCAATCGGTTCGCGCTCATGTGCTCTGGTACCCTCCGGGGCAATGAACATGGAATACCCCTGTTTGATATTGTCGATGCCGATTAAAATAGTTTTTAACCCGGCACGCATATCGTCTCTGTCCAGGAAAAGACAGTTAACAAGAACCATCCACCAGCTTAAGAACGGAATCTTCTGGATTTCTTTTTTGGATACGAAACCGGTGAGATTCGGAAGTGTCATATAGGCAAGAGGAATATCAAAAAAGCTCTTGTGATTGGATACATATAATACCGGCTGATCCTTTGGAATATTTTCTAAGCCCTTTACAATCGGTTTTGATCCGGTGAAGAGAAAAACAAAGGAAAATCCGTATTTGATAAACTTTTGTGCGATTTTTGAGGTTGCATAGCGGTGTTTCTTTCTAAAGCAAAGCAAAACCAGATAAACCGGAAATGTGATCAGAAAAAACAAAAGCAATGCAAGAACTACAAGAAGTGTTCTCATCCTACTGCGCCTCCTGTTTCTGTAGCGTCATTCTCTGCGTCGGAAGACTCTTCTGACGGGGTTTCTGCCTCTTCAAGCTCCTCTAAGGTTTCTTCCACCGGAAGAGGATAGGTGTTATGAGGAATCTGATAGTATGCAGATGGGAAATACGGTAACTGTGTTACGTAGTCAATAACAAGAATGCCACTGGTTGCAGAAGCATAAGGCTTGTAGAAAACCACATTACCATCCTTGTCATAAGCAAGTTCTCCATCAATACGGATTGGTACCTGCTGCAGAAGACCACCGGTAGAGGTGATAAATTCATTGCCGTTACCATCTGTAACAACACCTGTGAAGAGAATATTTCCTTCGGCATCCAAAGCAAGAGTGCCGTCTTTGTTCCATAATGGTTCCAGATATACAGGGGAGCCCTCGTAATCCAGCCATAAGCTGCCGTCCGCTGTGTAATACAGTTTCTTAAAGAGAAGAGAACCGTCTTCCTTAAGGACCGGATTGCCGTCCACATCAAAAACAATCTCATGATAGAGCACGGTTTCACCGTCCGAGGTCAGGACATTGCCCTCCTCATCGGTAATCGGAGTGCGCAGATATGGGAAATGAGTGGTCTCATCGACCAGTACGCTTCCGTCTTCAAGGAAGTATACTTCGCCTCCCATGGCTGCGGCATAGAGCAGACCATAGCGCTCGCTGGAGGTGTCAATGAGTGGTGTGTCGGACAATTCCTCCAATGTCTGGGAGAACGGACTGCCGTAGTATTCTTCTAAGGTCAAATTATTCGTGTATAAATAATAAGCAAGCGGCACGCCGACATAGCGGATGTGCCAAGGCTCATAAGCATAGCCGGTGATGGCTTCCTTGTCCTTTGGATAACGGAGGATAAAACCGAACCGCCATGCGTTGTCCTTTAACCAGAGTCCTTCCCTTGTGGTAGCGAATCGGTTATCCAGGGAATAGTTGATGGATGCACAGGAAACATCAATGGCATAACCGGTCTGGTGTTCGCTGGCACCCGGCATGGCCGAGTAGAGATTGGTATGTGCAATGCCTTTGGTGAACAGGTTATTGCCGTAAATCTCATACTGGCGGTCATAGGAACGGTAAGCGGAAACACCGTAAATTTTCAGCCCTTTTTCCTTCAATGCGGCATTGTATAAATCCTCTAATGCTTCTGCGGCAACCTTTGCCATCTTTCTCTTGTCAACCGTTGTACTGCTAAAGCTGAACGGGATGTTAGGAACGACAAGGTCATCCGGTAC
>CAZIQL010000051.1:0-17249 GCA_964541485.1 uncultured Lachnospiraceae bacterium
TAACTGGTTAAATGTAGGCATTAATCTTCACCTCCTGAATTATTTCCCTTCTGCCATATTTTTATGACGTCTCAGGTTACATAAATAGGCCGCGCAACTTATAGGTTAAGTCACCGTGCATGCCGCTAAAATGCACAACAAAAAGAACGCACATAGCGCACGCGAAGTATATTATAGCGTGGTTATGTGCGTCTGTCAAGAAAAAATTACTTGATTTCTTCTATAAAATAAATCTTTGCATCGTAGTCCTGATACAAATCTGTGCCCGGATTATATCCGGTTCCGGCAAAGGTATGTGCCAGGTGAATTCCGGCATGATTGAGTAGCGAACCACTCACCCGGTACTCTTCGGCCGCCCCATCCATCTTAATAAACTTGGCAATCGCATCGTGAAGCAGGGAATCCTGCTTAATGTGGATTGGCGCAATCATATTAACCAAAGAACCGAAGCGATGGATGTCATGCTTCTTTGGAATATTGTAGAAGCGGTACTCCGCCTCTTCCTTTAAGCCTCTTGTTTTTAAAACATGATGCCCGGAATGTGGTGTTACCTGACCCTGTACAGTTACTACAACCGCTTTCTTCCGATCTTCCGATACAACCAGCCACTTTACCAGGTCCTTGTCAAAATTCCTGCGGTAATCCCCGTCACGCTCCTGCACGCTTCCGCCAAGACGGTACCACTGTCCAAACTGAAGCACCGGACGCCATTCTTTATATAAGGAAATCTGTGCTTTCATTTCCTCCAGCTCTTCCTTTGGACTTTCGCTGATGTTGGTCTCGTAACCAAGCACACCAAACGATGCCACGGCAAACCGGGTGTCAAGCGGTGTGTTACGGAGTGTCTGGTGGTTCGGACATCCCGACACATGTGCCCCGATGACTGACTGCGGATAACCGTAGCTGTATCCGTTCTGAATCCGGATACGCGCTATCGCATCTGAATCATCACTTGCCCAAATTTGCGGGAAGTAACTTAGAATACCAAGGTCAAACCTGTTTCCGCCGGATGCACAGCCTTCAAACAAAATATTCGGGAACTTCTTTGTGAGCGTATCCATCAGACGGTACAAGCCCTTCATATAGCGGTATAGAAATTCTCCCTGTCGCTCCGTCGGCAATGTCTGAGAGTAAATGTCCGTAAAGTTACGGTTCATATCCCACTTTACATAGTCCGCCTCCGACGCTGCAAATACATTGCTCATGCTCTCAATCAGATAATCCACAACATCCTTGTTTGACAAATCAAGCAACATCTGCTGTCTGCCCTCTGCATGATGCTGTCCCGGAATCTTGACTGCCCATTCCGGATGCGCACGGTATAAATCCGAATTCTCATTCACCATCTCCGGTTCTACCCAGATACCAAACTTCAGCCCCTGACTCTTTACCTTTTTGGAAAGTCCCTTCAGACCGTTTGGCAATTTCTTTGCATCGGCAACCCAATCGCCCAAGGAAGAAGTGTCATCATTTCTTCCTTTAAACCAGCCATCGTCCACGACCAGAAGTTCCATACCAATCTTCTTTGCATCCTTTGCCAGTTTTTCAATCTTGTTCTCATTAATATGGAAATAAAGCGCTTCCCAAGAATTCAAGAGTACCGGACGCTCTTTCTTTTTCCATATACCACGCACCACATGCTCTCTGACAAACCGATGCATAGAAATGCTGATACCTTCATAGCCTGTAGCCGAATATGTCATGACCGCTTCCGGCGCCCAAAGACTCTCCCCCTTCTTTAATAAGAAGTTTCCGTCCTCCGGGCGCATACCGGTTACCACATGCACCTTACCATGTGCCGTCAGCTCTACTACTTCTTTGTGCCCGCCGGAATACAACAGATTAAATCCATAACATTCCCCGGAAGCTTCCCCTGCATACGGTTCACTTATAATAAAGAAAGGATTCTGCCGATTCGATGAAAATCCTGTTGCGGATTCTATGACATACTTGCCACCCGCAAACGACATTTCCTCGGCACGCATCTCTCTTGCCCAGTCTCCGTGGAACGATAACACCTTTGCACGCTCCCACTCCACGTCAAGCTGCAAGCTCATCAGGCGGCTCACGATAATATCGCTTTCGCCCTCATTTACAAGCTTTGCAGAACGGGTAATACAATCACAGTCCTCAAACACCGTATAAACCAACTCCAGCACTGCATCGCTATTTTTATCCTTACATTTGATTACCAGAGACTTTGCTTCTTTTTCACGCTTTGTTGAAATGACTTCCTGTTCACGGATTTTGATTCTTTTTGCAACCGGACTGTCTACTGCATCCTCTTCAAAATACGCCCCCGGCAATCCTTCCGGCGACACCTTTTCTGTCCGGATGCTCGACTGCCAGAAACGGAAGTCGCTCGTCCTGCTGCCATCCGAAAGGATCAGTTCCGCAAAAGGCTCTCTCATATCGCCCTTGCCCTTTGTGGAAAACTCAAGACAAGTATCATCTAATGCCAGCGTAGCCGCCTCTTTAGAAAATACCGTAGAGCAGCCGTTCGGGTTCGGATTTTTCTGTTGCAACGCACGCAGATAATCTCCCGCAAAAGAAATCTTTCTTCCATAATATATGTGTTCCAATAAGCCAAGCTCATTTACGTGTAAAACGTAGCTTGTATTTTTTGTTTCTAAAATATATGTTTTGTTAAGTTCGTGTATCATAGGTGACCTCCTTAGTTTTGTTTTCTCTCTGTGCTGTTACTTATTCTCTTTTCGTCTATTCCTCACTAGATTCTGCTCTATCTCTTTAATGGAAGGCATTACCACTTCAAAATTTTCCGTTTTGAATATAATCTCCAGTTCCAAATTTGCAACAAGTTGCTGCATATTTGAATTCCTCTTTTTGCGATTGCTGACAGTTGTTTAAAGTGTTCGAATTCGACCACTTTAAAGTCATTCTCATAGTTTTTCCATGCTCCAAAGACCTTCGGGGTCCTTCTAATCCTCCAATTTAATTTCGTTTTCTTTCAGGTATCGCTCCACCTTCGTATAATACACCATCAAACGCAGCACATACTCCGGCATCTGTCTTCTGCCGGCCTCCCACTCTTCCAACGTTCGCAAAGGAATCCCGATGTACTGCGAAAACTCAGTCCGGTTCATTCCTAAGTCTTCTCTTATCTTTTTTAAGCTACTGATTTGTTTTTCTAACTGTTCCAATTTTTCCATGCGTGCCTCCACTCATTGTGTGGTTTTATTGTAGCATATTACACAGCGAAACACAAGAAAAAAAGTGCAGGCATTAACCTACACTTTTTTAGCCTTATTCTTTTTTCATTATTCCTATTAACTGTATTTTATCTTCTGTTTCTTTGAAAGATAAAACATCTTACTTTGTAACAATTATATACGATGTAATTCATCTAAGAAACTTTTCAATTTTTTATCCATCTGCTCTATTTCTATACAGTCGTCATATGTAATATTCAAAAAACTATATTCATTTTTATGTTGGTTAAAGTAAGGGTATCTCACATTATTGTGTAAGGACGAAAAGCGAATCTCTTTTAGCACACCTTCAACTATCTGCTTCTTAATTTGCTCATATATAACTTTGTTATTACCTGACACAAGCTGTAACAAAAATTCTATCGCATTATCTAAAGAATGTCCGATATTTCTCATCTGATTTGCAAAGAATGGATTCGTCACGTCAACAATCTCACATATCTTCCTTTTAATTGTCTTCTCCATTGATTGAATGTAATAATAGTATGCCTCATTATACATACCGTTTACCCTTAACAACTGTGCAGCTTTTAAATTTTGCTCGGAAATCATCTTATATTCACTTGCTACATCTAGTGATGTCTCTAATATATTTTTCTTTCCCACAAAATACATTTTACCACTTCCTATCAATATAGTTCTGTTCGTCACTTTGTCTAATAGCTATAAATTATCGACGAGATATCCATCCAATAATTGAGCACTCTAGAACATATCATGTAAAATTAACTCCAACCAGAAATAGTTGATATCATTCATTACCCCAAGCACATTACACACTCTCATGCTTCTTTCCTTTTCTTTTATTCCTTTCTGATGTTCTATCACTCAGTAATACACGGAATTTTATTTTCTTCTGCATAAATTTCCGCATAAGAACCTTGTTCACAATGAATAGTCACATCAACACAATCATAAAATGCATACTCGTCAATACTTGTTACACTATTCGGAATATTTATACTAGTTAAACTGCCACAACCATAAAACGTTACATCTCCAATACTCGACACACCCTCCGGAATATTTATACTTTTCAGCCTGTTCCCCATAAATGCGCCTTCTCCAATGCTCGTCACACCGTTTGGAATCTCTATACGGGTCAGACCACAATTGGCAAAAGCATTATCCCCGATACCCTTCACGTTATCGGACATTTCTACATCTCTAAGATTGCGGCAATCGTTAAACGTTCCTCTGCAAATTGATGTCACACCATCTGGAATAATGATACTTGTAAGGCTATAGCAACGATAAAACGCGTATTCGCCAATATACGTTACGCTATCTGGAAGCTCTATATTGGTAAGACGTTTACATTCGCGAAATGCATTTCCTCCAATACTCGTTACACCATCAGGTATTTCTATACTGATAAGATTTTCACAATCAGAAAATGCCCACTCGCCAATACTAGTCAGACTATCAGGAACAACTATATCAGTCAAACTATCACAGAAATAGAATGCCCTTTGCTAATACGAGTTACTCCATCTTGGATAACTATACTCCTAATATTACTACATCCGTAAAATGCACGTTCTCCCACTTCCGTCACCGCTATTCCTTCAATTTTCCTCGGAATTACGATTTCACTTAGGGTA
The DNA here is from genome assembly GCA_964541485.1 of uncultured Lachnospiraceae bacterium. GTDB lineage: Bacteria > Bacillota > Clostridia > Lachnospirales > Lachnospiraceae > SIG299. The sequence continues at coordinate 4,835 of CAZIQL010000051.1, forward strand.
GCATCCTTTAAACCCACAATCACAATGGTGCCATCTTCTTTATACTCATAGATAAAGGCACTTTCATCTGTTTCTCGAACAGGTACTAGTGTTGGTTCATTCACACTAGTACCTGTTGGCGTATTCGCAGGCGTCACCTCTGCTCTCTTCGTTGGTTCCTCCTCATTTTCTTTTGTCCACATCTCTTTTCCTGAATCCTTTGCATTCTCAGCACACCCAGCGAACATACTAAGACCAAATATTACAATTACAAGTAAATAAATTTTTCTCATAAAATACCCCCATCATAAAATATATAATATCAACATTTTTTCGGCCATGCTCTATAACTATTGCCAATACAACCAATGTATTTTGCCTACACCTTACAATTCTCTCTTATAAACTCCTAGTTGAATTATACCTCTTCCACGCTATTTATGTCAATTTAAATTATCATTTTGATAATGCATTATCTCTTTGGCTATTCTAATATAATAACGAGAGAGGGGTATGAATTATGGTAGCAGAACGAATCAAAGAATTAAGAGAAAAAAACAATTATACACAATCTTCTTTGGCAAAGAAGTTAAATGTCACCAGAAGCTCCGTAAATGCATGGGAAATGGGCATTTCCGTACCTTCTACCACGCTCATCGTAGAACTTGCAAAGCTTTTTCAGGTATCCACGGATTATCTTCTTGGATTAAGCGAGAATGTAACTTTAGATATCTCTTCATTAAATGATAAAGAAATCATGATTCTTTATGAACTGATTCAATATTTTAAATCTCAGAAATAAAAAATCGTATGGTTCAAAGCTTCTGCTCTTCCCATACGATTTTTTACTTCATTTCATATAGTTCTCCACAATTTTCTCTCCACATGTCTATATCCTCACATGTCCTCTCGCACTTGCCAAAAGTGCATCCTGTAACACTCGCGAAAAATTAATGTGATTCTTTTCTCCATAGGTATTCAACCATGCCGGAATCGTAATATTCTTCCTCACTGCTTTGCTTCCATACTTTTCTGCATATGCTTCCATATCAAGCACAAGTAAATTGGCGAAACTGCCTTCCTCTATCATTATCTTTTCGGGTGCTGTTGCATCAGGAATTTGATTACCTTCTTCCAGTTCACCTAAAATCCATCCGCTTGCCGCGTCAGTTGCCATTTCAATTGCATGCAACAATGAATTTCCTTCCGAAACGCATCCCGGCAAATCGGGAACAACCACTGTATATCCCTCTTTTTCCAACATTGGAGTAAATATTGCCGAATAAATCAATTTCATTTCCATGCCTCCTTCTAAAGTTCAATCCCTGCTTGACGAAAAATTGTTTTCGCTGTCCCCTTGTCAATATCTCCCGAATGAAATGGAATTGTAACCTTTCCCGGCTTACACGGATGTTTGTATTGTCTGTGTGAGCCAACTTGTTTTACTAAAATCCATCCATCTGCAAAAAGTATTTTCTCTGCTTCTTTTGCTCTCATCCGTTCTCCTTTCTATATTATACGCATTATGCGCATTATTATCAAGCATAAATTAATAATAGCGCCTTTTCGTTCTTTAAAAATCATCAGGGAATTTTAAAGATAACAGAATAACCGAACATTCTTAGATTTACAGATTAAGTATACCTCATTAACCGCTTTCATTTCCACACGGAATATTTCACGAAATTTCATACTGTTTTTTGTTGGAATTGTACATCACACTTTCCTACGTCCCCGGCCCCACACCTTTCAAAGATAATTGTGGCAAGCCATAAATAAAGTAACTCCCGGGTATTCCTTTTCTCTATAAGAGGAGTCTTAGAAAACGCCGGTACTTAGCGAAGTCTTTTTGAGCTTAGTACCGCTGCGTTTTCGCCGAAGCGAAAGCGCCTCCTCGTTAGAAAAAAGGAATACCCGGGAGTTTTATTTAATTATCTTGCCGTCAATTATCTAGCCACAATTACCTTCTGCGGGCACTTCTGGGCGCACTTACCACAGCCCGTACATTTTTCATAGTCAATCTTTGCCAGATTGTTTTCTACATGGATTGCATCGAATTCACACTGCTTTACACAGATGGAGCAAGCGATACAGCCGGTCTTACATGCCACACGGACATCCTTGCCCTTGTCATTCGAATGACAGGCAACTGCCACAGGTGCACTGTAAGGCACGAGTTCGATTAAGTTCTTTGGACAAGCAGTCACACACTTACCACAGGAAACACACTTTTCCTTGTCAACCACGGCCACACCGTCCACTACATGGATTGCATCAAACTGACACGCACTCACACAGCTTCCAAAACCAAGACAGCCAAAACTGCAAAGTTTATCGCCCTGCCCCGGAACAAACATTGCCTTACGACAGTCGTTAATTCCGTAATAATTGTATTTTCTTTCTGTCTTGTCACAGGTGCCGGAGCACATAACATAAGCAACTTTTTTCTCCACTGCTCCTACTTCCAGACCCAGGATGGCTGCGATTGCTGCATGAGCCTCTGCATTTGCCACAGGACATCCGGTTGCAGGTGCCGCACCGTTTACAATTGCAGATGCCAGACCGTCACAACCTGCGTAGCCACAGCCACCACAGTTGTTCCCCGGCAGACATTCTCTTACCTGCTCTTCACGCTCATCTACCTGTACAAAGAAAATCTTTCCGAAGATACCGAGCGCAATACCTAAAATCAAACCGAGTACGCCTACTGCCGCACCGGCAATTATTACATTTGTGATACTGAATGCAAGTACCATATAAGGAATATTCATCATCTTTTGCTACCTCCTTATACTACTCCGGCAAAGCCGCAGAATGCGATTGCCATGAGACCTGCTGTGATTAAAACGATTGGCATACCACGGAACGGCTTTGGAATATCGTTACCCTCTAAGCGTTCACGGATACCAGCCATAATAACAATAGCAACCAGGAAACCGGAGCTTGTACCAAGGCTGTTCACCATACTTTCGCCAAACGAATAGTTCAAAGTGATGTTGTTAATTGCAACACCGAGCACCGCACAGTTTGTTGTAATAAGCGGAAGGTATACACCCAGCGCCTGATAAATGGCCGGACTGATCTTCTTTAACAACATTTCAATCATCTGAACGAGTGCTGCAATTACCAGAATAAATACAATCGTCTGCATATATTCCATGCCAAGCGGTACTAAGATTCCATAATGGATTCCATAGGTTACCGCACTGGCAATCATAATAACGAAAATTACGGCTGCACCCATGCTGGCAGCAGTTTTTGTCTTTTTAGAAACTCCAAGGAACGGACACAGACCAAGGAACTGACTCAAGACAACGTTGTTTACAAGTGCCTGACCAACAAGCAGTAAAATCATCGCTTTCATGCCTTTTCCTCCCCTTCCTTGTTTTCTGTTGTTGCAGGTTCTGCCGCAGTCTCCTCTGCCTTTGCAGTCTCCTCTGCTTTTACAGTTTCTTCCGCAACCTTTGCAGCCTCAGCGGCCTTCTTTGCTTCTGCAGCCTTTCTTGCAGCTTCTGCCTTTGCTGCTACTGCTTCTGCTTCCTTGATACCGTTGATTCTTGCGATTTCTTCCCGGTTTTCTACACAACCGCCATCCATGCAGGCCGCACAGTTACCGCCACATGCCACCTTTGCATTCGGTGTGTTCGTAGCGGATGGAGCCTTAAATACATTCTGCAGTGCCGTAAGCAATGCTAACACAAAGAACGCACCCGGTGCCAAAGTAAAGATAGCCATCGGTTCGTAAGAAGCCGGCATTACAGTTACACCAAAGATAGTACCCGCACCGATAATTTCACGAACGGAAGCGATGCAGGTAAGGCCAAGGGTAAAACCAAGACCCATACCAAGTCCGTCAAACAAAGAAACAAGCGGACCATTCTTGTAAGCAAATGCCTCTGCACGCCCTAAAATGATACAGTTAACTACGATTAAAGGAATGTAAAGTCCAAGACTTTTATCCAAATCCGGTAAATATGCCTGTAAAAGCATCTGTACAATCGTAACAAATGCCGCTACAACCACGATAAATGCCGGAATTCTTGCCTTATCCGGAATAATTTTTCGGATAAGGGAAATAAATAAGTTAGACAGTGCCAAAACTGCTGTGGTGGTAAGCCCCATACCAAGACCGTTGGATGCAGATGTGGTAACCGCAAGTGTCGGACACATACCGAGCATCAGAACGAAGGTTGGGTTTTCTTTTACAATACCGTTAAAAAACTGCTTTAAGCTTTTTCCCATTAGTTTGCACCTCCCATTCTGTTATTTAACTCAGACAGGAAGCAAATACCTGCATTTACACCGTTTACAGTACCGTTTGTTGAGAAGGTTGCACCGCTGATTGCATTAATCTCATCTTCTGCGGATGCACTCTTTACTGCCGTAAACTGTTCTGCCTTTTTGCCGGCGAACTGTCCCTTAAAGTCCGGTGTATCAACCTTTGTACCGATACCAACCGTTTCATTCATTTCAAGGAACTCAACGCCTGTGCAGACACCATCCGTTGTATAACCAATGGTCAACGTCATGGTGTCATAACCTTTTACCGTAACCGATGCCACGTAACCAATCACCTTGGCATTTGCATCCTGTACAATACACGCTTCATTAATAGTAGCCACATGACCGCCCGCTGCCAGAATCGCTGCCGCATCCTTCATTGTTGCTGCTAAAATTTCATTGTCTTCTGCTTCCACAATTGCAACTGCTTCAGGAAACACTGTCTGATATGCTTCTGCCTTTGCCTGAGCCTCAAGGAACGCAATCCGGTCCTTGGTAAGCTCATTTACAAATCCAAGTGCCAATGCTGCAATCAGAGAAATCGCGCAGAGGATAAGGGCATCCTTCATCATACCTTGCTTTTTATCCATTTTTGCGACCTCCTTTTCCAAATGGTATTGGCATCGTAACCTTTTCAATCAGAGGAACCAAAAGGTTTCCGATAATAATTGCGTAAGATACACCTTCTGCATTGTTACCGAAAATACGGAAAATACCTGTTAAAATACCAAGCACAATACCGAATACAATCTGTCCCCACTTTGTAATAGGAGATGTTACATAATCAGTTGCCATAAAGAATGCACCAAGCATCAGACCACCGGTACAAAGCTGGCAGGCAACATAATATAAATCACAGCCCCGTCCGCCAAAGAGCACGATAAATACAGCAAATGTAAGCAGGTAAGCAAGCGGAATTCTAAGAGAAATCACCTTGCGGTATACCAGATATGCTGCACCGAGCAAAATCATTGCCGCACTGGTTTCACCGATAACACCACCGGTAAAGCCAAAGAACGCATCAAATAAATCCACAGTTTCTCCTGCCTTCATTGCTGCAAGAGGAGTCGCACCGGAAATACCGTCAACGGAAGCTGCACCAAAATTCAGCACTGCCGTTCCCACCTTCTGCGGAATGTTAAACGTGTTCATTCTCTCCGCATAACAGAGGAATAAGAAACATCTTGCACCAAGTGCCGGGTTCATGAAATTCTGTCCCAGACCGCCAAACACCTGCTTCACCACAAGAATCGCAAAAATACTACCGATAATCGGGATAAACAAAGGTACTGTAGGCGGCATATTCATACCGATTAACATACCGGTTACAATCGCACTGCATTCATACGGTCCCTGGTTTCTCTTTGTGAGTAACAGATAAACATATTCCGTTACCGCACAGGTAAGTGTGGACACCAAAAGAATCAGCAGGGCACGAAGTCCGAACTGATACACACCGATTGCGCATGCCGGCATCAATGCAATTGCCACATCACGCATAATTGTAGAAGTCGTCGCTCCGCTTCTGATGTGTGGAGAAGCAGAAACATTAAACATTTTTCCCATTTTTAATCCTCCTAGGGTTTTGGGGAGCAAAATGCGAGCCCGCTCTTGCGAGCAGAGGATTTTCCTCCTTTATTTCTTCTTACGTGCATCCAGGATAGCACGTCTTGACTGCTTAAATGCCTGCGTCAGTCTTCTGCCGGATGGACAGACAAATGTACAGCTGCCGCACTCATAACATTCCAGACCGTCCAATGCCTCAAATGTCTCATTGTCAAAATTCTCTGCCGCATGTGCCAGCTTCTGAGGAACCAGATGAGTAGGACACGCCGAAACACATCTGCCACAGCGGATACACGGCATCGGGTCAAGTTCCTCCACATCATCCTCTGCAAACGCAAGAACAGCGGAAGAAGTCTTCAGAATCGGCACATCCAGATTATACATCGCCGTTCCCATCATAGGCCCGCCGGAAATTACCTTCTTTGGCTCACCTACCAAACCACCGGCTGCTGCAACTACTTCTGCAAAACCGGTACCAATCGGCACGTTAAAATTCTGCGGCTCTTTTATCGCATCACCGCTCACCGTAACGATACGGCGGACTAACGGAATATTCTCTGCCACAGCACGGTATACCGCACAAACAGAGTCGACATTCTGTACAATACATCCAACATCCATCGGAAGTGTTGCAAAATTTGTCTTTCTGCCGGTAGCCGCATAAACAATATTACGCTCTGCCCCCTGCGGGTATTTTGTCTTTAAAACCTTAATGGCAATTCTGTCCTCATTCTTTACAAGCTCCTCTAACACAGCAATCGCTGCAGGCTTATTATCTTCAATGCAGATAATTCCCTCTGCATCTAAGAAAATCCGAAGAATAATCTTAAGACCACCAATCAGCACTTCCGGCTCCTCTAACATTTCACGGTAATCAGAAGTCAGATACGGTTCGCACTCAGCTGCATTGACAAGGACATAGTCAATTTCCTTTTTCGGATCAAGTTTCACATGGGTAGGGAATCCTGCACCACCCATACCTACAATACCTGCTTCCTTTACAATATCTTTGATCTCCTGTGCAGAAAGCTTTGTGTAATCCCTCTTTTCGCCAAAACCTTCGATGGTTTTGTATGCTCCGTCGTTCTCAATGATGATGGAATTCACCATGGCACCGGATACAGTCTGTCTTGGCTCAATTGCCTTGACGGTACCGGATACAGAGCTTACGATACATGCAGAAACAAACCCACCGGCTTCTGCAATTTTTTGTCCTACAAGCACTGCATCGCCCACTGCCACAACAGGCACCGCCGGTGCACCGATATGCTGGCTCAGCGGAAATACCATATCGCTGGTCGGATGCAGTCTTACAATCGGTTTGTCCTTGGACAAGTCTTTTCCGTCATACGGATGAACTCCGCCGGAAAATGTTGCTTTTCCCATTTGTATACCTTCTTTCTACAGATTTTAGTACTGCTATTGAATTCTTTTCTCATTAACCATTTAATTATATCACAAAAAAACGCATAAGAAAAGCGGTTAAAGCTGTTAATAATTTAACATCTTTATCTTCCCTTTTCTCTTTTTCTTCCAAGGTAATGGTCGAGTTTTTCTTTCATCTTCTCCGGAATCTCTCTGTCCACCGGACAACGCTTTGCATTTGCCATCAATTCGGTAAACTTGATAATAAAGTCAATATCCTCCTGCATTTGCTCCATCTTCATGACCTTCATGGTATCATAGCTGTTGTGAATGGTAGCAGTGTTGTTTGGCGCAAGTCTTGCAAAGGAAAGTGCCGGAACGCCCTTGTCTGCAAACGGTGTAGAGTCACTGGAGTACACATCATTGGATGCTTTAATTCCAAAGCCGCTGATGCTTCCATAGTACTGTATGAAGTTCACCAGCTTTTCTTCAGTCGTACAGCAGGCGATGAATCTGCCCATGATACAGCCAATCATGTCAAGATTAATATTAAGTGCAACCTTCTTTAATTCTTCCTCATGCGCTTCGGTATATGCCTTGGAGCCAAGCAAACCTCTTTCTTCAGAACCGCACCAGAGAAAGCGTAGTCCGTAGCGGTGCCGCTTATCCATAAAATAATCCGCAATGGCAAGAAGTCCCACACTGCCGGACATGTTATCGTACGCACCCTGGGAAAGCGAAGTGGAGTCATAGTGTGCCGTCAGCACAATCCACTCATCTGTCTCACCCGGCAAATCTAAAATTACATTGTGGGATTTCCCCTTATACTCATTCTGGGAAAGTACGATTTTTGCCGTCTTTGGCTCATCATTGATGAGCTTGATTGCCTGCTTTGCATTGATGTTCACACCAGGGATGACATTTCCCTTGCTCACATAGGTACGAAGCTCTCTCTGGTCAATATCCTCGTCCGCATAGTTTGCATTGCCGTCATAGGTGATAAACCCAACTGCACCGTTTTCAATCACATCCTGATAAATCCAATAGCCCATATAGCCATCAATCATGACAATTTTTCCTTTGCACTGTGCAAGAGAGTATTTGTCCGTATTGCGCAGGTAATAAAACGGCGCCTCCACCTCGCTGTTCCCGGACATGCGGTAGCCCTTACAGGCAATCTCCTGTCCGTCCACATAAAGATGCGCCTCCTTGATATCTGCCATGTCTACTTCAAATTCTTCCAGATACGCTTCCCCACCAAGCTTTTCGCACTGCTCCTTTAAATATTTTGCACAGCGGAGTTCTTCGTCACTGCCGCCCATACGCACATAGGCGGTGTCGATAAAAATTTGTTCCATTGCTTTTAAGTTCATCCGTAAATTCTCCTTACTTTTACATTTTCTATCATTATAACACAAAATGGTAAAAATCCTATTACTTTTTAATCATAAAAGACCACGCGCCCGGAACGGAATCCAGACCATCCATCATATAGCAGTCGCCCACTGCAAGATATCCGGTGCCGCTCAAACCATAGCTTGAAAAGTATACAAGGTCAATGGTGTTATAAAGGGTTGCCGGTTCTTCTGAAATCAAGCCAAGGAAAACTAACAGCATCTCCTTATTGTATGGTGCCGGGTCCATGCCGTTTACCAATGGTCCAAATCCTTCCATAAACCAGAAGTCATAATCCAGGGCAAGCGTATAGACGCCATCCTCAGCTACAGACAATACCATGTCGCAGGTTGCATTGTCCGGGGTAATATCAAATACTATGCTTGTGTCATCCATGGCAAGGCAGACAAAATTCTCTGCCAGCAAACCGTCTTCACGCAGGTGCTCTACAACCGGAAGTGCCGCTGTCTCTACGGTTTCTTTATCAAACAATACCGCTCCCTCTGTCGTTTCCACTACCGGAACCACTACCGGCATGTTACTTTCTGCAATGGTGCCTGCCACAAAGGTAAGCCCCTGTTCTGTAGCATAAGACTCTGCATAGCTGCCTGCCACACCGTAAATCACCGTTGTCTTCGGAATCGAATTCTTCGCGATATTCTCCACGCTTGCCGGAAGCTCCAGCTTCGTAAGTGCGTTACATCCGCTAAATGCATAAGAATTAATCAGCGTTACCTTTTCCGGAATTACCATCTCAGAAAGCGCATAACAATCCTGAAATGCGTTCGATCCAAGATATTCTAATTCCGCCGGAAGCTTTACGCCGTTCAGCGCATAGCAGAAGGCAAATGCTTTATTTCCTATGTTAGTTAAAGAATCCGGAAGAGACAATGCTACCAATGCTTTACACTCAGCAAATGCATTTTTCTTTATTTCCTTTACGCCACCTTCCAAAACAGCCACCGTAAGTGCGCTACACTCCTGGAACGCATATGCTTCTACGGTTTCCACACTACCCGGAATCCGGATACTTGTAATCGCTTTACATTTGTTAAACGCATACTCTCCGATGGTCACCAGGCCCTCCGGAAGTGTTACCTCTACCAACTTGTAGCAGTTTTGGAATGCATATTCTCCAATGGAAGTTACAGAAGACGGAAACTTTGCCATCTCAAGTACCAGACAATTCTGGAACGCTTTCGCACCGATTTCCTGCAAACCCTCCGGAAGAATGACAGTCTTTAACGCAGTACAATCCGCAAATGCCTTCTCGCCGATTTTTGTAATACCGGCCGGAAGTTCTATGCTCTCTATCTTCATGCCTTTGAAAAGGCATGCCGGAATTTCAGTCACTCCTTCTGCCAAATGAATCGTTTTCAATGTGGTGCACATTCTTTCTTCTGCTGTAATGTTCGAAGATATCGTAAGCTCTGTAATGCCGCAGCCCTCAAAGATGCTGTAGCCCACCTGTGTCAGCGTAGCAGGAAGTACCAGACTGGTTTCTCCCCAGCCCGTACAGCCATAAAAGGCCTCTGTTCCGATGAAGGTCAAACCCTCACACAGCTTTACAGCAGCAAGTCCGGTACAATTTTTAAAAGCCTTTTCTCCGATGGTGCCGGAAATTCCCCCCTCAATTTCGATCGTAAGGTTGTCACGGTTTCCGCTAACGGCTGAACCAAGGGCAAGTTCTCCGATATTGACCACCGAACCGGTTACCCGGAATAGTTCCAGGGCAGTTGTTCCGTCAAATGCCTCCTTGCCGATTGTGGTTATATCCCCTTGAATCACAACGGAAACCAGCCCCTTACATTTTAAGAAGGCTTCTTCCCCAATCACATCTACCGACTCCGGAAGTTCGATTTTCTTCAGTGCACTGCAGTAACCGAATGCCATATTTCCAATTGTGGTAACTCCCTCCGGAATCACTAAGTTCTCCAGACTTGTACAGCTCTGGAACGCATTCCGGCTGATTTCTGTTACTCCCTTTGGCAAGCTCACAGTTGTCAATGCAGAACAATTCTGAAATGCATTTTCCGGCATTACTGTCATCTGCTCTGTCAGCACCACCTTTGTTAAGGCTGTGCAATAATAGAAGCTAGGAATTTCTTCGTTCTTCACATCCTTGTGAATCTCTACACTGACAATTGTTTTGTTATTCTTAAATGCTCCGTCTGCAATTACGGTTACACTCTTAGGAACAATGACTTCTGTTTTTCCCTCTTCAAGTCCAACCAGGACATTACCTACTACCAGATAACCGTCTTTGTTTTCCTTCACCGTTTCCGGAAATGCTTTTTCGCCCACGTAGGTAAGATTTTTCGATACGGTGATTTCTTCAAGCAACTTCATATCAGCAAAAGCGCTTCGCTCAATTCTTGTAACGCTGTCTGCCATAGTAAGTGTCTTTACTGAGCTAAAAGAGTCAAACGCATCCTGGGAAATGACCGTTACGCCGTCCTCAATTACAATGTGCTCCACTGTCTTTCGCTCTGAATACCAAGGGTATTCTTTTGCACTAAGCTCCAGGTCCATACCGCAGTTATCACGGATCGTAAGTGTGGTTCCGTTGATTTCCCAGCGTGCCTTCACCGCAGATGTCGGAACCGGGGTATTGGTCGGAACCGGAGTGTTGGTTGGTGCAGGAGTATTGGTTGGCGCAGGAGTATTGGTTGCCTGCGGAGCTGTTGTGTTTTCAGGCTCCTTGGTCGGTACAGGAGTTTCCTGACCGTCTCCTTCCGGTATTTTTGTGTTGTCAGGAGCTAAAGTCACCCCAGCATTCTCTCCGCTATCCGGTGTCTCATTGCCGCCACAGGCTACCGCAGATACGGCTAACACTCCTGCCAAAATCATCATTAATACATTCTTCTTGCACATCTTTCTGTCCTCCATTGTATGTTGTATTCTTACTTCTTCTATCATTGTTTCTACTTATCAGACGAAGAGAAACAGCAATCGGTTTTGAAAATATCAGTTTTTGAAAAACTAAAATAATTGTACTACATCACCGCTTTTTGTTCAACAAAAAACGCCCTGAAACACCATTTTCAAATAGCATTTCAGGACCGCTCTTTTAATGCATGTGTAAATACTTTTCTTTTGTTGCCATGCCACCACGCAGATGGCGCTCTTGTTTGTTGACATCCAACACCTTTCTGGCTTCCTCCGCAAGGGAAGGATTGATTTTAAGCAGACGTTCTGCGACGTCTTTATGTATGGTTGTAGGTATTTGGAACGGTTTTGGTTGGGGTTGTTTTAGTCTGTTCTTCTTGGTGGTCGCCTTCGTTTTCCTCTGTGTTTTCGTATCCTTCAATCAAAACAGTTTCGTCTAAACCTAAGTCACCGATAAGGCGTAAGTAAATATCTACGTTACCATCCTTATCCACTTCTATCTTTTGAATCAGACGCTTCAGTTGGGTATTAGTCATCTCATGAACATCTGTGATATCCTCCATCTGCTTAAAGGTACTATTAAGCACTGCTTCCAACTGCTCCCCCTTGGTCAGATGATAAGAAACCATTTTCAGTTCATTTTCCAGCCGCTCAATTTCTTTTCTCATGCCACCAATTTTCTCATTCAATTCCTCTCTGGAAATCAAATCATCAGTGTACATATCCATATATTTCTCACGTGATCTACGAAGTCTGTTTAACTCTGCCGTTAAATCTTTTTCGTATTCTACATTTTCATCCTTCGCTTTGTAGACACGCTGGAACTCTTTGATTACATAGTCGATTACTCTTTTCTTTTTGCTGAGCACATCCTGGAAGTACTCTTGCAATACCTGAATCAATTCTTCTTCATCCACTGTAATTGCATTTGGACAACTAT
>CAZIQL010000052.1:0-16996 GCA_964541485.1 uncultured Lachnospiraceae bacterium
ACCTGCATATTGTACTTTGCCATGATGTAAGCGATAGTACCGCCGCCACCTTCATCTACCTTACCAAGCTCTGCTGTCTGGAACGGAACCTTGTGTGCTTCCATTGCAGCGCGAAGCTTTGCCATGTACTCCGGATTTGCATCATTCGAACCGGACTTGCCGCGGCTTCCTGTGTACTTGTTAAATACAAGACCCTTACCAAAGTAAGCGGTGTTCTTTCTTTCATTTACACCCGGATAGTTCGGGTCAAATGCCGCACTTACGTCAGAAGATAACATATGGGAGTTTGCCATTGCTCTTCTAACCTTTAATTCGGAGTACTGACCCATGCGGTCCATAACCTCTGCCACTGCATTCTCAAAAAATACAGACTGCATACCGGTGGCACCGACACTGCCGATTTCTTCCTTATCAACTAACAAACAAACTGCGGTACGGTCTGTCTTCTTCATTTCAAACAAAGCAACCAAAGAGGTGTAGGAACATACTCTGTCATCATGTCCGTAACCCATTACCATGCTTCTGTCAAGACCAAAGTCTCTTGCTGCACCGGCCGGAACCGCTTCAATCTCAGCAGAGAGGAAATCCTCTTCTTCGATATCATACTTATCTTTCAGAAGCTTTAAGATATTTGCCTTTACCGCATCCTTTTCATCACCCTCAAGCGGCATGCTGCCGATGAGAATATTCAAATCTTCACCTTCAATTACCTCAGAACCCTTCTTTCCCATCTGCTTTGCAGAAAGGTGAATCAGTAAATCGGTAATACCCACTACCGGATCCGTCACATCTTCACCAATGCAGACCTCCACTACCGTGCCATCCTTCTTTACCACCACGCCGTGAAGTGCAAGTGGAAGTGTTACCCACTGGTACTTCTTGATTCCGCCGTAATAATGGGTATCCAAAAGTGCCATATCGGTGTCCTCATATAACGGAACCTGCTTTAAATCAATACGAGGAGAATCCACATGCGCCCCAAGAATCTTCATGCCCTTCTCAAGCGGTTCCGAACCGATTAAGAACAGGGCCAAAGCCTTGCCCATGTTGTTAAAATAAACCTTATCTCCTGCTTTCAATTTTTTATTCTTTGCAATGACATCGTTCAAATCCACATAGCCCTGTGCCTCAGCCAGACGAACCGCCTCTGTGACACATTCTCTTTCTGTCTTGCATTTGGAAATGTACGCTTTGTATCCTTCATTTAATTCAAATACTGCCTTCTTTGTTTCTTCAGAATAAGAAAGCCAGGCGTTTTTCTTTTCATTTTTCTTAGTTTCTTTTGCCTTTTTCGCTGCCATACATCAACTCTCCTTTATCATCCTTTTCTTCCGGCACTTCGTTTCTCTGCTTTTTTACTTCAGTGCGTTATCGTGCCTATCCAGTATAGTATAATCTCTTTTTTAACAAAAGACAAGTTTATTCTGCACTTTTCAGCGACTCAACCATATCAATTTTTCTCAATTTGAAGAACATACCAAAGTTGACAAACACCGCAAACAGTATGGTAAGAAGAATGCTGTACACATAGCTCATCGTCTCAATTTGTCTGCCAAACATCAGCATATCCACTTCTACCGTAAGGATGACAAAACGATGCAGGAAAAATCCCATCACCACTCCTGCCAGAATACCAAGGAACGTTAACAAGACATTTTCCCGGTAAACATAACTTCCGACTTCCCCGTCATAAAATCCGAGTACTTTTAATGTCGCCAATTCTCTTCTTCTCTCGATAATGTTGATATTGTTAAGATTATAAAGCACAATAAACGCAAGCATTCCCGCTGCCACAATCAGAACGACAACCACCAGTTCCAGAGCCTGCATCATAACAGCCACCGTCTCCTGCAGTTCATGTACATAAGTCACTGCATCTACCTCGTCAAAGGAAAGCATTGCCCTGGAAAATTCCTCTTCCTGCTCTTCTGTCAGATCTTGCAACTGGAAATACCACTGGTTATATTCCGGCGTTTCCCCAAATACCTCTTCATACAAAGCCGGGCTCATATAAACATAATGCAACATATAATTTTCTGCAATCGCTTCCACGGTTACCGTACGTTTTGTCACATCATCCACATGAAGTTGGAGTTCATCCCCCACAGAAATTTCTAACATCTTTGCCAGTTTTTCTGTGATAATCACACCGTTTTCAGAAAGCGCATACTTCTCATCCGTCATCCTGTCTTTTAAATCCACAAAATCTTCCAGACCGGTCAATCTCTCCGGAACAAATAAATTAGCTGACTTTACTGCAGTTTCGGATTCCACGTCCATTGTCTTGACGTGAACAAACATCCGGTTTTCAATTTTCTCTTCATATCCGGTTTCTTCTACCGCAATTTCTGTATCATTCACCGATAAATAAGCATCATATGTCCAGATATTCTTATACTGGTTGTTTACGATTTCCATAATGGAATCCCTCAGACCGAATCCCACCAAGAGCAGCGCCATACATCCGCCAATTCCGAAAATCGTCATAAAGAAACGCTTTTTATAGCGGAATAAGTTTCTGCATGTCGCCTTCCATGAAAAATTCATGTGATTCCAAAGCGGCTTAATGTATTCTAAGAACACACGCTTGCCCGCTGCCGGTGCCACCGGGCGCATCAGAATAGCCGGTGCCGCAGAAAGTTCTTTATAACAGGAAGAAAGCGTTGCCACGATGGTGCAAATCACCGCAATCAATACGGAAATGATGGACAAATCCCACTGAATCGGTGTAATCACATACGGAAGATTGGAATACAAAATGCCATATGCATTAATGATAACCCACGGGAACAAATAACTTCCTATCAAAACACCAACCACACCGCCAATCATAGTTGCCGATAACGAATACCACATATATTTGGACACAATCGCTCCCTTGCCGTAACCAAGCGCCTTCATTGTACCAATCTGGGTACGCTCTTCCTCAATCATACGGGTCATGGTCGTTAAACTTACCAGTGCCGCTACAAGATAAAAGACTGCCGGGAACACATCGCCGATATTTCCGATACGCTCTGCATTTGACCCAAACTCCACGAACTGCTGTACCGTATTCCGGTCAAGCACATACCACTCCGGCATCTCAATCTCTTCTAACTCAGCTCTCGCATCCACAAGTTTTGCCTTGCCGTCTAAAAGCTCTGCCTTACCATCCTCCAGTTCTTTTCTGCCATCTTCCAGTTCTGCTTTGGCATCCGCAAGTTCTTTTTTGCCATCCTCCACTTCTTTGACAGCATCCGCAAGCTCTGCTTTACCATCCTCTAACTTCTGCTTGGCATCCGCAAGTTCAAGAAGACCATCTTCGTATTCTTTTTTTCCGTCTGCAAGCTTTGCTTTTGCTTCTTCATAGTCTGCCAGACCCTCTTCATACTGTTTTCTGCCGTCTGAAAGCTCTGCTTTTGCCTCTTCATACTCTTCCAGACCTTCTTCATACTGTTTTCTGCCGTCTGAAAGCTCAGCTCTCGCTTTTTCCAGCTTGGCAAGACCCTCTTCGTATTGCTTTTTTCCGTCTGCAAGCTCTGCTCTTGCTTTTTCCAGCTTGGCAAGACCCTCTTCGTATTGCTTTTTCCCCTCCGCAAGCTCCGCTTTTGCCGCTTCCAGTTCGGCAAGGCCTGCTTCATACTGTTTTCTGCCGTCTGCAAGAACGGCTTTCGTTGCGAAAATTTCTGTCTTTCCTGCTTCCAGCTCCGCCTTCCTTGCCGCAAGCTGCTGCTTGGCTGTAACCATCTGTTCCTTTGCTGCAGTCAACTGTGCCTCTGCCGCAACCAGCTCCGGTGTCAGCGGCATACCATACGCTTCCAGTTGCGCCTTTGCCAAAGTCAGCTGCATTTCCTGTTCTTCCAGAAGTTTCTCCTGTTCTGCCAATTGTGCCTCTGCCGCAATCAGAGTTGCCTCGCCATCTGCCAGCTGCTTCTCAGCTTCTGCCAGTTGTGCTTCGCCCGCTTCCATCTCTGCTTTCACATCCGCCAGTTCCTTCTCAACATCCGCAAGCTGCTTCTCGCCGTCTTCGATTTCTGCCTTTGCGTCTGCCAGTTCCTTTTCACCGTCTGTCAGCTGCTTCTCGCCGTCCTCGATTTCTGCCTTTGCGTCTGCCAGTTCCTTTTCACCTTCCGCAAGCTGCTTCTCGCCGTCCTCGATTTCTGCCTTTGCATCCGCTAATTCTTTTTCGGCATCGGCAAGCTGCTTCTCACCATCCTCTATCTCTGCCAAGGCATTTGCCAGCTCTTTTTCCGCATCGGCCAGCTGCTTTTCGCCGTCTTCTATCTCTGCCAGTGCATCTGCCAATTCTTTCTCGCCGTCAGCAATTTCCTTTTCACCCTCGGCGATTTCTTTCTCTGCATCAGCAATTTTTACTTCTGCATCCGCCAGCTCTTTCTCCGCATCCGCCAGTTTCTTTTCACCGTCTGCAATCTCTTTCTCACCGTCTGCAATTTCTTTCTCTGCATCCGCGATTTCTGCCTCGGCCTCATAAATATCTTCCCAATATGGTTCCGTCACTTCATCATAGCGGACTTCGCAACGTGCATCCGCAATCGCCGCAATCCTCTCTGCTACTTTTGCAATGTAGTCCTCATATTCTTCCGAATATGGATTGTACTCCTTTGCTCCCTCTACGCTCGCATACACAACGGTAAACACTTCCATCGAAAAAGCATCCTTGTGCAGAAAGACAAAACCGTCCTCCGAGCCGGTACCGATACTCACCGCACCACGCTGCCAGGAAAGGTAGCTTGGGAATTTACCATACCCTACAATCGTGAAGGTATCCGTTGCAAGAATATCCGAAAGTTCTGTGTCATCCTCGGCCCGCATTACAATTACATCACCAATCGAATACCCGTGACTTTTCACAAAGTCCTCGTCCACAAAGCATTCATCAGCCTTTTCCGGGATGCGTCCTTCTGTCACATATACCTGGTTTATCTTCTCACCCAGAGACATTACCGTCATCTGGTAATCCCTCTCTGCTGCCAGCCAGAACAATTCCGTCTGATAACCGCCTTCTACCTCAGCAACTCCCTCAATCTGCCCGATTGCCGTCACGTCATCCTCCGTCATGCCCATCGTACCAAGCACACGGATATCCATATAATTTGTATCATCAAAAAACTTCTTTGCAGAAAGCTGCATGTCCGGCTCAGCCGAACGAACACCTGCATAAAAAGCTACACCAAGAGCCATAATCAGAAGAATGGAAATATATCTGTTCGAGCTCTTTCTCATTTCTCTTATCAAGTCAGTCCTCTGTGCACGTTTCACGTTTCTTACCTACCATTCTTTTTTTCATAATTCCATTTTACTACCATTCAATTTCTGCCACATCTACCGGCTGTTCATTGATTCTCATGGCACCCACTTTTCCGTTCTTAATCTCAATTACACGGTCCGCCATCGGTGCAATCGCCTTATTATGTGTAATGACAACCACCGTCGTACCGGTCTTACGGCACGTATCCTGTAGCTGTTTTAGAATAGCTTTACCGGTCAGGTAATCCAATGCACCGGTCGGTTCATCACAAAGCAACAGCTTTGGATTCTTTGCAAGTGCTCTTGCAATAGACACTCTCTGCTGTTCACCGCCGGACAGCTGTGCCGGGAAGTTTTTCATACGGTCCTTTAAACCTACCTCTTCCAGTGCCTCCTCCGCACTCTTTGGATTTTTGATAATCTGCTGTGCAAGCTCTACATTTTCAAGAGCTGTTAAATTCTGTACCAGATTATAAAACTGGAATACGAAACCGACATCCTCCCTACGGTACTTGGTCAGACGCTTTGCATTGTACTTTGCCACATCTTCCCCATCCACAAAAACGGTACCTGAGGTCGCACTGTCCATACCACCTAAAATATTGAGTACGGTTGTTTTTCCGGCTCCGGAAGGACCCACGATTACAACAAATTCTCCCTTTTCCATTTCAAACGTAATCCCATCCGCCGCATGAATTTCTATTTCGCCTGTCTTGTACACCTTTGTGACATCTGTCAACGCAATATACGCCATTTTTTCACCTGTTCCCTTTCTATCTGCATTTTTCCGCATAATTCGACATTTTATGTTTTAATTATAGCATTTTAACAAAATAACATGTATGAAATTTTTCTAAAATGTTTACGTTTTGTTAACACAAAAAAATCCGGGCCGCTGACACTTCCGCCAGCCGTACCCGGATTTTTCTCTTTACCTCTTCACCATATATTATTTTCGGACCATCTTAATCCGTTCCCATCACATTCTGCAGTTCCTTTACCAGTACTTCTCCGTCTGCAGAAACCGCATACACATAATTGCCCTGCAAAAGAAGAATCGTATCCGTTCCAAAGAACAGCACCCGGCTTTGATTAAATTTCGCCTTGCAAATGCCATCCTCTACAAACACACGATTGTAAATCGCGTACCAGGACTCCTCCCGCAGCACTTCGTAGATGCTTTCCGATTCCACCTGTTCTACATCTCCCGTTCCGATGTTCCAAAGCAGCCGGCCGTCACTCATCTCATGAATATATTCATTGACCGCCAAATCTTCATAAACCGGATTGCCATCATAGTACATGGTGACATAATAGAGCGGAATCTCGCTGTATTTGATACTGTACATATCCTGTCTGGTCAGCCCGCTGTCCTCAGATACCGTAACATAACCGTTGCCCTCATAGGAAACCGTAACACCGGAATCTTCCCTACGCAGAGGTATCACATAAGAAACAATGCCTCCGCCTGCCAGATATTCTTCCACGTAAAGTTTGTTTCCCTCCCTGGCATATACAAGATAATCCTCATTCGTCCAGTTTGTAACGACTTCGTCTATCGCTCTTCCATCCTGCAAGACAATCGGTGAGCCGTCATAACGTTTACTTACCATACCGCTCACGCCTTCATCCCAATAGGAATACATATCTTCATAAAAATATGCCCCGTGGAAGGAATACTCCAATACATCATACACGATATCAACCAAATCCAGATACCGGTCTACCACATAAACGGAGTCTTTGTAATAAATACCAAACACCGACTCGCCTTCTGCCATCGTCGGCATGTAGAACGGCAGGATACAGTCCGTATCTGTGCCATCTCCGTATCTGCCAAGAAATTCCTCCTCTGTAATCAGCACTTCGCCGTTTTCATCAATCAGGCAACCATACTCTCCAATCAGGTAATAGCCAACACCGTCCTCACGTTCTGCATCCCCCGGAAGCTTCTCTGCTTTCTCGCAGAACACATTGACCAGCTTCAGGTTTTCATCATAAAAACGATACGTACAACCCGCACTCCAGTTGTCATAATCATATTCCAGCTCCAGGTATCCGTTTCCCATTTGGAACATCGTTATGCTTTCCAAATCACAAATCACGTAATCCAAAAGCACTTCTCCTTCCGGCCCGATAATCTGATATGGCGTAAACACCATCCAATCACTGTCAGCCCAAGGTACGGCATAATAGCTTCTCTTTGCATCTACCACCTGCAAATCCTGATACACCGGCTTAATGGTATATTCTCCGGTCTCCAGATCAAAAACTCCGTACCGTACTTCCTGTTCTCCTGCGACGTTCTGCCGGATTTGTCCTACCGGAAGATATCTTGACTCATGCACTCCGACAATACCGGAGCCCAAAGTAACATTATAAAAATTCGCGATTTCCTCCCATTCAGAATTGAAAACCGTCATATCGCCGTAATAATAATCCGACGTGGTATTCTGCGGATTGAGCATAACAAAATACTGCCCTTCCTCCAGTGGTTCTGTAGCCAGTACTTCTCTCTTTACCACCTGTTCCACCTTTGTATTTGAAAGATCGACACCCTCCGGCATCTGTACCGGTACATAGCCAAGCTCCAGCACCAGCTGCTGTCCTGCCTCACCGGTCAGCCAGTCAAAAATCTTTCTGGCATTCGAATCTGCCGGCTCATCTGCGCGGATTGCCACATAAAAGGCATTTACACACGGATAGGTTCCCTCATATATCGTCTGTGTGGACGGAAGCACCCCGTTCACCGCCATAAACTTTAAATCCTTTTCAAAATACATGTTATTTGCATAATAGAACACAGAATAACCAAGAGTATTATCTTCCCCATTATAAGAAAGCATGCCTTCCAGTATATCCGACATCGTGTAGTAACGGAAGACATTGTCCCCTGTCGTCATCTCCACATCTCCCATGACAAGCTTCTGCATCAGACTCTGGCTGCCGGAGCCTATCGGCCGCTGAAAAGCAAGGAGCTTCTCATCCGCACCGCCAACCTCTGCCCAATTACTGATTTTGCCGGAATAAATGTCAATCAGCTGCTCTATGGTCAACGATTCCACCCTGTTTGCTGCATTTGCCATAAACACAAGGGCATCCAGTCCGATTGGTTTTATCAGTACAGGTTCCTCCTGCATGCGCTCCACCACCGCTTCCGAAGGCTCATAAACAATCAGCAGATCCACTTCCTTGTCATACAACCGGTAATAAGAATTTGTTGTCTTTGTATGTTTTACCTGCTGTGCTGCCACCTCTTCGCTTTCTCCCGTTGCCGCCATAAACACAGCATACGAAAGCGGAAGGGTTGCTGTGGAACCATCCACCACCGGATAACTCTCTATCGTCATCGTGTTAATAATATCCGCTATTTCACTCTGCGGTACCGGGCTCACCATAGCAAACGGTGCCGTGATTGGCGTTGCAGTCGGTGTCACGGTCGGCGTCGCGGTCGGTGTCACAGTCGGTGTCATAGTCGGTGTCATAGTCGGTGTCATAGTCGGTGCCACGGTCAGCGTCACGGTCGGTGTCACCGGTTCTTCTGTAGGTGTCGGTGTATTGGTTGGTGTCAACGTCTCCGGATTCTTTTCCTGACATCCTGCCATGCAAAGTATCAGCAACAGCAAAAGTGCTACAATCTTCTTTTTCATTCTCCTGATTCCTCCTGTCCCACAATTCTATGCTATCTGCCCGTATTTTATAACACTCTCTGTCCAAATAAGTGGCAGTTTTATTACAACATCATAACAAGATGATAAATTTTCTGTAAACACGGTGTTGTAAAAAATGAAACGGGCAGTAAACCATGCGAGCGCAGCGCTACGTTTTTTGCAGAAACTGCTTTGGGATTATTAAGAAGGCCTGCGCAAACCGCTATTTCATCAATGCTTTCAGGTCTTCGACCGAGAACTCATACTTCTTATCGCAAAAATGGCAATTTACTTCTATCGGCTTGCCCTCCGCAATCATCTCCTGTAAGTCCTTTTTGCCAACACTGGCAACCGCCTTTTCCACGCGTTCCTTGGAACAGTTGCAATAGTACTCTGTCGGCACCTTTTCTAAAATCTTTGGTTCAAAATCCGCAAGCACATACTCTAAGATTTCTTCCGGTGTCATTCCTTCGTCAAGAAGCCCGGAAATATGTGTTACCTCCGTTAACTTCTGCTCAAGTCTTGCAATCACCGCTTCCTCTGCAAACGGCATCAGCTGCAAGATAAATCCGCCTGCCTGACGCACCGTATTGTCCTTGTTCATAAGAACGCCAAGTGCCACCGCAGACGGCACCTGCTCAGAAATTGCAAAATAGCAGGTCAAATCCTCCGCAATTTCACCGGAAATCAAATCCACCTGTCCGACATACGGCTCCTTTAAGCCGACATCACGGATGACCTGAAGCATACCGTGACCTACTGCACCACCGACATCCAGCTTTCCTTCTGCACTTGGCGGAAGCATTACCATCGGTTCATGCACATAGCCCTTCACTCTTGCCTTGGAATCTGCCGTTACTACGATTCCTCCAATTGGGCCGTCACCGCGAACCTGGAGCGTGGTCAAATCCTTCTCACCCTTCATCATGCTGCCCATCATGGCACCGCCGGTTAAAAGTCTTCCGAGTGCTGCTGTTGCCACCGGACTGGTCTGATGGATTCTTCTTGCCTCTTCTACTAAATTTCTGGTTGTTGCAGCAAACGCACGAACCTGTCCTTCCGCTGCTGTTGCTCTTACAATGTAATCTGTATATTCCATGTCTGTCTCTCTCTTTCCATAGTTCTGATTTTTCTGTCAGCTTTTCTATTTTCAAACACTCCGTCCGGGTGTTCCTTTTTTTGCACCACGTTATTTTACCTTACTCAGCCGATGCCGTCAAGCAGTTCAAAAATAAGTTCCAGAACAAACTCTATGATTGCTCCAAGAATGCCGTAACCCTTTTCCTTATCCTCTTCGGTCTTTACCTTCTTTTTCTCTGTCACTACATAGGTCACAGTCTCATCCTGCGGTTCCGCCGGGAGAAACGTCGGATAAACCTGCTTATAAAAGGCAAGCCCGATGAGTACCGGTTTTTTCCCCGGAAGACTTTTTAAATACCTGTCATAGTACCCGCCGCCGTATCCGATGCGATTGCCGGAATAGTCAAAGCTCACACCCGGAAGCAGCATCACATCGCGCGAGTGCGGTCTGACTGCCTCAGCATCACCTTTGGACGGCTCCAAAATCCCCTGATAGCCCGGAAACAAATCCTCCCACGAAGAAATCTCATAAAACTCCATCTCCGTGCCATTCACCCTCGGAAGTGCCACCTTTCTGCCCTCCAAAAGAAGTGTCTGTATCAGCTTTTTCGTAGAGACCTCGCTCTTATACGACGCATACGCAAACACGGTCGATGCATTCTTTACCTCCGGCATTTTAAGAAGCCGCTCCGTGATTTTCTCACTCGCTTTTTCCCGTTTTTCCTGCGACAGCTTATTTCTTTTATCCAGATATTCTTTACGGATTTGTTTTTTGTTCTGTCTGCGTTTCTGGGCTCTTACTTCCTCGCGTTTTCTCTTTTTCTCTTCTTTGCTGATTGACTTCATTTTCTATTCCTGCCCGTAATATTTATTTGCCTGGAATTTTTCACGTGCAATAAAGTATACCCGCTCAGTATCCTCCTTTGGTGCTTCCTTCGTACCGACACCATACACTGCCACAAATTCAAGTCCCGCTTCCTCCAAAAGCTCCTTTACACGTTCCACCGGATATGCCTTCTGAATATGTGTTTCTTCCAGCCGCTCATAAAGAGGCGTGTCAGGTGCCTCAACTTCATCCTGCACTCTACACCCTTCTGCGCAATCATCCACACCATAATCTTCCTCATCGCCTTCGGCCCCGTCATAATCTTCCTCAAACTCAACCCTCGAATAAATCGTGATATCGTACTGATTGATACGCTCCTCTTTGTCGTAGTAATTTTCCCAAATCAGGCTACAGTTATCACGGTTTTCTGCAATCACACGGTCACCGATGACTGTCTCGTATTTATAAATGGTGTTCATATCAAAGATAAAGTATCCGCCCGGATCCAGATAATTGTTCACCAGCCGGAACACCTTTAACAAATCTTCCTCCGAGGTAATGTAATTCATGGAATCACAGAGACTCACCACTGCTGCCACTGTGCCAAACAATTCAAACTCTCTCATATCCTGATGCAGATACAAAATATCCTCCTCTACCTCAGGATGGTCATATCTTGCAATGTCAAGCATCTCCTCTGACAAGTCAATTCCTATCATGTCATAGCCTGCCTTTGCAAGAAGTCTCGTCATCGTCCCCGTTCCGCAGCCAAGCTCCGCAATCAGACCCTCCTTTATTCCATATCCTTTTAACAAACCGGTCAGATACTCTGCCCACTCCTCATATGGCACATTGTCCATGAAGGTTTCGTATACGCCGGCAAATCCTGTATATGCGTTCATTTTGTTCTCCTTTTTCCTGTCTTTTCTATCGCATACTATAACGTTATTTTCATTCTAACATCAATTTTTCAATTTGTCTTCAACATTTTGGACCTTTGTACCTATCCCACCTTATCCCGGGTCCAAATTCTCGTTCGCCTTGCAAATCTCAATTAAAACAAGTATACTGAAATCAAATATTTTGACATAGAAAGGACACCACCATGAACCTCATATTTATTCGACACGCAGAACCGGATTACAGCATCGACTCCCTGACCGAAAAAGGCTGGAAGGAAGCCAAAATCCTCTCCCACCGCACGACCAAATGGGACATCAAGGATATTTACTGCTCTCCTCTTGGCAGGGCAAGAGACACCGCCTCATTTACCCTTAAGGCACTAAACCGCGAGGCCATCGTCCATGACTGGCTCAAAGAGTTTTATGTCCCTGTGAAAGACCCGTTCACCGGAGAGACACGCATCCCGTGGGATTTGATGCCGGAATGGTGGACCACACAGGAAGCGTTTTATGACAAGGATAACTGGAGAGAGCATCCTCTCATGCAGACCGGACCTGTTGCGGAAGAATATGAAAAGGTAAGAACCGGCATTGACCAGATTCTTGCCGAGCATGGCTATGTCAGAAACGGCAACTGCTACGACGTTATCCAGTCAAACGATGACACTCTGGTGTTCTTCTGTCACCTTGGTGTTACCTTCACAATGCTAAACCATCTGCTCGGAATTTCAGCTCCTCTTTTATGGCACAGCTGTTTTGTAGCACCTTCCTCTATTACCATTTTGACTACGGAAGAGCGCAATCCGAAGACCGCACACTTCCGCTTAAAGACACTCGGCGATACCGCACACCTTTATGTGGAAGGCGAACCTGCTTCCGATTCCGGATTTTTCGGGCATGGTTTTGAAGATGCCAGTGTAAAGTAGGAAAATAAGACAAACAATGGTAAGAGCAGCTATCAAAAACACAAAACGGCTAAAACAGAACCACCTTTGCTCTATGCAGGCAGGTGTGCCACTCTGTTTCAGCCGTTTTTCATTATTCTATCCGATGATACATCCGGCTCCATTCCTATCTCTTTCCCAGATGCTCCTTCCGACATGCCTTTTTATATGCTGTCTTCTGCTGCCGTATCAGTTCCCTCTTTGCACTCCGATTTGCCTCACGTTCCAACTTCACAAAACTTGTAAACCGCTCCGGTGAAAGTTCTCCCGCCTCAATTGCTGCCCGAACCGCACAGCCCGGCTCCGTCTCATGCTTGCAATCCGAAAAACGGCATCTTGCCACAAGTTCATACACATCCTCAAACGAAGTCTCCATACCATCCCCGGTTGCCCAGATGCCAAGCTCCCTCATTCCCGGGGTGTCAATCATCATTGCTCCGCCGGGCAGGGCAATGATTTGCCGGTGCGTTGTCGTATGACGCCCTTTATCATCGTCCTCACGGATGGCAGAGGTCGCCATAATCTCCTCCCCCGCCAGTGCATTGATAAGTGTAGATTTTCCGATGCCGGACGAACCACAGACTGCGACGGTCTTGCCGGGTGCCAGATATTGCTTTAACTCCTCCATTCCGATTCCGCCTTTGGCCGATACCGCATGAACATTCACCCCCGGAGCGATTTCTTCCATAGCGCGTATTTTTTCTTCCACATCTTCACACAAATCCGCCTTGGTCAGCACAATGACCGGAGTTCCGCCGCTTTCCCATGCCGGAAGCAGGTACCGCTCCATTTTCCTTACATTAAAATCCTGATTGAGCGACTCCATCAAAAATACCGTATCAAAATTGGCGGCAACCACTTGACGTCCCGTATTGTCTGAATGTTCTCCGATACTACCTGCCGTCAGACGCACAAATTGCGATTTTCTATCGAGTACCCGGTAAATGATACTGTCTCCGCACGGATTTTCCCTTGCCACCACGACATCCCCGATGGCAGGATACTCCTGATACCCTGCGTTCTGATAAAACACCGAGCCCTTTAACACTGCAGTTACCTTTGCTTCTTTGCTGACATCATCCTCCAGCGGTGCCAGTTTGTAATGTTCCTTATGAACTTCCCACACTCTGAAAAGCTTCAATTCTTCATTGCGTTCTTTTTCTGTCATCTGATGTTCAAAATAATTCATTGTGTTCATTCTCCATTCTTGTTTTTTGGCAACAAAAAAACACGCCACTCCGCGTGCTTTCACTTATGCCACTCTGTCGCATAATATTATGCATTACGAAAAGGTTCTTTTGCGGTCACGAAATAAGCAACCCGTTATTTGGTTGTTCTCACACTCTCTTTTGTTGTTCTCATAAACATCACCACTCCTTTTCGCCGGTCACCGGACAATTTTTAAACCAGCCGGATACCAAAAACAAGCCTGTAGATACAAACTCAGTATAGTCCCAACGTCCGAAAAAGGCAAGCCTTTTTTGAGGCCTGCCTTTTTATTTCTACTCATTCACTACATCATCAAATACCGGTTTTAATGCCGGATAAAGCTTCTTAAATACCTGATACTTCTTTTCATACTTTTCCACAAGTTCCGCGTCAGGCTCTGTCACATCTACCACACGGATTAACTTATCGCCTGCTTCTTCCACGCTGCCAAATGCACCACAGCCCGTTGCTGCCAGAATAGCTCCGCCGTAGCCAGGGCCTTCTTCGCTGTTGATGATTTCAACCGTCACGTTCATGATGTTGGCAATCATCTTTCTCCAGAGTGGGCTCTTTGCACCGCCTCCTGTTGCACGCACGCGGTCAATCTTTACGCCAAGACCTCTTGCAATTTCTACAGAATCACGAAGTGCAAACGTAACACCCTCTAATACCGCCTGTGTCATATCAGCACGGGTGGTATCCATCGTCATACCGATAAAGCTGCCTCTTGCGTTCGGATTGTTATGAGGTGTACGCTCACCCATCAAGTAAGGAAGATAGTACACATGATTTTCACCAAGCTTCTCAATCTTCTTCTGCTCTTCGCCATATTCCTTTGTGCCGATGATGTCATCCATCCACCACTTATTCGAGGATGCCGCAGACAGCATACAGCCCATCAGGTGATACTTGCCGTTTGCGTGTGCAAACATATGTAATGCATTGTCATCGTCCACTGCGAACTTGTCACAGGAAACAAATACCGTACCGGATGTACCTAAGGATACGATACACATACCGTCCTTTGTGGTACCTGTACCAATCGCACCTGCTGCATTGTCACCGGCACCTGCAATAATCTTAACATCTTCGGATAAACCAAGGCGCTCTGCCACGTCCTTTTTAATTGTTCCGACTACTTCATAGCTTTCGTAAATCTTAGCCAGCTGCTCTTCCTTTACGCCACAAAGCTCCAACATTTCCTTGGACCAACACTTGTGCTCAACGTCCATAAGGAGCATACCCGAAGCATCCGAAACATCCGTGCAGTGTACGCCGGATAACAGATACGCAAGATAATCCTTTGGCAGCATAATCTTTGCAATCTTAGCAAAGTTTTCCGGCTCATGTTTTCTTACCCAGAGAATCTTTGGTGCGGTAAAACCGGTCAGCGCCATGTTTGCCGTATACGCAGAAATCTTTTCTCTGCCGATGGTCTTATTTAAGTAATCACACTCTTCCTGTGTGCGTCCGTCGTTCCAAAGAATTGCCGGGCGGATGACGTTATCATTTTCATCCAGCATAACAAGACCATGCATCTGTCCGCCAAAGCTGATGCCCTTAATTTCCTTCAAATCACACTGCTCGGAGAGCTTATGAATGGAAGCTTCCATCTGCGCCGCCCAATCCTCCGGCTTCTGCTCCGACCAGCCAGGCTTTGGAAAGCTTAAGCCATACTCGCCGCCTGCCGATGCCTTAATTGCCCCTGTTTCATCCATTACCACAAGCTTAATGGACGAGGTTCCCAAATCAATACCCAAAAATAACATGATAATCCTCCTTGTTTTCCGAAGGAAAATGCGAGCCTGCTCATGCGAGCAGCGGATTTTCCTTCTTAATCTTAGAAGTTTTGTCCGTTCCAGCCCCAGTCATTCACTCCATGATATGTCACATACACGGCGCTGCCCGGAATTCCAAGTTCCTTCTCAAAAATGCGACAAATACTTCCCGTCATCTTGTTATAGCACTCCGAAGGTGCATTACCAAACAGACTCACTGCCACGTAAGCCCCCTTCTCAAGCTTCTTTCCCCCAAGATACAGGTCATAATTGTCCTCAAAACCAATCATAAGATAGTCTTCCGTCTTTCGCAAGTCAGATATTGCTTTTCCCAACTCAGATTTTATCACATTTCTCTTCTCCTGTGACACAGGTAAGGTAATTTTTGAATCAATAAACGGCATGATAATCCTCCTTTAGTTTTCCGAAGGAAAATGCGAGCCGCGTTATGCGAGCAGAGGATTTTCCTCCTACTTTTTTTCTATTTTACCACTTCCTCGCTACAAAAGAAACCACTTTTGTCTGCAAATCGCACATTCCGTTTTCTCTCGGAATGTCATACTGCTGCTCTTGAACCGTAGTTTTTAATACAGTCCACCCTTCAAAAATACTATTCCTTCCGACTCCACACCCCAAATCCAGCACACGCAGTCTCCGATACTCCCCAAACAACGGAACAATCTCCTTTATTGTCTTTATCGGTCGGTTCAGCCAGCTTCCCGGCTGATATAACTCGTCATTTGAATACATTTCAATATGTGATTTCTTTTCACTTTCTCTAATGACCTTGATTCTGTTGTCCATTGGAAGCCTCCTGTGAATTGGGAATTCAACAATCTAAATAGAATATAATATCTGCCTTTCCCTCTTGCTTTTTCTATCAGCGCAGTCGAAATTCCCTGATGACGATAATCCTTTACTACCTTTAAATCATATAAATACATATATTTGAACCAAGCATCCTGCAATATCACTGGCTCACCGGCACCAAATGTATCTATACAAAAAAATTCATCTTCTAGATACAAAAAATACTGAAAAATTGTATCCTGAAGACCCAAAATATCTCTATAGATACAATTCCCCCTAAAAGCCAGACATTTCCTACCTTAAAACTCCTTGAATGTTCCAAAAACTCCGTCTGCGGCTCCATCTGTTCCTCTGCCATGATTCTCACCCCGGCAACTCCGAGCACCAACAGACAAACCAATACACTCATAGCAAAAATATCTCCGTACAGATGGTAATTTTTATTTCTTTTAATCTTTCCAAACAAAATTATAATTAATGGATTCTCCTCCGTCTACAAGAATATTCTGACCTGTACAGAATGTATTTGTCATAGTCAAAAAGTATG
>CAZIQL010000053.1:0-16952 GCA_964541485.1 uncultured Lachnospiraceae bacterium
GAAGCAGTAAGCCAGCCGTCTCCTGGTACCAGAAAGAGATTTTCGGAAGCTGTTAGCCGTCCTTACCGGCTTCCCAAAGCCATACATCCCAGCCGTCATAATTGCCGTCTGCCCTGTGATAATGGAGCTTCAGGATCAGCTCCTCCGCTGCATTTGCAATGTGCAGGTTGCCCGGAAGCATCGTCACCAGCATCACAAGTACTGCAAGGAACGCAAAAATACGTTTCTTCATAAAAAACCCTCCTCGTTTTCCGAAGGAAAATGCCACCCTGACCGCGGGCAAAAGATTTCCCTTCTTGTTTTTCCTTTACAGTTCTGATTATACCCGATTCTTTGTCTTTTTCAATACTTTTGCAATATTTTTTTCGTTTTTTTTCGCTTTTTTCGAAAATAATGGTATGGGGTATTTTTTTTATTAAATTGTCATAAAAAACCCTTGCGCCCAAAGGGTTCCCTATGTATAATAGTACTGTATTTTTTCGGGTTACCCCGAGGAATAACTCTAAATAAAGAATGAAGGTATGACAATGGAAAGAAAAGTCGGAACTATTTCAAGAGGAATTCGTGGACCAATCATCAGACAGGGCGACAATCTGGTTGATATTACGGTATCGTGCGTTCTTGACGCAGCAGAAAGTGAAGGATTCTCTTTAAGAGACCGCGATGTTATTGCGCTCACAGAATCCATCGTAGCCAGAGCACAGGGCAATTATGCATCTGTAGAAGCAATCGCTGCCGATGTAAAGGAAAAATTAGGCGGTGGCACTATCGGTGTTATCTTCCCGATTTTATCCCGTAACCGTTTCGCTATCTGCTTAAAGGGTATCGCAATGGGCGCTAAGAAGGTAGTACTTATGCTTAGCTATCCTAGCGACGAAGTAGGAAATGCACTTCTTACCTATGACCAGTTAGATGAAGCCGGCATCAACCCTTACTCCGACGTCTTAACACTTGATAAATATCGTGAATTATTTGGCGAAAATGTGCATGAATTCACCGGTGTTGATTATGTTGCATATTATTCCAACATCATCCGTGAGGCAGGTGCTGAGGTAGAGGTTGTTTTTGCTAATCAGGCAAAGACCATTTTAGACTATACAGACTGCATCATTACCTGTGATATTCATACCAGAAAAAGAACCAAGAGAATTTTAATGGAAAACGGTGCAAAGGTTGTCTGTGGTCTGGATGATATTTTAACCTCCTCCGTAAACGGCAGCGGTTTCAATTCCAAGTATGGTCTGCTCGGTTCCAATAAATCCACGGAAGATACCATTAAACTCTTCCCGCAGGAATGCCAGCCTCTGGTAGAGGACATTCAGGCACAGATTTTAGAAAAGACCGGAAAGCATGTTGAAGTTATGGTTTACGGCGACGGTGCATTCAAGGACCCTCAGGGTAAGATTTGGGAACTCGCTGACCCGGTTGTTTCCCCTGCTTTTACAAGCGGTCTCGTTGGTACTCCAAATGAGTTAAAGCTAAAGTATCTTGCCGATAATGATTTCAAGAACTTAAGCGGCGAAGCATTAAAGGAAGCTATCTCAAAGAGTATCAAGGACAAAAACGGCAGCCTCGTTGGCAACATGGCTTCTCAGGGTACTACCCCAAGACAGCTCACCGACTTAATCGGTTCCCTTTGTGACTTAACCAGCGGCTCCGGCGATAAGGGTACCCCAATTATTTTGATTCAAGGGTATTTCGACAACTTCACGGACTAAAGAGTCAGATAACAAAATAAGAGAAAATGGGAAAGTCCTTTCTGTGCAAGCAGGAAGGACTTTTGTTTCTTGTGACGGGCGGATGGAAAATGTATTTTCCTAATCCGCCTGTTGCAAGGAACAAGGAAGGGTCTTGTCGTTTTTCTGACAAGACCCTTTCCATTTTCTCTTATTTTGTTATCGTCACCTAAATCGGATGAGCAAAACGCCAAGTTGCGCAGCAACGGCTGACGACAAAGTCGGCAGGTTTTGCGAATCATGTATATGATTTGCAGGACTTGACGCCTTTGCGGCAGGTTTTGCGAATCTATTATATTGATTTGCGAAATCTGACGTTCTCCGGCAGGTTTTGCGAATCTTATATCTCAAAAAACTCAATCAGCTGAACCATCGTCTCTACCTGAGCCTTCTGCTCCTCACTGACTGCGGCAGTCTCCTCTGAGGTTGCCGAATTGCTGTCTACCACCTCTGTCACCGCTGTGATGGTATTGTTTACCTCATGCATACTTTCCACTTCCGCATGCAACATTTCTGCAATCTCACCCATCTTCTGCGTTGCAACCATAGCTCCCTGCATCACTCCAGCCATGCTCTGTGTCGTTTCATCTGCGATAGCAATTCCCTTTTCCACAGCCTGAATCGTAGTGGCAATCAGTACCGTTGTTTCCTGGGAAGCTTTTGCAGATTCCTCTGCCAATTTCTTTACCTGCTCAGCAACAACAGCAAAGCCTCTTCCAGCCTCACCTGCTCTGGCCGCCTCAATTGCCGCATTCAGAGACAACAGGTTCGTCTGGGATGCAATATCTTCGATTGTTCCGATGATTGTCTGGATTTGTTCGGAGCACTTACTGATTTCTGCAATGGCAACCTTAAGCTCCTCCATATGCACATTGCCCTGTTGCAATGCAATACCTGCCTGCGAAGCAATGCTTACCGACTCCTGTGCCGCTGCCGCACTGTTTTCCATGCCTTCTGACATACGTTTCATTGCCGTTACCAGCTCAGACATCTGCGTTGCCTGCACTGTACTGCCTTCTGCCAGATCCTGCGCAGCACAGGCAAGCTGTTCGGAACCGGTATTAATCTGATCGGAAGCCACACGCAATGTATATAGTGTCTCGTGCATTTTGTCCTTAATGACATGCAGAGACTCTTCAATCCGCTTAAATTCTCCGATATAATTTGCCTGTGTATCAAAACGGTAATCTCCGTTGCCCATCTTTTCCAAAATTCCGGTTATTTCACCAATCATTTCACCCATGTTCTGCTTCATAGAATTAATCGACTTTACCATGGTTCCGACTTCTGTATCATTCTCTTCCAAAGTCAGCGGCACCGAAAAATCACCGACTGCCATATGCTGCATCTGCTTAGAGACCTCCAGCACCGGCTGCAATAATTTTTTATTTGTAAAAATATACATTCTTGCAAACTGCGTCAGTACATTCATTACTGCAATCACAAAGAGCACCTGCGACAGAATCTGAACCTTTCCTAAAATATCAATCTGAATCGCTTTTCTGCGCTGTATCGTCGAAATTAACTGTGCTGTATCTACACTGACACTCTCCGCCAACGTTTCATATTCATCACCAAAAACAATTGCAGCAGCTCCTTCCAGATCTCCCTTCTGAACTAACGCAATTGCTTCTTTTTCCATAGGAACCATTGCTTCTTCTTCCTCAATAATCTGATTCAGCAGCGCCCATTCCGATTTCTTCACATCCGAATCCCTTAAAACTTCCAACGCATTCTCTTTGTTTTTTGATATCTCAGTCTCATCTACATAGGTATCATAGTAATGCTGACTTCCCGTTACTGCAAAGGACTGTACCGCAAAGGATAAGTTTTTCGATCCCAGACGATACTGGTCAAGTGCCTGAAGCATTTCCAGACGCGCTCCGTGTGCCAAGGTAGTCCAGATGCTGACACCGACTGACACCACCAGCAGCAGCACACCTATCACAACCGATTTTACCGTAGTTTTTACAAGAAGCTTCATTCTTGCTTCCTGTCCCATGTTTTCAATCTTATCGCTTGCACGATAAGCACTATAGTTCCGTTGCTTTGCCATACCTGCTCCTCCTTTGTGAGAAAGTTTTTATCTGTATGCTGTAATTTTACACTGAAATCTCATAGAATACAATCAATTTTTTATTCTTCTGTCATTTACCCGTCCTTTCCTATCGAATCTGTAAGAATCAGGCGATTCCCTTTTATATCAACCGACCGCATGTCTACCGACCGGATTGCCCTGTTCTCATATGTGGTATAATAATAAATTCCTCTGGAAAGACTGCAGCAGGATGAGTAAAGCGTATATTCATACGTATCCTCTGCAAGACAGACACACCCTCTCTGTTGCTCCACCGATGTCAGAATATGAAAGAACTGATTTACGCTCTCTTTTTCTGACTCCCCCGACACCGAATTCATCCGCACGAATGCCGCGCGCACAAATCTCGACTGCGAGGACAAATCTCCCGGCAGACCAATACCGCCCATTCCTCTGCTGTACTCCTCCAGCTCCAGCTGTTCTGCAAAGGTTGTTTCCGTCCGGTTTCTGGTCAGCTTTCTATAGTTGTTAACATGAAACAGCTGATACGGAAAAGGCGGGTTATTTGTCAAAACACCTATTGGATTATCATAGCAGCAGAGCCCCGCCTGCATAGGCTCCACCACGATTCCCTGCCTCCCATCGGAAATCATGAAGTGAAGCGGCATATTGGGGAGCTCTGTCGAAAATGGCACATCCACAAGCCGAAGCCGGAGCAGAAGCTTTTTTACCTCCTCCAATGTGGCACACTGTGACAGTACCCATGGAATCAACTCGTAGGGTGTTACATTGTCCCAGCCTTCTTCCACCTTTTGATAAACCGCATTGCCCTGAAACGCAAGTCCTGCCATCCCGATTCCTTTCTCGTTCATTGCATCGTAATAAAGCGGATAGCCTTCCTTTACATATGCCATCCCGATAATGGCATAATGCTCACTCATTGACGGCTTGAACCGAAAAGAAAGAGGAAAGCGTCTTGGTGTTACCACCACACTTTCCTCATAAGAATATTCCAAATCCAGATTTCTCCCAAAGTAACAGCCCTTCGTCCGGTACATCACTGCCGTACACATTATTCCACTTCCTTTTTTCCATAGTATCTGTCCTTCCCCTATTTTTATGCAAACAAAAACAGGAGCATACCTTTTTGTATGCTCCATGCCATTCTTTGTTTTACATATGCTTATCTACCAGGTCATCCAATACAGGAATCTTGCAGGTCTTATCACTCCATGCCACAAATGCAAGCACAAGGAAAATAAGTTTTTCCACTACTGCCAGAACAGAAGTAACAAAAGTAAAGATTCTTGTAATAAGGGAAAACGGAACATATAACTGGAAAATATTTAAAAAGTTACTGATGATGCTAAATCCGTTTGGAACAAGACCGATAACTGCATTGATTAAATCAAATACAACGACAATAACCACTGTCTTTACTGCAGCCTTCTTTACCGTCTCCTCTGTCTCAAACAACAGGATGTAACCAACCAGCAATGCCAATGCAATATAGCCGCCAAACAATCCAAAAATATAGGTAAGCGCAGTTAACATTGCAACAGAAATTCCTAATTTTGTCTTCATCTCGAGTATCCTCCTAAATGTTGTTGTGAATATTTTAACCGAATAAAACAGCTTTTGCAATAGTCAATTATTTTTTCTTCCAAATCAGAACAATTGCTCCTGCTGCGGCCGCAATAATTACAATGCATGCCGCTGTGCACACCACGGCAAGTCGTGCCGGGTCATAATCCAACGGTTCCTCTACTACAACCGCAGGCGTTGGTATCAAAGTCTCCTCCGGAGCCTTGGTCGCTGTCGGTATCGGCGTATTCGTCGGCGTCGGTGTATATGTCGGCATCGGCGTGTATGTTGGTGTCGGTGTATATGTCGGCGTCGGCGTGTATGTTGGTGTCGGCGTATATGTCGGCGTCGGCGTGTATGTTGGTGTCGGCGTATATGTCGGCGTCGGTGTATTCGTTGGTGTCGGTGCACCTGTTATTTGGGACATTGCCGCTGTCTTTATCTGCTCTGCATTCTCCGGAGTCACAAACTCAGCTCCTGCTCCAAACCGCGCTCCTGCTGCCAGCCCATCGGTTGAAAAATCTGCCCATGCACTCGTTGCAGCAAGCATGGCATACCCTTTTGTATCCACTGACCCATCTGTCTCACGCCAGTAGGTATGAAAATCCGTTCCCAGCTCCGGTGCTTGGGTCAAAATAAAATCGGATGCGGTCAGTCCCTTGCTGATTTGAGTTCCCATCAACGTTTTTTCCGAAGTATTTATCACTCCGTACTCCGCTATTTCATACCATTTTGTTCCTGAGGCATACACCACATAATTTCCTGACAGATTTTTTAACTGGTTCTTGCTTTTCCCTTCATTATATGCTAACAGATTAGCCACAAACGCATCCTGACAGCGATATACATTATAATCCATCTTTTTTGTAGAAAGATTGTTATTAAACGCAGTACAGTGAATCAGAGAAATCGCAGACGGATTATTGTTATCCGTAAATCCGCAGTTCTGGTTTTCAAATGCCAGGCAGTTGATGACCACATGTGGCGTACCTAAGCCGCCACCACCCAGTTTAAATCCGTTGCCATCACTGTCTTCTGTCAATGTTCCGTCTTCTGTCTGTCCATTACGGAATGCAATACAATTAATAATCGTAACTACACCAATCGGGCCTGTTTCTGCCTTTGCATAACAGTCCCATCCATCATCTACGTTGTTGTACGAAATACAGCCATCGAACACATTTCCTTCACCGCAGGTCAACTTTGGGGCAAAGCCATCGGCATCTTCTCCGTCCGGATCTGCATTATTTCTGGACGTACAATTTAAAATATAATTGTAGGATGGCCAATCCTTGATATCGATATAGCTTGAGTTGTCACGGCTGATTTGCAGACCGGAATCCTTATTCCCGTCAAAAATACACATCTCAATCCGGTTATAGTCTCCGGCAAGCAGCATGCCATTATCACCGGCTCCATAAAATGTGATACCGTAGATATACCAATAGTTTCCGGCAAGCAGCATGCCCCTTTGACCAAACGGCTGACCGGAAAAATCCAATACCACCTTTGCTCCCGGATAGGCCATCAGTTTTTTATAACCCTTCGCACTGCCGTCATTTCCCTCCGCAATCTTTATCGTATGGGAATACTCATAGGTGCCTTCGAGCATGTAAATGGTCTGTCCAATCTTCACGGTTTCAATTGCCGACTCCAAATCCATCGGATCTGACTCCGTTCCGGTTCCCGTCGCACCCGGTGCGACAAAAATCGGTTCTGCCGGCTCCGCTGAAGCCGTTTTGGTCCCACGGCTCCATGGTGTAAGCATCGGAAGCACTAGCAGTATTCCAACCAAAAGCGCCAGTATTCTTCTAACTTTCCTCATTGCCTTCTTCTCCTGTCCCAAAAATCTTTATTCCTCTTCCCGCTTTTCTATGTACTCCTTCTGCGTTGGACTGTCCATAATCGCCCTTACAACATTAGCACAACATCGCTTTAAGTCCTCTTCCGATGTCTTGCCACAGACAAGTCCGCTCAGAATTCGTTTCTTATAATAATTGCCTCCCGGCATAATGAGATCGTTTCCGGCGCGCATGCAGAATGCATTATCCGCCTTGCCACGGTTACTGGAATACCAGTCCGTCATTACCACGCCATCAAACCCCCATTCGTTGCGGAGCACCTTGGTACAAAGGTCATAGCTGTTTGCTGTGTAAACTCCGTTCAACAGGTTATAAGAGGTCATAATGCCTCTGGCATTTCCGTCTCTGACCGTACGTTCAAACGCTCTCAGATAAATTTCCCGAAGTGCCCTCTCTCCCACATTACTGGACACTCTCATCCGGTTATCTTCCTGGTTATTGCAGGCAAAATGTTTTACGGTCACATAGTATCCGTTCTCCTGCTGCACACCCTGTATCATCGCAGTGGCAAGCACACTTGTCAGATACGGATCTTCCGAAAAATACTCAAAATTTCTTCCACATAACGGATTTCTATGAATATTCACCGCCGGTGCCAGCCAGAACGTGCAGCCGTACTCCTTCATTTCCTCATATACTGCCGTTCCCACCTCATAAAGCATCTTCGTGTTCCATGTCTGCGCCAAAGCGGCCGTTACCGGAAATGCCGTCGTATACTGATAAATTACCGTATCCTTTTTCTCATCCCCCAGCAAGAACTTCTTCACAAATTCAGGCATAAGCTCATAAACAGACAGGGCAAGCTCCAGAGCCTTCACCTTTTTGTTTTTGGTCACTGCCGACCGCTTCTGGATGCGCAGTCCCGCCGGACCATCACAAAGTGCCACATTTGCAAGCCCTCTGTCCCAAAACTCTGATGTGGTATTTCCTACCGCTCCCGGCAGATGAAACCGGGACTTTCCGCCAAACATACCGGCACCAACAACAATCTCTGCCATTTCCTTTGTCGTCAGTCCCTTCATAAACTCCTGCACGCGCTCATCTTCACACACCGCCGGGGTCTGATACCGGCAAACCTCTGTCGTAAAATAAGAAGCCGGAAGGAATAATCTTGGAACATACGCCGAAACCGGTTCTTCCCTTCTGTCTTTCTTTGTCAATTCCTCAAACTTTTCTTTGCACGGGCAGATGTTCTCATGCGTTGAAAGCACCACCGTATCTGTCAGCCAGATTACTGCTGCCTCGGTTGTATTCCCGGAATGAGTTCCTATCCGCACCACGTAGTCTCCCTGTTCCAACAGATAGCTCGCTGTTTCCGTATCGTAGCTTCCGCATTCTGCCAGATCAAACTCCAATGTCAAGCTTTCGCTTTCTCCCGGTGCCAGTCCTTTGGTTTTCGCAAATGCAACCAGACTCTGATACTCTTTTTCAAGCTTTCCGTTCGGCGCACTTAAATACACCTGCACTACTTCTTTCCCGGAATAGGTGTCTCCGGTGTTGGTTACCTTTGCCTTTACCACCACTCTGGTTCCGACCGTCCTTGCCCCTGCCGGTTCTACACAAAACGTTGTGTAGCTCAGGCCAAAGCCGAACGGATAGCGTGGTTCTACAGAAAATGTATCAAAATAACGATAGCCGACATAAATGCCTTCCTTATAATATTCATTCTCCAGATTCCCATTTAAATAGCTGTATTCCTCCGCATACGGAATATCCCCGTAATTCTTTGCCCAGGTATCCGCAAGCTTTCCGGATGGTACCACCTTACCGGAAATCACATCCGCAAATGCATTGCCACCCTCTGTGCCAAGCTGACACAAAAACAAAATAGCACCAATCCCCGGAATTTCATCGGTAAAAGATAAATCCAGGGAGCTTCCGCTATTGATTACCAACACAAAATTTTTATACTGCTTTGCACAAAGCTCTATGCTTTTCTTTTCCGTCTCCGTGATAAAATAACTGCCTGCCTCTGTCTTCCGGTCCACGCCTTCCCCTGCCTGTCTGCTGATCACATAAATGCAGGTGTCGGTATCACTTGTCTGAATGTCTTCCTCAGAAACCAAACGCCCCTGCGGTGGCTGGTAGCTTGCCAGTATCATCTCCATAATCGACTTCACCTTTAATCCGGCAATGGTTTTTCTCTGCTCCCGGACAAACTCTGCCGCACCCTCTGCATACTCTCTTTCGTAATCCTCTATCCATGACATGGTTGTAACCTCAAAACCACGACTTCTCAGACCCTCCAACACCGTGACACTGTGGCGTTCATTTACTTCTCCGGAACCGGTACCTCCCTTTACCGTTTTTGACGCTCCTGCCCCATACAGTGCAATCTTTTTTGTCTTTAACGGAAGTACCTGCTCATTTTTTAACAGCACCATACTTTCACATGCCGCACGATATGCCACGCCACGGTTTCTCTTTTCCCTCTCAGTCATCTCATTGGAATAACTCGCTTTTGTTAAAACTTCCATGCACCCTCCTCTATTTTCATAACCTTTTATATTTACTGCATCACGTTTACCGCACTATGTTCCAGCCTTCCTATTCCCCTATTGCACCGGTTGCATCGGATGTCCTTCCTTGCTTTTAACCGCACGGATAAAATCGGCCACATCCTCCAACTTTCTGGCAAATGCCGTTCCTCCGCCAAGAAGCTCTGTCGTATGTGTGTCCGAGCCCCCGGTCATCGGCAGATTATACTTTGCTGCATATTCCTGCGCCAGCACATCATACAGTGCTCTGCCGTCTGTTTTCTGCTTTTCCCGAAACTTATGGGATGCATTGATTCCTTCCACTCCGTCCACGTAAGCCGGGAATAAACGAATCTCCGGAATGTAAGACGCTTCCCTATAGGGATGTGCATGAATCACCATGCCGCCATCTCTATGCACCAGTTCATACTGCTCCTCTATTGTAGCATCCTTGATTTCCGGATGCGCAAGCAGCCATGCTTTATCCAAACCATACACTAAAAATTCCGTGCCGTGATATGCCGACTCCCATCCGAAAAATACCTGAAGCCCTATTTTCTCTCCCTCTTCCTTTGCATGCTCATAGCCTTTGCAATACTGCTCCACCCACTCAGCCCATGGAAGACTCCGGTCCACTGCCGTGTTTCCGTAGAAGAAATGGTCTGTAACAATAATTCCGGTATAACCTGCTTCCTTGTACGCCCGCGCCATTTCTGCCCCGGTATTGTGCCCGCAGGCACTGCCTTCACAAGTATGCATATGTGTTTCATAAAAATATGGATATTTTTCTGTCATACGATTTTCCTTCTTTCTCTTCTCTGTCTGATTATACCGCAAAACAGCCCCGTTTCCTAGACTTTCTGCAAAAAATACATAGAAACTCATGATTCCCTCTCCCCGGCTGCTCTCTCTCCGATGGTTGGGACCATTCTCTGCTTTTTGACAGACCTCTCTTTTTTCCGAAGTTGTTAAAATATCTCTTGCACTTTTTGCGTTAACGTGTTAAAGTCATAGGAAGAAATATTGTATGCATGTATGCAACAAAAGAAAACAAAGAAGAAAGTGAGCCAAATCCTATGACCAAACCTTATAAAGATTTGACCAGAAATGAATTGCTGACCATCAAAGCCGCTCTGGAGGAAGAATATAAAACCATGGAATCCAAAGGGCTTAATTTGAATATGGCACGTGGAAAACCGGGCTTCTCCCAGCTGGCTCTTTCAATGCCGATGTTAGATGTCATTAACAGCGAGTCCGATATGAGGACCGTCCTCGGAAATGACACCCGTAACTACGGTGACCTGGATGGCATCGGAGAATGCAGACGTCTTATGGCAGATATGATGTGTGTGAAAAAGGATAACGTGGTTGTCTGCGGAAATTCCAGCTTAAACATCATGTATGATACCGTGTCCCGCTCTATGTCCCACGGAGTTAATGGTTCTACTCCTTGGTGTAAGCTTGATAAAGTAAAATTCCTGTGTCCGGTACCGGGCTATGACAGACATTTTAAGATTACGGAATATTTCGGCATTGAAATGGTTAATATCCCACTGCATGCAGATGGTCCGGATATGGATTTAGTAGAACAATATGTAAGCAACGACCCTTCCGTTAAAGGTATCTGGTGTGTTCCAAAGTACTCCAACCCTACCGGAATCTCCTATTCCGACGAAGTGGTCCGCCGCTTTGCAAACCTTCACCCAGCCGCAGAGGACTTTCGCATTTACTGGGATGATGCTTACTGCATCCACCACTTATATGATGATATCCAGGACGAAGTCCTGAGTATCTTAGACGAGTGCGAAAAAGCAGGAAATCCGGATATGGTTTACCTATTTGCTTCCACATCCAAAATCAGTTTCCCAGGTTCAGGTGTTTCGGCAATTGCTTCGTCGATTAAGAATATTGATTATATTGAACAGCAGATGACAATCCAGACCATCGGAC
The DNA here is from genome assembly GCA_964541485.1 of uncultured Lachnospiraceae bacterium. GTDB lineage: Bacteria > Bacillota > Clostridia > Lachnospirales > Lachnospiraceae > SIG299. The sequence continues at coordinate 11,648 of CAZIQL010000053.1, forward strand.
ATGACAAAATTAATCAGCTTCGTCATTCCAGATTCTTTAAGGATATCAACGGATTAAAAGCCCATATGAAATTACATGCCGAATTACTCCGGCCAAAGTTCGAAGCCGTGCTTGACACACTGGAGAGTGAACTTTCCGGATTAGAAATCGGCTCCTGGATAAAGCCACGCGGCGGTTATTTTATCTCGTTTGATGCATTGCCGGGCTGTGCTACTGCCATCGTTGCAAAGTGTAAGGCACTCGGTGTCGTATTGACCGGTGCAGGCGCTACGTATCCGTATGGTAAGGACCCACAGGACTCCAATATCCGTATTGCGCCATCCTTCCCTACTCCGGAGGAAATGGCAGCAGCCGCAAAGGTATTCGTGCTTTGTGTAAAGCTTGCCAGTGTGGAGAAACTACTGAACGAAAAATGATTGTGTGATTTACTTTTTATACAATAAAGGTTCCTAATTTCATACTCTTGTCCATTCCGCTCCTCGGACACCCGTACGTCCCTGTCGAATCACATCTTATCGATGTGTTCGCCCGGGGTACGTACAGCTATCCGCTGAGAGTCAGGACAATGAGTATTGAAATCAGGAACCTTTTCATTTTAATATCAATAGTAGCACAATCATTTTTCGTGCCGGAGTTTCAACACGATTCTCGCAAGTTTTACACAAAGGCCTACTTCTTTAGATACTTCTTTATATACTGTCCGGTATAGGACTGTGGCATCTGTGCCACCTCCTCCGGTGTGCCCTTTGCGATAACGGTACCTCCGCGGTCGCCGCCCTCCGGTCCGATATCAATAATGTAATCGGCAGACTTAATGACATCTAAGTTGTGCTCAATAACAAGCACGGTATTTCCGCCATCGGCAAGGCGCTGTAAAATTTCGATTAACTTACGGACATCTTCAAAGTGAAGTCCGGTCGTCGGTTCATCCAGAATGTAAATCGTTTTACCGGTACTGCGTCTGGAAAGCTCGGTTGCGAGCTTAATCCGCTGCGCCTCACCACCGGAAAGTGATGTGGACGGATGACCAAGCTTTAAATAAGACAATCCAACATCATTTAACGTCTCGATCTTTCTACGGATGGTTGGTACATTTTCAAAGAAGTGTACCGCCTCTTCAATCGTCATATCCAGCACGTCAAAAATCGACTTACCCTTATATTTTACTTCCAAAGTATCACGGTTGTAACGCTTTCCGCCGCAAACCTCACACGGCACATAAACATCCGGCAGGAAGTTCATCTCAATCTTAATGATACCGTCACCGGCACAGGCTTCACAACGTCCGCCCTTTACATTAAAGCTAAAACGGCCCTTACTGTAACCCTTCACCTTCGCATCAGAAGTAGACGCAAACAAATCACGGATCAAATCAAATACACCGGTATAGGTAGCCGGGTTGGATCGCGGAGTACGTCCAATCGGAGACTGATCGATGTTAATGATTTTATCTAACTGCTCCACTCCCAACATTTCATCATATTTCCCCGGAATCGTTCTGGCACGGTTTAACTGCTTTGCAAGCGTCTTATAAATAATCTCATTCACGAGAGAGCTCTTACCCGAGCCAGATACACCGGTCACACAAGTGAATACACCGAGTGGCACGTCTACATCCATGTGCTTTAAGTTGTTTTCTGCAGCCCCCTTGACCGTAAGCCATCCGGTCGGCACACGACGTACGGACGGAACCGGGATAAAGCGTTCCCCGCTTAAATACTGTCCTGTGATGGACTCCGGACACGCCATAATCTCTGCCGGTGTACCTGCCGCCACGATTTCACCACCATGAGAGCCTGCTCCCGGACCGATATCAATCAGATAATCTGCCGCAAGCATCGTATCCTCGTCATGCTCTACCACAATCAACGTATTGCCCAAATCACGCAACCGCTTTAAGGCAGCCAAAAGCTTATCATTGTCCCTCTGGTGCAAACCGATACTCGGCTCGTCAAGAATGTACGCTACGCCTACCAGACCGGAACCAATCTGTGTTGCCAGACGGATTCTCTGCGCCTCACCACCGGAGAGTGAACCCGCCGCACGGGAAAGCGTCAGATAATCCAGACCTACATCAATTAAGAATCTGGTTCTTGCTTTAATTTCCTTTAAAATCATATCACCAATCTGTGCCTGCATTGGAGTGAGGTCCAGATGGTTCATAAACTCATACAAATCTCTGACCGGCAAGTCCGTGGCTTCTGAGATATTCTTTCCACCTATAGTAACACCGAGTACCTCTCTGCGCAGACGTCGTCCGCCACAAAGCGTACAAGGCGTCGTCGTCATAAAGGTTTCGTACTCCTGCTTTGTCGCATCAGAATACGTCTCACGGTATTTCCGCTCCATATTTTTAATCAGACCCTCAAACGCCACATCATACACACCCGTACCGCGCTGTCCGGTATAATGTACCTTCACCGAAACACCGCCTGTACCGTAAATCAGCATATGACGGATATCCTCCGGTAACTCCCGGTACGGGGTATCGAGACTAAAATTGTAATGCTTTGCAAGGGCTACCAAAAGCGAACCGGCAAAGCTCTTTGGGTCCGATGCCGATTGCCAGCCAAGCACAGCAAATGCTCCCTGACTGAGTGACAGGCTCTTATCCGGAATCATCAGTTCCTCTGAAAATTCCATCTTTACACCGATGCCATGACAATCCGGGCACGCGCCGAGCGGATTGTTAAAGGAGAACGCCCTCGGCTCTAACTCTTCGATGCTGATACCACAATCCGGGCAGGCAAAATTCTGGCTCATGGTCACCTCTTCTGCCGGAGTAACCTCATCACCCAGATACTCTACAATCACCAGACCATCCGTCAGACCAAGCACGGTATCAATGGAATCCGAAATACGCTTTTCCGCACCCTCTCTTACCATCAGACGGTCTACAACAATCTCAATATTATGCTTATTATTCTTTTCTAAGTTAATCTCTTCCGTCAGCTCGTACAGATTGCCGTCCACACGCACACGGACAAAGCCGGCCTTTTTTGCCTGTTCAAACACCTTAACATGTTCACCCTTACGCCCACGGACTACCGGTGCTAAAAGCTGGAACTTCGTACGCTCCGGACGCTTCATAATTTCATCTACCATCTGGTCCACCGTCTGACGCTTAATCTCACGTCCGCACTCCGGACAGTGAGGAATGCCGATGCGGGCATACAACAGTCGGAAATAGTCATAGATTTCCGTTACCGTACCAACGGTGGAACGCGGGTTACGGTTGGTCGACTTCTGATCAATGGAAATGGCCGGAGAGAGGCCCTCAATGCTCTCCACATTCGGTTTTTCCATCTGTCCTAAGAACTGTCTTGCATAGGAAGAAAGCGACTCCATATAACGGCGCTGTCCTTCCGCATAAATCGTGTCAAACGCAAGAGACGATTTTCCCGAACCGGACAAACCGGTCAATACGACAAACCGGTCTCTGGGAATATCAATGCTGATGCCTTTTAAATTGTGCTCCTTTGCACCTCTGATTTTAATTAAATTCTTTTTCTCTGACATGGTTTTTCTCTTTTCTTCTATTCTAAATTCAGCAGTTCTCTTTTTAATTCCAAAATCTTGTCACGCAGCTCTGCCGCACGCTCAAAGTTTAATTCTGCGGCAGCCGTATGCATCTCCTTTGTCATCTTCTTGATGACTGCCTCGAGCTCCTTCTTTGACATGGATTCCGCATCCTTATCAAGCGCAAAGGTCGTATTTTCTGCCTTCTTTGAAATACTGATTAAATCACGGACTGCCTTTTTAATTGTGGTTGGTGTGATTCCGTTTTCTTCATTGTAACGGCTCTGGATGTCGCGTCGGCGGTTTGTTTCGGAAATTGCCTTGTGCATGGAGTCCGTCATCGTATCTGCGTACATGATAACATGTCCGTTTTCATTACGTGCCGCACGTCCGATGGTCTGGATGAGCGAAGTCTCGGAACGAAGGAAGCCTTCCTTGTCCGCATCCAAAATTGCCACCAGGCTGACCTCCGGAATATCAAGACCTTCTCTGAGCAGGTTAATACCCACGAGCACATCAAATACATCCATACGCATGTCCCGGATAATCTCGGAACGTTCCAGAGTATCAATATCGGAATGCAGGTATTTTACCCTGACACCCACTTCGCGCAGGTAATCGGTCAAATTCTCCGCCATGCGCTTGGTCAGTGTGGTCACCAGCACTTTATTCTTCTTTTCGGTTTCTTTTCTGATTTCGGAAAGTAAATCATCAATCTGTCCTGCCGTCGGCCGCACATCCACCTCCGGATCAAGTAAACCGGTCGGACGGATGACCTGCTCGGTCCGCATCAGCTCATGCTCTGTCTCATAAACCGATGGTGTGGCAGATACGAACATCATCTGGCTGATATGGCTTTCAAACTCCTGAAAATTCAATGGACGGTTATCCTTTGCCGATGGCAGACGGAAACCGTAGTCCACCAAGGTCGTCTTTCTTGCCTGGTCACCGGAATACATGCCGCGGATCTGTGGAATGGTAATGTGGCTCTCGTCCACAATAATCAGGAAATCATCCGGGAAATAATCCAGCAAAGTATTCGGCGGATCTCCCGGTTTAAGTCTCGATAAATGCATCGAATAGTTCTCAATGCCGGAGCAAAAGCCCGTTTCCCGCATCATTTCCATATCAAAGTTGGTTCGCTCTGAAATACGCTGCGCCTCCAACAGTTTATCTTCACTCTTAAAATATTTTACGCGCTCATGCATTTCTGCTTCAATATCTGCCAGCGCCGCATTCATCGTCTCAGGCGCTACTACATAATGAGATGCCGGGAACACTACCATGTGTTCCAATGAACACTTAATCTCTCCGGTCAGCACGTCAATCTCTGTGATGCGGTCTACCTCATCCCCGAAAAATTCCACACGGTATGCCGTATCTGCACTGGAAATCGGGAAAATCTCAACGACATCCCCACGCACACGGAAGGTACCGCGCTTAAAATCCATATCATTTCTGGTGTACTGGATTTCCACCAGTTTCCGAATCACATCATCACGCTCACGGATCATGCCCGGACGCAAAGATACCGTCATGTTCTGGTAATCAATCGGGCTACCGAGACCGTAAATACAAGACACACTGGCAACGATAATAACGTCCTTGCGCTCCGTCAGCGCCGCCGTAGCAGAATGGCGCAGCTTATCTATCTCATCATTAATCGCGGAATCCTTTTCAATGTAAGTATCCGTAGACGGTACATATGCCTCCGGCTGATAATAATCATAATAGGATACAAAATATTCTACCGCATTTTCAGGAAAAAATTCTTTGAACTCACCGT
>CAZIQL010000054.1:0-16750 GCA_964541485.1 uncultured Lachnospiraceae bacterium
CGCCGCCAACATCCGTTATTCCTCTGTCCGGAATCCCGTCTTTGAAACCTCTTCGCGATACCGCGAAAGCAACTCCTTGAGCTGCTCCATCGTCTCAACTTCATTGACCGCACCTCGCAGTTTTGCCGCCTTCGGATAACCGCTCACATACCACGCCACGTGCTTTCGCATCTCACGGATCCCCGCAAACTCACCGACATATCCGACATGAATTGCCGCATGACGGAGAATCATTGCAATCACCGTATCAAGATCCGGCCTTGCAATCTTCTCTCCGGTCTCCAGATACGCCTTAATCTGCCCAAACAGCCAAGGATTTCCCTGTACGCCTCTTGCCACCATGATACCGTCGCACCCGGTTTCCTCAAGCATCCGCTTGGCATCCTCCGGTGTAAAAATATCGCCGTTTCCGATGACCGGAATACTCACGGCTTCCTTTACCCGTCTTATGATATCCCAGTCTGCCTTGCCGCTATAGTACTGCTCTCTGGTCCGGCCGTGCACGGCAATCGCCGCAGCTCCCGCCTCTTCTGCAATCTTTGCCACAAGCGGTGCATTGGCATCGTCCTTTCCAAAGCCCTTGCGGATTTTCACCGTCACAGGCTTCTTAATCGCCTTTGACACCGCAGATACAATCTCGCCCACCTTCTCCGGTGTTTTCATGAGTGCCGAGCCCTCGCCGTTATTGACTACCTTTGGCACCGGACAACCCATGTTGATATCGATGATATCAAAGTTTCTGTCCTCAATGCGTTTTGCCTGCTCAGCTAAGATTTTTGCATCCTCACCAAACAGCTGCAGTGCCACCGGCCGTTCTGCCTCCTCCACGCAAAGAAGCGCCTCTGTATTCTTATTGTTATACATGATGCCCTTTGCACTGACCATCTCGGTGTAAATGAGATCTGCGCCGCACTCCTTACATAACGTGCGGAATGGCAGGTCCGTTACCCCTGCCATTGGTCCGAGTGCCAGGCACCCTGGCACCGTGACATTTCCTATTTTGAGTTCTCTCATGCTTTCTTCCCTGCCGTCTTCTCATAAATCAGTCGGAGGCCTTCCATGGTCAGCATCGGATCATACTCCTGAATCACGTCCGTCGATTCGGAAATCATCTTGCCCAGTCCGCCGGTCGCTACCACCTTCACATCTAAAAGCCCTGCCTCTTCCTTAATCTTATTTACAATATATTCGGTCTGTCCGATGCTTCCGTACACCAGTCCTGCCTGCATACTGGTTGTCGTGTCCTTTGCAAGGATAGACGCAGGCTTTTCAATCTCAATCTCCGGCAATTTTGCCGTGCCGTTCCAAAGCGCATTGGCACAAAGGCGGATGCCCGGGCTTGTAATACCTGCCACAAGTCTTCCATCCGCTGTCACAAGATCATACGTCGTTGCCGTACCAAAATCCACCACAATCACCGGTCCGCCGTAAATCGTATACGCTGCCACCGCATCGACCACGCGGTCTGCACCCATTTCCTTCGGATTCGGAATATCGATACGGATACCGGTTTTCGTTCCCTCACCGACAATCATCGGCATAAGGTTGAAATATTTCCGGATAGCGCTGGTCAGGGAATACATAACCCCCGGCACTACCGATGCAATAATCACCGCCTCGATATCCCCTTTGGCAAAGCCGCGTTCCTCCACAAGGTCACGTAAAATGATACCGAATTCATCGGAGGTTCTCTGCTGCTTCGTTGTGAGGCGGAAGCTTGCTACAAACTCATCCCCCTTGACAACCGCACAAGTAATATTCGTATTTCCCACATCAATTGCAAGTAACATCTCAATTTCCCTCCTCATCCAACAACTCCGACGGGTCCTCATTTAAGAAAAACACCTTATAATACAGCTCCAGCGCCTCCAAAAGCTCGGTCTTCTCGCTCTGCAGCTTCTTAACCTTTAATACACTGCCGATTTCATCATAGAGAAGATCACCCTCTTCTGCCTCCGTCTGAAACATCAGAGTACCGTCCTCCTCAAACACCAGCGTCAGTATCCCGCCGACATCCTCGGTAAAAAGCACGCACATAATCTTTAATTCGTCCTTGATTGCCTGTGGAAGTGCTTCAAAGTTGTCATTTAAATAATATTTCTGTTCATACGCATTGCTGCCGCAAAGCACGATAGAATCCTGATACATCGTATTTCCTCCTGATATGTTGGAAGCAAAGCACCTTCCAACGATTATTCCGATTTCTAGCTTAGCACAAAAAACGGGATTTCACAACGAAATCCCGTTAAAAACTCAACTTTTCTGTTTTCAGTCCTGACAAATCCTCTTGCCATTCGTCACGCCTTAGTGGATATCCACACCGCCCATCACGCAGCTGCCGGATACGATAACCTTTGGCGCATCCATCGCAGGTATATTGGCATAAGCACGGCTCACATCCACACCGCCAAGCACTGCGGTACAACTATCAGCCACTACCTTTACATTGGCAGGAAGATAAATCTCTACACCACCCATCACAGCAGTGACATTGATAAATACGTCCTCATTGATAATCGCATTTCTTAAATCCAGATCCGCACCCCCAAGCACTGCGGTCACATCTGCACCGGTGAACACTTCGTTATCCATTCTGGTTTCTCTGCCGCCAAGCACTGCAGATACATTGATATAACCACCATTTGTGCTGTCTGTTGTCTTGGACTCGAAATAAGTTTCTGTCTGACCATCCGCCCTGTTGCTTCCTTCACTGCCGTTTCCGCTGTTAAACTCCACATGAATGTGCTTTGACTTTCTGCCATGGTTTGGGAAAATCAGCCTCACACCAATCAAAATGCAAAGGATTGCAAGAATCATCGGCCAGAAGTCGATGTGGAAGGAAAAGTCCTGTGCATTAATTAAGAAGCAGATGCCGACAATCAAACCAATGATATATCCGGTCTTATCCTCACCCTTTCTGAACAGTCCATAAAAGCATGGCACAATCAGAAACAGTGTCCAAAATCCCGGGAAGAAAATCGTAAACTGAATAATATCAAGTGCGCTGCACGCATACAGAAAACCTACTACCAAAAAAATTAAACCAATCAAAGCTCCGTTCGCTTTCTTCATAAAAAACCTCCTCAAGTAACCTTTTTCATATTTTTGTTCCGGCATCTTCCGGAAACATTATCTCTCTTTGTCTTATCTATATGATAATCCGCAAAGCTCCAAAAGGCAAGTTAGAAAACGATTAGAAACTTCTCAGAAAACAAAAAAAGAGCCGCACATCCACGCAGCTCTTTTCCGATTTCATTATTTTCCGAGTGTAGCCACCATGACAGCCTTAATCGTGTGCATACGGTTTTCAGCCTCATCAAAAATGACATCCGCAAACTTATCAAATACCTCTTCGGTAATTTCGTTGCCCTTGACTGCCGGGAGACAGTGAAGCACAATAGTAGAATCCTTGCCTGTCTTTGCAAGAAGCTCTGCATTCACCTGATACGGACGAAGCAGACCGACACGCTCTGCTGCCTTATCTTCTTCACCCATGGAACACCAGACATCGGTGTAAACCGCATCGGCACCTTCCACCGCAGACAAATCCTCCGAAAGCGTAATCACACTGCCGGATTCCTTTGCATATTCCTGGCATAAATCCACCAGTTCTGTCTGTGGCCAAAGACACTTTGGCGCAAGGATTGTAAAATGCACACCCATTTTGGCAGAACCAATCATCAGACTGTTTGCCATGTTGTTGCGTCCATCACCGGCAAACACAAGCTTTAAACCCTTTAAATGACCAAACTGCTCGATCAGTGTCAAAAAATCTGCCAGAATCTGTGTCGGATGATATTCATCCGTGAGCCCGTTCCAAACCGGAACACCACTGTACTTTACAAGCTTTTCTACCGTGTCCTGCTTAAATCCACGGAACTCAATACCGTCAAACATACGGCCAAGCACTCTTGCCGTATCCTCTACACTTTCCTTATGGCCAAGCTGGATATCCTCATGCCCTAAGTACTCCGGATGACCGCCCTCATCCAGACAACCGATGGTAAATGCCGAACGGGTTCTGGTCGATGGCTTTTCAAAAATCAATGCAATATTTTTTCCTTTTAAACTGTCTCCTGTGATTCCCTGCTTTTTCTTTGCCTTTAAGTCAGCGGCCAAATCAAGCAGTCCCTGAATCTCCTCCGGAGTAAAATCCTTTAATGTAATAAATGAGCGTCCTTTTAAATTCATATTACTTTCCTGCAACCTCCGTAACTGCTTTTGCGAGACCTGCAATTCCCTGAATTTCAGACGGAATGATAATCTTGGTTGCCTGTCCGTCTGCTGCCTTTTCAAATGCTTCCAGGCTCTTTAACTGAAGAACCGCTGCATTCGGACTGGATTCGTTCAAGAATCCGATACCCTGTGCAGTAGCCTTCTGTACGGCACGGATTGCTTCTGCCTGACCCTCTGCTTCACGAATCATCGCTTCCTTCTTTGCTTCTGCGCGAAGAATCTGTGCTGTCTTTTCAGCCTCTGCTTCCAAAATTGCAGATTCCTTCTTACCTTCCGCTACAAGGATTGCCGATTTCTTTTCACCTTCTGCAATGAGAATTGCTTCACGGCGTTCACGTTCTGCCTTCATCTGCTTTTCCATCGCATCCTGAATTGCCGCAGGAGGCATAATGTTCTTTAATTCTACGCGGTTTACCTTGATTCCCCAAGGGTCGGTAGCTGCATCAAGGGAAACTCTCATCTTTGTATTGATAATCTCTCTGGATGTTAAGGTTTCATCCAGTTCCAAATCACCAATGATGTTACGGAGTGTAGTCGCAGTCAGGTTTTCAATTGCCATCAGCGGATTTTCCACACCGTATGCATATAACTTCGGGTCGGTAATCTGATAGAATACAACCGTATCAATTCTCATCGTAACATTATCCTTTGTGATAACCGGCTGTGGCGGGAAATCAACTACCTGCTCCTTTAAAAGTACTCTCTTTGCAACTCTGTCAATGATAGGCAATTTAAAATGAACACCAACATTCCATGTGCCCTGATATCCGCCCAGACGCTCTACAACGAACGCATTTGCCTGAGGTACAATCTTAATGCAGGATGCCAATAACAAAAGAATAATAATTGCCAAAATAATCCATATCATATTTGAATCCTCCTTGTTTTGTTTTTACCACTTCAGTGTAGCGCAATTTTCTGTCAATTTCAATATCCTTTGCGATTTTTTCATCGGATTCTAATATTCCCGGGGAACCAGGCGGTCGCCCCGGGAATCTCAAGTTTCTTAATAAATCATGCTGTCCTTTGCTCTAAGGGAAATGGTCCGTTCAAAGCAGGTGGAATCTGTAAAGTAAACGGTGAAGCAATGTGGATTTCTGCCCTCACTGCCAAACTTTCCGGCAATGAAGTCGTGTGTACCAAAGCCCGGGCCTGCTTCAATTGCATACTGCCCCTTGGTTACGGTTACATTGCCCTGCTTCGCCGTTACATAGCCACCGGCAACACCTTCTACAGAAAACGCCTCACTGCGCACCTCTGTGCCTGCATCAAACGCAAGCTCCACGCGGATTGGTGCACGGTCCACACCAAGTGCCTTAATATGAATATCCAGACCATCTTCCGCTTCCTCAACAAACACGTCAAAATCAAGGCTCATGTTCGGACCGGTTAAGAGCTCTCTCTTTTTATTGTCCATCTTCCACCAGTCGGTGGTCCCCTGGTATTCGCCAAACGGCAGGTAATACCAGCCCTTCATCGTCTGCTGCAACTGATAGCCGTTTTCCTTCTTTTCCATGGTCTCCGACTTAAATGCACGGTGCTCACAAAGGCTCGCACCAATCTTCACACTCACGGTCAGATCGCCATGCTGGAAGTAAACAAAGTTTGCAGCGTGATTTAACACGGTGTAGGAATACTCCTCTTTTCTTACACGCGCAATCTCAGATTCCTTGTAAAAACAGTCATAGCTTGTTGCAATCCCACTCTTGTCATATTCTACGTCAATGAGCTCCGGCTGATTCATAAAATTAATCAGAAAATCCGGATAATGATTCTGGCGGATATTCAGATCCATAATATAATTTGCCGCTGCCAGAAACGTCTCGTTATGTAATTTATGCCCCATCAGCAGATACTCAAAATAATAATCTCTCGGATAAATTTTAACTCCCCGGTCCTGTCTGGTGGAGTTATTTGTAAAAATACTGTTATCCGGCTCAATGTAAGTGAGCATCATATTCAGATTTGCTTCCGCATAATGGTAATACTGCTCGTCCCCAAGAATATCACCGATGGTAATCATGGCATCGTTATTGATACGGTTATAGTTACCTGCGGAACGCTCTGCATATTCACCCTCGGAGGTACAGTCAATGCCCTCTGCCAAATAAAGCTCTGCCGTCTTCTTAAACTCCTCATCACCGAAAATACGGAAACACTTTAAGAGATTCGAAGCAATTGCCCAGCGGTGGTTCGGTGTGTGGAAACCGCCGTATACCATTCCCTTTGCACCGGCATAAATAATTTCGCTTAACTTTTCTTCAAACTCTGCAGCCCCCGGTGCCTCCGGATGCTTTCTGACATATTCAAACAATGGAAGAAGTCTCTTTACACAAAATGCCGTGTCGGGACCGGAAAAGAAATTGCAGTCTACCAAATCAAAACAGCCGTTTTCTCTCTGTTCTCTCTTAATATAATCAAGGGCAAGCAAAACGCGCTCCTTCATTTCCTCATTTCCGTAATAACAGCACTCCGGATTCATATAAACCGCTGCCATCGTTACCATCCTGTAAATTGCAAACTTTGGCTGGATGACACCTCTGCCGTCCGGAAATCCACCGTACTTCTGTGTGTTGCTCTTATCCAGAATCTGCAGTCTCATGCTTTTCTTTGCTCTCTTCTCTGCATCCCTTAACATAATCTCATAATGTTTTCTCATAGCCTTGCCCTCTTTTACTTTATTTTATATGCTGCGCCGATAATTCCGGCATTGTTTCCAAGCTCTGCCGCCCTTAGTATACTCTTTTTTGCCCCATTCGTCAATTTCAACTGTTAATTCCTTGGCAATTCCTCCGTCATTTTTTAGGAATTTATTGTGAAGTTCTTATGTCTCATTTTTCTAAGACATTCTTCCTATTTTTATGGAAAATTGCAGTTGCGTTCACTTCCTCTTACATGATATAATTAATTTAGAAACACACATTGGGGAGGGCAGTATGACCGGCAAAGACTTGGAACTCAACCATTCTGTAGAATTGGATATCACAATAAACGGCAAAAAAGTTACTTTCTTATCTACCGTTGAAAAAATCATAGACCAGACTGTTTTGCTTTCACCAATTCGTTCTGACGGCAAATTGCTCGGTTTCCCTTCCACCTGTACGGTCAATCTGATTTATCCCGACTTTGTCAATACCTACATCTGGTATAATGTCACAGTGCGGGCTGTCAAATATGACCAGCAGGTATACCATGCAGTTACCTTAGAGCCGGAAGCTTCCACTATCAATCGTCGCGGCACCTTCCGTGTTTACAGCGGTGAAGAAATGCTGGTTACTACTTTCACTCACAATGGTCCGGTACCGCTTCACGTTATCGTCAGGGATATCAGTGAAAGCGGCATGTCATTTTTCAGCCAGCAGACATTAGATATCGGGCGCACCGTCCGTTTGAATCTTACGTTACAAAATGACCGCGAAATACATCTTGGAGCACAGATCGTCCGTGAAAAAAAAGACGGTTCCCGTTTCGGAACCTTATACGGTTGCAAATTCATCGAGAAAAATCCTCTGTTACCACGCTACCTAATGCGCTTACAGCAGGAGCACCAAAAGAGAAGAATGGGTTTAAAATAACACACATCGGAGGAATCTATGAACGCTGCCAAATTAGAGATTTCCCACTCCATGGAGTTAGAAATCTGGATTAACAATAAAAAGACAACGTTAGTGACTGCAATTGAAAAAGTTGTTGATCAGACAGTTTTGCTTACACCGCTCCGTATCAACGGAAAACTGCTCGGTTTCCCACCTACCTGTACCGTCAATCTTCTTTATCCCACTCAGGAGCATGTTTATGCGTGGCAAAACGTACAAGTCAAAGCAGTAAAATACGAAAGAGAAGTCTACCACTGTGTCACATTAAACGGCGATGCCATCACGGTCAACCGTCGTGGTTCTTATCGTGTATTTTTCGGGCAGGAAATGCTGATTACCACCTTTACCAATAATGGTCCAAAGTCCCTAAAGGTTCTGATTAAGGATGTCAGTGAAGGAGGCTTTGCCTTCTACACAAAAGAAGAATTTGAAATTGGACGTACCGTCCGTTTCAATATGTTGCTGAAAAATTCGCAGGAGCTTCATCTGACGGCACAAATTGTGCGCACCCAGTCCGATGAAACCCGGGGTGACACTCTGTACGGCTGCAAATTCCGGGAGAAAAGCCCGCATCTTCCGGGTGTACTGATGCATCTGCAGCAGGAACGCCAGAAACAAAAAATGGGATTATAAAGGAAGAGATTCTTATAGAAGCAAATTCCTCATTTCATACTCTTGTCCATTCCGCTCCTCGGACGCATGTATGTCCCTGTCGAATCACATCCCATAGATGTGTTCGCCATAGACATACATGCGTCCGCTGAGAGTCAGGACAATTGAGTAATGAAATGAGGAATTTTGTTTTTCTATAAAAATCTCTTTTATTACAGTTCCTAAAATTGGCTTTCGTAGAGAGTCTTGTAGAATCCGCCCTGTTTAAGGAGCGATTCATGGTTACCCTGTTCGATGATGTTTCCGTCCTTCATGACTAAAATCACATCCGCTTCCATAATGGTGGACAATCTGTGGGCTACAATAAAGCTGGTTCTGCCCTTCATCATCGTGGCAAATGCCTTCTGGATACGGATTTCGGTACGGGTATCGATGGACGAGGTCGCCTCATCAAGGATTAACATCGGTGGCAGACAAAGCATAACCCTGGCGATGCACAGGAGCTGCTTCTGTCCCTGGGAGAGGCTGCCGCCGTCTTCACCGATTACAGTATCGTAACCTTGCGGCAGACGCTTGATAAAGCTGTGGGCATGGGATGCCTTGGCTGCTTCGATAATTTCCTCAAGAGTTGCATCCGGCTTGCCCATTGCAATGTTCTCACGGATGGTTCCGGCTCTGAGCCACGTGTCCTGAAGCACCATACCAAACGAAGTTCTAAGGTTCTTTCTTGTTATATTCCTAATATCTTTTCCTGCAATTTCAATACTGCCATTCTTCACGTCATAAAACCGCATCAGCAGGTTGATAACCGTTGTTTTACCGCATCCGGTCGGTCCGACAATCGCAATTCGCTGACCCGGCTGCACCTTCAGATTAAAGTCACGGATTAACGGTTTTTCCGGCACGTAAGAGAACTCCACATCCGAAAGTTCTACATGACCGTCTGCCTCTATCGTATCTGGTACGTCCTCGCTCTCCGGCTCTGCATTGATAAACTCAAAAATTCTTGCCGCACAGGCAAGCGCATTCTGAAGCTCGGTTACCACACCCGAAATTTCGTTAAACGGCTTGGTATACTGGTTTGCATAGCTTAAGAACGAGGTCAGCTGTCCAACACTGATGCCTCCGCTGATAGCAAGTGCCGCTCCTGCGATACCGACTGCCGCATATACAAGGCTGTTGACAAAGCGGGTACACGGATTAGTCAGTGACGAAAAGAACGTCGCCCTTAAGGAACTGCTCCGCAGTCTCTCATTGATTTCACCAAACTGCGCGAGCACCTCATCTTCCCTGCCAAACGCCTGTACTACCTTCTGTCCGCCAATCATCTCATCAATCAGTGCCGTCTGCTCTCCCCTGGTTTTGGACTGCAGCTGGAACATCGAATACGTTCTCTTTGCAATAAATGCCGCCACAAACAGGGACACCGGCGTAATCACAATCACTACCACGGTAATTCCCGGATGGATGGTCAGCATGAAAAGGAGCGTTCCGACAATCGTTACCACACCGGTGAAAAACTGGGTAAAGCCCATAAGCAGACCGTCCGCAAACTGGTCCACATCGGTAATGATGCGGCTCACCACGTCGCCCTGGGTCTTCGTGTCCAGGTATGACAACGGCAGCTTTTCCAGCTTATCAAACGCACTTTCCCTGATATCGTGCACCACATGATACGTGATGCGGTTGTTACATACATTCATAATCCACTGTGCAAGCCCGGTCAGTCCGATACACGCGGCAATGGTAATCAAAATCTTCGTAATTCCTGCAAAATCCACCTTGCCCGGCTCAATAATCAAATCCACCGCATCACCGATTAAAATCGGAACATACAGTGTGAGCACTACAGAAACTGCCGCAAACAGAATGGACAAAATCACAAAAAATGTGTGTTTCTTTACATATTGGAAAATCTGTTTCATTGTTGACATTTTGTTCATCACTTACGCCTCCTTTTTCCCGGACAACTGGGACTCGTGAATTTCTCTGTATACTTCACAGGAAGCTAAAAGCTCCTCGTGTGTACCGATGCCCGCCACTTCGCCGTCTTCCAATACGATAATCTGGTCTGCATGGAGTACGGAAGCTGTTCTCTGGGATACGATAAACACGGTCATTTCTTTATTTAACTCGCGGATTGCCTTTCTAAGCGCCGCATCAGTTGCATAGTCAAGTGCAGATGCGCTGTCATCTAAAATCAGGATTTCCGGCTGCTTTACGAGCGCCCTTGCAATCGTAAGACGCTGTTTCTGACCACCGGATAAGTTTCTTCCACCCTGCTGAATTTCAAAATCCAGCATACCTTCCTTCTCACTGACAAAATCCTTTGCCTGCGCAGACTCAAGTGCTCTCCAGATTTCCTCATCCGTTGCATCATTTTTGCCCCAGCAGATATTGTCACGAATAGTACCACGGAACAACACTGCCTTCTGTGGAACCATACCGACCTTTTCCTTTAATTCCTCCGGCTCATATGTCTTTACATCCTTGCCGTCCACCAGCACTCTTCCGCCGGTCGCATCATAAAATCTCGGAATCATATGTACCAGCGAGGATTTACCGGAGCCTGTACCACCGATGATGCCAATGGTTTCCCCTTTCTTCACGGTCACATGGATATCGGACAAGGAATCTGCTCCTGCCCCCGGATAACGTAAGGTAGCATGTTCAAAAACGACCTTGG
The DNA here is from genome assembly GCA_964541485.1 of uncultured Lachnospiraceae bacterium. GTDB lineage: Bacteria > Bacillota > Clostridia > Lachnospirales > Lachnospiraceae > SIG299. Next base: position 11,131 of record CAZIQL010000054.1, read on the forward strand.
ATGGTGCAACACTCTCCATTGTTTTCGATGGTTTCTCTCCATTTCCCTCTGTGTTTCGACGAGGTTCTACATCAGTAGAAGCATCATTTCCTGCCATTTCTGCAAGAGCCTCCTCTTCCGTATACACACGGATACCGGCAGGTGTATCAAGTACCGCCTGAATACGGTTTCCGCAGGCCACAGCCTTAGTCACCGTAATAATAAGGTTTGCAAGCTTAACAAGCTCCACTAAAATCTGCGACATGTAATTGACCAATGCAATGACCTCACCACGTGTCAAAATACCGTCCTCTACCTGTACCGCACCGGTATAGATGAGCACAATGGTTGCCGCATTCACAATAATATAAGTAACCGGGTTCATCAGTGCAGAAATCTTACCGACAAACATCTGCAAGTGGGTCAGATTTTCATTGTACCCGTCAAAAATCTCCTGCTCTTCTTTTTCCCTGCAAAATGCGCGGATGACACGCACACCGCTTAGATTCTCTCTTGTGATGCCAAGCACCTTATCAAGTGCCGCCTGCACCTTCTTATAAAGCGGAATACTGATTAACATGATGCCGAATACCACAATGGAGAGAAGCGGAATCGTCACTACAAAAATCATTGCCGCCTTGACATCTATCGTAAATGCCATAATCATGGCGCCAAACACCACAATCGGCGAACGTAAGAACAGTCTCAGTACAAGATTTACGCCGGACTGCACTTGATTCATATCACTGGTCAGCCTGGTAATCAGTGTCGATGTACCGATTTCATCAATCTTTGCATAGTTCATCGACTGAATGTGCTGAAACAGCACCTGTTTTACCTCTGCGGTAAAGCCTACGGCTGCCTTGGCAGAAAAGAATTGCGCCGTCACGGACGTTGCAAGACCGACTACCGCAAGCAGTACAAGCAAAAGTCCCATTTTTATAATATAAGGATAATCAGCATTTTTAATCCCCACATCGACAATTGCTGCCATAACAAGCGGAACAAACAGTTCAAACGATGCCTCTAACATCTTAAACAAAGGTGCCAGCACCGTCTCTTTTTTATAATGTTTCATGAACACGAGAAGCTTTTTCATTCTGCCAATCCTCCTTTGCGTTTCATTTTTCCCATAATGATATAATAGCTGATACCAAGCAGCATTGCCGCACCAATCCAGGCAAGAATCTCTGCCCAGAAAATACCGTCACTGCCAATCACCCGGGTCAGCATAAGCACCGCTCCGGTTCGCATGATAAACTCTAAAATTCCGGATAACATCGGAATCAAGGTATTGCCCATGCCCTGCAAGGCTGAGCGGTACACATACAAAAGATACAGCGACGGGAGCGCAAGACTCATAAAAATCAAATAGCGGTAGGCCACTGCACCTGCTGCGAGAATTTCCTCCGGTGTACCCGATAAGAACAGCCCGATAATGAATCGTCCAAAAATCATCATGCATCCGGCAATCACAAGCGAAGTTGCAACAGAAACCACTAACGATGCAATATGTCCGTTCTTTAAGCGCTCCATCTTTCTTGCACCGATATTTTGTCCCACGTACGTGGAAATGGCATATCCAAACGAGGTTGCCGCAATCTCAAGCACACCGTAGAGCTTGTTTGTCGCCGTATAACCTGCAATAAACAATACCCCAAATCCATTTACCACAAACTGCACAATCATACCACCGATGGCAATAATGCCGTTCTGAAAAGCAAGCGGCATGGAAAGCTTAAGTAACCTGCCACACAGGCGATTGTCTATCTGAAAATCTTCTTTTGAAAGAGAAATTCCGCCGGAACGGTTCAGTTCACGGAAGCAGTACACCGATGCCACCACCTGGGCAATCAGAGTCGCCACTGCGGCACCTGCCACACCAAACGGAAAGACCATAACAAAAAGCATGTCCAGTACGATATTGACAAAGGATGCCACAATCATCGCATAGAGTGGCGTTTTTCCGTCTCCCATCGCCCGGAGCGTTGCCGCCAGCACGTTATACGTCATGGTAATCGGGATTCCCGCAAAGAAAATCCGCACATACGTCATGGACATCGGCATAATCTCCGCCGGGGTATCCAAAAGATGTAATACCGGAAGCGCAATCATCTGAAATATCACCAAAAGCACCGCTGCACAAATTGCGGAAAGCACGATGGCATTGCCGATGGTCTTTTGAAGGCGTGCTTTATTGCCTGCGCCAAACTCCTGTGCCATCGGGATGGAAAAGCCCTGGGCCAAGCCGGACAGCATGCCGATACTCATCCAGTTTAACCAGTCCGAGGCTCCGACCGCAGCAAGCGCATCTACACCGATGCCTTTGCCTACCACCATTGTGTCGACCACGGTATACATCTGCTGGAACACATTGCCAAGCATCAGCGGAAGGGCAAATGTAATCAGCAATCTATATGGATTTCCTTCTGTCATTACAATTGTTTTGTCTTTTTTACGCATGTTTCTCCTTCTGCGGCAGCTGTGCCAGCACAATTGCCACAAACATCAGTCCGCAACCAAACAGTTCGCGGGCAGACAGCGTCTGTCTCAAAATAAGGAATCCACCCAATACGGAAAAGCTGGATTCCAGACTTAAAATAAGAACCGCTATTGTCGGATTATAATTTCTCTGTCCTAAAATCTGCAAGGTATAGCCAACACCGCTTGATAATACACCGGCGTATAAAATGGACCATTTAGCATCCCAAAGTCCCGGCAGGGACGGTGTTTCCATCGTAAACATCAGAATACAGGAAAGCACGCCTGCCACTAAAAACTGCAGACAGGACAGCTGGATTCCGTTTACCTTTGGTGCAAAGTGGTCAATCACCAAAATATGTATGGAGAACAAAAATGCGGAAGCAAGTAAAAACCAGTCTCCGGTTGCCACCTGAACGCTGTCTCCGGTCATACAAAGCAAATACAATCCAATCACGGAACAGCCCACTCCAATCCAGACGGACATCCCGCATTTTTTCTTAAACAGCAGTCCAAGCACCGGTACAATCACAATATAGAGTGCGGTAAGGAAACCCGCCTTTCCAACGCTGGTTGTCACAATACCCACCTGCTGTAAATTCATGGCGCAGGTCAGAATCAGGCCGCAAAGGACACCACCTACAAGCAGGTCCTTTTTATTGCCGTTTCCTTCTCCTTTTCCCCAATAAATTGCCACAGGCAGCAATACAAGTCCACCCACCAGGCATCGAACCGCATTAAATGTAAACGGTCCGACATAATCCATTCCGGCGCTTTGCGCAACAAAAGCAAAACCCCAGATAATTGCTGCTGAAAACAGCATCACGGTGTTTTTCGCACTATTTTTCATTCGAATTCTCCTGACTCTCTTCTTATAATTCTCTCTAATTCTAACTCTTTGACTCTCTTCGTTTCCATATGGTAATTAAAAGACCATACTAAAACTATAGTCTAGCATAAATTGCCGGTTTTCACAATTACTATTTCCTACGCGGCTCTGATCTTTATATCACTGTTCCATGTATTTCCTACTCGTAGGTTTCCTCCCTTTTCATCGTCCTGCCTGCCCGCCCGGTCGGCGTGGTACCAAACCGCTTGGCATAAGCTCTCGTAAAGGAGGAATAACTGCGAAAGCCCGAATTGAAACAGCTCTCGGTGGCACTACATCCTTGCCGGATGAAGTCTCTTGCACGAAGAAGACGACGTTCCGTCAGATAATCATAAATCGTCTGTCCGGTTTCCTCTTGAAACTGCCGCATCATATGATACTTACTGACATAAAACTGCTCTGCCAGTGCACCGATACTGATTTCCTCGCTTAAGTGAGTGTCCAGATAGCGCATTATGTTGCGGATGCGTTCTTGTTGCGGTGTTTGCTTCAAAGGGCTCTTTCCTGTCTTCTTTTCCTCCGGTTCTTTCTCCATACTATGCAAGCCTCGTCCGATTTCCACAAGCAGTCGGAGTAAAAGTCCTTTGCATGCAATTTCTTTCCCATACACTTCCTCAGCCAGTTCTTTTTCCAACTTTTCCACAAGCGAAAACAGGCGCTTCCGCTCTTTCTCATCCGTGCGGAGTACGTGGAGTTCTTCCTGCTCGTCTTTTTGTCCATATCCGAAGCTCTCTCCCCGGACTCCCTTAAAGATTTCCTCCAAGTCACACCCCTCCACCGAATTCTTCTTTAAAAACTCCGGCGAAATATACAGGATAATCCTCTCATACGGCATGCCCTTTTCAAACTCCGGGCGGTGCACCTGACGGCTTCCGATGAGCACAATATCTCCTGCCTGCAAGGTATACTTCTGTCCTTCTACACTGTAATCTCCGGTGCCGGAACACAAAAACAACAACTTATGAAATTCGTGATAATGGTAATCCACCTTTGTGCCTTGTGCATCGCTCAGATGAAACAACCGGAAGTCCGACAGCAGGTATCCTCGTTTTTCATACTCCTTACTACTTTCCGTCATAAACACTTCACCTCTCCTCCAAAACCGCACTATTTGCAATAATCATAGCATAAAGTGCGTTTAATTTGCAACTATTGCTGTGTAAAATAGAAGTATAGAAACCACTGGAACACATGGGAGGTAAACAATATGAAAAAACTGATGAAGAATTATGGATTTATCATTTGTATGCTATTGGGAATCATTGCAGGCTGTATCGTAGGCTTTGCCGCTCCGGCCTTTGCCTCAAAGTTAAAACCGCTCGGTACCATTTTCATCAACCTGATGTTCTGCGTTGTTGTCCCTATGGTCTTCTGCTCCATCGCATCTGCCATTGCAAATATGCAAAGTGTGAAACGTGCCGGAAAGATCATGGGTGTTACCATTGCCACCTTCTGTTTGACTGCGGGCTTTGCAGCACTCATCATGTACCTGGTGGTCCGTATGATTCCGGTGGTGACCGGTTCCTACACCGTAGAAGTCGGTGAAGTCGGCGATACGCTCGGTCTTGCCGATATGATGATTAATTTCTTTACAAAACCTGACTTTGCAGAGCTCTGGAGCCGCAAGGCAATCCTTCCTCTCATTGTGGCAGCGATTTTATTCGGCTTTGGTGTTCAGTTAAATGGTGGCCCGGAAACAGCTACGGCAAAATTATTACAGGATTTGACCGGATGCATTATGAAAACAGTGAAAATCATTACTTACTATGCACCGATTGGTTTCTTCGGATTTTTCGCTGACCTGGTTGCCACCTATGGTCCTGAACTGATTGGGGATTATAGCAGAACTCTGGTTATCTACTATGTGTTATGTTTTATCTATATGTTTACTGCATTTCCACTCTATGCTTATATCGGTGGTGGCAAGACTGGCGTAAAGGAAATGTTCCGGCACTTATTTAAGCCGGCAGCGGTTGCCTTTGGTACCTGTTCTTCCGTTGCAACCATCCCGACTAACATGGAAGCGGCAGAAGACACCGGTATATCAAAGGATGTTTCCGACATCGTGATGCCGCTTGGCGCAACGATGCACATGGACGGTTCCGCAATGTCTGCTATTATCAAGGTTGCGTTTCTGTTTGGCATCTTTGGTATGGACTTTACGACCGGTCGCGCAATCGCTGCTATCTTCGTTGCTATCATCTCCTCCGTTGCCATGTCCGGCATCCCGGGAGGCGGCGGCACCGGTGAGCTTGCCCTGTGTACGATTTT
>CAZIQL010000055.1:0-16710 GCA_964541485.1 uncultured Lachnospiraceae bacterium
GCACTCTTTAAGCCCTTCACCGTATCCTCCTGTGCCTGTTTGTCTCCAAGAACACTGACATAAATCTTCGCTGTCTTTAAGTCCGGTGCTACTTCCACCGCAACGATGGAAGTCATCGGATGAATTCTTGGATCTTTAATTTCAGTACGAATCAATGTAGAAAGTTCCTTTAAAACCTCCTGATTGATTCGTGTATTTTTTACACTGTTTTTTCTCATTTTCTAGGTACCTCAACCATCATATACAATTCAACCTGGTCAAACTCCTGAAGATCGCTGAACTTCTCAAATACAAGACCACACTCGTATCCGGTAGCAACTTCCTTTACATCGTCCTTGAAACGCTTTAAGGATGCTAACGGTCCGTCGAAAATCTGTGTGCCTTCTCTTGTAATTCTTGCCTTACAGCCTCTGATAATCTTACCGTCCGTTACATAAGAACCGGCAATCACACCGACACCGGAAGCCTTAAAAGTCTGTCTTACTTCAGCATGACCAATAATCTTTTCTTCATATTCCGGATCTAACATTCCCTTCATGGCAGCTTCCACATCTTCAATTGCATTATAGATAACGCGGTAAAGTCTTACGTCTACCTTTTCTCTTTCTGCAATATCCTTTGCTGTATTGTCAGGCTTTGTATTAAATCCGATAATAATTGCATTCGATGCACTTGCAAGGATAACGTCGGATTCATTAATAGCACCTACGCCACCGTGAATCACACGTACTGCAACTTCATCGTTGCTGAGCTTAAGCAAGCTCTGCTTTACTGCTTCTACAGATCCCTGAACGTCTGCCTTAATAATCAGGTTCAGTTCCTTAATGTTACCGGCCTGAATCTGGGAGAACAGTCCGTCTAAGGATAATCTTGCCTTAGTATCTGCAATCAGCTTTTCCTTACCCTGGGAAATATAGGCTTCTGCAATCGTTCTTGCTTCCTTTTCATTCTCTGTTGCCATAAAAATTTCACCTGCACCGGGAACACCGTTTAAACCAAGAATTTCTACAGGCGTAGAAGGTGTTGCTTCCTTTACACGTCTGCCCTTATCATCCATCATGGCACGTACTTTACCATAAGCAGAACCGATGGCAATTGTATCGCCCACATGTAAGGTACCCTTCTGTACAAGAATTGTTGCAACCGGACCACGTCCTTTATCAAGCTGTGCTTCAATTACGATACCTCTTGCTCTTCTGTTTGGATTTGCCTTATACTCTGCAACTTCTGCTGTTAAAAGCACCATCTCAAGAAGCTTATCGATACCTTCCTTTGTATGTGCTGAAACCGGAACAAAAATGGTTTCACCGCCCCAGTCTTCTGCAATCAGACCATGCTCTGTCATTTCCTGCTTTACCCGGTCTACATTAGCTGCCGGCTTATCAATCTTATTTACTGCAACAATAATTTCAATTCCTGCGGCCTTTGCATGGTTAATTGCTTCTACTGTCTGTGGCATTACGCCGTCATCTGCAGCAACTACTAAAATGGCAATATCCGTAGAGCTTGCACCACGCATACGCATTGCTGTAAACGCTTCATGTCCAGGAGTATCAAGGAATGTAATCTTTTCACCTTTTGCTTCTACCATATAAGCACCGATATGCTGTGTAATACCACCCGCTTCTTTTGCTGTCACGTTTGTAGTACGGATAGCATCCAGAAGGGAAGTCTTACCATGGTCAACGTGACCCATAACACAGACAACCGGAGGTCTCTTTACCATATCTGTTTCGGATTCATCTGCTTCCTTTAAAAGCTCCTCAACAAGGTCAACCTTAACTTCCTTTTCTGCAATGATTTCATACTCAAGTGCAATTTCCTCTGCTTCTTCAAAGCTGATTTCCTGATTGATGGAAACCATCTTACCTGCAAGGAATAACTTCTTTACCAGTGCAGATGCCGGCTGTTTCATCTTATCAGCCAATTCCTTTAAGGTTAGAGATTCCGGAATCACAATTGTCTTGATTTCATCTTCCTTCTTTTCTTCCTTTACAACAACAGGCTTAATGAAGGCGCCCTTTCTGTTCGGGTCTTTCTTGCTCTTTAACAGCTTATCATAATCTTCCTCATGATCCTTCTTCTTTTCACGATTCTTATCACGATCACGATTAGAGAACGCTGCTGCTCTCTGTTCCTTTGTCAGTTCATTTGCAAGGTCAGACTTGATGGAGCTCTTTTCGCCACTCTTATAGTTCTTAGATGGCTGTCTTCTTTCCTGTACAGCATCCTTATCCATATCCTTGTCAAAAAATTTATCTTTACTATATCCGCCCTGGTTTCCACCCTGTCTGTTAAAGTTCGGCCTGTCACCCTGTGGTCTTCTCTCGCCATTGTAAGCCGGTCTGTCGCCATGTGGTCTTCTCTCACCATTGTAAGCAGGTCTGTCACCCTGCGGTCTTCTCTCACCATTATAAGCAGGTCTGTCACCCTGCGGTCTTCTCTCACCATTGTAAGCAGGTCTGTCGCCCTGTGGTCTTCTCTCGCCATTGTAAGCAGGCCTGTCACCCTGTGGTCTTCTCTCACCATTATAAGCAGGTCTGTCGCCCTGTGGTCTTCTCTCGCCATTGTAAGCAGGTCTGTCGCCCTGCGGTCTTCTCTCACCATTGTAAGCAGGTCTGTCACCCTGTGGTCGGCTTCCCATTGGACGCTCACCCTGTGGCATTGGTCTTCTCTCACCCTGTGGTCGACTTCCCATTGGACGTTCGCCCTGTGGCATTGGTCTTCTCTCGCCCTGTGGACGCTCACCCTGCGGACGACTTCCCATTGGACGCTCGCCCTGTGGCATTGGTCTTCTCTCGCCCTGTGGACGCTCACCCTGCGGACGACTTCCCATTGGACGCTCGCCCTGTGGCATTGGTCTTCTCTCGCCCATTGGTCGTTCACCCTGTGGGCGACTTCCCATTGGACGCTCGCTCTGCACCGGTCTTCTTTCAGCCACCGGACGTTCGCTCTGTGGTCTGTCATTTGAAGCTGCCGGTCTTGATGCCGGAGCTACCGACGCTGCCGGTTTCTGGGCAGGTGCTGTAGGCTTTACCTGAACCTTTTTTTCCTGCACTACCGGTTTTTTAACCGGTGCTTCTGCCTTTGCCGGTGCGGCAGGCTTTCCAAATTTCTTCTTTACCATTTCAATTTCTTTGTCTTCAATATTGCTCATGTGGCTCTTTACTGCACTTCCGTTGTCAGCAAGATAAGTTACAACGTCTTTGCTTGCTACGCCTAACTCTTTTGCCAATTCATGTATTTTAATTTTCGCCATTTATTTACCTCCGTTATCGCCCTGACTATCTACTCATTGATTCTTTTTTGTACTGCATTTGCAAATCCCTCATCGAGTATTGCAATGGATGCCCGATATTCTTTACCGGTTGCAGCTCCTAACTCTTCTTTACTTCCAATTACGCAGAAAGGAATCCGGTAAAAAGAACACTTATCACGAAACAGTTTTTTTGTGTTATCCGATGCATCCTCAGCAACCAGAACAAGCTGCGCTGTCCCGTCCTTTACTGCCGCTTCCGTTTGGAATTCACCGCTGGCAATCCTTCCTGCCTTAGTTGCAAGTCCGATTAACGAAAGCAGTTTTCTATCCGCATTACTCACCGGCATCCAACTCCTTTTCCAGTACATTATAAATTTCGTCAGGAATCTTTATCTGCAAGGAACGTTCCAATCCCTTTGTTTTTCTTGCTTTTTGAAAGCAATGAGTGGAATTGCACAAATATGCTCCTCGTCCGTTTTTACGTCCGGTTGTATCTAAAACTACCTCTGTTTCACTTATTTTCAACACGCGAATCAGTTCCTTTTTTGGTTTCATTTCTCCACAACCGGTACATTTTCTCAATGGAATTTTTTTATCCGCCATATTCCCTCTCGTTTCTGCTATCTCTTACTCCTGATATTCGCCCTGATAGTCATCCTGATATCCATCAGCATACTCATCAGCATACTCATCAGCATACTCATCAGCGTACTCATCAGCGTACTCATCATCGTAATTGTCAGCATACTGTCCGTCATCTACCCATTCATCCTCATAATATGTGTTTACCTGGGATTCCGACTTAATATCAATCTTGTACCCTGTCAATCTTGCTGCAAGTCTTGCATTCTGACCTTCACGGCCGATTGCAAGAGAAAGCTGGTAATCAGGAACGATAACTCTTGCACTCTTTTCCTCTACATCTACGTCAACCGATACAACCTTCGCAGGACTTAACGCATTTTCAATCAAGGTAGCCGGATCCTCGCTCCAGTTAATGATATCAATCTTCTCACCGCGAAGCTCATCTACAATTGCATTTACTCTGGCACCGTTCACACCAACACATGCACCAACCGGATCTACATTCGGGTCATTGGAGTAAACTGCCATCTTTGTTCTTGCACCGGCTTCTCTGGAAATGCTCTTGATTTCTACTGTGCCGTCCTTTACTTCTGTTACTTCTGCTTCAAATAATCTCTTTACGAGCTCCGGATGGGTTCTGGATACGGTAATTCTTGGTCCTCTTGTCGTATCCTCAACCTTAAGTACATATAACTTTACGCGTTCCGTTGCACGGAAATATTCACCACGAATCTGCTCATTCTCTGTAAGAATTGCATCTACCTTACCAAGATTGATACAAACATTGTTGCCCTGATATCTCTGAACAATACCGGTTACAATATCTCTTTCCTTTGTAAAGTACTGATTATATAATGCTTTTCTTTCCTCCTCGCGGATTTTCTGAACCACTACCTGCTTTGCCTTCTGTGCAGCAATACGACCAAAGTTCTTTGGTGTTACTTCGATGTTGATTATATCACCTACCGCTAACTTCTTACGTGGGAACTTTAACTTTGCCTCAGCAAGTGTAATCTGAAGAAGCTCATCTTCTACCTGCTCAGCTTCTTCTACAATTTCCTTTTCTGCATATACGTTAAAAGCACCTGTCTCACGGTTAATGTTTACCTTGATATTGTCTGCCTTTCCGTACTGGTTCTTGCAGGCTGCAAGAAGAGAATTTTCAATTGCCTCTAACAAAATCTCTTTGCTGATGTCTTTCTCCTTCTCAATCTGGTTCAATGCTTCCAATAATTCTTTGTTTGCGTTCGTTGCCATTTTAATCCTCCTTGTTTTTTATACGGCTTTTTATCTTTAATTAAGCGGGCTTTAGAAATGCACCGCAAGTTTCACTATAGCAATATTACTTCGTTCGAACTCAGTCAGATTGTCATCCTCGTCTGCAATCACAATTTTTTCATCGTCAAAGCTGTCCAGGAAGCCACTGAATTCCTTTTGTTTGTCAATTGCCTTAAATAACTTGATTTCAACTTCCTCTCCAATGCTGCGTGCAAAATCCTTGTCTTTTTTTAACTGTCTTCCAAGTCCCGGAGAACTTACCTCAAGAATATAGGCATCCGGAATGAAATCCTTCTGATCAAGCAAATCACTTAAGCGTCTGCTGACTGTTTCACAGTCATTGATTGTAATTCCACCCTCTTTGTCAATGTAGGCACGAAGATAAAAGGTACCTGCTTCCTTAACAAACTCCACATCCACCAGTTCAAAATGATGTTCTTCCATAATCGGTGTCAGGAGCTGCTCTGTTTTCATTTCATACTCTTCACGTTTTGTCATTTACTCACACTCTCTCCATTACACGAACAAAGAGTGGACTTTCGTCCACTCTTTGCCAAGTCATTATGTTACGATATAAGTATATCACTTTTCTCGGAAAAATCAAGTGTTTTTTCATGATTTTTCCTTGATTTTATGCGTAAAAACGCAAATTAACCACGATAATAATTGATCAGACATCCTTTTGTGATGATTTCTCTTTCATCATCGGTCAAATCGCCAAGACGAAGGGTAAATTTCTTCATTTCCTTAGTAACAACATACGCTTCGATTTCTGCCTGCTTTTCTGCGACTGCCTTCTTGATATCTTTGACATAAATGTAATCATCCAACTCAAACGGAAGCTCTCCGTCAAACAGGAACGGAAGCATGCCCCAGTTAATCAAATTGGAACGGTATCTCTTAGTCGCATATTCCTTTGCGATATTTGCAAGACCGCCAAGCACCTTCTGGCAGCTTGCCGCCTGCTCTCTTGCAGAACCATCACCCGGTTTTACAGCATAAATGACGCTTCCGATTTCTACATTCAAAGCATCCACTCCGAATTCTCCGGTTACTTTATCCATGACATCCTTTACCTCAGGATATGCCGCATATACCTCTTCTGCAGTTTTTGCTTCCCAACGTGCCTTTTCTGCGGTCTGGATTGCCTTCGCACGGCCAACATATGCCGGGTCTTTTCTGGAAAGTGTGTACTCCGCAAGTCCAAGCGGATTCGAACGGTAGGACGATGTCTCACCGGATGGAATCAGTTCATCGGTTGTAGTTACCGGGTCATGAATTACCGATGCCACTTTAAGAAGCATATTGTCACTTAACGACGCCATCTTTGGCCAGTCGACAATACCAGGACCAAACTTAATTTCCACCGATGGATCCGCTTTTCCGACACCGTTATATACTCTGTTTTCGTAAATACTTGCATCAAAGAAATATTTCGGCTTGTTGAACTCAACTTCCACATGTTCAGCAGAGGTCAGATAACCCTGATTTGCTGCTGTAGCTGCAATGGAACGGGCATCCATAAGTGCCACCGATGCAATCTGACCGTTTGTAATCTTGGAACCTTCTCTGTTCGGGAAGTTTCTTGTAGAATGGCGTACACTTAAGCCCTTATTTGCCGGTACATCTCCTGCGCCAAAGCACGGTCCGCAGAATGCGGTACGAACTGTTGCACCTGTCTTCATCAAATCAGCAATGGTTCCGTTCTTTACAAGTTCCATAAATACCGGCTGGCTCGCAGGATATACGCTTAAGGAAAATTCGTCATTTCCAATGTATTTTCCACGTAAAATATCTGCCGCAGCACAAATGTTTTCAAAGCCACCGCCGGCACAGCCCGCAATGACTCCCTGCTCTACATAAAGCTTTCCGTTACGCACCTTATCCTTTAATGTATATTTTACATTGTTATTATCCAGGCTCACCAAAGCCTTCTTTTCCACTTCATCCAGAATATCGTAAAGGTTTGCATTCAGCTCATCAATGGTATACACATTGCTCGGATGGAACGGCATTGCAATCATCGGCTTAATTTCTGCCAAGTCAACCTCAACCAAACCATCATAATATACCACCTCCGAAAGCGTCAGCTCTTTATAATCTGCACTTCTTCCGTGGATATCATAAAATTCTTTTACCTTTTCATCCGTCACCCAGATAGAGGAAAGGCAGGTGGTTTCTGTAGTCATAACATCCACACCGATTCTCTCATCTACCGTCAGATTGGCAACACCATCACCAAAGAATTCCATCACTTTATTATTTACATATCCGTTTGCAAAAACTGCTCCAATAATGGCAAGTGCAATATCCTGAGGACCCACACCGCGACGTGGTTTCCCTGTCAGATGAATACCGACTACCTTTGGCATCTTGATGTCATAGGTCTTTTTAAGTAGCTGCTTTACTAATTCAGGACCACCCTCACCGATGGCCATCGTACCAAGAGCACCATATCTTGTATGGCTGTCTGAACCAAGAATCATAAGACCGCCGCCTGCAAGCATTTCTCTTGCAAACTGATGGATAACCGCCTGATGAGGAGGCACATAAACGCCACCGTATTTCTTTGCACAGGAAAGACCAAACATGTGGTCATCCTCATTGATAGTGCCACCGACTGCACAAAGGCTGTTGTGACAGTTTGTCAGAACATAAGGCACCGGGAACTTTTCAAGTCCGCTGGCCCTCGCCGTCTGGATAATACCGACAAATGTAATATCATGCGATGTCAGCTTGTCAAACTTAATCTGTAACTGTTCCATATTGCCGGAAACATTGTGTGCAGAAAGAATCTGATATCCCAACGTATTTTTCTTCGCTTCCTCCGGAACCGGAAGCTCCGCCACATATTTTCTATACTCTGATGCAATCTTGGTTTCGTCCACTACCTGATTGCCCTGAAATACATAAGCACCTTTTTCATACAATCGAATCATTTCGATCTCCTCCATCTTCTTTATAAGTTTGTTGTTTTAACTCATTAACGCGTGACATTATTTTACACGATATATTCTCATATTTCAAGTGGAAAAGCAAAAAAAGAGAACAGATTTCATGTTCTGTTCTCTGTCATAACTAATTTGCCGTTTTCAAAAGGAAACAAAGTCTGATTTCATGTCCGCTGTAAAGTAACGGCACTTTAATCACTGACATCTCCGGTGAGGAAATCATCGCACTGCCAAAGACCAGTGTCGGCGGTGTAATATCAATCAACACATTATTATTGGAAAGTAACGTTGCTGCATTTCCCATTATCATGTTTCCAAGCTCGCTGAGCGCGCTCTTTGCCATAGCATCCAATTCATCTACCGGCATTCCCATCATCATACGGGAAGCAATATCCTTTGCTGTCTCTGTTTCCATAATAACACACACCTGACCGGTAATCTCGCCTGTAATGCCAAGCATAATAAACAATGGCTCCCCATTTACATAAAAATCATCCTTAGAAATCGGTCCAAACTGAATGTCAATCTGACACACCTGCTGCAATACCTGTTTTGCAGACATTAAAAACGGATTAAGCTGTTCTGCTTTAATTGCTGGCATTTTCTTCCTCCTTAGAATATACCTTCTCATTCATACTTATTTATCGTACCAAATAATGCCGGATTTTTCAACCGCTTTTTTATTTTTGCTGCTGGGTAAAAAGATACATCCCTACACCGGCTGCAATCGTAATATTTAATGAATCCACTTCCTCTGACTGAGGGATAATGATACTGGTTCCCTTTGACAGATAGGAATCATCAAGTCCTGTTGCCTCATTTCCGAATACCAGGGAAAACAGCTTCGGCTTCGGACAGTGATCTACAGTCAACTGTCGCTTCGCATTCAACATAAAGCAAAAAATCTCATGCTCCGGATATGCTTTTTCGTATTCTTCAAAGCTTTCAAAATACTGACAGCGAATCCGAAACAGCGCTCCCATAGAAGCACGGATGGTCTTAGGATGAAAGACGTCTACTCCCGGTGAAATAATCGCTAGATTTTTAATTCCAAAGCCGATAGCGGTACGGATTATCGTTCCCATATTTCCCATATTGCTTGGGTTTACCAACACAATATGAGATTGGTCTGCACGTAGCTCGTCCTTATATTTCTTTAATACTCCAATGACAAAACAGTTTTCCTTATCACTTAATTTATTAATCTGCTTATCTCTTACCGATACCGGAATACCATGTGGCTTTGCCAGTTCTTCTATGGTTTTCGTATCAGTAAAAGTAGAATGTACATAAACCTCCAGTACCTCCTCCGGACGTGTTTTTAACAATTCAATTGTAGGAAACGCCCCTAATGTGTAGGAATATTCCGCATCTTTTTTATATGTCTTTATTTCCATTGTTGGTCTCCTGTCATTTTATCTGTTTTTTATATTCGGTATATGGTGTATGCAAATCCATATAAGCGGCCGGATGCTTCCCTGCCTCTTTTTCTTCTTCGGAAGGAGGAAGCATATAGGTTTTTCCATAAAGCGATGTTAAATATTCTTCCGGACACTTCACCCCGTAATATTCTCTTCCTTCAAATGCATACAGCACAGGTTCTCCAAAGACTGCTTTACGGACATCCTCTTTTATTCCCCAATGTCCTAAAAGATTGGAATAATACGGACCGTCATACCGGTTTTTTTGAAGGATTTCATCCATTTTTTTTGTTGTTTTATCAATATTTCCAAACAATCGGATCAATTGAATCAGAATTGCTTTTACCGGCGTCCTCTTCTTCTGACTATAATCCAGAATCAGTCCATAAAGAATTCTTTTGTAATACCGTATCTGATATGACTTTATTTTTCTAAAAAGAAAGCTCTCAGGTGCATCATCCAAAGGAAAAATCTCCAAATAAACACCACCTGCATACGTATCCTTACTTCTACGCTGCTCTATATATGTGGTATTGATATCTTCAAAATGAGTAAATGCATAAGGAACCCCCATCTCAAATCGATGATTCCGTATTTTATATCCTTCCGGAAGCTCATTTCCCGAAAATGCAAGAAGCTTTTCATAATCTTTTCTTGGCATACCGATATCAATGTCATCATCCCATGGGATAAAGCCCTGATGCCGATAAGCACCAAGCATGGTTCCTCCGAGCATAAAATACGTCAGATGATGTTTTTGACAAAATGCATGGAAAACATCCATTACTTCTATTAACTTTTCATGTAAGTCCTGCATATGGTTTTTCATCCTCTATTCTTATAATTTTCCAATGTTACGAAATTACTTCTGTATTATGCTTATTCCGCGCATCCTGTTCCGGCGGTTTTCTGTAGTCACCATACATCTGAGTCAAAACCGCATCATAATTTTCCGGTGCCGGACAGGAAAGCCCCTCAAACCGATACTCCGCCACCTCATCATAATACTTCTTTGGAAATACCTCTTTCATTTTGTACGCTCCCATAAAATTGCCCACATACTCAGACGTTGCATACTTCCTTTTTTTCATCGTACGGTCAATTTTATCCATAATCTTGTGCGTATTCAAAATTTTATCAAATTTTATGACTTTTCCAATGGCAATCAGCACGCGTTCGTACCAAACCCTGTTTCTCAGACTGACATTTACAATTTTATCAAACTGCGAATACATAAACAACAGGCGAAGAAATAAAAGATAACCTCCGTATATCTTACGTAAAAGCGGATTTCCCGGCATACCATCCAGCGGGAAAATATCCACCCACGCATACGTTTCTTTTTCTTTCACTCCGGAACGGTCAATGACACGAATGTTATAATTATAAACTCTTGGATGAAAGTAGATATGTTCTGTATTGTTGCGGAAACTCACAAATCCAAACGGCATCTTTAACTCGTTCTGTGCAATTTCGCAAAACTTTTCAAAATCATCCCGAGGCATACCGATATCAATATCATCATCCCATGGGATAAAGCCCCCGTGTCGCACTGCACCAAGGAATGTACCTCCCAGCAGATAATAACGTAATCCGTGTTGTTCACACAAGGCAATTACCTGTTTTAATATATCTAATTCAATCAATTGAAGTTTTCGTAATCCGCTTTCCGTTTCTGACATATGTCTTCTCCACAATTTTAGTTACTTTTTTATTTTCAAATTTAAGTATACCAAAAATAACTTTCTGTGGCAACTTCTGTTATAGGATTCCTTTGCAATTCTCGTATTTTCTGTTATAATCTTAATAAAGATTTTTACACAGAATCTATTCAACGGAGGGTTCCTATGGACGTAAAGATACTAGTTGCCACGCACAAAGAATATTCGATGCCGGAAGATTCTCTTTATTTGCCGATTCATGCAGGAAAAGCCATGGCAGAAACCGATTTACCATACAAAGGCGATGATACCGGAGATAATATCTCTCAAAAAAACGCAAATTACTGTGAACTGACGGCTCTATATTGGGCATGGAAAAATCTTCATGCCGATTATGTCGGATTGGCGCATTACCGCAGACATTTTGCAGTCAGAAAACCATCTTTCCTCTGTAAAAATAAGTTTCCTTTTGTCCTCACTACGGCCGAAGCCAAAACACTTTTAAAAGATCATGATATTCTGCTTCCGAAAAAACGCAATTATTTTATTGAGACAGGATACTCGCATTACATCCACTCTCACCCTGCGGAAGCACTTGACAAAACAATGGAAATCATTCATGAACTCTGTCCGGAATATGATGTTGCATTTGATATCGTAATGAATTCTTCCAAAGCACATCGTTTTAATATGTTTATCATGAAAAAAGAGATATTTGATACCTATTGTACCTGGTTGTTCACCATTTTGTTTGAACTTGAAAAGCATTTGGACATCTCAACCTATGATGATTATAACAAAAGAGTCTTTGGGTTTATCGGCGAACGTCTTTTAGATGTTTTTATATTAAACAACGGACTAAGCTATAAAGAAATCGATGTAATGTTTATGGAAAACGAACATTGGCTTCAAAAAGGGGTTCACTTCATAAAAAGAATCTTTATTCATTAAAATAACTTGTGCAGACAGGCGAATTTTATAATATCCGTGCATATACTATCCATAAAGACCTAGTACGAGGATTTTTATGGATAGTTTTTTTTCTGGAAACCAGGTAACAAACATTACAAACGGACGAATTGAAAACATCAGTACAAGCGGCGGTACTACTTTCGTTACTGTATCTTACTCCGACTGTATTAATTGTGTAAGAAACACACAGACTGTTGTACTCGTTGTCGGTAGTGCCACAAGAGTTTTTAATGCCGACGGTACTCAAATCCCTGTTTCATTTTTAAGAACAGGGATGCTAATCAATGCCTCCCTCTCTTCTGCCATGACACGCAGCAACCCACCACAGGCAACTGCCTATACGATTCGTGTAACCAGCACAAACTTCGCAGAAAGCACCACAACCGGAATAATTATTAATGTAAACCGTACGAACCGCAATTTTTCAACAATCAGCAACGGCAATCCGGTTTCCCTGATTCAGTTTAATGTTCCGGAGAATGCGCGTATTTTTGACCGTTTCGGAAGACAGGTTGACTTTAACGCCCTCAGACAAGGTCAACGTGTTACAGTACGCCACGCCACCTTCATGACGGCAAGTATTCCACCTCAGACTACAGCTTTTGAGGTGCAGATCAGATAATAAGTATACCGCTCTGTAAATTGCTTTTATGGAGCGGTATTTCTCTTTATTTCTTTGCTTCCGCTTTTTCCTTTGACCAGACAATCCGTCCGTTGATGATTGTCATATGAACTGAGGTTTTGATTTCCAACGGGTTTCCGTCACAGATGACTAGGTCCGCATCCTTTCCCACCTTAATACTTCCAAGACGGTGTTCGACACGACAGATTCGTGCTGCATCAATGGTAATTGCCCGAAGCGCTCCCCACTCGTCCATTCCTTCCTTCACCGAAAGCCCGGCACATAGTGGTAAATACTGCTGTCTGGATACCGGATGGTCTGTTGTAAGTGCAACTGTCACTCCTGCTTTCTGAAGAATTCCTGCTGTCTTAAAATCTGATAAACTAACTTCTTTTTTCGTCCGAGAAGCAAGAGAGGGTCCGACAATAGCAGGAAAACCACTCGCAGTAATTTCTTCCGCTATCAGGTGCCCTTCTGTACAATGATCCAGTGTAAGTCCCAAGCCAAACTCCTTTGCAATCCGAATTGCTGTAAAAATATCATCCACCCGGTGCACATGTGCTTTTAGCGGAATCTTCCCTTCAAATACCTCTCTGTAACACTCCATGGTGAAATCCTTTTCTTCTGCATCCGGTCCCGTTTTTACAAAATATTGACGAGCTTTAAATAACTCCTCCCTGATTAAAGCAGCAATTGCCATACGAGTTGACGGAATGTTACCGTTCATTCCGTAATTTGTCATTGGGTTCTCACCAAATGCAATTTTCATGGCAGCAGGCGCAAGCACGACCATATCATCAATACAACGGCCATCCGTTTTAATGAATGCAAACTGACCTCCAATAGCATTCGCACTTCCCGGGCCAACCATGACTCCGGTAATTCCTGCTGCAATTGCATTATGAAACGCACTGTCCATTGGATTAATTGCATCAATTGCACGCATGGTCGGTGTCACCGGATTCGTACCCTCATTACACTCATCTCCCTGACCACTGATTTTCTCTTCTGAAATACCGATATGACTGTGTGCATCAATGAAACCGGGGTAAATGCGCATTCCTTTGGCATCCAACACCTGCATTTGCTCTGTTTTATTTATTTTTTTTGCTATTTTTTCAATTTTTCCCTCTTTTAATAGCAAATCCGCCCGGAGTAACTGTTCCGTTTCCATGGTATATAACAACCCGTTCTGAATTAAAAGCAAATTTTCCCCTCCTTGTCAATTTAATTTTGAATACATTCTTAAGTATAGGTTTCCAAAAAAGAGACAAACTATGCTTGTAAACCATTAAAGGAGGTAGCAACCATCATGAACAATAACAACCAGAACAACAATAACAACAATCAGAAGAACAACAAGAACAATAATAATCAGAATCAGAAGAACAACCAGAACCAGAAGAATAATCAGAACAATAATCAGAACAATAACCAGAAGAATAACAACAATAACAATCGCTAATTTCCGGGCTGCTTAAAAGGCACAGAATCATGCACAAAAGGAGTTGTCGATGCAACAACTCCTTTTTTATTCTTATTCTAAAATCACTGCACCAATGGATAGCCGAAAAATCATGTTAATTACTCTCTAAATACATTTCCAATTCTTCACGGATTCCATCTAAAAAGCTTTGTAAGGACTCTATATCCTCTGTCACAAAATCGCCCAGAATGGTTAACTCTGCTGTGCCGTCAAAGCTCGCTGTTCCTACCTGTACCGAAGGTTTCCGCTTTAACGGACCTCCAAAAACGCCTTCGATTGGTTTTAGTCCTCTCATAATAAGCGGTTCGCATGGAATATTACCCAGGTTTGTAAGACTTAATGACAATGCACTGTACACAACATCTGCCACCTGTAAAAGCAGCCACATTGGAAATGTTTTGGTTGCCATATGCATTACCGGCATACCATCTAGTCCTGCTAATGGATTTGATTTTTCTGTTTTGGTCTGTTCCACAATGCATTTTAAGTCATTTTTAAAACTGTTTTCCGGTACTATTTCAAGCGTAGTCCCCAACCCTCCTGACATATTGGAAAGTCCTTCAGAAATTCCATCTTTGCAATGGTTTCTTAAATCCATCATAGAAGAAATGCTCATAGCACCTTCCCGATTGATTGTTTTTGCATAAGAACGATAACATGCCGTCAGAAGCAAATCATTTACCGTCGCATTCTCTTCCTTTGCTTTTTTTCTTGCCTCTCCCAATACTTCTGCCGGAATCGTACTACGCAGCATCCGAAGTACTCCATGTTCTTTTGGATTATTAAACGGATACTCAGTTTTCACGCCATTAAACGGCATTTTCACAAGAGATGTCAGTTCTTTTATGTGTAGTTCGCTGTATGCATTCATTGCTGAGCGGCTTCCGTTCTTTACCTCCAGAGAAGTTGTGGTTTCTGTCTGTTCCTGTAACCGGTAACTCTCTGCCAGTTTGTTCAACAAATACTTTCCGTCACTTCCGTCTACCACCAGATGGCTTATCCTTACAACAACCGCACTGCTTGCTTCTCCCTGTACCAATGTCACATGCATTTGACATTTGTCCTTATGACCAATACTCTCTAGTGCAATACTCTGTGCCGGTTTCATCGGGTTCCCATCGCATTCCATTACAGCAAAATAATCCTCTGCATTGTACTCGGTATGTACCTTCCAGTGCGATGTTCTGCTTTTTGCAATGAAAGAAGCGTGTAACACATCTACGCTATCAATCACAGCCTTCGTAGCAGCACACAAGGTGTCCGGACATAACATTCCAGGATAATGCAACAGGAAACGTATGGTTGTATCGTTATACTTATGGGCAATATACTGCACCCTTTCACCTACACCGGCTGAAATGTATTTCACTTTTTCCATTTTATTTTCTCCTTTCAAAGCCAAGCTCTCAAGATAATTGACATTTGTATATTATTTATGTTAGTCTATAAGAAACACAAATGCAACTGACAGATTTGACCTAATGTAAGATAATTGACAAAACATATTAAAATGTTTCCGAACATCTCATAGAAAGGAGAATTCATTTGGATACAAAAACAGATCTTAGAATTCAAAAAACGTATTTGGCACTTCATACTGCCTTTACAGAATTATTGGAACAGACACATTTTGAAGATTTTACCGTAAATGAGCTTTGCGACCGCGCCATGATACGTCGTGCCACCTTTTATAAGCACTTTGCGGACAAATATGAATATTTCACTCATTATATCAAAGAAATTGTTGCTTCCTTTCATGAACAAATCACACATGATAATGATGAAAATGATTTTAATGCATACCTGACTCATATGTGCCAACAAATGCTTTTGTTTATCAAACAACATAAAAAGCTTGTCGTTAATGTAAAAAACAGTACCGTATTTCCGTTGCTGCTTTCCCTTCTTTTGGAACAGACACGCTATGATGCCATGGATGCCCTGAAACAGACCGACTTAGGTAAAACATTAAATAAAAATCAAATAGAAGTCATCTGCGCTTTCTATGCCGGCGGGATTAGCAATACCTTATTCCAATGTCTGAATCAGGATGGGTCTGTTGATGAGGCGAAATTTTTTAGTTTGCAGGAAATATTTCAAGTATTTATTGAATATAAATATAAATGAAGTACAAGTTCTTCTTAAAATAAAAGCCATGTACTATTCGGAATCCGCTTCGCTTCTTCCTCATAGACGGCTGGCGCCGCATAGAAATTTTCGGAAGCTTAAGAACACTTGACACGCGCAGCTCCTCTTTTATATAGAGAGCGCAGCAACCTGCCACAAAAAGACATTCAGGGTCGGCTCGTACTTCTCCGGTTTCTTTTTGAAAAGGTAGACTACGGTAGCCTTTTAGCAGCATGTTTGAGGAGGCAGAAACAGAATAGTTGGTACAGAAGCGTCCATAGGACGCGATTTTAGAAAAGGGGCTGTAAAAAAACAGTCATAAAGAAAAGTCGCTGTAGGCATAGTGCT
>CAZIQL010000056.1:0-16660 GCA_964541485.1 uncultured Lachnospiraceae bacterium
ATTGATTTATTGAAAGCAAAAGGATATGACATAGAGAAGCAGCATATGGACTGTGGACTACAGATTTATGACTTGAAATCCCAGGATGTGCACAGCGGCGGAAGCGGCTGTGGCTGTGCAGCAGTAACACTGGCAGGATATATCCTACATTGCCTGAAAGAGAAAAAGTGGAAACGCGTGTTGTTTGTGCCTACCGGAGCGCTGCTTTCCTCTGTCAGTGCCAATGAAGGAGATACGGTGCCGGGAATTGCACATGCGGTTGCGTTGGAATGGAAGGAGCAGTGAGGATGGAGTATATCATAGCGTTTATTACCGGTGGACTGACATGTGCGCTGGTACAGATTTTAATGGATAAGACAAAGCTGTTGCCGGGACGAGTGATGGTAATTCTGGTCATTTCCGGTTCGGTGCTTAGTTTTCTTGGACTGTATGGACCGTGGAAGGAATTTGCGGGGGCAGGAGCAAGCGTTCCGCTGCTTGGATTTGGACATACGTTATTTGAGGGAGTGAAAAAAGCAGTGATGGAGGAAGGGTTTATCGGAATCTTTAAGGGAGGATTTACAGCTGCCGCTGCCGGGATTTCGGCGGCACTTATTTTTGGATATATTGCATCGGTTATTTTTCAGCCCCGGATTAAAACAGCAGGAGAAAAATAGAAAGAATAGTAGAAAGAATAGTAGAAAGAAAAAGGATGCCGCCAGAATTGCAGCATCCTTTTTGGGCTTTTAGTGTGCCTGGTATCCATTTCCGCCAAAAGGATTCGCAACATCATCCTCCGGGATCGGAGTAGGACTAGGAGTCGGTGACAGAGAAGGGGTGACAGACGGTGTCGGGGTCAGACTAGGGAAAATGTCTTCAAGTCCCGGCAAATCTGTAATAATCGGGTCCTCCGGAATCTCCGGCATCTCGATAATAGTATGCAGGTCACAGAATTCGGACGGAAGAATATATTTCGTGTCCGAAGTGGTGTATTCATATTGCTTTTTGATATTTTCTTCCTTTAGCTCTGCTTCGGTTGGGATGTAGCCTTCCGGAGTAGGAGTAGGAACAGCAGTAGTCGGATCAAGTGCTGTAGGATAGTAAATAATCGGTTCGTCTTTGATTAACAGAACACGTTCTTTTGTGTTGGTACAGTGTTCCGTGGCAAGTAATCCGGTATCCAGACAGATAGTGGCTTTTACATGACAGTCACAATATTCGGTAGGAACTGTACCCTTTGCAAAGTACTCTGTTTTAACTGTGGAACCGGCTTCATACTGGTCGCAAATTCCGGTAATGGCAAGCTTTCCGGATTTTGTACATACCTTTGCGGTCAGAATGGAATCCGGAATATCAAATTCCTTGTATGGAAGATTCTTCTTTGCATGGATAGTTTCCATGATGGTGCGCCAGATGATGTTCTGTTTAGCGTTTTGCAGCGTGTAGTTGTTATCAAAGCCAATCCAGATGGAGCAGGTATAATACGGAGTGTATCCACAGAACCAACGGTCATAGGTGTTTGTGGTAGTACCGGTTTTACCGGCTACCGGCATATTGTAATCAACAAATGCAACCTGCGTACTGGAACTGAGTCCCGGTACGGTAATGTCCTCCATCGCACTGGTTAACAGATATGCCGTAGAGGTTTTCATTACCTGCTTGGAAGTAGTGGTGTTTTCCAAAAGGACATTTCCGTTGTGGTCAAGTACCTTTGTGTAGTAGTACGGTGTATTGTAAACGCCACCGTTTGCAATAGAAGCAAAGGCTGCTGTCATCTCAAGGTTTGATACACCGTTGGTCAGACCTCCGAGTGCAAGTGGAAGATTGATATCGGAATAAACCTTTCCGTCTGCACTGACCTGATATTCCACCAAAGTGGTAAAGCCGAGCTTTTTTAAATATTCAAAACCTACCTGAGGAGTAACCTCAGCGAGTGTTTTAACGGCAACTACGTTCATGGAATAGGAGATGGCACGGCGTATCGTGCTAAGACCCATAAACGGAGGTATTTTTTTGTACCAGTTGGTGACTTCCTTTGTATCACCCGGATAGAAGAACGGAGAGTCATCAATCGGAGTGGCAAGCGTCATTTCACCGGAGTCAATGGCCGGCAGGAAAGCAGCCAGAACCTTAAACGTGGAACCTACCTGACGGATGCTTGTGGTGGCACGGTTTAAGGTACGGTTACCTGTTTTTTCACCGCGGCCGCCGACGATGGCTACCACAGCACCGGTTTCCTGATCCATAATGGTTAATGAAACCTGTGGCTGGATGGTAGGAACAAATTTTTCACCTAAAATCTTATCGTCTTCTTCTACCTTTGCGGCACGGAATTCATCAACACATGCGGTAATGTATTCCAAATCGGTGAAGAGAAGATTATATACACCACCGACAATACGCACGATAACCGAATCTTCTTCTCCCACAAAAGAGTTATGGAATTTGATGAAGTCTCCGAGCTGATAGTGAATGGTGGTACCGTCTGCCTTCAGAACAGAAAGGGCATATGTCAAATCATAATAGGATCCCTCTCCTACGTCAGGATACATGTCAGGATTTGCGACAACCTCATCACAGATTTCCTGAATCTGACGGTCCTGTGTGGTGTAAACGCGAAGACCACCGGTGTAAATCAGCGAAGATGCCTGAGAGGCAGTGTAGCCAAGTTTTGTCTGGAGGTCTTCCATCAGCTGTGAAATCAGCTCGTCTGTAAAGTAACTGTAATAAGAAACCTCGGAGGTTTCCTGGATATAGGAAGCGATTCTCATATAAACCGGTTCCGTATCAGCAAGTGCTTCGGCATATTCTTCATCGGTGATGAATTCTAACTTGTGCATCATCCAAAGCACGGTATCGCGTCGTTCCATGTTTTCGGCTACATTGGTAACCGGGTTCATGTTGGTAGGAGATTTTGGAAGGCATGCAAGCACGGCTGCTTCCGAAATAGTCAGGTCACTGACATCTTTGCCAAAATAAGTCTGGGCAGCCATCTGGACGCCGTAGGCACCTTGACCAAGGTTGATGGTATTCAGGTAGTATTCCAAGATGGTGTCCTTATCCAGCGTGTTTTCTAATTGGATAGCAAGGTACTGCTCCTGAATCTTACGGACAACTTTATTGACATCGCCCTCTTCATTACCACCGCCAAAAATCTGATTCTTTAACAACTGCTGCGTAATGGTACTGGCACCACTTTGCAGGGAACCGGAGGTAAGCATCTCGACCGCAGCACGGAAAATACTTCGTACATCGATACCGTCATGCTCACGGAAACGCTCATCTTCAATTGCAATGAAAGCATTCTGTACATGGACCGGAATCTGGTCGATGGTAACATATTCACGGTTTCCGCCGGCACCGACCAGTGTCTGTGAAATGGTACCGTCTGTGTAGTAGAATTTGGTTGTGTAACCGGTTGGCACGACGTTGATGTTACTGATGTCCGGTGCGGAGGCAACCAAACCCTCCAGAGTTCCCAATGCCGCCATGACACCTGTGACAACAAGAAAGATAATGAATACCACAAACAACCGGAAAATGTTTACGTTTATTTTAGAAGATACCCGGGGTGTAGTGGTTTTTAATTGTTTTAATTTTTTTTTGACTGCTGCTTTACTAAAATCCATAAGATATTCCTTTCTGTTTTGTCTATCAGATTAATCCTTTGAAAGGTTTTGAATTCAAAATAAACCATAATAATTATATCAAATTCTTCCCTGATATTCAATCAAAAGACTGTGTAGATTTTATTACAAAAATGTTTCATACGAATAAGGTTCTGTTATTAAGTATGGGATGGAACAGGAAAGTTTATAAAAGTTTTTTTCAAAAGGGGTGTCTGCTTGAAACAGAAGGGGGAATA
Source organism: uncultured Lachnospiraceae bacterium (assembly GCA_964541485.1). GTDB lineage: Bacteria > Bacillota > Clostridia > Lachnospirales > Lachnospiraceae > SIG299. The sequence goes on from CAZIQL010000056.1 coordinate 3,845, forward strand.
TGGTATAATCATGGATACTTATGACAAGAATCCGGAAAAGGAAGAATGGGAGTAAAAAATGGAATTACCGAAGGACCCGATGATGTTATACAGTGTAATTAATTTAAAGCTCCGTGACTATTATGCAAATTTGGATGCATTATGCGAGGATATGGGGGTTGACCGTGTCTGGCTGGAAGAAACGCTTGCAGCAGCCGGCTTTCAGTATGATGCGGCAGGAAATCGTTTTATGTAAGCGACAGAAGATGGAGAATTGATATGGACAAACAGTACAAAACCGTTTATGAAGGCGGTGTGGGCGAAATCGTAGAGAAGAAGTCAAGGTTCATTGCTACGGTGATTCCGTGCGAGGATGAAGAAACCGCATTGGGCTTTATTGAGGCAACCAAAAAAAAATACTGGGATGCCAGGCATAACTGCTCTGCATATACGATTGGACTGAATCATGAACTGGAACGGTGCAGTGATGATGGAGAACCGCAAAAGACTGCGGGCAGACCGATGCTGGATGTGCTGTTAAACGAAGGCGTTCATAATGTCTGTGTTGTGGTCACCAGATATTTTGGCGGGGTGCTTCTTGGGACCGGGGGGCTGGTGCGTGCGTATCAGGCGGCGGTGAAGGCAGGACTGGAAAACAGTACGGTTATTACAAAGCAATTCGGGAAGAAAATCAAGATTGTAACAGATTATAACGGAATCGGAAAGATTCAGTATTTGGTTGCCACAGGCGGTTATACGATGTTATCTACGGATTATACCGACGTGGTGACGGCATATGTCCTTGTTACACCGTCAGCTCAGGAGGGCTTTATAAAGAAAGTGACAGAAGCTACTTCGGGCAGGGCAGAAATTTCGGAAGAAGAGGAACTTTGGTTTGCAGACAAGGACGGAGAGATTATTTTATTTGAGTAAGGCAGGATGAGTGCATGGATTTATTTGAATACATGAACGAAGTGAAAAAGGAAAAGGAGTCGCCGTTAGCCTCCAGGCTTCGTCCGCAGACATTGGATGAGGTGGTGGGACAGCAGCACATTATCGGCAAGGACAAGCTTCTCTACCGTGCGATTAAGGCGGATAAAATCAGTTCGGTTATCTTTTACGGACCGCCGGGTACGGGAAAAACGACACTGGCTAAAGTTATTGCCAATACAACGAGTGCTGAATTTACCCAGATCAATGCGACTTCGGCAGGAAAAAAGGACATGGAGGAGGTCATCCATGGGGCAAAAGAGCGGCTCGGCATGTACGGCAAGCGGACGATTTTGTTTGTGGATGAGATTCACCGGTTTAATAAAGGGCAGCAGGATTATCTGCTTCCGTTTGTGGAGGACGGTACCGTGATTTTGATTGGTGCCACGACAGAAAACCCGTATTTTGAGGTCAATGGAGCTTTGATTTCAAGGTCCATTATCTTTGAACTTAAGTCGCTAGAAAAGGAAGATATCAAAGCACTGATTCTCAGAGCCATTACGGACAGGGAAAGAGGTCTTGGGGCATATGATGCCGATATTACGGAGGAGGCGCTCGATTTTCTGGCAGATATGGCAAACGGGGATGCAAGGTCAGCACTCAATGCGATTGAACTGGGAGTACTGACAACAGAGCGTTCCGAAGACGGAAAAATACACATTACCACAGAGACAGCTTCGGAATGTATCCAAAAAAGAGTGTTAAGATACGATAAAGACGGAGATAATCATTATGATACAATTTCCGCTTTTATAAAGAGCATGCGGGGTTCGGACCCGGATGCGGCAATTTATTATCTGGCAAGGATGCTGGCAGCAGGTGAAGAGGTTGCTTTTATTGCAAGGCGCATTATGATTTGTGCGGCAGAGGATGTGTCGAATGCGGATCCGAATGCGCTTGTGGTGGCAACAAATGCTGCACTTGCGGTAGAGCGCCTTGGTATGCCGGAGGCTCGGATCGTTCTTGCGCAGGCTGCAGCATATGTGGCATGTGCACCAAAGAGTAATTCTGCTATCTGTGCGATTGATAAGGCGATGGAACTGGTGCAGTCAAGACGTACCGATCCGATTCCGCCATATCTGCAGGATGCGCATTACAAAAATGCAGGAAAGCTTGGACACGGTATCGGGTATCAGTATTCACACATGTTCAAAAACCACTATTCCGGTCAGCCGTACCTTCCGGAAGGCTTACGCGGAGAGACGTTTTATGAGTGTTCCGAGCAGGGATATGAGGCAGTACAGAAACAATGGTTAAAAAAACTGAAAGAGGAAAATGAAAATGGTTAAACGAGTTGCAGCTTGGATTGGTATCGGCGTAATTGTCCTGATGTATCTGGTGTCCGCGATTGCGGCAGTGATGGCAAGACCGGAAGCAAACGGATTGTTTATGGCCAGCGTGGTCGCTACCATCTTTGTACCGGTTCTTTTGTGGATTTTTATCAAACTTTATGAGTGGGCACACAAGGATGATGGTATCACAAGAAAAGAAATGAAGCAGATTGAAAAGAGAATCGCGGCAGGAGAAAAGCCGGAGGACATTGCAAAAGAAATTGAAGAGAAATATGGGAAATAGTCATCCGTGACTATTTACATGACAGATAAAATCTGTTATCTTATTCAAGTGAAATGAAACTGTCAAAAGAACGGACGGTTTTAGAAAGTTTAAGAAAGAGAAAGGAAGAAAATACTATGTCTATGTTAGAAAATTGGCGCGAGGTTGCGTATGGAAAAGATATGAACACAAAAGAAGGACAGCTCTTCTGGGGCAACTATTTCAATATTGAAAAGGGAATCTACGAAAAGCTGTTAGAAGATCCAAAGAATGTAGTAAAGGGTACTGTAAAGGAATTGGCAGATAAGTACGAAATCCCGGTACAGGTAATGACCGGATTTTTGGACGGCATCAATGATAGTTTGGTTACACCAAATCCGATTGAGACAATGGAAGAAGATACAGAAGTAAGTCTTGAGTTTGATGTTGAGAAGCTGTATTACAACATGGTTGAGGCAAGAGCTGATTGGTTATATGAGCTTCCTCAGTGGGATGCGCTTTTAACAGAGGAAAGAAGAAAAGAGCTTTATAAGGAGCAGAAAAAGTCCGGTACTGTAGTAAAGGAGAAAAAGGTTGGCAGAAACGATCCTTGTCCATGTGGTTCCGGTAAGAAGTATAAGTTCTGCTGCGGTAAGTAATGAAATTTAGAAAGGCTGGATTAGATGGGCAGAGATAGAGATATGTATTTGGATTTTGGCACTTCGGGAAGAAGACCGGGGAAACGTGGTCCGGGGTTCGGAATGATATGTGCCGTTCTGCTTGTCGTGTTATTAGCAGTAGTATTTGGTGTGTTTGCGTACCAGTTGTCTAAGGAAAATTTGGGAGAATTGCCGGGTGTCCCGACAACAACTCCGGTTCCGGGATCACCAACGCCAACGCCGACACCAACACCGACGCCGACGCCGACAAGTACACCAACGCCGACGCCGACCAGCACACCGACACCATTGCCGACTTCTCCGGAAACAGGGCTTCCGTGCACGCCGACTCCACCACCTACGGTATGGGATGCGGATTATCTGGATGGCTTTGTGGATACGAGAGAAAAGGTGACGATTCGGGGTGCTCACGGAGGTTTAGATTTAAACGAAGAAGATATTCTGGCTGAGATACTCCGTCTTGCAGAAACAAGCGAGTTGAATGCCGTGGTAATTGACGTAAAGGCTGATACGGGACGTGTCACCTATAAGATGGAATGCGAAGCAATACAAAAGTCCGGCACCTGGGTCGCAAATTACAAGGATATGCCGGCACTTCTTGCAGAATTGAAAGCAAGGGGAATTTACTGCATTGCCAGAATCGTATGTTTTAAGGACAATGTGATTGACGATGTATATCCGGAATTTATGCTCTACAACAAAGACGGCAGCATGTACCGTGATAACGAAGGGGTTACCTGGATGAATCCATACAACAGGGATACCTGGGTGTATCTGGTGGATATTGCAGAGCAGGCTGTTTTGGATGGATTTGATGAAATCTGTTTCGATTACATCCGTTTTTCAACAAACGGTATCATCGCAAGCGGAAACTCCTGGGAAGACTTCACTTTCAAGGTGGATTTTGGTCCGGAAGCGGAAACCACCTCTTTTGAAGATATTATTTCCGAGTTTACGATGTATGCATGCAACCGGTTGAAACCGTTGGGCGCTTATGTGAGTGCCTCTGTTTACGGTGGTGTCATCCAAAGTAAAACGGATGCGGCAAGAGTAGGTCAGAATCTGGTAGACATGTCCAGATGGCTGGATTACATTTGCCCAATGATTTATCCTTCGCACTACAATAAACTTTATGCAGGTCTTGAGAATGCATGGAAGATGCCGTACGAGCTTGTTACCATTGAGGTGAAGGCTGCGGTAAAGAAACTGAGTGCATTGAGTGAAGAGAACCGGGCAATTTTAAGACCGTGGTTCCAGGGCTTTGGGTACACGGCAGAAGAGGTGCGAAAACAGATAACGGCATTATATGAAAACGGTGGTACAGAGTGGATGCTTTGGAATGCCTCTGCAACATATGTAAACGGTGCATTTCTGACACAGGAAGAGGCGGCACAGGAAGAGGCGGAGAGGCTGGCCAAGCTGACAGTGACACCTGCACCGACGGATGTACCGGCAGAACAATAAATTATTTTTTAAAGGATGAAACTTTTTAATATCGAATGACGTCAAACAAGTGAAACAGTAAAAACAGAACGGTGGACAGCATTTACTGTCTGCCGTTTTGTGCAATTTGAGGAGGCGTAAATTTATGATGAAAAAAAGTTTAGTAAAAAAGATGATGGCAGGAGGACTGACGGCGGTTCTTTTGCTGGGAGGACTGACAGCGTGTGGAGCTTCCATGGAGGCATCGGATTCGTATTATTCTAATAATGGCAGTTCGTTAAAGTCAGAGACTGCGGATATGGTAGTTTCCACGGGAACAGCATGGGACGGATACTATGAATACAGTTATAGCTCCTCTCTTTCGGGTAAAGCAGAGGAGACCCCTGTGACAGAAGAGGCAACGGGTACTTTGACCACATCGACCCGGAAGACTATCAAGACAGCAAAGCTGACCATGCAGACACTGGATTTTGACGCGTTTGCAGCAGCACTGGAGCAGAAGGTGGCAGAGACCGGTGCATATTTTCAGTATGCGGATGTATCCGGTTCCAATTATTACGGTGGAAGAAGATATGCTTCTTATACCATCCGTGTGCCGGAAGCAAAATTAGATGAGTTCCTGGCAGGCTTAGACGGTATTGCAACTATTACAAACAAGACACTTGGGGAGCAGGATGTTACACTTTCTTATGTAGATACCGAAAGCCGTATCAAGGCACTTGAGATTGAACAGGAAAGTTTGTTGAATCTTTTGGAAAAGGCCGTGAATCTGGATTCCATTATTACTTTGCAGGACAGATTAACGGATGTCCGCTATGAGTTAGAAAGCTACAAAGCACAGCTTCGTACATATGATGATAAGATTTCTTACAGTACAGTGACTCTCTCCGTATCGGAAGTGACAAAGGTGACAGAACCGACACCTGTGACTGTCTGGGAAAGAATCAGCAGTGGCTGGAAGAATACGATGGATGACATTACATCTGATGTGCAGGATGTTTTTGTCTGGGTTGTGACCAATCTTCCGTATCTGGTATTCTGGGCTGTGGTAATCGTGCTTTTTGTAGTTTTCATTAAGAAGAAAAATCAGAATAGAAAGCAGAGAAAGTTAGAAAAGCAGAGAGAAAAAGATGCAGCAAAAATGGGTAGTGAAGAATAAAAAAGCAGATTTTGAGGCAATTTGTAAAGAACATAATATCACGGAGGTGACGGCAAGACTGCTCGTCAACCGTGGTCTTGATACAAAGGAAGAGAGGGATGCTTTCCTGCATCCTTCTCTTTCTGCGCTTGTGGTGCCGGAGCTGTTAAAGAATGCAGTGACAGCGGCAGGAATGCTAAGGGAAGATATTGAACAGGGAAAACGTATCCGTATCATCGGGGATTATGATGTGGATGGGATTGTATCGGTGTATTTATTGTATCGGACGCTTTGTATAGCTGGAGCCAGGGTTGATTACCGGATTCCCGACCGCATCCGTGACGGATATGGTATGAACACAGAGATGGTGGAAGAATCGGTGCGGGATGGCATTGATACGATTCTGACCTGCGATAACGGAATTGCGGCGATGGAGCCGATTTGCATGGCAAAGAAGGCAGGTATCCGCGTGGTACTGACCGATCATCATGAGGTGCCGGTAGAAGAAAGAGAGGACGGAGTACATCAGGTGCTACCGCCTGCGGATGTTGTGGTGAATCCAAAACAGGAGGGAGAGTCCACCACATTTCCGGGAATCTGTGGAGCACTTGTGGCATATAAGGTCATGCTTTGTCTGGCAAAGCAGGTGGGGATTTCCGATGCGTTTATGCAAAGTCTTCTTCCGTATGTTGCGATGGCAACGGTCTGCGATGTCATGGAACTGCGAGGAGAGAACCGGGCTGTGGTTGCGCTCGGGTTGAATGAGATAAAGAATTGTACTGATTACGGGATCAATGCGTTGATTGAAGAAAATCAATTAAATAAAGAGAACCTAAGCGGATATCATTTTGGGTTTGTGTTAGGACCGTGTCTGAATGCCTCCGGACGATTGGATACGGCAGAAAAGGGGCTGGCTCTTTTACTCACGGAAAATCCGGTTGCGGCAGCGGCACTGGCAAAAGATGTGACGGAATTAAATGCGGTCCGCAAGGATATGACGATGAAGTATGTAAAGGAGTGTCGGGAGTATTTTGCGGCGCAGGAGGCGCTGGATCCGGTATTAGTGGCATATCTTCCGGAGTGTCATGAAAGTCTTGCAGGGATTATTGCAGGGCGTGTCAGAGAGCAGTTTTACCGCCCGACGATTGTGCTTACAGATGCCGAAGATGGTTGTAAGGGGTCAGGACGTTCCATTGACGGGTACCATATGTATGAAGCACTTTGTGAGTGCAAGGACTTATTGACGAAGTTTGGCGGACATCCGAAGGCGGCGGGATTGTCGCTTCCAAAGGAAAACGTAGAGACGTTCCGGGAACGTCTGATTGAGAACTGTAAGCTGACCGAAGAGGACCTGACAGAAAAGATTTCGATTGATGTGGTGCTTCCGTTTGGTCTGGTAACCGAGCGAGTCATTGATGAGCTTGCGATGTTAGAGCCGTTTGGTACAGGGAATGAAAAACCGTTGTTTGCAGAGCGGAATCTGAAAATAAAAAAAGCAATGATTCTTGGGAAGAATGCCAATGTGTTAAAGCTGTTTGTGGAAAATGAATACGGCAGACTGTTTGATACCATGTTTTTTGGGGACATCGAGGAGTTCAATCAGAGTGTAGCGGCGGTGTTTGGCGAGGCGGAATTGAACCGGATGTATCAGGGAAGAGAGAATGCGGTGAGGTTTTCGATGATTTATTATCCGGATAAGAATGAGTTCCGTGGCAATGTGACACTTCAGGCAGTCATGCGGGATTACCGGATGAGCCGATAAGAATTGCTTATGTATTCAAGAATAAAATATTATGAAAAAGCAGTCGCTTTTTTGTAGGGGATATGCTATAATTGTTTTATCTGTTTACTGTGATACAGTAATAAAATACAACAAGGGAAAAGGAGAAAATGCCATGTATTCTTTTGATGAAGTAAAAGTATTTGACCCGGAACTTGCTAAGGCAATGGATTTAGAGCTTGGCAGACAGAGAGATCACATTGAACTGATTGCCTCTGAAAATTTTGTTAGTAAGGCTGTGATGGCAGCGATGGGAAGTCCATTAACCAACAAGTACGCAGAGGGTTATCCTGCAAAGCGTTACTATGGTGGCTGTGAGTTTGTGGATATGGCAGAAAATCTTGCAATAGAGAGAGTAAAGGAATTATATGGTTGCACTTATGCCAATGTTCAGCCGCATTCCGGTGCACAGGCAAATATGGCAGTGTTCTTTGCACTTCTTCAGCCGGGAGATACCGTACTCGGTATGAATCTGGCACATGGAGGACATCTTTCACACGGAAGCCCAGTGAATTTCTCCGGCTCCTATTTTAATATCGTGCCTTATGGAGTAAATGATGAAGGCTACATAGATTATGATGAGGTTTTGCGTATTGCAAAGGAAGCAAAGCCAAAGATGATTATTGCAGGCGCTTCTGCTTATGCAAGAACGATTGATTTTAAGAAGTTCCGTGAGATTGCAGATGAAGTTGGTGCATACCTCATGGTAGATATGGCACATATTGCAGGTCTGGTTGCGGGCGGAACACATCCCTCCCCGATTCCTTATGCACATGTGACTACGTCAACCACGCATAAGACCTTGCGTGGGCCAAGAGGCGGTCTGATTCTTTCTTCTGCTGAGTTTGCAGAGGAGCATAAGTTAAACAAGTGTGTGTTCCCGGGCATTCAGGGTGGTCCGCTGATGCATGTGATTGCAGCAAAGGCAGTCTGCTTTAAGGAAGCTTTGCAGCCGGAGTTTAAGACCTATGCACAGGATATCGTGACAAATGCAGCGGCACTTGCGGACGGTCTTACAAAGCGTGGCTTCCATCTGGTTTCCGGTGGTACGGACAATCACCTGATGCTGGTAGATTTACAGAGCATGGGTGTAACCGGTAAGGAGACCGAAAAGCTCTTGGATGCAGTAAACATCACCTGTAATAAAAATTCCATTCCAAATGATCCGACTTCTCCGTTTGTAACCAGCGGTATTCGTCTTGGCTCCGCAGCTGTTACCACAAGAGGCTTTACGGCTGAGGATATGGATGTGGTTGCAGAGGCAATTCATCTGGCTGTGACAAAGAAGGAAGCAGCTGTTGATGAAGTGAAGGCACTGGTAAAGGGACTGACGGATAAGCATCCACTCTATGCGGGATAAGCAAAGTTTTAAAGAGAAAAGGGCGCTCGGAAACTTGTTTCCGGAGCGTCCTTATTTAAAAATCCCCTTTTGGAATCGCTACAAATGCGTTATAATGTAGCCAGGATTCAAAGGGGGATTTTTGTATGGAAAAAGTAGAATTTCGTGTCATCGCGCATATAGAAAATGATTTTATCGATAAGTTTGGGATTCCGCGGCAGAGCGGTCTGGTTTCGGGGCTTGTATCGAGAATTGTGTTTGAAGAAGAATTCCGTAATCCGGATGCGTTCCGAGGGGTTGAGGAGTATTCGCATCTTTGGCTTCTTTGGCATTTTTCGGAGACGGATAGAAAAGGAGAGTGGAGTCCGACAGTGCGTCCGCCGCGACTTGGCGGGAATACGAGAGTCGGTGTGTTTGCAACCCGTTCCCCGTTTCGTCCAAATCCGGTGGGGCTTAGCTCTGTGAAGTTAGAGAAATTTGAGATAGATGCGGTGCTTGGTCCCGTGCTTTACGTTTCAGGAGCGGATTTGATGAACGGAACTCCGATTTTTGATGTAAAACCGTATCTGGGATATGTGGATGCACATGAGGATGCCGTGGATGGGTTTGCACTGAATCAAAGGGAAGGCATTTTGAAGGTATCGGTGGCAGAAGAGTTGTTAAAGACAATTCCTGTGGAGAAGAGAGAGGGATTATTAGAAGTTCTCAGTCAGGACCCACGCCCGCAGTACCAGAATGATTCGGAGCGGGTATACAAGATGCGATTTGCGGAGTTTGAAGTGTGGTTTCGGGTAGAAGAGGATGAGCTTTTGGTGGAGAAGGTTCTTTTGAGAGAGAATGTTTTGGAGTGATAGAAGGTTAGGAGAGATAACATGTGGGTGTCGGAGATTTCAGAAGAAAATTTAACTGCAGAACTGATCGACTGTTTGCTGTATGAAGGTATAGAAGATACGGGAGAACAAGCGGATTGCATTATTGTATTGGGAAGCAGAAAAGCAACAAAGTACAGGGTTCCTGTAGCAGTGAAGGCATATCAGTCGGGAAGGGCTGACAGGATTATGTTTTGTGGGGGAGCATTAAGAGATTTCCCGGGGGAAGAAAATACCGAAGCGGAACAGATGTATCAAAAGGCTTTGGAACTTGGGGTGCCGGGAGAGCACATTATTTTAGAAAATACGTCTAAGAATACGATAGAAAATTTTCTTTGTGCTATGGTGGAATTGCAGCGTGCTTTTTGGCTGAATAGAGTCAACAAGGTGCTCCTAGTGACTACGATATATCACATGAGACGAAGTTTGATGATTGCAAGATATTTATTTCCGGCGCATATCAAGGTGATCCCTTGTCCGGCAGATGATACGAATACGACCCGTGATACCTGGAGAAATTCAGAAAAAGGAATGGAACGGGCGAGAACGGAAGCTCTTAATCTTGTCAGATGTGTACAAAACGGAGTAATTCCGGATTTTGAAATATGATTGGAGGATAAAGGCATGACATCATATCAATATATTACATTAAGAGAGAAACCTGAGTGGATGAAGCCTGCTGCAGAATGGTTTCATAATAAGTGGGGAGTTCCGACAGAGGCTTACTTAGAATGCATGGAGGCATATTTACGTGGGGAAATCTCTCCGGTTTATCTGGTAACGGACCATACCGGGTTTTACGAAAGATATGGTTGGGAGTTCCTTTGCATGGTGCAAGGGGATGACGAACCGGAAATGACAAGGATGTACGTACATAGATAAACTATGTTGATGGGCACTTTTGCTACTTACCATCTGGGAGTATGCTTGTGTTGTTCTGATGGTAAAAAGTGAGAAGCTTTAGTACGGGTTTACCATTTGGACGAATTAAAAGTGCTATTAGATGGTAAAAACAGAGAAAATTAAGAGGATTTTACCATTTGTAAGGGAGAAAACTTTGTACAAATGGTAAAAAGAAGTATTATACTTGGGAATTTACCATCTGTGAGGATATTTTTAATGTTTAGACGGTAAAAGCCCGGTGACCATAAAGAGACTAATGCAAAAATAAAAGAGTTCGTTATTTCCTCAAAAAATCTACTTTATGGTCACCGGGTTATTTGACACTATCTGTTAATATCAAAACTCATATCCATAATCTTTCGGATGCTCTTCGCATCGTCTGTGATATTGGCATCACCGCGGATAGTATGTTTGATGACACTGCTTGCTACGGCGAAGTTTACCATATCCATCGGGCGGTAGTTGTTCATCATGGCATAGATGAGGCCGCTCGCAAAAGCGTCGCCGCCACCGACACGGTCTAAAATATTGAACGTAAACAGGCGGCTTTCAAAGGTATGACCTTTGTACCACATAAACGCTTTCAGGCTGTTTTCGCTACCGCTGTGGGCATAGCGCACATGACGGGCAATACACTTCAAATTCGGATAACGTTCTACAAATCTGCGGAAGATTTCATCCTGCTGTTCGTAAGTCGGATGGAGCGGAACGCCGTCTTTTACGTCACCCTTACTGTGGTCATTCTCATCTTTCCATAAGTGGTATGGTTCGATACCAAATAAAACATCGACGTACGGTAAGCATTCGGTACAGAAATCCCTTGCTTCTTCCCAGGTCCAAAGGGCTGAACGGAAATTGCCGTCCCAGCTGATGGTCAAGCCTTTTTCCTTTGCAACCTTCAGGGCTGTCATGATTAAATCACGGCAGTTCTGACAAAGTGCCGGAGTAATACCGCTCAGATGCAGCCAGTCATAACCTTCCAATAAAGCGTTGAAATCTACTTTGGAGTAGTCATATTCTGTAAAAGCGCTATTCTTTCTGTCATAGGTCACTTTACTTGCACGGATTCCGTAACCGGTTTCCAGGTAATACGTACCAAGGCGGTGTGTCGGAGTTTCTTCCGGTGTACTAAGTATCATTGGAGTGCAGTGCACGTCATTACTTCGAAGCATTCGGACAGCGCTTTTACCCAGGCTGTTATTTGGGACAACACTAAAGAAGGTGCTGTCAATGCCTAGATTGGCAAGTGCAAGTGCAATGTTTGCTTCACTGCCTCCGTAGCTTGCTTCGAAATCATTTGCCATACGGATTTTTTCGTAGTTTGGCGGTGAGAGACGAAGCATGATTTCGCCAATGGTAAAAAATTTTGGGCTGTCATTGTTTTTCAGTAACGGATTGTAATGTTCCATAGGGATTTTCCTCCTGTCTGAAATTATATAAAAGCTATTCTGCTAACTGTTCCCATTCTTCCATTAATTCTAAAAGCCGTTCGGAAACAGCATCCTTTTCCTTGGTAATCTCGAGCAGCTTTGTATGGTCGGTGTAGATGGTTTCATCCGCCAGTAATACATCCAGCTCTTCACTTCTGGTCTCTAATTTTTCAATCTCTGCTTCAATGCGCTTTAAATCATTCTGGCGTTTGCGGAGCTTTGCCTGTTCTTCCTTTTGCTGTTTCCAATCCACTTTTCCGGTAGAATCACCAGTGGAACCGGAGGCACCTGCCGAGGCAGCAACTGTACTGAAAGCACCACGAACATTGCCGGAAACAGTCTGCCCGGCCGACGTTTTTCCAACACCATAACCGATGCCTTGCAAATGAAGACGTTCCATGTTTTCTTTATGCTCTAAATAGTAATCATAATTTCCGTGATACGTAATCAGCTTGCCACTGGTTAAATCCAGGATTTTGGTTGCGGTTTTGTTGATAAAATAACGGTCGTGGGAAACGTAGAGCACGGTTCCTGTGTAATTTTGAATCGCATTCTCTAAAATTTCTTTTGACATAATATCTAAGTGGTTGGTCGGCTCATCGAGCATCAGAAAATTGGATTCTGAGAGCATGAGCTTGGCGAGGGATACTCTGCCGCGTTCGCCACCGGAAATGTCCTTAATCTGCTTGAATACGTCGTCTCCGGTAAAGAGAAAAGCAGCAAGCGCATTCC